>CAZUOM010000014.1:0-2556 GCA_964621305.1 uncultured Gammaproteobacteria bacterium | reverse complement strand
TCAGAGAAAAGAACGTCTCTGCTGCGGAATCGTTATTAGAGGCGTTGGAAGAGATGCTGACGCTCCATCGGTTGAAGGTTCCTGCATTATTAAGGAAGACGCTGCACTCGACGAACCCGATTGAGAGTTTGTTTTCCAGTGTGCGGGGTTGTGAGAAGCACATCAAGCGGATCCGAGACAGTCGGATGTCGCAGAGGTGGCTGGGGTCAGTTCTTCTCTATTGCGAGACGCGTCTTCGCACCATCAAAGGATATAAGGAGATTATGGAGGTTGTTTCTGCCATTGAGACAGAACAAGACGAGTCGCTTGAAGAAAAAAGGAGGGCGGCTTAATGAAAAACCGGGAGTCACTCGAAAAAATTTCAACTAAAAACTTGACATCCTCTGATTTCCGGCGGGTAGGGATAATAGGCAACTGCCCAAAACAAACCCACATCTCGATCCGTTTGGCCTGTGTATAACGGTCTTCCTTGGTCGATACACCATTGCGTTGTTTGACTGCCGCACTGACACTCATCGACAACCGTATGTGTGCGCTCCAGAAAAGTGGAATTGAACATCACTTTTGTTCCGTCCGGACTCTGAGTAGGACGTGGCAGGGCATGGTAAGCACAGCTGTCCTCGCGATCTTGATCAGGGCGGGAGTTAAAGCGGGCAAACGTATATGTAACGTCAGTTTGTGAGTCGGCGACTCGGAAGTTTTGTCTGAAGATTTTGTCGGTCAGAGGGGTACCCGTGTTGAAATCGCCCGTAACACTCCAATCGGAAAACGCACTCCAGTCGTAATGTGGAGAGTGACGAAATTCATTTCCAAACACTCGCACATAATTATGCGTACGGTGGTCTGAAATAGCGACACCTCTGGGAGACGTACTGGGGCGCGTAGACACGCTATAACGCCCCCATCAGTCCGACGCAAAATGGCTCGGGTAATCCATGCATTCCGTATCCGGAGGGTTTTCAGTGCACCAAGGATCACGGGTGCCGTTGGTAACCGTATTGACGGGCTCAACCTGTCCGCCCCACTGGTAAGGCGGGGTCCGGCTACTCCGGTGCCGCGGTGCACCGTTCTCGCCGCTGCCCGTTAGACGCGTTCGCCACCAAGACCCATTTGTATTGTCGGGCATGATATAATGCCAAACACCATCAGCGCCGGTTTCTGCGCCACTCAAAAAATTAGCGTGATAGCCACACCAATTATTCCCACCGCATCTTGGTAGATCACCGGTTCCGCTGTTGCCCCAGTAAAAATCGAGATTCAGTGCATTTGTCCTACGGCCATTGGCACTATACGTGGCGTTGTAGCCGGCCGTAGGATACACGGTACCTACGTGGAACCTACTATCCAGAAGATTGGGATAGCGGTTCTCGTATAAAATGACTTTTTTGCCGTCACCAGAGATACCATTCTTCACCGTCGTACGGGTGGTGCCTCCAGGAAGCGAAAAGAGTAAATTTCGGGTAACAATATTATCTGACACCACATTTCGATAAAAATCACCGTGGAGGATTCCGGATAGGCAATCATTTGTGCCAACTTGATAGAAGGTATCGCGAAGCAAAGGCGACCACATCACATACACATCCCAGTCCGAGTTGCGATTTGCCGCGCCATTGGCGGGGCGTAACTGTGAGCCATCACTATTGGTGATCATCCAGATCCTAGCACCCCTACAAGGACGACTGAAAAGCGCGGTGGGTCGATTGGAGTGAAACATCACTCGATTTCCATCGGCGCTCCAATGACTTGCGCTTATATCTTGCGTGTAATGCGCGCCCAGAGGCGTATTCGTCATCTTCCACACCTCAGCGTTTGTGTTCGTGTCGTAATAATTTAGCGTCTCGGGTTGCCAGTAGTAATGATTTTTTTCGTTTTCCAAAATAGGCATCAAAGTTTTTTGCCAGCCCAACAACATATTATCTAACGTGTCCTGTGGAATAATGTCCGGCAACCTGGATTTGCGCATATTCAATTCGTCTAAGTCTTGAGGCGCGGCCCATGCGGATATCGGCAGCGACGGAAGAAGGCTTGTTGCCATCCAAAACAAAACGCGAAAGAACCATGTAATAAAACGGTACCTGGTCATGTCTCTATTTTCTCCCTTCTTTTTTAGTGGCTTTGATATAACCCTTTCATTAGCCAGACGTTAACCTCAACCACGTTTTGAAAACGCGATGGAAAGTAACAATAGGACCATACCACAAAAGATGTTTGAATCAATTGTTCAAATCGGACAAAATCGTTCAAAACAATATCCCACTGTGCTATAAACTTAAAAAATCTGCCTAAAACCGATTGTTTTTTCTTTTTTATCTGCCATCATTAATTCTTTTATAGAACCTTTTATAAAACTAAGATGGACCCCATTGTCTAGATAATGGGGTCCATCTTATCGCGTCGAGGATGTCCGAAGTAATATCCATAATACCGTCTGTTGTAATCCCCCTTATGACCCCTTTCGAGTACTGGCCAAAAGATTAGACGGGGTACAGCAAAAAAACCTTGACAGATATCAAACCGCTATAATAGAATCGGGCCCGTTAGTGAAGTTGCCCT
>CAZUOM010000013.1:0-3028 GCA_964621305.1 uncultured Gammaproteobacteria bacterium | reverse complement strand
CGACCTACCCACTGCTTCATGCGGTTCCTCCAATACGAGTGATGACACCCAACGACCCGGTTCAGCGGCGAGCGTAGCGAGTCCGCTGCAACCAATTGTTGGGCCACGCTGGTGATATCGCAAGACCCTCCTCATTCAGTATGTGATACTTCATGACCCCATTCCCTTTTACGGCCAAGGACGTATAGCCAATTGCTCAACAGCCCCTGCAGTTTGCCGCTTTGGTGATTTGCTCAAGAAATCTTCGTCGGTGACAATATCTGTCTTGTTTGGCAACACGGCCAATATCTTGCCTTTGAGGTCGCTGTTGTCTTGATTCCCCTTGCGCGTTTCCCACATATCAAGAAACTGCGCTTTGCTGTAAGTCCTATTCCCCAGAGAAGGATCGGCCAACCAGACCGTGTTTGCGTCGATGCCACGCAAGACAGAAAAATGATCGTCCTTGCGATGTTTAAGATAGACCACTACGGGAATTTTGAGTTTGGTCAGTTGTTCGTAAGAGGTGGCATAACCTGCTGCGCGGAAACCAAACTGAGGCAAGGCTCGTTCCATGTCGCGAAAGAAAGCGCGCATGTCCCCTTTATCCATCGCCTTAAGCAACGCCTCTTCGGTTACGGTCTGACCGTAAAATTCGTTGAGCAACGTCGCAAGCGAGGCCGCGCCACAGGAGTAATCCAAATCCTGTTTCACGATATGGGCATCCCGCCGTTCTTTCCATGATTGAACTGGTACGGTTCCTATGAGGGTTTGGGTTATAAGAATGGCTGAACCGCTTTCAATGGCTGTTTCTGCTCGGGCGATCACAGTGACCAATAGGAAACCGACGAAGTAAATAATGCCATTAAAACAACGCGACAGCATTGGAGACCCCCATGGTATTACCTTTATTATTTCCAAGGAACAACATTAAAAATCAGGTCGAATAGAAATATGCCTACTACCATAAAGGAAAGAAAAAAAACACCAACCAATAAACTTTTTATGAAATCACTATGACTATAAAGAAAGTCAGAGGTACGAGCACAGTCAAACAAAAAGTACCCCGCAAGTTTCATTCCAATAATTCCACAAAGAAAACTAAAAGGCACGAGAAACGATCCAATGCTTATTCCCATGTTGAAATTGTTTGACCTTTCTTTTTTTCTTGATCTTTTTTTTCAAAATCTCTTATTATTTTTATCGAGTAGACAGTAAAAAATGACAAACAAACCGGAATTAATATCTGTTCTGCAGGTGTTAAATAATGCGGTGTTTTGAAAACATACATATCAATTATGTCTACGGATAGGACATACAACAATATATAGAAAAAGAGCGTAATAAGTGGAAGTTTTTTCTTTTTTTCAAGAAAATAAAGTATATCTACCAAAAGCAAATATAGAATAGACGCGGGGCCATACATCAGGTTAATATGCAGAGGGCGTCGCTACTATAAACGGCACCCTCTGCAACCTCCTTAATAATGACTGGAGAAAAGAAGTGGGCAATTAACTACCTATCTAAAGTACCAATAGGCACCACTCATGGCAGCGCCGGGACCAAAACCATAGGCCTTTGCTCCCCATCCCGCAAGACCGTATACCGAAGTTCTAGCCCCAAGCAATGCACCTGCCCCTGCCGCTCCTGCATACCCCCACGCTGTTCTGTGATAGGGCGATGTATTGCGGTAGTATTGGTACATTTGCCACGATGAGCCCGCTGCGATACCTGCAGCAGTCCAGACCCACGCCCCTTTCGTCTCCTCCATTTCTTGGAGAGACAGGCTGGCTACCTGCATCGGCTGGGCATCGGTCTCAAAAACCAAGCCGGCATCCGTCAGACCCTCCTGCAATGCTGGCTCCGTTGACGGCAAACCCTCATTGGCAAACGCGGGCATCACTGCTGCCACACTCAACGCAATCACCACAAACAGACTTTTTACAAGCTTCATTGTGATCTCCTTCCTTGATGTAACCATAAATAGGGGCACTTTTACAATCTATCCGCATATCAAAATGTATGCAGATAGGTCAGCCTCAGGTCGGCCCCATCTTGGCCTGATGCATTTTGTTTGAAAGTAAAGTTGAGTGTACTTTTCTTTGAAATCCCATAACCAACACCCATCAGCAAGTCCGTACTCGTGCGGCGAAAAGATTGTGCCTTGCCACCAAACCGGTCGGCATGGCGGCTTGTCCATTGCGAGCCAGTCGTTAACGTAATACGATCATTAACGGCGAACGCCACGGACGGGTTCAAAAAAAGGAGGTTCCCCGGCTTCAGATTGACGTTGCCATCCTGACGATGTTGATTCAGGCGGTATCCCGCCGTCAACGAAAACACAATCGGGTCAATGGCTTTATAAGCAGTGATACCGGCCATCCAAGACTTCAATGATCTGCTGTCTTTTGTATATTTTTCGCGCAGGGCGACTTCGGTAAAACCCAGCAAGGCAGGCGTGTCATTGTCTTGTTTGAATTGGTAATTGATGCCCACCCACGCATCGGCAAAACGGCTGTCTGTATCACCGGATAGGCTGCCCAGATTATTTGTGCGTGTTTCAGTGTATAAAAAGCTCGCTCGGGTATACGCTTCTGCTTTGCCAGTAATGCCATAGCGCAAACCGAGTGTGGCGACCATCGTGTCGTTGTTTTTTTGGCCATCACCCACCAAGGCGGGTAATGTCACAAAAGAGGTTTCGCCAGTCTGAATTGTGATTGGCTCAGCAGTCGCCACGCCTTGAAGATTGCTATTGGCATAAGAAAACGACATCTCCAGTTTGACCTTTCCTTTATCAGTAATCAGGTCTTCAACGGTCAGAGGCAAATCAGCGTAAGCCAATGTAGAGGACATCATACATAACGTACCCACACAGCACAAATAAACAACTTTCATAAGCCATTAGCCATGCCATACCCCCAACGACTAAGCTAACCGGCGCGCGGTTTTTGCGCGTCCGTGTTCAGTACCTGGTTGGGCTAGGCATGTGATATTTCAAGACCTGATAGCATTAACCCTCGGATAGGCGGGACCCCTCCCAGGAAGGTCCAAA
>CAZUOM010000012.1:0-3371 GCA_964621305.1 uncultured Gammaproteobacteria bacterium | reverse complement strand
GCGTTCGATGATTGAGTCCGCATCGTTTCGCGGTCGGCTCAGTTTGGTCGTTGGGAAGCGGGTCGGCGCAGAGCATTTTTATGGTGAGCCCCCGCAAAATGCTTTGAGCCATTTGCCTGTGTAAGTCTCCTTGGGGTTGGTTCACGGGTATAATCGGTTCAGATGAGTCGCCGATTAATGGCGCAAGATGGGAGAAACAGAGATGAGGAAGATCATCGCGTGGGCTGTGGTATGTATTATTTTTGCAGTTAGTCTCGGTGGGTGCGGAGGAGACAGTGAAGGTCCGACGCCGAGCACGGGCAGCGATATTACGACGTATACGATCAACTTGTCAAACGAATTTCGCACCTCCGGATATTGGCCTTCGGGTGTTACGTATGATGGTCAATATCTATTAGTATCCAATTATGCCCAGGGTTCAAACATTAATATTATTTATAAATATGATAAAAGTACCGGTCTGGTACGAGGCAGCATCCCATCTCCCTCGCAATGGACAAAAAACCTCTCTTTTGATGGTTCCAATATATGGTTGACGGATTATCTGAGCGGAAGTGAACAAATAATTAAAATATCAAAGATTGATGGTTCTATAATTTCGTCCGTCCCAGCTATCTCAAGCTCTGCTGCTCATAATCCAGGTGGCCTTGCCTGGGAGGGGCAAAATTTGTACTATGCAGAGTCTATCAATAACCCCAATACTGGTGTATTGGGAAGCACGATTTACAAAATTGATCCAAATACTGGAAGCTCATTAGGTACAGTTTATAAAACGACCACCTATTATATCGATGGTTTGACATATAAAAATAATAGCTTATGGTTTATATCTACAATTTATTCCGGCAATTCAGTCACAAATAAACTCGTCAATATTTCACTTGCGGGTTTCGAATTATCAGTCACAAACCTCCCTTCATCTAATATTCAGGGGCTGACAAATGCAAATGATGATCTATGGTATATCGAAGCCAACTCAAGAAGGCTAGTCAAAGTTGTACCCTAATTAGTTTCCGGTGAAAAACGCATCTATTTTTTCGAGAAGGTTGGTTTTTTGTGTGAGGAGTGGTAAGATTTGCTCCTTTGTCTGGGAAAGTGCCGGACGACAAGACGTTGATTAAGTTGACCGGGCAGTATGGCGAGGTGACCGTGCGGGCGGTTTTTGATACCGTGGTGAAACTTGGGGTCAAATCTTTACTATTGACTTTCCAACCAGCGCTCAAGCCGACCGCAAAAAGCGTTCGCTGATTTAGTCCGCGTCGGTTCGCGGTCGGCTTAGCTTATCGTTGGGCTAAAAGCCTAAAAGGAGGATGAAATTATGAAGATGATGATGGTGGCGGTGTTGTCCGCATTCCTTATGTTGGGGATTTCAATCAGTGAAACTTATGCCAAGTCCTCTCATCGTGTAAGAGGGTACACAAAGAAAAGCGGTACATATGTTGCGCCTCACAGGAAAACAAACCCTGACAGGTCCAAATTGAACAATTGGAGCACGAAAGAAAATTATAATCCATATACCGGTAAGAAGGGTCTAAAGGATCCATTTGGGAAATAATTTTCGAGTCCAATAACAATTGCGGAGGGAAGGGGATGGAACGCTATAGAAACGTGGGTGGTGACTCTGGTGTTGTGGCGTATGAGAGTGGTCCAGACTTCATTAGGGTACAGTTTTCTGACGGCTCTTTTTATCTGTACACGTATGCAAGTGCAGGTCAGGAAAATATCGAACATATGAAGCAACTGGCACGCAACGGCCAAGGACTGAACTCCTTCATCAATACAACGGTTCGCCATGCTTATGCACGAAAGGAGCACTAGATTTTGACAAGCCTTACAGAATCAGCCGCCCAATCAACCCGTTTGAGACTTTTAGTTGTTTTGCTAGGCATTCTTTCCCCCCAAGTAGTACTCGCTGATTGTTCGTCTGTATATTCATATGCAGATGATGCGTACTCCTATGCCAAGAAGGGATATAACGCAGATACTCTTGATGATGTCCATTCCTACGCAAAAAAAGCCATGTCTGCCTCTGAAGACGCGATGTCGGCGGCAGAGGAGTGCGGTTGCGATGACGCACATAGTTATGCAGATGATGCCTACAGCTATGCTCGCAAGGCATACCGCTCGGATGATTTTAATGAAGCGATTAATTACATGAGGAAGGCAAAATCGGCAGCAGATGACACAATGTCAGCTGCTGGGGATTGTGGTGCCTAATTGCCGTTTACGCCCAACCAGCCACTGAAGCCGACCGCAAATAGCGTGTTTGGTTTTAGGCGGTGTCGTTTCGCGGCCGGCTTAGTTTTTCGTTGGGTTTTGTGTGGCTGTGCCAGTCAAATAAAAAGAAAGGAGATAAGAATGAAGAAGTCCTTAAAATGGTTGACAGTTGTTTTTGTTGTGGTTTTTGGAATAGGCATTAGCGGTACCTGTTTTGCGGAAAGCACAATGTCAAAAGGTACAGTGGAGCTTAGTCTTGTGCCGTTTAGTACTCTTGTAACCACTTTTGGGGCTGTTTCGGTACATGGCACACCACAAGTTACGCCTCTTTCTGCCCGTGTGGGGTATTTTGTTGCAGATGGCTTGTCGGTCGTTGGAACATTTGCAAAGTCTGATGTGGAAGCTGAGTCGAAATCCAAGGCCAACCCTAACTCTAAGGTAAAAGAGACTAGCGAGACAATGAATATTGGCATTGGGGTAATGAAACACTTTACAGGAACCGGTCAGACCCTGCCGTATGTAGGGGGTGGCCTATTGCTTGTTGATGCGAGTGATGAGACGGAAGCCAACGGAGTTATTACAGATAAAACAGAGGTGGATGGAACTCCATTTTATCTTGAATTTGGCATGAAATATCTAATTAAGCCGAACTTTGGTATCAGTGCTGGCATTTTGTATGTTACCGGAGATCTTGACAGTTCCGAGGGTACAGGCACGGCTTCTACAAATTCCTCTGTAGATTTGAAGACAACAATGCTTTCTCTGGGGTGGTCATTATACTTTTAACATCGTGTAAGGGACAGTATCAGGTCTTACAATATTACTGTGGTGCCCAACAATTAACTGGAGTTGGTTGCTGTGCGGGTGGCCTTTTGATCTGTTCGCGGGTATCGTCGGTTTAGATAATCTGCCGATTCATGGCGCAAGAGTGAGAAAAAAAGTGGTCTTTTGGCCATAGGGAAAACGGGTTGCCGTACCCAACAGCCATTGGAGCCGACCGCAAATAGCGTTCGCTGATTTAGTCCGCGTCGTTGCGCGGCGGCTCACTTGAGTCGTTGGGTGTGGTGCGGCGTGGAGTATTTTTCTCATTCGCATGGGCGGCAGGTTCTTAGTCCTTTGCTGTGCGGGTAGCCTTTTGGTCGGTGCACGGGTAT
>CAZUOM010000011.1:346-8151 GCA_964621305.1 uncultured Gammaproteobacteria bacterium | reverse complement strand
AGAGCTCTTAAACGATCTCCATTCTGATGGAGTAATTGCCGGCTGGTCCTACGTCCCGAGATATAGCGCCCTGGACGGCCTGCTGATCGACTTTGTGGTCATACGTACAAACATGACAGTCATTGGCGTAAACTCTACAGCCTCAACCCGGCTAGCGGAACGACATAGGCAGGCCATGCGCCAAATGTATCCGCACTCAACAGATGAGAACCCTGCAATTGCGGTTTTGCGGTGGAGAGCAAAGACAGGCGATGACAGAGACCGCAATGCTGTTCGGAACGAACTAACTAGTCTTATTGACGCAGCACAACCGCTTGCGCGGTTTTTAGATGAACGTTAATCCAGAATATTCCAATTTTTTCCATCGCTAGTGATTTCAATGTCCCCTTCCTGATCGGTTCTTTTTACTTGTATCCCTAGTCTTGCCAGCATTGCTAGTATTGCTCCATTAGGGTGGCCGTAAGAGTTTTTGCCGACAGATATAACTGCAAGCTTGGGACGAAGCCATTGAATAAATTCATCGGTAATTCCGGTCTTTGATCCGTGGTGTGGAACCTTTAGCACTTCAACTACTTCATCTGCTAATTTAGTATTTCTATAGTTTTGTTCAACCCGCGTGTCGGCATCGCCGGTGAGCAGGGCATCAAATGAGCCGTACCGGAGCCAAAACACAATGCTCCCATCGTTGAGGTTGGAGGTGGACTGGACACCAAGGACCGAGCTTCGTAAGGACTCTCCTTGCGAAGCTGCAAGGAGAGTCCTTTTGAAGTTTGCAATTTGTTCTGGTGATGGCCAGACAACCGAGAGGGAAGTAGATCCGACTTCGATTTTCTCTCCGGCCGTCACAAATTTTACAGGAATTTTTTTGCGAGAAACAACATCCAGAAGCTTCTGGTAGCCTTCCGTTGAGTTGTCTACATCGCTTCTGACAAAGTAGTCCAAGCCATATCGATCCAAAACGGAAATCAAGCCCTGCATGTGATCTCTCTGGGGATGAGTCATAATGACCAAATTAATATGCCTGTCCCAAAACGGCATGTGTTTGCCTAGACAGCCAAGGACTTTGTTGTTGGGTCCACCATCAACGAGCATATCCCTGCCATCGGGGAACCGAACATAGACCGCATCTCCATGACCCACGTCACAAAAAACAATATGCAGTTTTGCGTCAGGTAAAGAGGCAAGAAAACTGAAAAGTAGTATAAGGCCTGTAGCAATACCGACGAAAAAATAACCCTTCTTTAAGGAAAACATAATTTAAGAATTTATATTCAAAAATTGTTCACACATTCTTTGTGACAGTAAACTGATTAAATGATCTAAATCATTCAATCAAACTTATAGATAAAACTACTTGACGATTATTTCTTCATTATTTCCGCACTTAGAGCTCTATACTTGCCAGTGGAATTTTACTTGTGACTTCAACGGCAAAAATTACAAATTGCAACAGCGCCCAGGTCGGGTAGGCGACTAGCTGGCCGAGTGGTTGGAAGAGACTCCCGAGAGCTGCTGCAATCCAACCTAAAATCATGATGGGCGCCATGGTCCAGCCAATGAGAAGATTTGTAACTGGTGAAATAACTGAGACGCGATGGAAGTGAAAAAAAATAAGCGGAATAGTCAGCGCCTGGGCCGCCAGAGTAATACGCAGTTCGTCTGAAACTAAGCCAATTAGTAGTGGTTTCTTTTTAGCCTGTGATTTTGCTCCAAATAAAATAATTCCAAGGGTCGCCAATGCCGAAAGTTGAAATCCAAGGTCAGTGATCCAAAGTGGATTTAGCAATAACATAATGCTGACTGCTAAAATAAGTGAGAGGAGCGCCCAATTTTGCCGGCCAAAAATCACCGCAATCAAAGACAAATTTCCCATAATGGCGGCCCGAACAACGCTCGGTGAAAACCCAACGAACCAAACGAACCACGCAATAAGGATGATAGTTAGCAGACTAACAGTTCGTCTGCTAAATAACCAGAGGAGAGAACTGGAGACAACTCCAGCAAGTATACTGATGTTCATGCCGGATAGTGCGACTACGTGAATCGTGCCCGTTGTTATAAATGCTTGCACCAGTTCTCTTGACAATGTCGCCTTCGTGCCAAACAAAATGCCGGCAAGGAGTCCCGCGTGTGGTTCTGGCAGAAGAGTTTGCAAAACTTGGGTCAGTGATGCGACGGACATAGCTTTTATAAGGCCTCACCTTGCAAGGCAAGGAGAGGCCTTTCCAGAATCAAAGCGTCAGTTGGTCTTTTAATTTTTCAAACAAGGAGCCACTCATTGCCTTTTTCGTTACCAACTCTTCAAGAACCTGGTACGGCCGACGAGTAATGATTTTTTGGGCGGTCACCGGGCCCACGCCGGAAAGCGCTTCAAGCTGAGATTGGCTGGCGGCGTTCACGGATACGGTAGAAAGATGAGAGGGACTAGATGGATTGGAGGCTGAATCACGTCGCACAATATAAGAATCATTTTTTCTGGGGATATACAGTTTCGCTCCGTCAGAGATCTTACTTGCCCGATTTATCTCTCTTGCGATTCTTTCAAAATCTGCCTCTCCTGTCAGGCCGCCGGCTGCTACAATAGCATACTCTACTCTGCTGCCTTCAGGCAGGTCATAGACGCCGGGATGCGCCACGGCACCCTGGATGTCGATGGTGATTTGGCTTGTCCCCTGGCCCAAAGCGCCGCTATTAGACGCCGCCGAAGAAAACTGGATCGGTGTGGCTGTTTGAGTTGATTTGACGAGAAGAACTAGAGAAATTATAATAAAAACCACACTGGCCAAGCCTAATAAAGCTGGGAATTTGAGCGCTTGCCAGTCAGTTGTACTCCTCTTTGACTCATCAACTGTTACGTCTGAGAAAACCATTAGATCTATTAGACCACATAATCTTTGATATTCCAACGTAGTTTTTTATATAACCTATGCCAATAATCGAAAAAATCAGCCAATCTGAAGCAAAATCCACAATACGTTTTATTCGAAAGATGATTCTTTTTAACGAACTTCATTCCCTCTCCCCGAAAATTAAAAGACACATCTGGCATTTACTAAAAATGCCTTATAACTATGACGTTGGTCCAGCCCAATTCAACGGTCGAAACATCGAAGATGGACTAAACTGTCAAGCATTATTTCACCATGTATGGGACGTTGTTTACGGAGTGAAGCTTTCACAAGAGATAAGATCGTTGGAGCTATTTCAAAACAAAAGTCCATTATTTCTACCTGTAAATATAGAAAATAATACTTTTAATATGTTTGACATTGTTCTTTTTGGCCCACAGGATTTAGAAGATAAAAGTCGACTTCATATTGCGATGTTTGTGGGAAACTACGAAAACCAACCAGTGTTTCTACATTCAAAATTCGCGGAGGGCGTAACCCTTTGGACTCTTAGCCAATTCACCTGCGACTGGCGCTATCAAAAAATTTATGGCGTTCGCAGATATTCCGCAACTTAGAACAAAGTATCTAACCTACAACAAAATTCATTAGGCGGCCAGGGACAAAGATGATTTTTTTGACCGCACCATTAGCCAGATATTTGTTGACTTTTTCGCTCGCGCGGGCAGCCTTTTCTATCTCACTTTGCACTTTGCACTTTGCACTTTGCACTGTTATGGTGTCGCGGTGTTTGCCGTTGACCTGAACGATGATTGCGACAAATTCGTCCCGAATTGAATCTGGATCAAATTTGGGCCAAGGCTGGAGATGGACGGAGTCCGTCTTGTCTTCCAATCCGTTACGACGTTCTATTTTCTGATAAATCTCCTCGGCCAGAAACGGTGCAAAGGGCGCCAATAGCATTGCAAACTCTCTTAAGGCGCCCCGCCCTAAAGCCCCTTTTTCATCAGCAACGAGGTTTGTAAATTCCATCATAGCGGCTATGGCTGTATTGTACCGCCGGCGTTCAAGATCATCCCCTACCTTTTTTATCAAGCGCTGGAGAGCTGTTTGGATCTTAGCACTCGATTGATTAGAGTGCTGATTGATAGATTTTAGAGCCATCCGCCAAACTCTTCCGACCCAACGGCTCATCCCCTCCATGGCGCTGTCGCGGAAATCGCCGCCAGCATCGTAGGGACCCGTAAACATTAAGTAGAGTCGCAGGGCGTCAACGCCGTATTTTTCAATATATTCATCAGGATTTACTACGTTGCCTTTTGATTTGCTCATTTTGGCGCCGTCTTTGATAACCAGGCCGTGTGCGTAAAAACGGGTAAACGGCTCTTCAAAATCTATAAAGCCCATGTCTTTGAGTGCCATGGTTACGAACCGGCTATAGAGAAGATGCAAAACCGAGTGCTCTGCCCCGCCAGTATACATGTGAACGGGCAACCATTTTTTGGTAATGGCGGGATCCCAGGGTAGTCGACCGCGGTCAAGGCCGACAGATGGATACCGCAGGAAATACCACGAACTATCAAGAAAAGTATCAGAAACATCTGTTTCTCGAACAGCTTTCCCGCCGCATCCTGAACAGACTGTCTCATAAAATTCTTTATGCTTTGCAAGCGGCGCCACCCCATCGTCGCCGGGTTTGTAATCTTCAATCCTAGGAAGAATGACCGGAAGGTCTTTCTCGGGAACCGCCCACCAGCCAAGCATGCTATCCTGCTCTCCCCTGCCTTTTTCCTTACAGGATTGACAAAATATCATGGGTATCGGCGGCCCCCAGTACCGCTGGCGCGAAATAAGCCAGTCACGGAGGTGATAAGTAACCATTTTTTCCCCAAAGACCTTGTTTGTCAGTTTTGCCCGAACGACCGGAAGGCCCATACGTTTTGCAAACGCCATGTCACGCTCATCGTAGGCCGGAACACCCATGATGGCTCCAGTGCCTACCTCTCCCAAGACATACTCGTCAACAAACACCGGAATTTCCTTTTTCGTTGCCGGATTGAAAACTGTGCGAACCTTACCAGCGAGCTCGTGGTCGGGAGACAATACAACAAATGTAGCGCCGTAAATCGTATCCGGCCTGGTCGTAAAAACCTCTATTTGACCAAATTTAATCTTTGTGCCTTCTTTTTTTCCAATCCATCTCTCTTGGGCGATTTTTACTTTTTTAGCCCAGTCGAGATTTACTCCGCCTCGGGCGGAGCCACTAATATTATCCAAAAGTTTTCCCGCATATGCGGTAATTCTAAAAAACCACTGCTCTAACAATCGATTAGACACCAAATTACCGCACCGCTCACATGTACCCTCAATGACCTGTTCATCAGCAAGAACCGTTCTACACGAGGGACACCAATTGACCTGAGCTTTTTCCCGAAAAGCGAGCCCATGTTTAAACATCTGCACAAAAATCCACTGTGTCCAGCGGTAGTAGTCCGGATCATATGTTTCGACCGTCCGTGACCAATCATACATCGCACCAATACTATGTAGTTGTTTATAGAAACGTTTTTGAGATACGAAAGCCTGATCCATCGGATGCGTATTGATCTTTAAAGCATAGTTCTCACTATGAATACCAAAGCCATCCAAACCGATAGGCTCAAATACATCGTAGCCTTGCATCCGCTTGAAACGACCATAGATATCGCTACCAGTGAATGCATACATGTTACCCACGTGCAGACCTTCTGCCGATGGGTATGGAAACATCATAAGGTTGTAAAATGGTTTCTTAACACCATTTATTTGAACCATATCTAGGCCGTATTTAATCCACAAGTCTTTCCATCGTGTCTCAATTTCTCTATGATCATATCTACTACTTTTATCATGTCGTTGCTCAATTTGGCCTTTCTTCATATATAGGCATTAGTATAACGTAGGAATGGAAGAATACAAGTGGCTCTTCTTGGACCACTACAACAACTTAATTTGTACATAGCACTCTATTGATATGAGTGCTATCCACTTAACGCATTAACTCTTTAAATCTTTTAATATTTAGAGAATTATTATTCTTCGCGAAGGCATAATAAAATTGGTTAATTAAGTATATACTATAGGTATCTTATTAAAATTACTATAATGCTTCTTTAATTCTTACAGCATACTAACAAGATCTCCTAGAGAGTGGATAAGTTTTGGAAAAGATAGGTACTTTAAAAAAAATGAAAAAGAATATCTTAACATATCATTTAAAGAATACTAAATAATGATATCTATTGATATTATAAGGTCAGTTAAATATATTATGCGGAAATTCGTGAAATATGGTCTTTTTAAACTTACTCATGTAATTTCTGTTATTTTACCATCAGTTCCAACTATACCTTAACTAGATCATTTTTCTCCTTGACATGCGTTATTATCTATAGAATAAATAATGTATGCGAAATATAACCCAATGGAATATATCTAATAATCTAATCTCAAAGCCCACAGGGGCACCCTCTTAAAACCCTATGCAGCCTGGAATCCTGTCTAATATCCTCAATTATCAGCAACATTTTGAATCCACTTTTCGTGATTTTCTAATCAAGCAAAATTCATCTCGCGTCACAATCAAGAACTATCTTGCTGATCTACGGAAATTTGAACATTGGCTCGTTACAACCATCTCAATAAATAGACTTTCAAGTGTCACAACGCCGTCTGAATATTTAAAATTGGCCACACCGGAGCTTTTGAACAGTTATAAACGGTCGTTTGTTACAACACACGTACCGGCAACTACGATAAACCGCAGGCTCGCAACATTACGAATGTTCTTTCGGTGTGCTCTAGTAAATGGTTGGGTGGAACTAAATCCGGCGCAGTTTGTAAAAAACCTTCCTAAACACATAGGCAATGAAATAGAAAAGCCAAGTGAAATAAAATTTACCCCAAAAAGCCTCAAAGCGGCACCCCTGCTCATTACTGATGGCTCTGCAACGAAAAAAGAAAAAGAAGAAAAAGATATATCTATATCAAAAGATCAATTAATACCACAAAAATCACTTTCGCAGATTCCACTCTCCCCCTCACCTACGGTAATACTGACGCCAGAACGATCTGATAATTTGCCACCCTCCCCATTTCCACCTCTTCCTCACGAGATAGAACCAATGCAAAAGGAACAGGGGTCTCAATCGCAAGCATCTACTATCATGTTGCCAAATTTGTCCACTGACGATTTGTATCGCGCAGATGGTCCAAAACCGTCTTGGACCAAAAAGTTACTTAATCCGTTTGTCATAGTTGCTGCAATCCTTCTTCTGTTTCTTTCCTCTGCAGTCATTTTTTTTCAAATATCCGGCTTTCAAAGTGGTCAACAAGCAACAACGCCTGTACAAGCGGGCCAAAAACCATCTGGCGGAACCATCGGATTACCTGGACAAACTAATCAAGCAGCTACTCGGGGAGTCATTGGAGCTACCGGCCCTACCGGCCTAGCTGGACAGCAAGGACCAACCGGGCCAACCGGACCAATTGGACTGGACGGAGCTCCTGGTCTGATCGGAGCAACTGGAGCAATCGGTTCATCTGGACCTACTGGCGGATCTGGAGCACTTGGTCCGACCGGAGGAACAGGAAATCGTGGTGTGGATGGACCTACGGGAAACCACGGAGTAACTGGACCATCTGGTGGAACTGGCCCAAGCGGATCAACAGGAGCCACGGGAGGAGCTGGTGCATTTGGGCCGACTGGGTCAACCGGCTCAACAGGCTTAACAGGCTCAACTGGAGCAACTGGACAGGCCGGACCAACGGGATCGTCGGGCGCCACTGGTCAGGCCGGACCAACGGGCTCAACCGGAGCAACAGGATCTGGAGGCCCAGGTCCAACGGGAACTACTGGAAGTACCGGCTCAACAGGCTTAACAGGCTCAACTGGAGCAACTGGACAGGCCGGACCAA
>CAZUOM010000011.1:0-246 GCA_964621305.1 uncultured Gammaproteobacteria bacterium | reverse complement strand
CAGGCTCAACTGGAGCAACTGGACAGGCCGGACCAACAGGCTCGTCGGGAGCAACTGGCACAGCTGGAAGCGCTGGACCAACAGGCGGAACTGGATCAACAGGAACAACTGGTGCTGCAGGGCCAACTGGAACGACTGGAACGACTGGATTTGCAGGGCCAACTGGAACGACTGGAACGACTGGATTTGCAGGGCCAACTGGATACACGGGGTCTACTGGAGCTACTGGACAAGCAGGGCCAACTG
>CAZUOM010000010.1:0-19258 GCA_964621305.1 uncultured Gammaproteobacteria bacterium | reverse complement strand
CTGGCATCGTCAGGAGAAAACAAAAACAACCAATTTCTCCACGATGATGCCAGCATTTTTTTGCCCCGAAACAGATTCGGGGCGGGAAAGTGGAGTAAAAACACAAAAATTAGTGATTTTTATATTATTTCTCGAGGGAGGTGAAAAAATTATGTCAATGGAAAATAGGCTTGGCTATCCGGAAATTTGGTACCACCATAATACCGATGGTGCGATTGATACAGCAATTGATGCTATGCAGAAAAGAAAAAATGAATGGATAAATAATGCTTATGTTTTAGGTTTGTCACCCGATGCGCTTAAAGCATTCGATCCTGATATAGAAAAAGAGATCGCACGGAAGGCCAATGCGGAGCATGACGCAGCACATAAAGCAAATGAAGGGCCAACAGAAAAAGTCGATAATCTTAATAAACTTTTGGAAAAAGCCAGAGAATATGACACAGATGCGGTCATGTTGGCAAGGCAGTATATAGTAGCTGAAATCGATCAGATTCTCAAAGAGGAATTAGAATCACAAAAGCTAATCGAAAAGACGAATAGTTGGCTTATGAGGTGGGGGCTAGGTGGATATCATAGTTTCCCGTCAAGATATTATTTACAAAAAACAGTTAGAGAACTAACGTGGAGAGGACTTTTTGACAAACCAAAAGAAGCAAAGGAATCAAAAAGGGGCGGTCTTGGTGAGAGGTTAACAGATTTTGTAGGTAAAATTTTCGGCGAATAGTAAACAACTGTGTCCGGGGTGCCTGGCATCGTCAGGAGAAAACAAAAACAACCAATTTCTCCACGATGATGCCAGCACTTTTTTGCCCCGAAGCCGTTTCGGGGCGGAAAAGTGGAATTTGCTTTGCGCTTTTAGAGAAGCTTGAGGAATTCGTCGCGGGTTAATTTCGCGTCCTTGATAAGCGTCAGGGTAATGCCTTGACCTAAGTCTCTTCCTTGATGCACCGGAACGGAAACCCGAATTTTCTTTACCGGATGATAAAAAACAAAATGACTTCCTTCTGTGTGGTCAAGTGTATAACCGGCTTTTTTGAGAACTTTGATAAATTTTCGTGAAGAGATGACGGGGAGTTTAGGCATAGGAGAAAATTTTTTTCTCCGGAAAGAGTCGCGTGAGGTCGAACGTTTCAACCGACTCGAAGCCCTCTTCTTGAGGAATAGGTTCATGATGCTTTCTCAAAGATATGAGATAGCCGGTAATCGCCTCACGAAGATTTTCTTGTGTTTCCTCGATCGTTACACCTTGCGTGTGACAACCAGGAAGCGCAGGCACGAAGCCATGATAGTACTTGCCGTCTTTTTGGATGATAGTTCGATATGTGAGTATGGCCGTTTTCATAGCAAACGCAGTATATCCGAACTGCAGAGAGCCGTCAAACTCGCAGCACTTTTTTGCCGAGAATCCGTTTCTCGGCGGAAAAGTGGATCAAAGACGCGGAACCAACACGGAACTTAAAAAAACAGTCACGGACCTACGCGGAACTTAATAAAGATCACTTATTTTGAGTGTTTACTCGTGGGTTTGCGGTAAAACGCAATCCATAAGAGGAGAAATACTATCAGGAGAAGTGCATAGGCAACATTGACGCTGGTAAAAAAATCTTGAATATTAATTGGCATATTGCGCCTCTTTTCGCAACCTGGACGAAAGAAGTATGGACAGTGTACCAAACGCAAAAGCGAAAAACAACTGACGTAGAAGAACTGACTGGTCCACAATTGACCAAATGCCGGGGAAGACAATAATGCTTCCAAACCATCCGGCGGCGAGATTGCCGAAAACCTCGGCGAGAGTCTGGAGAAGTTCAGCCGTCCGAAAAAATCGCATAGAGTAAGAATAACACAAAAGCAGAGTGAAATTTTCGGGGCTTGATTTTTTGTTGAGTTGACTGCATGCTGGAATAGATCCCCGAAAGGACTATGAAAAACGTGATACTAAAATCTGCTCTTGTCACCATCGCTGTCGTCATCCTCACGATCATCCTACGTGGCCTGTTGCAGACGCCTAACTTTTTATCGGACGTGGGCGGGCTCGGAGCGTTTGTGACGGTATTCGGTACCCTCTACGGCATCATGGCAGCCTTTGTCGTCTTTGAAGTCTGGGCACAGTACAACAAAACCTCCAGCCTTATAGACCAGGAGGCCTTGGGTCTCGAGCGCCTCTTCAGGCTCACGCTCTACTTCCGGGACGCCAAGCTCACCGCCCGGATGCGGGAAGTCATTGAAACATATGCCAAAATCGTCATTGAAGATAACTTTCAGAAGCTTGGGGGCGGAACGCGCAATAATGAGTCAAGCGCCTCTTTTCGCAAAATCGCCGGTGTCATCCGCGACATAAAGTTTAACGACGATCACGACGCTATCGTCTACGATCACATCATCAACCGCTACGGCGGCCTTTCCCAAACGCGCACCGAGCGCATCACCCAGTGCCTTCTCCGGTTGCCATTTCTTTTGAAGTTTTTCCTCTACACGACCTCTGCTGCGGCAGTCATGGTGTTTATTGTCATGCCGTTTGCCAGCGTTTGGTACCACGCCTTCGTGGTGGGCGTCATTGGCTTTGTCATTGCCATGGTACTCCAGTTAGTCGAGGACCTCGATAATCCGTTTAAGGGAAACTGGACTATCAACGCCGACCCCTTCAAGCGCGCGCTCGCCCACATCGAAAAAGACTATTAACCTATCGACGGGTAAAATGTGTCGAAGAAGGGGATGCCGTCAAGCGCACAAATTGCCGCCATGGCATTTGTTTGTGCACCTCCTTTCTTTGATATCCTTGTGAAGAGGTATTACTGCAGGTAAAATCGCGATATGGCTAAGTTCTATCTCCACAGCGCGATCCCCTACGTCAATGCGCTGCCCCACGTGGGGCATGCGCAGGAATTTGTTTATGCGGACGTTGTGAGGCGCTACCACATCCTTGTTGGAAAAAATGTGCGCTATCTCTGTGGCGCAGATGAAAATGCCATCAAGATCGTCCAGGCCGCGGAAAAAGCAGGCGTTCCAACCCAAAAATTTTGTGACAAAAACTCTGATGCCTTCCTTGCGCTTGTGGCAAAGCTAAACGTCGGCATCGACGTCTGGCAGCGCAGCTCAGACAAAGAACACCATTACCGTTCATCACAAAAACTCTGGGGCCTTTGTTTAAAATCCGGCGACATCTACAAAAAATCCTACGAGGGTCTCTATTGTATTGGCTGTGAATCATTCTATACTCCGGATGAACTCAACAAAAACGGTGAATGTATTGAACACCCGGGGCAAAAATTAGAAAAAGTATCAGAGGAAAATTATTTTTTCCGGCTTTCTAAATATCAAGCGTTTATTGAAAACCTGATTACATCAGACAAGCTCAAAGTAATTCCGCAGTTCCGGGAAAACGAGGTGTTAAGCTTTATCCGGCGCGGACTGGAGGATTTTTCTATTTCAAGAAGTATTGCGCGAGCCAAGGGGTGGGGCGTACCGGTCCCGGGCGATCAATCACAAATTATGTACGTCTGGTTTGACGCACTTAATATTTATTACAGCGGTATCGGACTGGGATGGAACGAAAAACAGTTTTCTTTGTGGGCACCTGCTGACCTCATGGTCATTGGCAAAGGAATTCTCCGATTTCACGCCGTCTACTGGCCCGCGATCCTTAAATCTGCTAATTTGCCACTGCCTAAAGAGCTTTTTGTCCATGGGTACTTAACTGTTGACGGACAAAAGATGTCTAAGACACTGGGCAACGTTGTTAACCCTCTGGCAATAATAAATAAATACGGCACAGATGCGCTCCGGTACTATCTCCTCCGAGAAATCCCCAGTTACAAAGACGGCGACTTTTCCGAGCGCCGATTTAAGGAGCTGTATAACGCCGATTTGGCCAACGGCTTGGGAAATTTGGTAGCAAGAGTGGCAAAACTGACACAGGGAGTCGAGTATCAAGTATCGAGTATCGAGTTTCGAGAAGTAAACACTGGAAAATACAGAAAGGCGCTGGAGGAATATCTGTTCCACGATGCGCTGGCTTTTGTGTGGGAAAAAATAAAGAAAACGGATAAATTCATTGATGAAAAGCAACCATGGACACTCAAGGATGAAGCATTGGCCGACGTTTTGAATACGGCAACACAACAGATTATCGAAATTGCCACCATCCTTCAGCCGTTTCTTCCGGAAACAGCACAAAAAATTCTCAAGCAGTTTTCTGCACTGATACCTACTCCGCAGACGTTGTTATTTCCACGCATTCTTTAATGTATATCGATACGCATTGTCATATTCAGTTCTCCCATTTTAACGAGGATCGCGCCATGGTCATCGGCAATGCAAAAAAAGCCGGAGTAAAAAAAATTATCTGTCCCGGAACAGATCTTATTTCGTCAAAAAAAGCCGTTTCGCTTGCCCAACAACACCCAAAGGTCATCTTTGCATCTGTCGGCTTCCATCCATACGAGGCCCAAAAAAATCCTGATCTCTCTCTGCTGCGTTCTCCGTTTTCAGTTCCGCCCATAGTCGCCATTGGAGAGTGCGGGCTTGACTATCACATCTACGGTAATGAAAAAGCTCAAGGGAAAAAGGATGCCCAAAAAAGGCTCTTTACTGATCAACTAGAAATAGCCCTCAAAAACAACCTCCCAGTCATCATGCACTGCCGTGATGCGTATGAAGATTTTTTTGATGTGTTGGATCGCCTCCAATCCATGCCCCGAGGGGTAATCCATTGTTTCTCTGGTTGGTTAGCTGATATCAGAATGACACAAAAAAGAAACTTATTCGTAGGCATCGACGGTAATATGACCTACTCCAAGCATCTTCAAACAGTTGTGCCGCACATTCCTTTATCAATGATTCTTCTGGAAACCGACGCCCCGTACTTGACACCGATTCCTCATCGCGGCAGAAGAAATGAGCCAAAATATATTCCCTTGATTGCCAATGCAATTGCCCACTTACAGAAAGTTTCGGTTAAAACCGTAGAGGCAACAACAACGCAAAACGCAAGAGTTCTCTTCGGCGAGATGATATAATCAGCCTATCTTTATGCGCCAAATATTCTTACGCTACCCCAACAAGACACGGAGGGTTCTTGAAGTTGTTGTTCCTGGATTCTCCTGGCTCCTCATCACCATGCCCATCTGGCTTTCCTTTACCCACCCGGCTCTGGTTGCCTACCTTATCATCACATTTGATGTCTATTGGTTCTATAAATCCGCAACCCTTACGATAAACGCAATAAAATCGTTCCTCACACTTTCTGCCCATGTAAAGATCAACTGGCTAGCCCGGGCCAAGGAATGCAGTGGGTTTGAGTCGCTTTGGCAGGTCATAGTCATTCCAGAGTATAAAGAGCCCATCCATATCCTAAGGCGTACGCTCACTAATCTTACGAAGCAGGATTTTCCCAAAGAGAGAACTGTTGTCGTTTTGGCAACCGAGGATAAAGACCCACAAGCCCGTGAGGTCGAGCGGCAGCTACGAAGTGAATTTGGCGGTTCATTTGGAAAGTTTTTTACCACAAGGCATATCCTCCACATCGGAGAAGTTGCAGGAAAATCCTCGAACATGGCCCACGCAGCCAAAGAAATCGTCAAAAAACTCACTCACTGGCATATCAGACTGGAACAAGTCATCGTCACTTCTTGCGATGCTGATGCGCTCCTCCACCCCAAATATCTTTCAAACGTTTCGTTTGCGTTTCTGACTGATCCTGACCGATTAAGCCATTTTTACCAAGGAGCTATCTTTTTCTACTCCAACATCTGGCGTATTCCCTTGCCCAACAAGGTTTTTAACACCATCGCTAGTATTTGGAATTTATCCCTACTGTCGCAACCGTCACGATTCATTAATTTTTCTACTTACTCAGTATCGCTTGCCACCGCTGCTACTGCCGGTTACTGGGGTATGGACGTAATACCAGAGGATTATCATATGCACTTCAAAGTCTATTTCCACAAAGGCCAAAAAGTACGAACGCAAGGTATATTTTTGCCAGTTTTAGTAGATGCGGCGGAAGGCCACGGATTTTTCCAAACGTTTCGAAACCAGTACGAGCAGTACAAACGATGGGCTTGGGGAGTATCGGACATTCCCTTTGTCATCCGTGGCGCAATCATCCATAATGAAATTCCCTTCTCCGATCGATTACACCGCGTCATTCATCTACTCGAGCAGCACATTTTATGGCCGGCCAACTGGTTTATTCTAACCCTCGGCAGTGCAATACCGCCGCTTATTAACCCCGCGTTTGCCCGAACGGTGCTAGGTCACAATCTTGCCCGATTATCCTCCGGAATCCTTACGTTATCATCTATTTTTCTTCTCGTGGTTGCTTTCATAGACTGGCGCGTTAAACCGCCCCGACCGAAAGAATTCGCCGCGTGGAAACTACCGTTTTTGTATCTCCAGTGGCTGACGATACCCTTCATTTCATTTTTTCTCTCAGCGCTCCCCGGCTTGGATGCCCATACGCGCCTCATGCTTGGGAAAAGACTGGAGTATCGAGTGACAGAAAAGATATAATTAGAAAAGAAGCATGGAAGCTTAGTGATGAGCGGCTTAGAAATTCCTAAGCTACTAAGCTACTTTTTATGTTTAATTGGATTATCGAACATAGCCCTCTATTGTATTTTACTCAGAGCCTCTGGCGGGACGAGGCCTTTTCGATTTTGGCAGCGGAAAAACCGCTTTGGGAAATCTTGCCCAAGTTGGGATTTGAACCACCAGCCTACTACATCCTCCTCCACTTTTGGATGAAAATATTCGGCAACAGCGAAATAGCCACGCGCTCTTTATCGTTCCTTGGTCTCATGCTGGCAACTATCGTCGTCATCGTCTGGACGGAAAAAATATTTAAAAATCACTGGCTCTCATTCCTTTCGCCGCTCCTGTTTTTCTTCAACCCCATGCTAATCTATTATGGCCTTGAGGTACGCACCTACGGCTGGTATATCTTTTTTGCAACACTTGCGATGTATGCGTATTGGAAAAAAAGTTGGATGCTGTTCTTGACATCAGCAACCCTTGGCTTTTATACCCACACCTACTTTGGTGTGGTGCCAGCAACAGCTGCACTCCACTGGGCTATCATCAACCGAAAAAAACTCTGTCATCCAATCGTTCTCTTCCATGAACCGTTTGTACAAAAATCGGTCTTGTTTGTCCTCCTCATCAGTCCCTGGGTGATAAAAATTTCCCGTGAACTGGGAACACTCTCGCAATCATGGTACTTTCCCGTCAATATCAACCTAATCCAATCAGTTCTGGGAAACATGTTTATCGGGTACGAAGGAACACCATGGTTCTTATGGGGAGCGACACGACTATTATCGTTGTTACTACTGATCTTTTTCCTGTTTGCCCTTAAGGAAAAAAAGTCGCGGCAACGGAACAGCTTCTTCTTCCTCATGGTTTTTCTACCCCTTACAGCCGTTATCGGTATCTCATTCCTCAAGCCCATCTTTGTGAATCGCTACCTTATTCCGGTGACGATTGCGGAAGTGTTTCTCGTCATATTTGCTTTAGAAGCGATAAATAACCGTGCGGTACAAAAAATTATTGCTTTTTCCTTTTTCCTTTTTTTCTTTGCCGTCAACATTTGGTATCCGTCCCACCATGCCAAGATCGACATCAGGAGCACAATACGGGAGGTCAACGCAATGGTTAGGGACGACGATGTTCTGTTGGCGGAAAGCTCACTGGTGTTTTTTGAAACGCTTTACTATGCCAAAGACAGAAATCAGGTCTTTTTTTATGATCCCAACGGCAACGGCTTTCCGTGGTACGTGGGCGCTGCGATATTTTCCGATACATATATCGTCAAGGATTTTCCCGCCTATCCGGCTCGGGCGTTCTTGATATCTGAAAACGGCACGTATCGGGTAGTGTTTCGCACCGTTTTCACGACCACACGATCATAAAAACTATGAATGTTTTCTCCAGTATCAAGTCGTCGGCAATATACCTGCGCAGCTTACAAAAGCAAGCGTCTGCCAACTGGCTGGTTTCTGTTGTCAATAAATTTGTGCCGATTATCGTACTTCTCTCCGTTATACTACTCCTTCTTCGCGCCAAGGATCTACCGCCTGTTGTACCGCTTTGGTATGCCAAGCCATGGGGAGAAGAACAACTGACTAGCCCTTGGTGGCTCACCGTTTTGCCTGCAACGTCGCTAATTACTTATATCATCAATGTCGTTGCCAGTGCGTATCTAACAGTGCAACATCTAGTCTTTACACAACTCCTCTATGCAACAGCCCTCATGGTGAGTCTTCTTTCGTTTGTTACGCTGATCAAAATCCTCTTGCTTGTCACATGAGAGACTATCTTCTTCCCGGAGCACTTGCGACCATTGTGACGTTTCTGGTAACGCCGTTTATTATCATACTGGCCAAGCGGTATAAACTCGTCGACGATCCAAAGACCCGCTATCACCCCGCCCATACGCACAAGGGCACCATACCCAGGGCCGGTGGACTCGCGGTCTTTGTCGGGATTGTTACTGCTTCACTCTTGTTTTTGCCGGCAAACAAATTACTTGCAGGCATCCTCTTGGGCGCATCGATTCTGATTGCTATGGGACTCATCGATGATCGAAAGGATATCAATCCCTACATGCGTTTTTTTACCAATGCCCTCGCTGCAGGAGTTGTCGTTGCCGCCGGAGCAGGCATCCCATATATCACCAATCCGCTTACTGGTGGTTTATTGCATCTAGATTCTTGGCGTGTCACGATCGAATTTATCGGCATGCATTCAATCTTGGTATGGGCGGATCTTTTAGCATTCTTATGGATCATATGGACGATCAACATCGTCGGATGGTCTGGAGGAGTGGATGGGCAGCTTCCTGGTTTTGTTGCTATCGGATCTACAGTATTGGGGATCTTGTCGCTACGCTACTCACTGACTGACCCGACTCAATTATGGATTACAGTTTTCGCGTTCATCGTTGCGGGAGCCTATGCCGGATTTACGCCGTGGAACTTCTATCCGCAGAAAATCATGCCCGGATACGGGGGCAAAACGCTTGCCGGATTATTACTGGCCCTTTTAGGAATCCTCTCCTATGGCAAACTGGGGACTGCTCTTTTGGTCCTTGGCATACCCATGGCCGATGCCGGCTACACACTCATTCGCCGTTTGACCAGCAAAAAGTCGCCGGTTGTGGCAGACGCCGGGCATCTGCATCACAAACTACTCCAACTGGGTTGGGGCAGACGTCGCATCGCGTTGTTTTATTGGGGAGTGTCGGCTATACTGGGAATAGTCTCGCTTACCTACACTAGCAAGGAAAAATTTTTTGTTTTTGCAATTGTATTTGTTGGCGTCGGCATGCTTCTTTTATGGATCAATTTCTTTTCGCAGTTGGAAAAACCGTACGACCCAGACAGTGGCTAAAAAATCTCGCTATTTTCACGCCCATCCTCTTTACCGGACAACTGTTTAATCCGGAAATCTTCGGCGTCACGGCTTGGGCGTTTATAGCATTTTGCCTTCTGTCCTCGAGTAGCTATATTCTCAATGACATGCTCGACGCGGCCCACGACCGAAGGCACCCGTTCAAAAAATTCCGGCCCATCGCTAGTGGCAATATTTCCATAACGACAGCAGCTATCATTATGGGCGCCTGTGCAGCGACGGGCCTTTATATCAGCAAAAGTCTGGGGTATACCTTTTTTATATTCTCCATTGCGTTTTTGCTGCTCCAGTATGCGTACTCGCTATTCCTCAAACACTTTTCCGTCATCGATATATTGGCAATCACGGCAGCATATATCTTACGAGTCTATGCAGGGGAGGCGGCAAGCGGATTCCATATTTCCATTTGGCTTGCTATGGCTGCCCTTTCTTTGGCACTGTTTCTGACTATCGGCAAGCGGAGAGCAGAACTCACCCTCATCCAAAGTTATAGCGGGGTGCTCCCCCAGGACACACGCGAAAGCCTCCTTCACTACTCGGAAAAACTGCTGGACACCTATACAGCGATGTTCGCCAACTCTACTTTCCTTACATACTCATTTTTTACCTTTTTAGCAAAACCCGAAACCAGGGGTTTTTTCTTCCAATCATCAAGCCAGTTTCTTACGGATCTGCCGGACAGGAAATGGATGATGATCACAATCCCCTTCGTCCTCTACGGCATCATGCGCTATATGCAGCTTATTTACGAAGGCAAGGGAGAGTCGCCGGAAAAAATATTAACGTCTGACCTGTCGCTTTTGGCCACGGTGATTTTATGGGTCGGGAGCGTGTTGCTTGTGGTGTACGGAATTGGAGGGTGAAAAGAAGCTTAGAAGCTTAGCAAGTCCAGAAGTTTAGAAAAAGAAAAATTTTTCAATTACTAAGCTACTAAGCATCTAAGCTACTAAGCATCTAAGCTACTAAGCTTCTCTTATTCCACCTTCTCTGCATACTGGCCGGAGATCCATCCTTTGTTTGTTGCGTCGTATTTGATCTGGAACCAGCCGGTTTTTTCATCCAGAATGGTAAATTTGTCTCCTGGCTTCACACGCGCCGCCTCAGTAGAGACCGTTGATGGCTCCAGTCGCACTCGCAAAAAACCGGTTGGCGTCTCTTTGATCACGACATAGGGCTTGGTGGGAGTCGTCACGGCAGTCGTTGCCTTCGTCGGCACAAGCGTTGGACCACCAGTTATGGTGACACTGGGGGTCGCCTCAACAGGGGCTTGCGAACTCGGTGACAGAGCCAATTTGACGATGGCATTCACTTTATAGCCGACTGTCGTCTTTACCCGGACAGTTCGAGTGGCGTATCCGGGCGAGGTAATCGTCATAGTATGATCGCCAACATTCACATCTGGCAGGGAAATTGGGGTAATACCTTTTACCTCTGCGTCAAGGGTAATCGTTGCAGCATCGGGATTGGTCGTCACAGCTATCTCAGAAGATTTACTCATGATTTTCTCAAGCCAAAGTACGTCAACGGCACTAGTAAATTCTGAGTCTGAAAGATTCGCGTTCACATAGGTTAGAATACCTGGGGTGACTTTTATACTACCCTGCCAGCTTGTGAGAGCAACAACTGTCGTTTCTGGGACCAATTTGATGCCGTATTCACCAACGTCAACCTTTTCTTCGTATGGTGTTCTTCCCACATGTTTCTCAGAGAGAAAAATCGTGGCTGTCGGAGTACTATTGACCTTTAGCACTCCCTGTTTAGGAGCTCCTCTCCCGATAAGTTTCCAGCCTCCGAGTCCAAGAAGAATTAGTCCACCCAACGCTAGAAGAAATCCCAATTTTTGCTTCATGGTGGCCTCACTATAGCATAAAGCACTCATCTATGCCATCCTCAAATGTGCTTATAGCAAAAAAGACCCCTCCGCGGGCGCTTCTGCCCACGTTGAGATCTCGTTCTTTAGGTACCGCCACAAACAGTACTCAACCGTAAATCCCATTAGTGAGATACGAATAGGGGGGGTCAAAGAGGGCAAAAGTTAACCGTTTGCGGAGGCCAATCGTTTGAGTTTTTTGTCAAAAGTTAACAGCGTTTTACCGGTCTGTTTGGCTTCCGCCGCTAGAAGCAAATCTATAAAACTCACGGACGTAGATGGAAGCCATTCAAGCGCTGTACGGACTATATTTTTCTTTTCAATGATAAGATACGGCAAATCAACGATTAAAAGGAGAATTTCAGAAATTTCTTTTTTAGATATTTTATAGAGCTTCATTAGGACAAACACTACTTCAACAAACAAGAGAACAGAGAGATAACAAAGGCATTTCTCCTGCTTTGCTTCATTGAAAAGGAGACGAACTGTCTCAGTCTGTCGAATATTATCTCGACGGAGATATCGAAGGACAAGATTAGTATCTACACTGTAAGTCGTCATGCATCTCCGCGGGCTAGTGCATTTTCAAATGCTTCACGCTCTTGTTTTCGTGTGAAACGCTTTTTTGAATGAAAAATGCCCATAAAATATTCAATATCTTTTATTGGCCGGACCATGATTGCATCGTTCCTGAGCGTCACAGTGGCCTTTCTCGTTTTATCCAGCCTCAACGCCCTTCGGATATCGATGGGAATGCTCATCTGCCCTTGGGACGTAATGGTAACGGTGTAGGTCATATATAATGTATTCTAGTCTTTCCATTATATTTGTCAAACTACATTATATTTTAGCCACATCCCAGCACTACGCTTTCTTGCTCGCAAGGGCGCGAGTGCGGGATTGATCGGCTCGTAAGCTCTCCCGCCGAAGAGGCGGGATCGCTAACGAGCCATCAAAAAAAGACCCCTCCGTGAGCGCATCTGCCCACGTTGAGATCTATTTTTTATTTCAGCAAACAACGATAGCAGTATAGATCAAAAAAAGGAAGGGCAAATTCATCCGAGGAGGTCTGCGGCTTGTTTGAGGTTGCGAGTAGATTTGGGAGAAATAACCATATTAAAACCTAATCGCTTAGCTTCTTTCATCCGGCGTTCTTCTGAACCGATCGAACGAACTTCGCCAAGTAGGCCAACCTCGCCAAAAACTGCTGTTTTTGGGTCGAGCGGTTTGTTTTTGAAAGAACTGATGATGGAAAGTGCAACAGCAAGGTCTGCGGAAGGCTCTTCGATTTTAAGTCCGCCGCTGACGTTAACAAACACATCAAAGGTTCCTAGCGGTATGTTGAGGCGCTTCTGCAAAATCGCAACGAGGAGTTGCAGGCGGTTGTACTCTATGCCGTTTCCTACTCGCCGAGGTACAGCTAACTGACTTGGGACAACCAAAGCCTGGATTTCTACCAACACGGGGCGGGTTCCCTCCATAATAACCGTAACTACCGACCCTGGGACATTTTGAACTCGGTCCTTTAAAAACATCTCAGAAGGACTTTCTATTTCTTGTAGTCCATTCTCGTCCATTTGGAAAATTCCGACCTCTTCAATGGCACCGAACCGGTTTTTGAGCGTCCGCAGTATTCTGGCGTCGGCAAACCGCTCGCCATCTAAATAAAGGACTGTATCGACCATATGCTCCAAAACTTTTGGTCCTGCAATTGCCCCTTCCTTGGTCACGTGACCAACGATAATTATGGAAATTCCTTTGGATTTAGCAACCCCGATGAGAAGCTCAGCGCAGTGTCGGATCTGCCCGACGGTGCCGGCCATGCCCGTAAGGTCTTCGGAATAGAGCGTTTGAATAGAATCAATGATAACGAGGGGCACATTCACGATGACAGACAATATTCCCTCAACATTGGTTTCAGCCAAAATTGAAATATTATTCCCTTCAATACCCAATCTCTTCGCACGCAATTTAATCTGCTCAGCAGACTCTTCTCCGGAAACATAAAAGCCTCCAATTTTGGCCAGCACATGCAGAAGGAGCGTAGACTTTCCGATTCCAGGATCGCCTGCAAGCAGGCTAACGGATCCCGGCACGATCCCTCCTCCCATCACCCGATCAAACTCCTCATAACCGGTCTTTAGCCTATTTTTTTCAATGTGTTTTACCTCAGATAATTTTTGCGGTGTTATTGGTCTTCCACTTTGAGCTTGCTGCGATTCCTTCAATGTTTCCACTAGAGAATTCCAGGAATCGCAGCCAGGGCATTTCCCATACCACTGCGGGCTTTCATACCCGCATTGTTGACATACATACGATGAGCGGGCTTTCATTGCTACCTGTAGCCGATTGGCTTCTCCGTAAGGGCCGGGGCAAGGCTGATTTTGCGCGCGTCGGGTTTGACATCTTCAACAATGCAGGTAATTTCTTCCCCCTCTTTTGGTTCCTGACCAGGAGTTATTTTACTTGAATGCATCAGGCCTTCCACGCCAGGAGTGAGCATAACAAACACGCCCATGGGCGTCACTTTGGTCACAGTTCCCTTGACACTGCTATCTTTCTCAAACATGTCCAGCACGTGTTCCCATGGGTCCGGCAATGTTTGTTTGACCGAAAGCGACAGCTTGCCGGTTTCCACATCCACACCAATAACTTTAACTTTTACTTTATCCCCCTCCTTGAGATATTCATTTGGATCGTCGACTTTTTCCCAAGCAATTTCGGATACGTGAATGAGCCCCTCCACTTCGTGGGTAGTTCCTTCTTTGGAAATAGAAAATTTTGCAAACGCACCAAATGGAACTACAGAAGAAATCACTGTATCGGTCGTCTCACCAACTGGCACGGCTTCCAAGATATTTTTTTGTTTGGCCAATACCTCTGCCTCGGCTATTGCCCGCTGGGAAAAGACAAGACGGTTGGAGCCTTTGTCTACCTCCATGACCTTTGCCTCAACGACGCGACCTGTTGCTTTATCGAGTTGCTTGGAGTGATTACTGTCTAGTTGTGATTGTGGGATATAACCGCGCAACCCCATATATTCGGCCAAAATACCGCCACGTACTGGCTCCTTAAGTATGACACTGATGGGCTTGCCACTTTTTTGCATGTTAATCAAATCTGTCCAAATTTTTTCAAAGATGTTTCGGCGAAGGGACAATACTGGTTGGCCCCGATCGTTTTCCTCCACAATCACCTGACACACCACCGCGTCGCCCGGTGCTAGCTTCATAAGGACCTCTTTATAGGTCTCCAGCTCCTTGTCGATGACAACGCCTTCAGCCTTTCGACCAATGTCGATAGTAACTTCGTTCGGAGTTACGCGGGTAACTTTGCCTTCAATGACGCTGCCCTTTCTAAGCCCCAACAGCTGATACCCAGTTGCGGCCAGAAGCTCTTCCATCGTCTGGGGTGACTTCTTGGAAGATGGAGGGGAAGATATCGCCTTTTCGGTTTTACTTTTTGATCTTTGACCTTTGATCTTTGATCTTAATTTCATTCATGAATACCGCCTTTCTCTCAAGATGTATTCATTATACCTCTTTTCCCACGTTCTCTCAACCACCAGATTCTCGCCATTATTCCGGCAAGCTTCATCATATCCTTCCTTATCCTCAAGGTTGTATCAGACAACTTTAGACTCCTCAGAAGCGTGAGGGGAGCCATCCTTGGCGTCTTTTTTTAACTTTCGGGCTGTATCTGAAGGCAACCGGCAATGGCGCACATAAGATAGCAAGCTACATCTTCAATACATTTTTGATACCAAGTGTTGATTCTTCTGGAACGGCAAAACCCAAACCAAACGTTCAAAAAGAAAGACACCGTCGTTGCCATGGTCAACGGAGTTATTTATGGACTGATACTTTTCCTCTACGCCGCTTTTGACCGCGTGCTAGTGGGATTAGAGTCTGTTGCAATCATGGCGGTCCTGACTAATTTCCTTTTGTTTTCTTCAAAAAGTAAACCATCCATGTTCCCTTTCACTCTCTACAGCGCAGTGGCCTACACACTCTCGACGCTCGCAACCGTCCTCATTCGATTTCGGTAAAAGGATTTCATAGCCCTCCACTTATTATGGCGCTTCTAACGTAAATTCGGTCATCTCGTTCCCTTTTTCATAAACCGCTTTATACGACAGAACATTGTCATTGTCGCTTGTAATGTGCGGCAGTACGTGTTTGAGTTCGGCAAGAAGAGTCGGTAGGTTTAAAATTTCTTCAGGTGTAAGCCAAACGAACTCTCCATCGTCAATTTTTTGTTTAAGTTCTCATCCTGCATAATCAGCAACAAGGAGGTGAAAGAAAAATTTTTCGTTAAGGTCTTTCAGGTACGCGCTGCCAACGACTTTCACTTTAACATTTTTGATTTGTAAATCCGTTTCCTCTAAGACCTCTCTTCGCGCACATGCGAATAATCCTTCTGCAAATTCCAAATGACCACCAGTTGCCATCCAAGCGTCCGGCATAATTCGCTTATCAGCTCGCCGATGGAGCATCAAGTATTTTCCATCTTTTCTTACAAAAGATTCAAGCGTAACTGCGATGTTTCTATCATTCATGGTTAAATAATATCACAGAAAACCGCCCCAATGTCCCCCGGCGATGACCTATTTTCACGAGCCCTTGCGGACTAGCTATTGTTGGCGCTGACGTGTTTCACTGCCGAGTTCGGAATGGGATCGGGTGGTGCCACGTCGCTTAAATCACCGGAAGACACTAGAGCGGTTTGTTAAGAGTAGTTGTCTCAAAAGGGGTAACCACAACCCCAAAAAACAGCTGCGTTTCGCTAAGTTTAGCTCTATTCTCCACAACATTTTGACCGATTAGTACGGGTCAGCTAAACATCTTACGATGCGTACACTTCCCGCCTATCCCCCGCTATCATACTCGCTTGCGCTCGTACCAGCGGGGTTCCCTCTTCGCAGTCGACAAACCATATGGAACTCACGCATTGCTGCGGGAGTCCCGATGGTTCGCCGAAGGCGAGTGATATCGGGAAATCCCGTCATCTACGGGTGGTCTATAACGATTCCTCATCTTGGGGTGGGCTTGGTGCTTGAGATGCTTTCAGCACTTATCCCGTCCAGATCTAGCTACCCTGCGCTGCCGGTTTTCCGACAACAGGCACACCAGGGATCTGTCCCTCCGGGTCCTCTCGTACTACGGAGAGCTCCCCTCAAGAATCGAACGCTCGCACTGGATAGAGACCGACAATTTGTTAATCTCTATGTCGCCATAGAGTTCGGACTATATCTTCCCCCTCTTTTTACCTAAAAAGAGTGGGGTCTGACGTATAGTCTCTGAGGGTTCTCACGATTTTTCATCGGAGTCTTCCCTGCTGATTATCTGCACCAAACAGATTCTCACCACACAGTGGTACTGTTGGATACTCAGAAATCTCAGCATTTAGCCAGATTTATAGACAGCTCGTTATGACGGAGTCGAACCCGTCAAGGTCTACTGTCTCACGACGTTCTGAACCCAGCTCGCGTACCCTTTTAACCGGCGAACAGCCGGACCCTTGGGAGCTTCTCCACCTCCAGGATAGGATGAGCCGACATCGAGGTGCCAAACCGCCTCGTCGATATGGACTCTCGGAAGCGATCAGCCTGTTCACAATACAAATTAATTGTATTTTTACCGGAATTTTCATCCCGGAGTTGACTATATCTTCATCCCGCTGATGTCGTTCTGACGACATGATAGCGGGAGTACGGCATCTATCCGCGCCTCATTGGCGGGATTCGGCACTGAAGCCTCAGTCGATACGGGGTCAAGAAGTTTATACTGAAAAAATGGAATAATATAAGACGAAATAAGGTAAAGGAATCTTTTTCGTTTCGCTTACGGAAAATATGAAAACACGATTTCCGTTTTTCTTTGCTTTTATCTTCGGTTGCAAGTAAAAATTTTTCTCTAGGGCAAGATGTAATCTCCTCATATCTGATTCTGTATAACGCGGAAGATAGAGATATGCCATCTTGTCCCGATGATAGAGATATCCATCATCCATATACCATATAGCCAAAGAAAATGGATCAACAAACAGTTGAGAAAAATTTTCCGGAATTATTTTGACACCATTCAGATAGAAAAGTTTTTGATACGCTCCTATCTCATGAGATGCATACGATTGCCACCGGATATACCGATATGTTTTGCCATAAACGGAATTATATCGGGAAAGTACTGTTGGTTTCCCCTGAAAAAATTCAGGGAACTGACGTGCTTTCCACATTAGATATTCTTGCTGTTTTTCGCTTTGTTCGAGTCGAATCCGCGCATTTCGATTTCCGGTTTTTTGCAGATATACATCACCTAGAATCATCCCTACTAAAATTGCCTTTTGTCTTTTATTCATAAAACTCCTGACTTCCCACGGTATTACCCAGTATGCTCCTCATGAAAGGAAAAGATAATCCCAAACCTTTCGGCATAAAGGGCTTCACCGTTATTAGCCGTATTCTCTCTTCCCGATGTTACCATCGGGAAAGGACACAGATTGTATCCCCGGGGTAGCTTTTATCCGTTAAGCCCGGTCCCTCCCACGAGGGATCCGAGGATCACTAACACCGACTTTCGTCCCTCCGGGATATTAAAGCTCGCCTTACGGCTCGCTTCCATCCCGGTCAGGGCGGTGGCACGAAGTGCCATAATGCCCTGAGCTCGACCTGTACGTCTCGCAGTCAAGCTGGCTTGCCGCGTTTGCACGACACGCCCTGGTTTCCATTCAGGGTTAGCCAACCTTTGTACGCCTCCGTTACACTTTTGGAGGCAACCTCCCCAGTTAAACTGCCCACCAGACAGTGTCCGTCTCCCGGATTTTTTTGCGGGAGTGCGTCAGATTTCCCTATTTCGAAGAGTGGTATTCCATGTTGCGTCCCGACGTTTCCGTCGGGACTCCCACCTATGCTCGACAGTCAAAAAAGGGTCTTCAGTGCCAAGTTGCAGTAAAGCTCCACGGGGTCTTTTTGTCCAAGTGCGAGTAGGCCGCATCTTCACAGCCATTTCAATTTCGCCGGGCGGCGGTTCAAGACAGTCACATAGTCGTTCTACCTTTCGTGCGGGTCGGAACTTGCCCGACAAGGAACTTCGCTACCATAGAACAATTATAGTTATTGCTGCCGTTCACCGGAGCTTGAGTAATCGGCTCCTCAACTTGCGTCAAGTGACCAACCACTCTTAACTTACCGGCACTGGGCAGGTGTCAGCCTCTATACGTTGCCTTTCGGCTTTGCAGAGACCTGTGTTTTAGTTAAACAGTCGCTATGTGTCGTTTACTGTGCCCCCCGCCTGAGGCGGGGGTAGGGCATCTCCCAAAGGTTACGCCCAGTTTTTGTTGCCGAGTTCCTTAAACCGCTCTCACCCGCTTGCCTTGGTATCCTCTACCAGCGCACCTGTGTCGGTTTGCGGTACGGAAAAAACGTGCTCCGCAACGAGAATTTTCTCGAAAGCAAAGCTATCTGTGTTGCCTCTCGGTTTCCCGAAAGGCTCCTATTTGCTTCTCAATTAGTCGCAATAACGGATTTGCCAGTTATCACTATTTCAAAGCTTAAAGGCCAACGAATCAGCCCACAGACACACTTTCCTTTGTCATCCCTTTGCGTCTTAATCGACACGTCTCTGTAACGGAATATCAACCGTTTATCCATCGAGCTACGCCGCCAGTAGGCGGCCTCGCCTTAGATCCGACTTACCCGACGTCGACGAACGTTGCGTCGGAAACCTTGCGCATTCGGCATCACCGATTCTCACGGTGAAAACGCTACTCATACCGGCATTCTCACTTCCGTCCACTCCAATTCTCCTTACGGAGTAATCTTCACCGTTGACGGAACGCTCCCCTACCACTGCGTGCAAAGCACGCAATCTCTGTCTTCGGCCCTTTGCTTAAGCCTCGATCATTTTCGGCGCCGCAGTTTTCATCCAGTGAGCTGTTACGCTTTCTTTAAAGGATGGCTGCTTCTAAGCCAAC
>CAZUOM010000009.1:0-34416 GCA_964621305.1 uncultured Gammaproteobacteria bacterium | reverse complement strand
TTTCCCAAAACAGCGTCAATAACTGACTTCATCAACACATAATTTCCATTAAGCCTAGAACTGCAAAAGGATCAGGAGGCAGTAGCAGCTATAAAAGATATTAGTGGGCTTGAAGACGTTGCCCAAACGTAAATGCGTAAAGCTCGAGTGTGGGGCGGTATGGAAAACCGTTAGTCAACTGCCAGCGTAAAGCTAGTGGTGACCACTTTATCTTTATGCTGGAATTGGGTGAAAATTTTATAGATGCCCTGTTGGGGAAGTGTCGTTGTAAATTCGATGGTGGCCTCGCTTTGCTTCTTCGTGTGCGCTCCTATGGTTTTATGCATCTCGGTTGGGTGGGTGTGGAGATAGTCTAGTGAATCAGCCCGGATGACCACACTGTGACCGAGAGCCCCCAGGTACGATTCAAGGTCGGTGACCTCGTTTCCGTCTTGTTTGATAAGCAAGCCAAAAGTGAACTCTTTGGCTCTTTTTACTTCGTTTGGAAGAAGGTAAGTGACCTCATAGCCATTAACGAATTTCGCTGTCGGTGGTTCCGGGTTAAGCGGAGTCGGCGTGTAGGTAGCAGCATTTCCTACGTTGATATCGGCAGTAGCAACTACAGGCAGCCTCTGTATATTTTTCGATTCCGGGGTGAAGTCTGCAAATAGTCGGTAAGTACCATCGGTGGGAAAGACGATCGTAGTGGAAAACTCACCAGTAGTCTCATTGAATTCTGGGTGTTGATGCTGGAAATGCGCAAGGTCCCGACGAACAACGATGAGATGCATGCGTTTTTCATGAACAAGCGCAAAGTCTTTTAGGATGTCTCCTTTATCATGTTTTATTCTGTACAGTACAACCGTCGGCTGGCCGGCTTGTACAGCCTGGGCGCTTATTAGGTCAAAGATATATCTGCGTGCATGGTTTTGACTCGTAGGCCGGGAGGAGATAAAGAAGGCGGTGGTGCCGATTACAAGGAATGCTACCCCAACTAACAGCAGGTATTTCATGAGTTACCCAAATGTAAAAGCGTAAAGCTCGAGGTTATCGTCGAGGAACTCGAGGGTGAGGATGTGTTGGCCGGGAGAGGGAAGCTTGATGAGCGCATATAATCGATTGGCATCCACGGTGATTACACCAACTGGCTTTTCGTCCAAAACCAGCTTCACTTTTCCACTATTCAACTTTGGCCGCATCACGAGGAAGACCTCCGCCGCGTCAAAGTTGAGGATGAGGCTAGCTCCTTTGGCTGGTGATGCGTACTGGTAACCGACGGTCCAGGTGCCATCGTAGGCGAATGAGTGTTTCGGAACTGGCGATGGAACCGAGTATCTGGTGGGAGCCTCTTGCGCAATACGCTCGGGAGAGACAAAGTTGGCAATCCGCCAGTTACCCAGGTAGAGTTCGGGAGTGCGACCGCGGACTGTATAGGTAGGGTTGGCAACCGGCACTTCCTCGGCTATGAGGTTTGCTTCTTTTAGTAATTTCTGGATCCAGCCTTCAGTCTCATCGTAATTTCCTTCTCCGAAATGGGTGTAGCGGATTTTCCCCTTGGCGTCAATTAAGTATTTTGCCGGCCAATAGCGATTGGCATATGCGTTCCAGGTTGCGTAATCATTGTCCTGCATCACTGGGTACTCAAGGCCAAAATCTTTTATTGCTTTTTCAACGTTATTTGGATTTTTTTCAAATTCAAACTCCGGAGTATGAACGCCGATGATGACCAAGCCTTTATCTTTATATTTTGCCCACCAGGATTTGAGGTAGGGAAGGGTCCTAATGCAGTTAATGCAGGTGTAGGTCCAAAAGTCTATAAGCACCACTTTGCCGCGGAGCTCCGTCAGGGTTAATGGTTTACCATTCAGCCATTGTCCGCCAAGGATAAGCTCCGGTGCGGTGCCGAGGTCTGATTCTAAAAATTCAAACATGGGCTTGCCTCGTTTCTTCTCCGGCATTGGTTTCTTTTCGATTTTCTTTAGTTCTTCTTTGACTGCTGGATTATCTTCAAACTGTGTTAATCCGACGCCGTAGTTGGGAAACTTCTCCAGTATATACGCTTGGAATTTTCTGTCGAGTTGGAAATAAATTGCAAAGGCGACAAGAACCATGAGCACCCCAAACACCTTTTGGATTTTAGCGCTGTTAACCAGAAGCCAGGGAACCCTGTTGAGTAATTGTCTGCCTCCATAGGTAATCGCCAAAAGCGGTATTGCGGTCCCAATGGAGTAGGCAAGCGTAATGGCAACAGACTCGAGGGTGACGGTAGAGGTTGCAGCAAGCGTTATTATGGCAGCTAGTATTGGTCCTACGCACGGTGTCCAAATAAGACCTAGGCTTATGCCGATCAGGAAGCCAGTAGCGACGTCGGTGCGTTGGGAATTTTGATTGGGGAGTAGTTTTGGCAGAAAACCAAACGTGCGTTGAGAGAGTCCGGGAACTAAAAGACTGGCGCCAAAAAATGCCATGATGACAACCGAAATCGTGCGAAGCGCGTCAGCCGAAAGCCCGGTAGCTTTGACAATCGTTGTCAAAAAGAGCGTAAAGAAGGTAAAACTGACGATAAATCCTGCCACAATTCCCAGCGGACGTTTTTTGCCACCGGTGAGCGTGCCGGACAAGACGATTGGCAATATCGGCAGAATGCATGGAGAGAGGATCGTGACAAAGCCCGCTAGAAACGCAAAGAGAATAAGAAGGATCATCGGGTATTTTTAACAACTTCAGATAGGCCGCCGCCATTCCATTTTTTTATTTCGTTTCCGTCCGAATCTACATAGACAAAGGTATGCTGATAGGTAATGGCGTATTTCTTCTTCAGGTCGGTTTCGGAGTCGTAATTTGTTTTAAAAACGATCACCCCGTCGGGTATCTGATTGGCCTTCTCCGTGAACTCTTTGTCCGTAGGCCGGCAGATGGGGCACCAGGGAGCGTGAAAGTAGAGGACGCGCTTCTTGTCTTTAGCCTGCTCAAATGCACCTTGTGAGTAGACAACGTAGCGGGTGGGGAGAGGAGCGGTTTTTTCTTCGGCAATAATCGGCTGCTTTTGTGGCTGCCCAGGTGAAGGCTGAGGCGCCACAATAGATCCTACTCCAACGCCGAGAATAAGAATGATAAAGCCGATGAGGAATTTATTCACTACCAACACTATAGTATAGAAGATAGCTATGATGTCAAATGAAATCCCCTGATGCCTTTGAAGCTTTGCAAAAAGCTTTTGCCGAAAGTGGAATCCCGGAAAAAGAAATGCAGGACAATCTGAAAAAAATTCGGCGGGAAATTTATTTGGAACAGTATGGTAAGAGTATTTCTCGATAGTAATGTCTGGTTTTCTGCATTTTATTATTCCGAAAACTGCGAAAAAATCATCAATGCTGGTAAAAAAGGAAAAATTGCTCTGATTATTTCTCAACAGGTAGTTAAAGAAACAATACGTAACATCAAAGAGAAAAAACCGGATCAGCTGGAAAACTTCCGGAATTTTATTTTAGAAAATCCTCCGGAAATATTTTCCGACCGCGTAGGAGTTCCGCCTGCAACAGAAACATTGATAGCTTCTGAGGATGCACCAGTATTTCTGGCTGCCATTTCCGCAAAAGTCAAGTTTTTCGTAACCAGCAATATAAGAGATTTTGCCGTTAAACGGCTTGGAAAATTTACCGGTATAAAAATCTTGACTCCCAAAGAGGCTGTGAAAGCACTTGGCCTGTGACGATTGCGTTTCGCCTCTGAGCATGCCATAGTGAAAGCATGGATGAAGTTCCGACTCCGCCTCGGCCAAATAATCTCCTGACACCTCTGTTTGCCTTAAACTTTTTGCTTATTGGCGGGGTAGCCGGGTTTTATCTTGCAAAATCGTCATTGTTAGACCAACTGAAGCCTAAACCAAAAGAGGTTGCGTGTACGATGGAAGTAAAAACCTGTCCTGACGGCTCATACGTCGGCCGCTCCGGCCCCGCCTGCGAATTCGCCTCCTGCCCAACCCCCGATCAAAGTATTTCTCAGGAGTGCGGGGTTTGTGGGCCGAAGGGAATACATAATCTAGAAGGTAAAAGCTGTGCTTCTGGTCTTGAATGCAAAAATTCAGACGGAAATATTGCTAGTTCCGTAAGCTTCTGTGTAAAACCTAGAGAATCAATTTCGAAGTGTTTATAGGCTACGCTCCGGAAGTGTTGTGGTACATCTGTTTTAACCTCAGTGAGTTGGTGACGACTGAGACTGAACTTGCTGCCATAGCCAATGCGGCAAGCGCCGGATTAAGGAGCAGCCCGCTGATGGGGTAAAGAATTCCCATCGCGACCGGAATAAGAATGACATTGTATGCAAATGCCCAGACGAGGTTTTGTTTAATGACTGAGATGGTTGAGCGGGAAAGTTTAACTGCGGTGACGACACTGCGCAAATCCTTATTGAGCAGCGTAATCCCCGCTGTCTCGATCGCGACATCTGTTCCGGTTCCCATCGCAATTCCCACGTCGGCGGCGGCCAAGGCCGGTGCGTCGTTAATGCCATCACCGACGAAGGCGACATTTTTTAGGTCTTTTATTTTTTCTGCTTTTTCCTGCGGCAAGACACTCGCAAGGACGTTTTTAATCTCTGCCTGTTTGGCGATTGCCTTGGCAGTCGCTTCATTGTCTCCGGTGATCATCCATGTATTGATATTTAGTTTTTTTAATTGATCAATAGTTTCTTTTGCTTCTTTTTTGATCGAATCGCTAACAGCGATAACGCCAAGAATATTTCCTCCTGACCTAAGTTCCATTACCGTTTTTCCTTGGTTTTCTAAATTCGGGTATGCCCGTGTTGGTTTTCCGAAAACATATTGTTTTCCGCCGATTATTCCGGAAACGCCACTACCGGGGATGGCGGTAAAACCTGTTACTTTAAAAAGTTTTTTACCCTTGGCTCTAGCAAGTATTGCTTCCGCAAGAGAATGCTCTGATCCTTTTTCTAGAGATGCGGCAAGGATCAGTACCTTCTGTTCTCCTAAAATATCCGTTACAACCGCTTTGCCTTGAGTTAAGGTTCCGGTTTTGTCAAAAATAATCGTTTTTACTTTGTGCGCTACTTCCAGGGCCTGAGCATCCTTGATGAGAATTCCTTTTTCTGCTCCCTTTCCCACTCCTACCATAATTGCTGTAGGAGTTGCTAGCCCTAGCGCGCACGGGCAGGCGATGATAAGAACTGCAATCATATTAGTAAATGCCTGAGGGAATGAGCCAAAATCGTACCAGATGACAAACGTTGCCGCGGCCAACATGAGAACAATTGGCACAAAGTAGCTTGACACGGTATCGGCCAACCGCTGAATAGGCGCGCGAGAACTTTGTGCCTCGGCAACCATTTTGACAATCTGGGCAAGCACGGTGTCGCTGCCAACCTTTGTTGCCTGGAAAATGAATGTGCCGGTTTTGTTGATCGTAGCTCCGATGACGATGTCGCCCTCTTTTTTATCAACAGGTATCGACTCACCTGTTACCATCGACTCATCTATACTGCTTGATCCTTCAATAATTTTTCCGTCAACCGGAATTTTTTCTCCTGGTCGGACACGAATGAAATTGCCCACACTCACGTCTTTAATAGGAATGTCCATTTCTGACGCCATTTGCAAGGGGACCCCTTGTAAATGGCGTGCTGGAGCCCCGTCTGCAAATAGCACCCGCGCTGTTTTTGCCTGCAGTCCCAGGAGTTTTTTTATCGCATCACTCGTATGCGCTTTGGCTTTGGCTTCCAGATATCGTCCCAAGAGAATTAGTGTAATGATTACTGCAGCAGTATCAAAGTACATTGGGGTGAGTTGTACCAGCGAGAGCACCGAGTATCCGAATGCGGCAGTAGTTCCGATGACAATCAGCGTATCCATAGAGGCGGCTCGGTTTTTGAGTCCTGACCACGTGGCTTGATAAAAACTTTTGCCAGCCCAGAACTGGATTGGTAACGAAAGTAAGAGCAGTAAATAATTCATTCCTAGCAATGAATCCATTTCAGGCAAATTTGGGAATAAGCTCGATACCCAATATAATGGTCCCAAAACGAGAAGATAAACAGGAAAGGCAATGAAAGACGGAATGGAGTCTTGGCTATAAAAGGCCCAACCAAGTATTTCTGGAAGAGAAAACCAAACAATAAATAATGTTAATATTCCCGATATAAGTATTTTTTTCTTAAGTTCCGCCAGCTCTTTCTTTTTTGCTTCTTCTTTGATCTGTTCTGGAGACTTTTGCGCTTCTTGGGCGACGACTGCCTTGTAACCGATGTCCGAAACTGCTTTGGCGATGGTTTCGAGATTGGCAGCTTGAGTATCAAAATCGACCGTTGCCTCCTCGCTGCCGTAATTGACTGCAGCATCAACCACCCCGGGAGTTTTCTCCAACTTCCGTTCAATCAATTTTGCACAACTGGCGCAGTGCATTCCGATGATGGGGAAGGAAGATTTCATAAAGTCTTATGATTCTTTACTATCGCGTACCGTTTGAAAGTGGGGAGTGGAGTAGGCCCGGATACAAATGCGAAATGTTGTTTCTTGAACATTTTTTCTAGTTCTGCCTTCGTATGCCGATAGATAGTTATCCCGAGCCACTGTTTGGCGATCCAAATCTTGAGATAGTCTATGATCGTTCCGATAACTCCGCCGCTAGCGCAATCGCGCATAGTAATAAACCCATCTTTTTTGAGTAATTTTTTCCAGATAGTCAATAGCGTTTGTAGATTTTTCTTATCGAACCACCCTAAGAATCCGTCTGTTTCTATCCAATCAATAGTGTTGCCTTTGAGAAAAGTTACTAATTCGAGGGCATTTATTTTCTTCACGATTATATTGAGATGTGAATATCGGTTTTGGACCAATTTCGTTACTGCATCTATCTGTTCTTTCCCGAAGTCTATAATGATGATTTTTGCTATTTTATTCCTTTTGATTATAAATTTGATAAATTCATCTGCTGTCGTTTCATTTCCTACACCACAGAGCAAAGCAGTAAATGTTTCTCTACTGAAATTTGGGGTGAAGTTTAATTGTTTCAGGTCATTGATACATGTGCGGTAGGCCCAGCGAAGATAAAGTCTCCATAGGGGAGTACCTATCACAATCTTAAATCGATGATAATAGGTTGAGTTATTTGAAATATTCTGATTCATATATTGTCTACAGCCATCGGGAAACTTTGTTTTTATATTCAATATACCCGTTGCCAAATCTCCTTTCTAACTGTTTTTCTTCATCGCCTAGACTGGAGTTCCAAAACAGAAAGACGAAAACAGAAGCAATGACGCCACTCACAGAGCCAACGATCAAAGCTGATCCTAAAACAATGAGAATAATTCCTATGTATAGTGGGTTTCGGGAAAACCCATAGGGTCCAGATTGAATGAGATGTTCTTGAGGTTTAAAGGAAATAATTTTTAAACCTTTTTCATAGAAAAGAAAACCTGCCCAAAGCCTAATGATAAAACCAATGACGGAGAAAATTAACCCAATAGTGACGCTCAGGTTTGATCGGAAATTATTTATATTGAGAAAAATATCGATTCTTTCGAGAATGAGGACAGAAATCATACTGAGCGCCGTAATCCATATCGAATACAAAAGACTTTTGGTAATGGAATAAAGCTCCTTGACAATGTTATTCGAATCGTTCATATCTGTATCTATTGTATGTTGTAAGTAGCGACCGCAACTTGCAACATACATATCCCAGGTGCTTAAATGTAGCTAAGGTATTACAACTTCAATCCGCCCGTGGAACATGTTCATTGCGCAGTGGAAACTGCTGTTTTTTGGGTGGGGAGGGGGGAGGGTGATGGTCACCGGTTGGTTGACTGGGAGATATTCTTTAATTTTGTAATCCGGAAAATATATTTCTTCTAAACAACTATTGGAATCTTTGCGGATAAATGTCAACGCAACAGATTTTGCCTGAGAAATTTTGATTAAATTTGGTTTATATCCGCCGTCAACGAGAATTGTCAGCTTGTCACCCGCTTCCATAGCTTCCTCCTTTTTTCCAAAAAAGAACCAATAAATTGCTGCAATGAGTCCGATGCCGCTGATGGTAATAAAGATTTTATCCATTACTTTTTCTCAAGTACTTTCATTACTTCGTCAATAACCTCATTCTTTTTTCCTTTTCGTATGGCGTGGGCGACACAGGTTTCCATGTGGTTTTTGAGGACGACCTGGTCGGTTTCTCGCAGCGCCGCCTGAACGGCGAGAGACTGATGGACAATGTCGATGCAGTAGTCACCTTTTTCCACCATCCCAATCACCTTGTCCAGGTGGCCGCGAGCAATCGCCAGGCGATGAAGGATGGCGTGTTGGGTTGATTGGTCTCTGGGTATCCCCTTCGGCATAGTTTTATCCCCTATATAGGGATATAAATAGTATATGATGACTTGATCGACCTGTCAAGTGTTGTATAATAATGTAGGCTCATATGAACTCCGTTTGGCTCGCATTTCTGACGGGATTGACGACCGGCGGTTTGTCGTGCTTGGCGGTGCAAGGAGGTTTGCTTGCTTCGGCAGTTTCTACCCGGCGCGGAGAAACCAATGAGGATGTTGCTGTAAGCGGATTTGTGACTTGGCATGCCATCGGGATGTTCCTTGTGGCAAAACTTATTGCCTACACAATTTTGGGATTTCTTCTTGGCTGGGCAGGATCGCTGCTCGTCCTATCGCCGAAAGTTTTGGGTATGGTCCAGATCGGAACTGGGCTTTTTATGTTGGCAACCGCCGCAAGAGTTGCCAATATTCACCCTATCTTTCGCTACTTTGTCATCGAGCCGCCGAGGTGGGCGTATCGGCTCATGAGAGGAGTGAGCCGCGACAGCTCCTTATTTACTCCTGCGCTTTTGGGGTTTACCACGGTGCTTTTGCCCTGCGGCGTTACCCAAGCAACGATGGCCATAGCGGTGGCAAGCGCCAGTCGCTTGATGGGGGCGGCGATTATGGGTGCGTTTGTCTTGGGGACCAGCCCGATTTTCTTTGCGTTGGGAGCGGCGGTACTTGAGCTTATCAAGAGAAAAATATTCTCATACGCTGCCGCAGCAGTTGTATTGGCGTTTTCTTTATTGTCGATTAATGGGGGTTTGGGCCTCACCGGTTCCTTTTACACGTTCCAAAATATCTACCGAGCGGCAACTATGAGCCCGGAACAGCTTGCAGCTCTTGATGGGCAAGTGGCTGGGGTGAGCGTTGACGGCGTACAGGAGATAACAATTGACGTTTTGAAATATGGTTATTCACCATCGGCGCGCACCGTTTTCATTGGCAGTCCGGTTCGTTTGACGCTACAAACTAATAATATTGACGGCTGTACGAGAGTTTTTACCGTTCCTGAGCACCGCATCGTTCGGACGCTGCCGGAAACGGGGACGACCATCGTTGAGTTCACTCCCACAAAAACGGGTAAGCTTGCTCTCTCCTGCGGCATGGGAATGTTTACTGATTACCTGACCGTCGTCCCAAAAACATGATCAAAAAAATCTACAAAGTCAAAGGGATCCATTGCTCCAGTTGCCCGCTGGTTATAGAGGGGGAGCTAGAAGACATCGGCGCAAAAGCGCGGTGTAATTACAGAAGCGAAATGTTAGAAGTCGAATACGATGAAGCCAAACTCGACGAAGCAAAAATCCGCGCAGCCGTCGCCTCCGCCGGCTACGAATTGATGGATTGATTTTTCTTGCGCAAAAACTAATGCCATGGCATTACTTTTTGCGGGGTGCGGGGTTAGATAATATGGAAAGATACTATGTAAATCGTTGATTTTCCAAAATACCACCTTTCCTACGCGTTCCTTCCCTACAAAAGAAATCAGGATATTATACGCATTGATCAATACAAAGGTACCGATTATTCTGTTTCGGTTGTCGATGGGTGGAATAATCTCGAGTACCTTCCCGACAATGTTCCCGGCAGGAGGGTCGCGGAGTTTGTTGCCAAAGAGTTTCCTAAAAAAAGTTTCGTGAGTCTTCCGGATCAGAACAGCGTATTTCCGATGAGATTGGCAAGAAAGTTTTAGAAATGTATCCGGCGCATGCAAGCTGCGTCGGAGCATTTTTATTTCATGCAAAGAATTCAGACATTATCGTTGCGGTCGGTAGCGTCGTTGTGCTTACGTGGGATGGAACAGTATCTAGACATGAGGCTTCCTTCCTTTTATAATAGAGACAGAAAGTTCGAAGCGAACTGCTTCCCGAGCGAGGCAGTTTTTTTAATCCAAAATGGCTACGCCACAAACGTCATTAACTCTTAAGCGCGATGTACCGCTTGAGAAAGTCCGTAATATTGGCATTATTGCCCATATAGACGCGGGCAAAACTACGACCACCGAGCGGATTCTTTTTTATACTGGTCGCTCGTATAAGCTTGGCGACATAGACGAGGGGACGACGGTCATGGACTGGATGGAGCAGGAGCGTGAGCGGGGGATCACGATTGTTTCGGCTGCAACCACGACGTTTTGGAAGGAATATCGCTTCAATATTATAGATACTCCCGGCCACGTAGACTTTACCGCTGAAGTTGAGCGCTCTTTGCGAGTCTTGGACGGGGGAATTACCGTGCTTGACGCGGAAGAAGGCGTCCAATCACAATCGGAGACCGTTTGGCACCAGGCAGATAAATATAAAGTGCCGCGGCTATGTTTTATCAACAAAATGGACAAAATTGGGGCAGACTTTCGAGCAACGATTGCTTCTATCGAAGAGAAGCTGGGTGCCCTTACGGCTGTCATGGTCGTGCCGATTGGGAAAGAGCATGAATTTAAAGGAATAGTGGATCTACTTACTAAGAAAGCCTTGGTGTGGGGTACTGATGAGATGGGAGCTACCTTTGACAACATTGATGTTCCTGCAGAGCTTGCTGAGGAGGTGGAACGAAGCAGGCAAGCCCTTATAGAGCGCATTTCCGAAACCAATGACAGCCTTTTGCAAAAATTTCTCGATGGGGCTGATCCATCAGTTGACGAGCTTAAGGCAGCACTTCGGGCTGCGGTGATTGCCTACAAGCTCGTTCCCATCTACTGCGGCTCGAGCCTGCGAAATAAAGGCGTTCAACCGCTTTTAGATGCTGTAGTTGACTATCTTCCCTCTCCTCTTGATCTGCCTCCTGTTGAAGGGGTTAACCCAAAGACAGGTGAAAAGGAAGAAAGGAAAAGAGAGAGTGAGGAGGCATTTTCGGGTCTCGCGTTTAAAATCCAAATCGACCCGCACGTGGGCAAGCTTACTTACGTTCGCATTTACTCCGGCAAGCTTGAGTCCGGTTCCTACTCTTATAATTCAACAAAAGGTGCTGCCGAGCGCGTAGGCAGGCTTCTTCTCATGCACGCTAACCAGCGGGAAGAGATTAAAGAGGCGTATGCTGGAGAAATTGTGGCAGTCGTCGGACTTAAAGATACGATTACAGGCGACACTCTGTGTGATGGCAGCAAGCCGATTGTTCTTGAGAAAATTTCCTTCCCTGAGCCGGTTATTTCTCTGGCCATCGAGCCCAAGACCAAAAACGATCAGGAAAGAATGGGGCTTGCTCTCCAGCGGCTTGCCGAGGAGGACCCCACGTTTAAGATCAAGTCCAATCTCGAAACTAATCAAACCATTATCTGGGGTATGGGAGAGTTGCATCTGGAGATCATCGTGGACCGCATGAAGCGCGAGTTCAAAGTGGATGCCAATGTGGGTGCCCCGCAGGTAGCGTACAAAGAAACGGTCCGTCAGCCGGCGGAAGGCGAAGGGAAATACATCCGCCAGACCGGTGGCCGCGGACAGTACGGCCATGCTTTGGTTCGGATTGAGCCTCAGGCCAGAGGTCAAGGGTTCGAATTTGTCGACGCGATTAAAGGCGGCGCTATTCCGAAAGAATTTATCGCTCCGATAGAAAAAGGCGTCAAAGAAGCCCTAGAAAACGGCATCATTGCAGGATACCCCATGGTGGATATCAAAGTGACTCTTTACGACGGAAGCTACCATGACGTGGATTCATCCGAAATAGCGTTCAAAATAGCTGGCTCCATGGCCGTACAGGCTGCGGCCAAACAGGCACAGCCAACACTTCTTGAGCCGATCATGAAGGTCGAGGTGACCACCCCGGATGAATTTATGGGAGACGTCATCGGCGACATGGGCGCCAAACGAGCGCAGATTATGGGCACGCAAAAGCGCGGAGCCGTCACGGTCATTGTAGCCCTTATCCCTCTTGCAGAACTTTCCGGTTATGCCACGACACTGCGTAGCATGTCCAAGGGGCGGGCTACTTATTATATGGAGCCCAGCCACTATGAAGATGTACCCAAAAACATTCAGGAAAAGCTTATTGCGCAAAAGATTTAGTGTATGGTACAATAATATAAGGAGGAAACAAATATGGCAAATACACAAAAATTCGTTCGAAACAAGCCGCATGTGAATATCGGCACCATCGGTCACGTTGACCATGGAAAAACCACCTTAACGAGCGCCATTACCCACGTTTTGGCTAAGAAAAATCTTGCAAAAGCTCTTAAATACGAAGAAATTGATAGCGCACCGGAGGAAAAGGCACGGGGCGTTACGATCAACATTCATCATTCTGAATATGAAACCGAAAAGCGTCATTACGCACACATCGACGCGCCTGGGCACGCAGACTACGTCAAAAATATGATCACAGGTGCAGCGCAGATGGACGGAGCAATTCTTGTGGTTTCGGCTCCGGACGGCCCCATGCCGCAGACGCGCGAGCACATCCTTCTTGCTAAGCAGGTTAACGTGCCGGCCATTATTGTGTTTATGAACAAATGCGACATGGTAACAGATAAAGAGCTTTTGGATCTCGTCGAGATGGAAGTCCGGGAGCTTCTGACCAAGTATGGCTTCCCAGGAGATAAAGTGCCGGTTATTAAAGGAAGCGCCCTCAAAGCGCTGCAGGGTGAGATAGAAGCTGAAAAATCCATTGAAGAGCTTATGCGTACGGTAGACGAGTACGTGCCAGAGCCAATACGTAATTTGGACAAACCGTTCCTCATGCCCATCGAGGACGTATTCTCAATTAAAGGCCGGGGTACGGTCGTCACCGGCCGTATTGAGCGGGGTAAAGCCAAGGTGAACGACACCATGGAAATTGTGGGTATGAAAGATACCCAGTCCACGGTCATAACTGGTGTGGAGATGTTTCGTAAAATGCTTGACGAAGGTCTGGCCGGCGACAACGTCGGTGTACTCCTTCGCGGGATAGAAAAAGACCAAGTGGAGCGAGGACAGGTGTTGGCTGCACCTGGATCCATCAAGCCGCACACGCAGTTTGAAGCTGAAACGTATGTTTTAGCTAAAGAGGAAGGCGGACGACATACGCCATTCTTCACTGGCTATCGGCCGCAGTTTTATATTCGGACGACCGATGTAACGGCAGAAGTTACCCTCCCGACTGGAGTCGAGATGGTTATGCCGGGAGACAATACCAAAATGACGGTCAAGCTTATCGTGCCTGTCGCACTTGAGGAAGGCCTTCGCTTTGCTATCCGCGAAGGCGGCCACACGGTAGGCGCTGGAGTTATAACCAAAATACTCGCGTAGGATATCTTGTTTATAAGTTAAGATAAAACAATGCCAAAAGGGAGGATTAGGGTACGTTTGAAAGCCTATGACAGCAGAATTTTAGATGATTGCTGTCAGAAAATTTTAGATACCGCTGTGCGGACGGGAGCTCGGGTTGTGGGTCCGGTGCCGCTTCCCAGTGATAGAACTGTATACAATGTTGCACGCAGTTCCTTCATCGACAGAAATAGCCGCGAGGATTTTATGATCAAAGTACATAAACGGCTTGTGGATATTGTCGAGCCGACGGACAAAACAATTGATCAACTCATGCATTTAGATCTTCCTGCAGGCGTGGATGTAGCGTTGAAGATGTAAACTGAATTTAAATTGAACATAAATTGAATTTACGCAGATACTTTGGTATACTGTTGTAGGCTGATATGATGGAATATAGTCTTAAGTCGACATAGTAGCCCAAAAGTCTCGGATGAGCATATAAGACCTCAACCGAGGTCTATTTTTTTGGAAAAAAATATGATTAATGCAATACTTGGTACCAAGCTTGGGCAAAAACAGACATTCACCGAAGATGGGACCCGCATTCCTACAACCTTCGTGCAGGCTGGTCCGTGCTGGGTGACGCATATTGCTCATTTTGGCGGCTTTACCAATATAGAGCTTGCATATGATTCTCTCAGACGCCAGACACGCGCGATGGCAGGACACATAAAAAAAGCGGGGCTCACTATACGGCCCCGTTTTTTACGCTCTATTCGTATAGGTAGCCAAGGTGATTTCGGCGAACTATCCCTAGGCAAACAGATTACGGTTGGTGATGTATTCCAACCTGGAGACATTGTCCGTGTAACGGGTACGTCCAAAGGCAAAGGGTTTGCTGGAGTCGTTAAGCGCCATCACTTTGCCGGAGGACCCAAAACGCACGGCCAATCTGATCGCGAGCGAGCCCCGGGCTCCATCGGCCAGAGCACGACGCCGGGTAGGGTTTATCGGGGTAAACGCATGGCGGGCAGGATGGGGTCGGATTCAGTTACGGTCAGGAACCTGCGGGTCGTCGCCATTGATCTGGAAAAGAATCTTTTGACGATTTCAGGAGTTGTACCAGGTGGCCGAAGGGGCCTCCTTCTTATCCAAAAGGAAACCTAATATGCCAAAAAAAGCGTCTCGATTTTCCGGTATTTCTGTCTCTGTCGTTGACACTGCTGGTAATGCTGCAGGAAGAATGGCTTTGCCCAAAGAACTATTTGGCGTTTCCGTCAATAAGCCTTTGTTGGCTCAAGCCGTGCGGGTCCATCTGGCAAACCAACGGAGTGGAACAGCCTCGACCAAAACACGTGGCGAGGTGGAAGGCTCAACGCGCAAAATTTACAAGCAAAAAGGGACCGGCCGTGCTCGCCACGGAGCAATCCGTTCGCCGATTTTCGTCGGCGGTGGTATCGTATTCGGTCCGAAGCCGCGGGATTATTCGCTCAAACTTCCCAAAGCGATGAGAAAAGTCGCTTTGGCAAGCGCTTTAACTTCTCAATTGGTCGATGGCAACGTCATCGTCGTTGACGGGTTTGGCAAACTGACAGCAAAAACCAAACTGATGGCCAAAGCCCTTGACGCGGTTGGCTCCGGCGCCGGTACACTGCTTGTGACTGCAAAGGATGCAGACGGCGTCGTGATGGCTGCAAGAAACTTAGCCCGTGTTGATCATGTCGGCGCCGCGTCACTCACAGCATATACGCTTTTATCTCACAGGAAGATAGTTTTTATGAAAGAAGCAATAAAGGAACTGGCACTATGAAACATATTGTAACTGGTCCTCATATTACGGAAAAATCGTTGGCATTGGCGGCAAAAGGCTACTATTCGTTTGTGGTGACAAAGTTTGCCCGCAAAGAAGAGATAAAGGGTGCAATTCACAGCCTTTATAACGTCCACGTTAGAGAAGCGCATACCATAGCCATGACCGGCAAAATCCGCAGGTCAGGCAAAAACATGAAAGCAGCTACAAAAACCCTATGGAAAAAAGCAGTCGTCCGTCTGGCTACTGGGGGGAAAATCGATGCATTTGAAGTCAGTCAGCAGAAATCAATTGAGAAACCAGACGAACTGGTCAAAACCAAATAATCTATGAAAGCACCGCTTATTAAATCATTGCGCGTTGTCCTTCCTAAACGCTCCGGCCGTGACGTGCTTGGGCACGTCTCGGTGCGTCATCAGGGCGGGAGACACAAACGTTTTTTGCGCACCATTGACTGGACAAGGGACAAAGACGGAGTTGTAGCTAGTGTCATGACGATTGAGTACGATCCCAATCGGAGTGCCGACATTGCACTTTTGCACTATAAAGATGGGGAAAAACGGTATATTCTGGCTCCCGATGCTCTTTCCGTCGGTCAGAAGGTTATCTCTGGTGCGTCTGTGGACATTGCGCCGGGCAACACTACACACCTTGGCCGTGTGCCAGTAGGAACATTTGTGCACAATATAGAAATCAAACCTGGAAGGGGCAGTCAGATGGCCCGATCAGCCGGGGCTGCCGCCCTAGTGTTGGCCAATGACGGGGTGACGGCACAGCTTAAGCTCCCCTCCGGCGAAGTGCGTGTCTTTGACGCCGGTTGCCGCATAACTATCGGGCAACTGAGCAATACGGACTGGAAAAATCGGGTAATCGGGAGTGCAGGTCGAGCCCGCCACATGGGAAGAAGACCGACGGTTCGAGGAGTTGCGCAAAATCCCAGATCCCACCCGCACGGTGGCGGCGAAGGGCGCAGCGGCATCGGGCTTCCTTCTCCCAAAAGTCCGTGGGGTAAGAAAACATTGGGTAAAAAAACAAGGAAACCGAGAAAATATAGTGACCGATTTATATTAAAGAGAAGAAAGTAACTATGGCACGAAGTTCTAAGAAAGGTCCGTATATCGACAAAAAGCTTTTGGAAAAAGTAAATCGGCAGAAAGCCGGGGGAGACCGTGCGCCGATAAAAACATGGGCGCGCGATTGCCAGATTCCGCCAGAGTTCGTAGGTCATCGATTCGCCATTCACAATGGGAGGACATTTATTGAACTTTTTGTCAGCGAAACCATGGTCGGTCACCGGCTGGGGGAATTTTCTCCTACCCGCGTGTTCCGCGGACATGGTCAAGTGACGAAGCGGGTACTGGAAAAGACGTAAACGTATGGACTACACGGCAACCATAAAATATATTCGAACCAGTCCGCGCAAATTGCGGTTGGTGGCTGATATTGTTCGAGCTTTGCCTATTGAGCGGGCATTGGAGGCGCTCGCGCGTCTACCGCAGGTCGCATCGCACCAGATGAGAGACGCCATCATCTCCGCTGCTGCCAACGCCAAAACAAAACAGACCAAAGCTGCCGGGCTAATGGTTAAAACACTTGAAGTAGGACAAGGCCCTTCCATGAGGCGATGGCGGGCAGTGTCGCGAGGACAGGCTCACGGATACAAAAGACGCATGGCACATATACGCGTCGTGTTAACAGACGAGAATAAAACATAAATTTATGGGACAAAAAATTCATCCAAGAGGGTTTCGACTTGGTCAAATTTACACTTGGAGTTCCCGGTGGTTTGCCGTAGGAGGTCAGTATAAAGAGTTTCTGCGGCAGGATTTAAATCTTCGCGAAAAGCTTTTTGAGAAACTCAAGCTTGCGGCTCTGGCGCACGTTGATATTGAGCGCTCGATTAACAAGGTTGGCGTGACGCTTTTTGTGGCCAAACCTGGCATGGTCATCGGCCGCGGCGGGTCGGGACTTCTGGAACTCAAGAAGTTCGTTGAGCAGTTTTTTAGTGATTCCAAGCTTAAAATTGAAATAACGGTGGAGCCAGTCAAAGAGCCTAATCTCAATGCGAGGCTGGTTGCTTCTACCATAGCAGATCAGTTGGCCAAGCGTTTGCCGCACAAACGTGTCGGCAACCAGGCCATATCCAGAGTTCTTGGCGCCGGCGCCCGGGGGGTACGGATTATTCTTGCTGGTAGAATTGGGGGGGCAGAAATCGCCCGACGGGAAAAGTACCAAGCCGGCACAATCCCGCTGTCGACGATTCGGGAAGAGGTGGATTATGCATCGGTTCCTTCACTTACTAAATCCGGCTACGTGGGGGTAAAAGTGTGGATATGTAAAAGAAGTTCATAAAGTTTGTAAAGTACCGAGTTTATAAAGTTTTACTTTATTAACTTTATAACTTTATAAACTTTTAACTAATTTTATGTTAGCGCCGAAACGAGCAAAATTTAGAAAATCATTTCGCGGCAAGCGAGGCGGTTTCGCCAAAGGCGGCACAGAAGTGTCTTTGGGAGAGTTTGGTCTCAAGGCAACGACTTCCGGATGGGTAACCAGCCGCCAGATAGAGGCAGCACGGAAGGCCCTCACGCATTCAACTCGCCGGGGGGGCAGGGTGTGGATTCGGATTTTTCCGGACAAGCCGATTACGAAAAAACCGCCGGAGACGAGGATGGGCAGCGGTAAGGGGGACGTGTATGAATATGTTGCGGTGGTACGGCCCGGCAGAATTCTTTTTGAAATGGCCGGTGTTGTCTTGGAATCAGCCAAAGAAGCCATGCGTCTGGCCGGAAGCAAGCTTTCGGTGCGGACACAATTTGTCTTGAAAGGATAATGACTATGAAGAAAAATCAAAAAGATCAACTGCGTGCCATGTCATTTGGTGACTTGTGTAAGGAGATTGCCAGTATAGGCAAAATGCTTACAGATCTGACTACTAAGAAAAAAGACAGCAGCAGCAGAAATGTTCGTGCAGCTAAAGCGCTTCGCATTAGGCGCGCTGTTAGCTTGACGATACTTCGGGAGAAGGAGTTGAAAATATGAAAACCTTTGTCGGGAAAGTAGTCGCCCTTTCAAGTCAACAGACGATTAAGGTCGAGATCGTGATGCGTCGTCGGCATTCTCTATACAAAAAAATTTTGCGAAAGACCAAGCATTATCTTTGTGACGGAGCTGGCGTCGCATGTATGGTCGGAGATACGGTGTTTATAAAGGAAACCAGACCGATAAGTAAAAAGAAACATTTTGCCGTTATAAAAAAAGTATGATTCAGCGTCGAACGAGTTTAACCGTGGCAGATAATTCCGGTGCGCAGATGATGACCGTTATCCATATATACGGTTCATCAAAGCGTCGTTTTGCCTCCATAGGCGATATCGTACAGTGTGTTGTCAAGCGCGCTGACCCGCAAGGGACGGTCAAGGATGATGAAATGGTAAAAGTCGTCGTGGTGCGGACCAGAAAAGAACATCGCCGGTCGGATGGGTCTTACATCCGTTTCGATGACAATGCTGGAGTCGTCATTGATTCACAAAAGGACAAAAATCCCCGCGGTACTCGGATTTTCGGCCCGGTGGCCAGGGAGCTTAAAGATTTCGGGTTTAACAAAATAGTCAGCATGGCAGAGGAGGTCTATTAACGTATGAAGATTAAAAAAGGCGATACCATTATGATTACTGCAGGTAAAGACAAGGGGAAAAAGGGCAAAGTTGAGAAGGTGATAGCCGATGAAGCAAAGGCACTGGTGCCGGGACTCAATATTTACAAGCGGCACCGGAAAAAGCGGGACGAAAAAAGCCCCGGTGGAATTATAGAATTTGCCCGGCCATTGCCCATGGGCAATGTGGCAATCGTTTGTCCGTCGTGTAAGAAACCAGTCCGGGTAGGTTTTTTGCTAACCGATGGAGAAAAATATCGCGTATGCAAAAAGTGTGGAGAAAAAATATGACGACACAACAAAATCCCATGGCAGTGCCTAGGCTGGTTAAGATCGTCGTCAACTGCGGCATGGGTGAGGCGCTCAAAGACAAAAAAGTACTGGAAAAAATGAGTCAGCAGCTGGCTATCATTACCGGGCAAAAAGCGCAGACGCGGGTTGCTCAGCGGGCCATTTCTACGTTTAAGCTGCAGGCAGGAAATCCCATCGGGCTGCGAATCACGTTGCGGGGAAGACGAATGGATGATTTTTTGACTAGGCTTGTTCGTATTGCGCTTCCGCGCGTTCGCGATTTTCGTGGGATACCGTCGAAGGGGTTTGACGGCAGCGGCAACTATACGCTGGGTATTTCCGAGCAGACCATTTTTCCAGAATTACCCTATAGCATGGTTGATAAAATACGGGGTTTTGAAATGACATTTGTGACGAGCGCAAAAAAAGATGCACATGCTAAAGTGCTTTTGGAAAAGCTTGGTATGCCATTTGAGAAAAAATAACATATGGCCAAATTATCTAATATAGTCAAATTTCAGCGAAAACAAAAATTTTCCGTGCGGCATCGCAACAGGTGCTTCCGTTGTGGTCGGGCTCGGGCGTATATGCGTAAATTTGGATTATGCCGTATTTGTTTTCGATACCTTGCTCACGAGGGTGCATTGCCTGGCGTCATGAAGGCGTCTTGGTGAAAGGAGTTATGTTATGGTTACTGATCCAATAGGCGACATGATATCTCAAATAAAAAATGCGGCGCTTGCCCGTCATAAGAGCTTGGTGCTTCCCTATTCAAAAATGAAAGAATCTATAGCAAAAACACTAGAGGACCAAGGGTATCTTGCAGGCGTTGCAACCTCCGGGACCCAGCCAAGGCTGATGCTGACCATGGAGATTAGATATCGCGGCGGCAAGCCTGTCATGACCGACATTAAACAGAAAAGTAAGCCTGGTCTACGGATTTACGTAGGCAAGGGGGACATTCGGCAGGTTCTAGGTGGATTGGGCTGTGCGGTTATTTCGACTCCGCAAGGAGTGATGTCCGGCAAAGAAGCAAAGAAATGTGGAGTAGGTGGCGAGCTCATCTGCGAGGTTTGGTGAAAAGACTATGTCACGAATAGGCAATCAACCATTGGAAATACCCTCAGGCACTACCGTCACGGTTGCGGGAGCATCCGTCGCCGTTGCCGGACCAAAGGGCGAACAAACTGTTGTCCTCCCGCCGCAGATTACCATCACACAGCAGGGGCATGAGTTGAAGGTGAAGCAAAAAGTAGAAGGAGATTTCGGAGCGCTGCACGGACTAGCGCGCGCAACCTTAGCTAACGCTCTTTTTGGGGTAAGTTCCGGCTGGAATAAAACGCTTGAGCTGGTCGGTGTCGGTTTCCGGGCAGCGTTGACAGATGGCAAGCTACAGCTGAGCGTTGGTTATTCACATCCGGTAACGATAACGCCGCCGGCAGGCATCACGTTTACTGTTGCAGAAGGAAAGGTTACCGTCTCCGGCGTTGATAGGCATTTAGTGGGCCAAATCGCAGCAAACGTCCGGGCAGTCAAACCGCCTGAGCCGTACAAAGGAAAAGGGATAAGATATAGCGGTGAGCACATACGGAAAAAAGCAGGTAAGGCAGCAAAAGCCGTCGGTGGCCCAACCGCTAGCACTGGAGGATCCAAATAATGAAAACTCGACAGTTGCAGCGAATGATCAGAAAAAGGCGGATTCGGGCTAGAATCAGTGGTTCGGCAGCCCGGCCGCGGCTGGCGCTCTATCGATCGAGCCGTGCGCTCGTGGCACAAGTCATAGACGATGCAAAGAGAGCAACGATCCTGGGCAAACGCGCTAAAGGAACCAATAAAGCAGCGGCAACTGCCTTAGGCCAAGATATAGCCAAGGCAGCCGTGGCTAAAAAAATTACCACGATGGTTTTCGACCGAAGCGGCTATCAATATCACGGTGTGGTTGCGGTATTTGTTGACGCGGTCAGATCAGGAGGGATTGTGATATGAGAAAGTTGACCCATATGGGCGGAAGTTCCAATAGCGAATTTGACGAACGCATCGTTCAGGTTAACCGAGTTTCTAAAAAAACCAAAGGCGGCAATAAAATTGGCTTTTCCGTTTTGGCAGTAGTTGGCGATAGAAAGGGCAAAGTAGGCGTTGGTCTGGGCGGCGCGCCGGACGTCTCTTCAGCCGTTAGGAAAGCCGTCACGTATGCCAAAAAACATTTTTTTTCTGTTCCCATGAAAGGGACGACGATTTCGCATGAGGTACTTGTCAAGCTTGGCGCGGCCCGGATCCTCCTTAGGCCAGCGCAACCAGGAACTGGAGTTATCGCCGGAGGCGCGGTACGGGCCGTAGTGGAAGCTGCAGGTGTGCGGGACATCGTGTCCAAAATTTTGGGTACGAAAAATCAGGCAAGCAATGTCTATGCCACAATGGCAGCATTAAAACAGCTCAAAATTATATGAATCTTTCAAGCTTACCTCGACTTGTTCACCGTTCCAAACGGCGTGTCGGTCGTGGGCATGGCTCAGGAAGAGTAAAAACAGCTGGTCGTGGGACGAAGGGGCAGAAAGCACGCGGGAAAATGAAACCGGGTTTTGAAGGTGGACAATCTCCGCTCATCAAGCGCCTGCCCTACCTTCGTGGTAAAGGCAGAAACCGGTCACAGAAAAAAATGGTGGTTGCCGTCGACATTGCCAAGCTCAACGGTATGCCGGCAAAATCAGTCGTTGACGTAGCAAGTTTAGTTGCGCATCATATAGTAGAGGCATCTACCACCCGGGTGAAGATCATCGGCAATAAGAAGCTCTTGGTTTCGCTGACGGTAACTATTCCGACGTCCAAAGGTGCTGCCAAGGCGATCGTGGACGCTGGTGGAAGTGTTTCTGGGACATGAATCTCTTCACGCCACTTATACAGAGTTGGAAGACACCCGTGCTTCGTCGGAAGATCCTTACCACAGCAGCATTATTGGTCATATTTAGAATTTTCGCCCATATTCCTATACCGGGAGTGGACACCGCTCGATTAGGTGAGTTGTTTGCATCCAATCAGTTTTTAAGTCTATTAGATATTTTTTCTGGAGGGACATTAGTAAATTTTTCTATTATGGCTTTAGGACTCAATCCCTATATTAACGCATCCATTATTCTCCAGATTTTGACGGTTGTGTTTCCGAAACTTGAAGCGTTATCCAAAGAAGGCGAATATGGGAGAGAAAAAATAAATCAATACACCAGATTTCTTACCTTACCACTTGCTATGATGCAGGCCATCGGTATGTATGCGCTTTTAAAAAATCAAGGCATCGTCGCATCAGCAAATCTTTTAACACTGCTTTCTCTTGTCGTTACGATGGCAGCAGGAACTGTTTTTATCATGTGGTTGGGCGAACTGATTACTGAGTATGGTATTGGTAACGGCATTTCGCTCCTTATTTTTGCCGGTATTGTGGGTAGGTTACCGGTAGTTTTTGGCCAAACGATTTCAACGGTCACTACAGAACAGATAACCAACGTAGTGGTTTTTGGTTGTTTGACTGTATTGATTGTTGCCGCTACGGTCTTTGTCAACGAGGCCGTTAGGCGGATTACCGTGCACTATGCCCGACGCATCCGCGGAAACAAAATGTACGGCGGGGCCACTTCATATCTACCGCTTCGCGTTAACCAAGCGGGGGTAATCCCTATTATTTTTGCCGTTTCCATCGTGTTGCTTCCTTCGCTTGTCGGCGGATTTATTCAGCAGATCCAGCACCCCGTCGCCGTCAATGTCGGCAGACTGCTCACGTCTTTGTTTAATCCCAATAGCGTTAGTTACAATGTCATCTACTTCGGACTCGTGATCGGATTCACCTATTTTTATACAGCCATTACTTTCAATCCGACCAAAATTGCCGGAGAAATCCAAAAGTACGGCGGCTTCATCCCTGGGATTCGCCCTGGTTCCCCAACTGCCCAGCATCTCAATTATATTTTAACGCGCATTACCCTTGCGGGTGCAGTTTTTTTGGGTGCTATCGCCGTTTTGCCGTCGTTGGCACAAGGCACGACAGGAGTGTCTACATTGTTACTTGGTGGAACGAGCGTTCTGATTGTGGTATCAGTAGTCTTGGAAAGCGTCAAAGCACTCGAGGCACAACTGGTTATGCGAAATTACGAAGGATTCCTTAAAGAGTAAATCCCAATAACCAAATCACAATGACCAAAAAATGATAAATTGGACATTGAGATTTGTGATTTGAGATTTGATGATTATGCATATTGTTTTTTTTGGCCCTGAGGGATCAGGGAAAGGCACACAGGCAAAACTTTTGAGCCAAAAATTGGGATTGCCGATTTTAACGTCGGGAGATCTGGTTCGCGATGCTGCAGCTGATGACAGAGGTATTATCGGTGATGTCTGCCGAGAGACGCTTGCAGAGGGCAAGTATGTGGCCGACAGCGAAATGTTTGTCCTGTGGAAACATCGACTTAAGCAGGAGGACGCCCTTGGCAACTGGATCATGGATGGATTCCCTCGGAATGTGGAGCAGGCGAAATTTTTGGACGATAAGATGAATAAGTACGGATACAAAGTGGAATATGTGATCTACCTCATGTTGCCGGAGGAAGAATCATTTCGGCGTCTTATTGCTCGCGGCAGACCCCTTCACCCAGGCTCAAATGAACTTCATGACTCTCCCGAGCGGATCAGGCAGCGCTTGGAGATTTACATGCAAGGCGAGGCTCCAGTGTTGGAGTTTTACAGAAAAAAGGGGGTGCTTCATGAAATCAACGCAGACCAGCCGATTGAAAAAGTCCACGCAGACATTCTTTCTGCTTTGAAGCTATGACGGACAATCTCAGACTTATTGCTATCGTCGGAATGCCCGGAGCGGGGAAAACTATTGCTGCTGATTTTTTCCGAGGTAAGGGAGTACCTGTTTTGCGCTTTGGAGATCAAACAGACATTGGTCTCAAAGAATTAGGGTTACGACTGACTGAAGCCAACGAACGGAAATACCGAGAGGACCTTCGGCGCGAACTTGGTATGGCGGCAATGGCCATAAAAATCGAGCCACGAATTCAGGAAGCACTTAAACAGAGCAACACGGTAGTTCTTGATGGATTGTACTCATGGGAAGAGCATATATATCTTAAAGACAAGTTCCCGTCAATTAAGCTCTTGTGTATTTATGCGCAGCCCAAAATTCGCTATAGCCGTCTAGGAGTTCGTCCGGTCCGCCCACTAGGAAGAAAAGAAGCTGAAAGTCGAGATATTGCTGAAATTGAAAATCTCAACAAAGGCGGTCCGATAGCAATTGCTGATTACCTCATCAAAAACGAAGGAAGCAAAGAGCAATTTCTCACAGAGCTTGAAAGCTTCTACGCCTCCTTATGACGAAAGCTCCCGAGGAGATTGCAGTCATGCGGGAGGGGGGAAAAAAGCTCGGGGAAGTTCTCCAGAAGCTTCTTGATAAAGCTACCAGCGGTGTTGCGCTAACGGAAATTGAACTCTTTGCTCAACAACTTATCGCTGAGGCTGGGGGGGTCGCTTCATTTCAGACAGTCAAAAACTACAAATGGGCGACGTGTTTATGCGTCAACGATGTTGTTGTGCACGGGCCTCCCTCCTCGTATCGGTTGAAAGATGGCGACGTTTTAACCATCGACGTCGGACTTCTCTACAAAGGATTTCATACGGATACGGCATGGACGAAATTAATTCAAAATTCAAAACCGCCAGCTGGCGGACAAAATTATGAAGAAAAAGAAAAGTTTTTGAAGATTGGTGAGGAGGCGCTGTGGAAGGCGATTGCACAGGCAAAGGCCGGCAATCGGATCGGTCACATTAGCCGCGAAATACAAAGTACGATCGAGGGCGCCGGCTACAGCGTGGTACGGGCGCTCGTGGGTCACGGGGTTGGAAATGAACTTCATGAGGCACCCCAAATTCCGGGATACCTTCAGGTTCCCATTAATGAAACACTGGAATTAGTTTTGGGAATGACTCTTGCCGTAGAAATCATCTATGCCATGGGTGACGGTGCGGTTGATTATTCCAAACATGATGGTTGGACAATAGCAACCAGAGATCGGAGTCTTTCGGCAGTTTTCGAGCATACCGTAGTCATTACGGCAGGCAAGCCCGAGCTATTGACCACAACCGGTAGATAAGCTATAATTGTTGATTAGATAAGCCCCATGGGCGTGATGGGGAATTTTTGGTTTTTGTAACACATGGTACATCAAGGAAGCATCGAAGTTGACGCAGAAGTTACCGAATGTCTGCCAAATACATTGTTTCGGGTGAAGTTGGCGAATGGGAAAATAGTCTTGTGCCATTTGTCGGGTAAAATGCGGATTAATTTTATCCGTATCATGCCAGGAGATAGAGTGCGAATTGAAATGACCCCATATGATTCGACCAAAGGAAGGATTACATATCGGATTCAATAGTAGTATGAAAGTTCGAGCAAGTATTAAACCCATGTGCAGCAAGTGCAACATTGTGCGAAGACGCGGTAAGATGTATGTGATTTGCGACAACCCGAAACACAAACAGAGACAAGGATAACTATGGTGCGCATAGCAGGCGTTGACTTACCAAACGAAAAACGAGTCGATATTGGACTCACCTATCTTTATGGGATGGGCAGATTTAATGTGATTGGCGTTCTCAAGACTGCAGCTATTGATGGCCATTGTCGGATCAAAGAGCTTAGCGACGAGGAAGTTAGCCGGCTCGCCAAGATTATCGAGAAAGAGTTCATGGTGGAGGGTGACCTTCGCCGTTTTGTTTCGGATAACATTAAGCGCCTTCGTGAATCAGGCACGTATCGCGGCATGCGTCACGCAAGGGGACTGCCGGTTCGCGGCCAGCGGACTAGGAGCAATGCCCGTACCAAGCGGGGCAAGAGAAAGACGATCGGCGCCATGAAAAAAGACGACCGTGTCAAGATGGACACATCCACAGGTGAGAAAAAATAAACTATGGTAACTAAGCAAACCAGTCAAGTGATAGACAAAGGAAAAGTATTTATCACTGCAACATTCAACAATACCCTCGTGACCATTACGGACATAAGCGGCAATGTCCTCTTTTGGGGCTCATCCGGACTTGCCGGTTTCAAAGGCGCTCGGAAAGCTACACCGTATGCAGCAACAACAGCAGTAGAGTCTGTTGCCAGAAGAGCTCAACGGGAAGGGATCAAGGATGTCGAAGTATTTATTAAGGGTCCTGGTCCAGGTCGCGACGCGGCGCTTCGTGGACTCAAAGCAGTCGGTTTGAATATCACCCTTATTGCAGACATAACACCCATCCCCCATAACGGGGTGCGGGCAAAAAAGAAAAGAAGGGTGTAATTATGGCACGATACACAGGACCAAAAAACAGACTTGCGCGGAGAGAAGGCATTGACCTCGGTCTGAAAACCTTAGGATCCAAGGCCCAAGCAAACCTTTCCCGCAGGCTTACTATCGCGCCGGGCCAACACGGACCCAAGGGAAAAAGAAAGGTATCGGAGTATGGAGAACAGCTGCGGGAAAAACAGAAGGTCAAGCACTTGTATGGTTTGATGGAAAAGCAGTTCCACCGCTATTTTGCATTGGCCAAAAAGTGGAAGGGCAACACTGGCGATAAACTGATCGAGTCTGTAGAGCGGCGCTTAGACAACGTCATATACCGTCTGGCCATGGCGCCCACGCGCGCTTCTGCTCGGCAACTGGTCTCGCACGGACACGTACTGATTAATGGCAAGCGCGTAGGCATTCCATCGTATCAGGTAAAAACCGATGAAGTCATCACCATCAAGTCAAAAGGCATGGAGATTCCCGCGATAAAGAAAAGTTTGGAGATAACAGATATGAATATTCCTGCTTGGTTAGAGCGGCGAGGGCCGGTGGGCAAAATTTGTCGTCTACCAGTGCGCTCTGACGTTATTGACGACATTAGCGAACAACTCATTGTCGAGTTTTATTCGCGCTAAAAAGGAGCAGCTTAGTGTATTAGAAGTTTAAGGGCTTAGTAGTAAATTAGCTACTAAACAACTAAACATCTAAGCTTCTAAATATATGAATGAGCCATCTTTCAAAATTAAAACGGAAACAGCTACAGCTGATTATGGTTTGTTTACCATCGAGCCGCTGGAACAAGGATTTGGTCAGACGCTCGGTAACAGTTTGCGCCGGGTTTTGCTCTCGTCTCTTCCCGGGGCTGCTATCACGTCAGTTAAAATCGACGGCGTCCAGCACCAATTTTCGACGGTCCCTGGGCTCAAAGAGGATATCGTTGAGTTTATACTCAATCTCAAAAAGGTCCGTTTAACCCTTGAGGATGTGGAGAGCGCAACGCTTACACTTTCCAAGAAAGGACCGGGGGAAATTGTTGCCGGTGATATAGAAACAGTCGCTGGCGTCACCATCGTCAATCCTGACCTGGTTTTGGGAACGCTCGCGGACAAAAAAAGCGAAATTTCTGTTGTCATGAGCGTCGAGCGCGGGTATGGCTACGTGCCATCCGATGAACATCATATTGATCAGGTTGGGACGATTCCTGTGTCGGCTCTTTTTTCGCCAGTTGTCCGCGTCAACTATCGCGTGGAGGCCACCCGGGTAGGCCGCATGACGAACTTAGATAAACTCGTCATGGAGCTGTGGACTGATGGTACCGTTGCGCCGCTTGATGCCATTAAAAGTTCAGCCAAACTGTTGGTTTCATACTTTATTCAGGTGTATGAACCTAAAGCAGCGCCAGTTAAAGGCGCCATGGCACTGTCGCCGACGATTTCTGATGAAGTGCTCAAGATGCGTATCGAAGAACTGGATATTCCGACCCGCATCGTCAACGCCCTTGCCAACGGCAACATAGAAACCATTGGTCAACTATTGGGCACTCCGAGGGCAGAGCTGCTTAAGATCAAAAATTTAGGGGTCAAGTCCCTTGCGGTTGTTGAGGACAAACTTCGGGAAAAGGGCGTAGCTCTGACCTTATAATTATGAGGCATGGATATTTTGGGAGACATTTATCTCGTTCTATCAATGAGCGCCGCCGACTTTTTATGGTTTTGGCTCGCGAGCTCATCAAGCATGGGCGGATTACCACTACATTGGCAAAAGCCAAAGCGGTGCAGCCGCTGGTTGAAAAAATAATTACGCGAGCAAGAAAAGGCACTTTAAGAGACAAACAGTTGGTTTTTAATGTTTTGGCAAACAAGACGTCAACGGCACGAATTGCCAATTATGACAGGGCGCGATTTGCTGGTAGGACCAGCGGGTTTACGCGTATCACCAAGTTGGGTCCGCGCCCAGGAGACGCAACGGAGATGGTTCTGCTTTCTTTTGTTGACTCACCGAAAGAGGAAAAGAAATAAGTCATATGAGTACAATATCTACCAAAGCAATTCAAATAAAGCGATCGTGGCATTTGGTTGATGCTAAAGATATCGTGTTAGGCCGATTGTCTACGGATATCGCCCTCAAACTGATGGGTAAATATAAGCCATATTTTGTCCGTCATTTAGACTGCGGCGACTATGTTGTCGTCATAAACGCCAAACACGTGGCTGTCACAGGAAAAAAAGAAAAGAAAAAGTTATATGGCAGTTACTCGGGTTTTCCGGGCGGGCTTAAAAAGAAAGCACTCTGGCAGCTGAGGGCAGAAAAACCAACTGAGATTATCCATCACGCAGTTAGCGGGATGCTGCCGAAAAATAAACTCCGTGGCAGACTTTTGACCAGGCTATATATTTATCCAAATGCCGATCATCCCTATGCAATCAAATTTGCCTAATGAACCAAACACTCCTATGACAGGGAAAGCACCTTCGTATTACGAGGCTGTCGGTCGCCGGAAAGAATCATCTGCGCGTGTACGGCTATATACGGTAAAAGAAGGCGCCATTTCGGTGCACGGTAGTCAGATCACCAAAGGGCAAATCATGGTCAACGGAAAGTCAATTGAAACATATTTTGTGGGAGAAGTCTACAAAAAAATTTATCTCGAGCCATTTCGTACCACTAACACGATCGGTCGGTTTGCAACAATAATCACCGTGGTGGGTGGAGGCCTAGTTGGTCAATTAGGAGCCATAACTCATGCACTTTCACGGGCGCTGATAAAAGTGGATCCGGAAAAATTTCGCCTGATTCTGCGCAAGCGCGGCTTCCTCACCCGCGACGCGCGCGTCAAAGAGCGCCGTAAAGCAGGCCTGGCTGGGAAAGCAAGAGCTAAAAAGCAATCGCCAAAGCGATAATTTTTAGCGCAGTCCAATCACCTAAGAGATAATCAATCATTCTTCCTTCTCTTCCACTTTCAGTGCTACTTTTGCTTGAGCGTGGCCGCTTTTGACGGCTTTCCAGATGGCGTCGCTGATTTCCTTGACTATTTTTGGTTGTTCTCTCAGGTAAAGTTTTGACGCTTCTTTTCCCTGGCCGAGCATGGTGCTGTTGAATTTTAAGAAGGCGCCGGATTTTGATAGAAGGCCCAGCTCGAGGCCAACATCCAGAATGCCACCTTCTTTAGAAATTCCGTCGTGCATGACGTCAAATTCTGCGACGCGGAACGGCGGAGCGACCTTATTTTTAACAACCCGGACGCGGTGGCGGCTGCCGATGACGCGGTCGCCTTCTTTGAGCGTTTCAATTTTACGACTGTCGAGGCGAATGCTTGCGTAAAACTTCAAAGCCAAGCCGCCGGGTGTGGTCTCAGGGTTACCAAACATGACGCCAATTTTCTGGCGCAGTTGGTTAGTAAACATCACAATTGTTTTTGATTTAGAGATGACTGACGTAAGCTTGCGTAGTGCTTGCGACATTAGCCGTGCCTGGACGCCAACCATAGCATCACCCATTTCTCCTTCCAGTTCTGCCCGAGGTACAAGTGCCGCGACTGAATCTATGACGATAATGTCAATACCGCCGCTTCTGATGAGCGTCTCTGCAATCTCAAGCGCCTGCTCGCCTGTGTCGGGTTGAGAGATGAGGAGATCGTCAAGTTTGACGCCCAAAATTTCCGCCCACTGCGGGTCAAGCGCGTGTTCGGCGTCAATAAAGGCAGCAACGCCTCTGCCTTTTTGCGCCTCGGCTACAGCCGAAAGACAGACGGTCGTTTTTCCTGAAGCTTCAGGGCCATAAATCTCGACTATCCTGCCGCGCGGCAGCCCTCCGACGCCAAGGGCTAAATCAAGAGGCAAAATGCCAGTCGGGACAACGTCGATGGCGTCTCGGACATTTGCTTTCTCACCCAACTTCATGATCGACCCCTTGCCGTACTGCTTTTCAATTTGTTCCATGGCAAGGCGGATCGCTTGGAGTTTGGCATCGACTGGCATAAGGGCTCGTTATTCTAGGCAGGGGAAAGATTATCACATTCTTACACAAAAAATGATAAAATACAAGGAGGGAACGGGGTGTGGCGCAATAAGCTAGCGCACTCGCATGGGGTGCGAGAGGTTGCCGGGGCGGGACCGGCCATCCCGACTGATGGATCAGACGGATGACTATCAAAAACTTCTTAATGCTGCGTTTCGGTTTGTTTCGTTTCGCCCGCGAAGCGAAAAAGAAATTAGAGATTTTCTTGAAAAAAAGCTTAAGAAATACAATCTCTACGCTCCAACTATTGTTGGAAAAGCAATGGATCGTTTGACTGAGCTTGACTACATTGACGACGCCAAATTTGCTTCCTGGTTGGTTGAACAGCGTAACTTATACAGGCCAAAAGGTAATAGATTACTTATACAAGAGCTGAAGGCAAAGGGAATCCAGTCGCGTTACATAGTTACCGATGAATTGGGGAATGCCCGGCGGGCTATTCAAAAAAAGATTCCCATTTGGAAAAAGCTTTCGCCGCTTGCGCAGAAAAAGAAAATCTATGACTTTCTCGGTAGGCGAGGGTTTGCCGGCTCAACCATCTTTCGGATTGTTGACGAGGTTGTCGGAAAAGGGTACAATAAACTAGAGGATTTGAATGAAGATAATGAGCAATAGAAGCTATATTGGAGATACCCCCGCGGCGTAAAACGCGGTCTTCTTGCCGCTCTCTTCATTCTCTCCAGATAAAATTATGTTTGACGTTCTTAAGACTCTTTCCGGTTTAACCAAACCAAAAAAGACTCAGACTAAACAAAAACAGCCGGTTTCCAAAACTCCACTTCCATCTCCGCCTCCTCCACAGATAAGAGAGCTTGAAGAGCGCGAAAAACTTTTGCGTCAAAAAGAGGAGGAAGTTGCGCAGGTCATCTCCAGCACAGAAAAACTTCGCGAAGAAGCGCTTGCCAAACTAGAAAAAATTTCTCACCTGACGACGGACGAAGCCAAAAGCCAAATACTTGCCGATGTCCGGGAAAAGCTCAAAGAAGAAATCGCTAAAGAAATCCGCTCCTCTGTTGCCCAGGCGCAGGAAGAGGCAGAAGAGAAAGCAAAACAGATTCTTGTCGACGCCATGCGTCACGGAGCGACAAAGTATGTTCCCGAGTATACAGTGTCGGTGATTAAAATCACCGATGAAGAAGTTAAAGGTCGAATCATTGGCAAAGAAGGCCGTAACATTCGCGCACTTGAAATGGCTACTGGGGTTGACGTAGACCTGGACGAGGAAGGGGTAATTCGCTTATCGAGCTTTGACCCGGTGCGAAGAGAAATTGCCCGCGTGGCGCTCGAGCGGCTCCTGCGCGACGGCCGGGTCCAACCAGGACGCATCGAGGAGCTCGTTGAACAGGTCAAAAAAGAAACAGAACGGATCATGTTCGAGGAAGGGCAAAAACTCTGTCACTCAGTCGGCGTTTACAACCTGCCAGCTCCGCTTATCTCCATGCTGGGGCGTTTTAAGTATCGCTTCTCCTATGGGCAAAACATGATTGCCCATACGCTTGAGGAAACCAAAATTGGCCTTGCCCTGGCCAGGGAGGTTGGCGCTGATGTAAACGTCGTTCGGCTCGGGTGCTTATTGCATGATATCGGCAAAATTGTCATAGATGCCGAAGGCAGCCACGTCCAACTCGGTGTTGAGCTGTTGAAAAAATACGGTATACCAGAAAAAGTCATTGATTGTGTATCCCAACATCATGAAGATACACCGTTTACGTCCATTGAATCCATGCTTGTATATATTGCCGACGCCATTTCCGGCAGTCGGCCTGGTGCTCGCTATGAAGATATCGAACAGTATCTCAAGCGACTTAAGGACTTGGAATCTATTGCTAAATCTCACGAGGGCGTCAAAGAATGCTACGCGTTTTCTGCAGGCCGAGAATTGCGGGTCATCGTTGATCCAGGTAAAGTCGACGATGCCAGCGCGACCATGATGGCCCTCTCGATGAAAAACGAGATAGAAAAGAACATGACGTATCCTGGACAGGTCAAGATAACAGTGATACGGGAGCTTCGCGCCTCTGAGGTTGCAAAATAAAAGTTGACATATTGACAGGACAGTCTAAATTCTTTACATTGCCTCATACAGACTGTTCCGTCAGTCCCCAAAAAAATTCTGCTTGTTCGAATCATCTGTCCGAATGGAGGTGAGTTGAAAGAATGACAAAAGCAGATCTTGTTGAGGTCGTTGCAAAGAAAGCCAGCCTTACGGCAAAAGCCGCTCGCGAAGCAGTCGCAGCAGTATTTGGCGCAGTCACCGATTCATTGAAAAAAGGTGATAAAGTCGTTGTGACAGGATTCGGAACCTTTATGGTTCGAAGCCGAAAATCGCGAACTGGCAGAAACCCGCAGACCGGAGCGGCGATTAACATTCCGGCGCGCAAAACTCCTGGATTTACAGCAGGGAAAGCGCTCAAAAAAGTCGTCCGTTAAATTTCATTTTAAACTGTCTACGAAGAGGCCCTCTATTCACGAGGGCTTCTTTATTAGATATACTTAAACCATATGGTCATCTCTGTTTCACATCTCAAAAAATACTATCAGGTCCACAAAAAAGAGCCGGGGCTTGTTGGATCTCTTAAATCTCTAGTGGCAAGAAAATATGAAAACGTCAAAGCCGTTGATGATATTTCGTTTGAAATCGCCGAAAGTGAGTTGGTAGGCTTCATCGGCCCAAATGGAGCTGGTAAAACTACGACCCTCAAATGCTTGTCCGGACTTTTGTATCCCACGAGCGGGCAGGTGAATGTCCTGGGTTACACTCCGTTTGAGCGCAAAAACCCGTTCCTCAAACAAATAGCTCTCGTCATGGGACAGAAAAATCAGCTGTGGTGGGACCTGCCGGCGATGGAGACGTTTCTTTTAAATAAAGAAATTTATGAAATACCAGATGATCTGTATAAAAAAACGCTCAATGAATTAGTCGAGCTTCTTGAGGTTAGTGATCTACTCAAGATTCAAGTTCGGAAGCTTTCTTTGGGCGAGAGGATGAAAATGGAGCTTATTGCTGGTCTGATTCACTCTCCACACGTGTTGTTTCTTGATGAGCCGACGATTGGCCTTGATGTGGTGATGCAAAAGAAGATGCGTGACTTTATCGCCTCTTATAACCAACTCCACAAATCAACGATTCTTCTGACGTCTCACTACATGGAAGATGTGCGTCAGCTCGCTAAACGAGTGATTGTCATCGATCACGGAAAAATTCTTTACGACGGTAAGCTCGATAACCTAGTCAAAAAGTTCGCCAAACACAAAGTGCTCTCGGTCGTTCTTGAAGAGTATGTTCCGCCGGATAAACTCGCGGACATCGGAGAGCTAGTTACCTACGACTTCCCCAAAGCAATCATCCGCGTGCCAAGGAGCGCAAGCAACGTAGCCGCCGCCGACCTACTCCAAAAATTTCCCGTTGACGACCTCAACATCGAGGAGCCAGACATAGAAGATATCATTCGCGATGTATTTACAAAAAACAAAAGTTAAATATGCGGTATGTTAGAATATTTTTTCTCAATCTCGAGCAGGCACTCGAGCACCGTGGTAAATCATTCGTCTGGTTTCTAATTGCTTTTTTTAACTCCTTATTTTATTTTGTCTTTTGGCACGGATCATTTAGTGCAAAAAGCGTAGTTGATACGACTATTAGTCAATCAAGCATCGCATCGTATTACTTTCTCCTGATTATTGCCGGTGCATTTCTGGTTGTCCACATAGAGGAAGATGTCGCTTATTGGGACATACAGCAGGATGGGCTTTCGCGTTACCTCACAAAGCCGTTTTCATATTTTTGGTCCAAGTTTATCGAGGAAATTCCATGGAGAATTGTCCAGGGCATATTTGGCG
>CAZUOM010000008.1:365-37996 GCA_964621305.1 uncultured Gammaproteobacteria bacterium | reverse complement strand
GCCGGAGGCGTTTAGTAAATCCAGACTACTGGTACGAAAATTGGGTACTTGACACACCTCCCTTCTTGAAGATGAGCTTACCCCGTTTTTTACAGCGACAATTGAGATGTTAAGGTACTACGACAACTGAGATGTCCGTTTACATAACTATGCCCTAAGACTAAGAGTTGACACTTGTCTATAATAGGTATATCGTTAAAATTTAAGATAGGTTACAATTGACCTATGGTAAAAACAAAATCTGCCAAGAAGCTTTCACAAGAGCTTTCATTAACACGTACGCGAATTCTCCTCATCATCGCGGTAGTTCTTGGCCTTGCCGTCGTATCCCTTTATAAAGATCAATTGCAGCAGTTGCTGTCCTCTTTTCCCTTGCGGTTGCCAAAAGAGTTTGGGGCCAAGGTAACTCCGACTCCCACTCCAACAGCGCTCAAAGCGGGAAAAGAGACCTACACCATCTCACAGTCCGGCGATACCAAGGGGCCGCGGATAACTAGACTCGAGCTTGATCCTCTGGAGCCAAAGCAGGGCACAATACAAAACATTGCTGTTGTCACATCCTTTAGTAGCCCCATCACAGCCGTTTCTGTCACGGTTAAGACAGACAATAAAACGCGCACGGTAGAGCTTTCCAAATCCAGCGCAGAAGGAGCTTGGAGCGGCTCGTGGACGGTGGACGATAGTCTTCTTTATACCTACATCATGACCATTGTTTCAAAAAGTGGGTCGGCGACATCATCGGTTGACGTTGCCATCCGATCGATGTAAAAACCCCCCATACAATGAAACGCGCATCGCGAATTTTTTTTATCTTCCTAATATTTTTTTTATTGACGGCTCCTCTGGCAACCGCTCATGCCGCCTGTTTTACGAGGGCTATCGGCAACACGACGCAAAGCGCCGCCTGCACGATTGCCGCAGATACTTTTGAATGCGCTGATAAAACCGCGGGCAATACCGAATCAGGTAACAACAATGCAGTTCTGACAATCACTGCGGCCATTACCATCAACAGCGGCACGACCGGCACGACCCGGCTGCACGCCGGTTCCTACTCGATTGGCTCCGGCGGGTCTATAGCAATAGGAAGTAGCGCAGTGAGCATCAAAGTAGGCTCCGAAGGAGCATGTTTTTTGACGGACGGTGAGGCAGATGGTTGGTTCTTAAATACCACGCTTCAAACGGCAACTGCAAGCGGAAGACGCCGGCTCGGGGTGATGCGCCACCACACAACTACTGACTGCAGCGACACCGCCTACTCCGAAACCAACACCTGCTGGTCCTATTCCTACGGGCAGGCGTGGTACTATGGATACGGGCAGGCGTGGTACTATGGATACGGGCAGGGTGGCTACTGGGGCTATGGCTACGGGGAGAGTCAGTACTGTAGCTGGAGAGGGGGTTACTAAAACTAAAACAAGGATGCATAAACCCGGCCTGGCCATTTTTTTCCTCGGTACTTTAATCGTTGCCATCGGGTATATCCTATGGCAGGTATTTAAGCTTGGGAAAACGGGTATCTATTCACCGCAAAAAGCGTTTCAGGAAGAGTTTTCTTCACAGCTTTCTACAGCTGATTTAGCAGGTGAGCCAACGACCTACGCTCATATGCTGGATTTTTCAACCCGCAACCGTTTAAAGTTTCAATCGTTGCATAAAAATGTCGCTGAGGTCAGAGACATTCCTTCCTCAACGGAAAATTTTCGTACTGTGGTCATGCTTATTTTAGATCAAAAAGGCCTCAAAAACGTTCCGCCGGAGCTCGTGCAAATGCCGAATCTTGCGTATCTTTCACTTAACAATAATTCGTTTTTATCCGTGCCACCAGACATGTTGAAGCTTACAAAGCTCCAAGTGTTGGAGCTCTCCCAAAACGCATTGGAACGTATACCGCCGGAGATTGGACTTTTGACCGAACTTATTGCTTTGGATCTGAGTGGCAATAAATTGACTCAATTGCCAGATGCAGTTGGTCTCATGGGAAACCTTCAGGATATTGATGTAAGCGGCAATGCATTTTCCGAAATTCCGCAGCCAATCACGTCGGCAAAAAAACTTAAAATTCTCCGGCTCAACAACAATAAACTGACGTTCGCTCCCAATTACATATCCGGCCTTGTGCAGCTTACAGAGATTTACCTAGGAGAAAATGGATTGACGGAATTTCCCGAAATGCTTGCGACGCTTCCCGAGTTGAAAATCTTGATGTTGCCAAACAACAACATTTCGACTATATCGGCATCGATAGGATCTTTTGGTTTTCTACGTTACCTCAATCTGAGATCGAACCAGATCGAATCTTTGCCCGAAGAGATCGGTCAACTGACGAATTTACGGGTGCTTGATGTCCGAAACAATCGACTGGCAGAGTTTCCTCCAGGATTTTTTGGCATGACGAACTTACAGAAGTTCTATGCCAGCGGCAACAAAATTAAACGTATAGAGAAGGCCATTGGAAACCTGACTAAACTGGAGGTACTTGACCTAAGGAGCAATGCATTAACGGAGCTGCCCGAGGAGATAGGATTACTGACCCAACTGCGCATGTTGGATTTGCGCTATAATACATTATCTGACCTGCCGTTGGAAATAGGCAAGTTAAAAAAGCTCGAGCACCTGGATTTGACCCATGGAAATACCATTCCTAGGGGAACGATAGACTATCTGAAGAAAGCCCTTCCCAAGACGCGAATTGACTTTTGACGATGAAGAGAACCCTTCTGGTATTTATTCCGATCCTTTTGTTGGCTGGTATATTTATATCGTTGCTTTTGGGTGGGAATGGTTTACTGTTTTCTTCGATGTCCCGTTGTAGCGATGTGTCCGTTGGTGCGCGCCGAGCGTGTGTTGTGTCGGTCGTCCGCAGTGGGCTCAAAGCTGGGGGTACACAACATGCATATAAAGCACTTAAGGGGTTGTATAGATCTGATTCATCTATTTCCGATGTGTGTCATAGCCTCACTCACGAAATCGGCGGTTTTGCATACGAGCAGTTTCAGAAAAATGGTGCCATAGACGTTTCAAAAGATTTTGCCATGTGTTCTTACGGGTTTTACCACGGATTTATGGAGCGGCTGGCAGGGGAGCCCGATGCTGCCGAATATGCAAAACAGTTTTGTGTTCTTGTTGATGAAAAAATGAAAGCAATCACCCCGGATGCTAATCTTCAGTGTTACCATGGCATCGGGCACGGGTTTGTAAACAACCATGACCCGGCGACGTGGGGGAGTGATGAGAAGCTTATTGCTCCTGCATTGGCGCTTTGTGAGCGGGTTTCGACGACAATTTCTGAAATATCGCGCTGCGCAACAGGAGTGTTCAATGGTATTGCTACGTTTTATAATGACGGCCTTTATAACCTTGTAGTAAATCCGAAAGATCCGCTATGGATCTGTAGGATTCAGAAAAAAGAATACCAGGATGCCTGTTACATCAGCCTTAACATTGCACTCCTTCAATTAACCAACGGCGATTTGGTGGCAGCTGCGCGATTTCTTGAGCTAATTACCGATGACATGATGGCCACTCATGCCATGATCAATCTGGCTGCTCCAGTAGGGAGTAAAAACATTGATACAGCTAATCATGATGCTGCCATTGTTGCCTGCCGCTCTGTTTCCGTCAGACTTCGACTGCCCTGTATTGCCGGTTACGCCTTCGGCATGCTCGAGCACGGCGTCCCGGGCAAAGAATACGAAAAACCTTTAGCCTTTTGTGGTTCTAAGGGGCTTGTCCCGAGCGAACGCGAGGGGTGTTTTTCCTATATCATCGGCTACCTGCCGCAGTGGTATCCGAAAGAAAAAGTTTCGGAGATTTGTAGTAGGCTTCCATCTTCAGTGCAAAAATATTGTCTCTAGGGAAGGCATTGACAATGGTGTTGATTGTATTGTAAGATTATGCACAATTCTTATGATTGTAGAGGAATTTGAATGGGATGAGGGAAACAGAGAAAAAAATTGGATTAAACACAGGGTGAGTGTAAATGAGTGCGAAGGGGTTTTCCAAGACATAAGTCGCGTCATCTCTTATGATACCAATCACTCGCAGGGGGAATCTCGATATTCGATTCTTGGGAAAACATTGAGCGGTCGAAGGCTGCAGATAATCTATACGATACGAGATAGTTCCGTCCGGGTGGTTTCAGCCCGTGACCAAAGCAAAAAAGAGAGGAGGCTTTATGAGCAAACAGAAAAAACAAAAAAAGCTTAAATTAATACCACATTTCAGAAACGAGGATGAGGAGCGTGATTTTTGGGCAACGCACGACTCAACGGAATATTTTGACTATAGTAATCCCATACAGATGGATTTTTCCCATCTGCGTTTCTCTACACAACCAGTTACCGTGCGGCTTCCACTGTCGCTCCTTGAGGATCTGCGCCGTTTAGCCAACAAGCATGACGTGCCTTACCAGTCCCTCATGAAAATACTTTTGGCTAAACAGGTCCGGCAGGAATTGCGTGCGGCGGCTCGTTCTTCGGCGTAAGCTCCTTGCCTCTCTTGGGCGCTATTGGATTATGAACTTTTCTTGCACGATGATCATGACGATTGCGACAACAAGAATATAGATTGGTTTCATGATTCCTATTGAACTATACTCCGTTTCATTGATATTGCCAAGTTATATTTTGAGTATTTTCAGAAACTGTTTGGGCGTGACGATCCCCGTTTCTTTGTAGGAGTTGAGAGCGAGGAGGTCCTTGTCGCCAGTGATGAGGTAATTGGCATGCGAGGCGATGGCAGCCTCCAGGAACTTGTTGTCTTTCGGGTCGCGGCAGATAGAAACATGTTTGGTGGGGACGACTGGTGTGGCAGTAGAAGTCAAGAGGGCTTTGAGTCTTTTGACGTTTTCTTCGGGCGCCTCCAGATCTGCAAGTTTCTGAAATATTTCTAGTTGTATTTCAGGTGAGATAACCAAGGAAACAACATATTTTTCTATGAGCCTGATGATTTTCTGTGGGTTGCCGCCAAAAAGAGATCCGGAAACGAAGACATTGGTGTCAATAACAACCTTATATTTTGTCAATGAGGTCATACAGCTGTTCTTCGGTTAGTTGCGAGCGTTTTAGCCCTTTCTTTTTCAGAAATTTTCTGCCAATTTTTTTGCCTTCTTTGAGAAATCGTTCCCATTCTAATTCCCAAAGCTTTTGCTTTGCCTCTTCGTCTTTGAGAGCTTTGGCGTACGGAACAAGTATCGCTTCCGGCTGGCTGTCTCTGACGATCACTACGGATTTTTGGTGGGCGGCAACCTGCGCCACTAGCTGGCTCAAGTTGTTTCTGGCGTCCGTAATACTTACTATCTGTTGCATACAGCGTACATTGTATGGTACAGAAAGTCATTTGTCAATAGGGTGTATAAGTCAAGGACATTTGCGACATTCATCCATTGTCAACAAATGACTGCAAAGGACTTTGAAGACCGAGAGAATATGTGTCAAGTAAAAATGTCCTGTTTCAGCGATAGAGCTTCCTTCATGTAAAATGTATCCATGTCCTTGCGGTCAAACGGGACCAGCATTTTGGGAAGATCGGCGTATTCTGATACTTTCAGAAAATTTTTTGACAGCTGGATTAGATCTATATCATGCCGAAATTTTTTGATGACGTTTTTAATAATCTTCGGTAATTTAAAATGATTTTTTTGCAGCAAGAAATAAAAATCGACATAGTCCCGAGCTCTTGGTCTTGAAGCCAGCGCCTCAAGCTTGTTCGTCGCAATATCTTCCATACTGTCAATAGTAAAATTTTTCCACTTGAAACCATTTTTTATTCGCATTGATGAGTAATGGTTGAAATCTACTTTCACTCTCTCGTTGTCCGGATAGCGGACAAAAAATTCTAGAAATCCATAATCTTGTTCGGAAGTGATCGTTGCATCTATGACGTCTTGAAGCTGACGGAAGAATCTGAGAAGGTAATCGTAATCAAAGGCTCCAGTCGAGAAAAAATCTAGATCATACGATCGGCGATGATGCAGATAGAAGGCCGTCAATGCCGTACCACCAGTAAAATAAAATGTTTGTATTATGTATGGTTCCTGAACAATAAGCTCCAGTAGTTGCTTCTGTCTGGGAGTAATCCCGCTGGTCTCCTCCACTTTCTGTTCCATAAATAAAATTCTATCACCTTCTGTCTATCGGGCCTTACGCGATCTTTGATTTTTGGCCAGGCGCGGCGCACCTCCGCCTCACTCAGTTTTTCTCCTTCGAGTCCGTAATTAATTAGCTGGACCAGCCTCCAGAGCTTCCACTCTTTGGGATTTTCGCGCTTGAGTTTTTCTTCGTCAGTATTCCAGTTGATCATAAGGAGAGTGGGCGCTATTGGATGATGAACTTTTCTTCTACGATGGCACCTGAATAGCCCCCTTGGGCTCGGTGAATCATGACAAATCCAGGACGGGAAAGAACCACACGAGGGATTCTGACAGAGTCCCCCGGCGGCTGCGGCGCTGTTTCGACCGAGTCTGCCTGCGTTGTTGAAGGATTGGGCTTTTGTAACAGGAGGGCCCCTCCGACGATGATCACAATTACAACAACAATAAAGTAGAGTGGTTTCTTAAACATGACATCATTGTACCAAATACCCAACGCGGTACAATACGGACAATGAAGAGGGGGATGGTTTTGTTTTTGGCTAGTATAAGTATTGCGGCCGCATGGGTCGGATGGGTGCGGTTGCAACGTCCATCCGTGGCAAGAGAGACAAGCCGGATCGTTGACCTGTGCAAAGACGCTGGGTACCGACCGAGCTGCTACGAAAAAGAGGTGCCAAAATTGCTCGGCACCTTCACTATGGAAGAAACGTTTAGTGTCGTCAAAAAAGTTCAGGACACGGATCCGGAGTATCTGTATTGCCACGTGTTAGCGCATAAAATCTCTTTTGCAGAGGCGGCAAGGGATCCAAGCAAGTGGAAGGATGTTCTTTCCCGCTGTCCTCAGGCCCAGTGCAATTACGGTTGCCTGCATGGGTCCTTAATCCAGCATTTCCGGGGAGAGACGTTAACTGACGCACAAATTACCGAGGCAATTCCGGATCTAGTCGACGTCTGCGAGCGGCGAGAAGGATTTTTACCGACTGACATAGACCGGACCATGTGCTATCACGCGCTCGGGCACCTGGCCATGTACATTACCGGCGGCAAACCAGACAAAGCTATTCCGATCTGTGAGGCGGTTTCTAGAAAATTTGATGGACGCGACTACACTGATACGTGTGTGCAAGGCGCGTTCATGACCGTATTTCAAGGGGTTGACCCGGAGGATATTGCACTGGTTAAGGAAATTAAACCAGAGGCAAAACAAGTTGCCTCATTTTGTAATCAGTATGCAGCTCATTGGCAGTCCTGCCGGCGCGAATCATACCCGTTGTTTCGACAGGAAATTCTCACACAGGAGGGATTTTTGAGATTTTGCTCTTATGCAACCGACCCTGCCCACTGGGAAAATTGTGCGCTCGGCGTTCTTAACATTGTTGCCGATACCTTCTTTGAGAAAGACGATGGTTTGGAAAAAACCAAGGACTACTGTGATGTCTTACCCAAAGAGAAACAAGAAATCTGTTATGCCGGCATCGCCCAGCGGCTGGTCCAGATTGAACCGCTCCGGCACGTCGCAACGGCGGTGGCCGTCTGTGAGAGCGCTCAAAAAGAGAACATCGGCGATTCCTGTTTTAAGGATTTGGTCTACTACGCCGGTGTGAGTTTTCCAAAAGACTCGTCAGAGCAGAAAAACTACTGCGGTAGCCTTCCCGATTCGTGGCAGGAGCAGTGTCGCTAAACAAGTGACTTCTAAAGAGCCGGCCGACGTCAAAGAATGAGGTCAATTTCGTGTCCGGCCTTGTCCCGCCAGAAGCGGACGGTACCTGATATGGGACAAATTGTCAATATGATTAACAATTTGTCCAAACCAGTCTGGTAGGTCTTTCGGGAGCGCTGAATGCGAAAGGAAATAAGCAGGATTTTTAGTCCACAACCACCATTCCGGTCATCGTATCGGCGTGGGAGCTGCAGTGGTACGGGTAGACGCCTGGCTTGGTGAAGGTGAAGCTGTAGGTTTCCCCAAGAGCGAGTGCTTTTGAGTTCATCCCCGGTTCATAGGTGTGCGAGGGGTGGGCATCGGTATTGACATAGTGGATGTACGCGTCGTTATTGGTCCAGGTGACGGTTGCGCCGGCAGGAACTCGAATAGTCTGCGGAGTAAAGGACGATTTTGCCATATAAACAGCTGGCTTTTGTCCGCCGCGGTAATCAATGGCATTGGAAACAAGGCTTCGGTTGAGAGCAAATTGGAAATTCCCATCGTGGCAGCTGCCATCCGGCCAGCAGGCGGTGTAAAAGACCGAATAGAGGCCGTCGGCAGCGCCTTGCGACATGGATCTGCGCATGGCGAGTTTATTGGTGTCGATCGTCGTCTGACCCAGCCCGTATTCTGTCCCGTCCTTTTGTATTGAAATTTTTGAACCCGGCGCGAGGTCGAAGTTGAAGTCTATGACTACGCTGGCCGGCGGCGCAGGAAGGATGGCCCCATGGGCAGGAGTATTACTTTCGTAATGCGGGCTCTTTTTGGGATTGGTAAACTGGTATGTTGGTGCGGTAGGTGCCGGTTTGGTTGGGATGACTGCATCTTCCTCTGCCCGGGGAAGTGTTGGGGCGAAGTCACGAGTTGCTGGTTTGCTTTCGCCGCTTATAAGAACACCTCCGATAATGAGCCCTGCCACAAGAAGAAGCAGGCCAGCTATGACAAACTTTTTGTTTGACGCCGGCTGTTGTGGCTGTGGTATCTGGGGCACCGGCACGGCTCCTGGTTCCTGCGGAGGCGGCGTTTGGATTTCCATAAGCTTATTGTACAACGATGGTTCCGGTCATGTTCGGGTGTGGGTTGCAGTGGTAGCGGTACGTGCCGGGAGTAGATGGGGCAGTGATTGTTGCCGTTTGACCTTTGGTGATAATGCCTGTGTCAAAGATCCCCGGCGTGTCGCTGGTTACGGTGTGGCCGGCGACATCTTCATTTTTCACTCGGACTGTTTCCTTCGGCTTGACGGTTAGGATGCTCGGGGAGTGGGAAAAATCTTTCATCGAAATGGTTGTTGCCTGGCTGATACCCCTGCTTCCCCAAAGAGCAACGCCGAAAAGTGCGGCAACACCGACGAGAACGATGAGTTTAGTTTGCTTCATTTGATTTTTATTACCCGGTAGATTCTCCCTTCCAGTATATCAGCAAAATAGAAGCTTTGGTCAAGGGGGTCGTATGCCAGGCCGATGGGGTTGCCAAGTTTTCCGTCTGCTTCGTTTTTTCGCCTTATAATCGGTGTAAAGTCAACCTTCGGCTGGCTACTTATTCCGGTCATCTTTCCCAGCCAGAGTTCTTTGCCCGGGCTGTTTTTTTTGGATCCGGTCTGGCCAAAGAGGGTGGCGGCAACATTGCCCTCGTTGTCGAAGGCGAGTCCAGTAAACGTTCGGGTTTCGGGCAGCCTGGTAATCACGAGGTCGGCAACCGCCCGGATGTTCGGGTCGGGGATTGGGTCTTTGAGCTTCTCCTGGTTCCCGTCCCATCCAAAGGCATATGGTTTGAGGCGCTTGCCAGTACCCAGGCCGGCCATGATGAGCCGGTCGTATTTGTTTGGGCCGGTATCGGCGATAATCACCCGGTTGTGCGGGTCCGAAGGATGAGTGAGGAGGACGTAGGCGTTGCGGATGCCGATGGCCTCGACTTTAGGATTGTCAGGATAAGGCCGGTGGCCTTTGGGACTCGTGCCGTCGTATTGGATGAGAAGGATTTTGCCAGCTTCCAGTTTTGGATCAAGAGCACGCTCAGCTTTGAATCCTTCGCCGACGGCAAACAACAGATGGGGTGTCCCTTGGATATCGACCGATACGCCGTCGGTGATCTGGTGGGAGTGGGAGCCATCGATATTAGCTTGAAAGATGACTTGAGGTTTTGATCCAATCAACTTTCTATTTTGAGTCGAAAGACTTGATGTAGAGACCCGGTTGTAAATTTTGCCGTTTCGGTCTTTGTAATTGTGCAGAAGGAAGATGCGGCCGGTTTTTTGGTAGTCCGTGGAAAAGACAACAGAAACAAGTCCTCCTTCCTCTGGCGGGAATCCGGGAAAGCGGGTTTCCACATGCACAGTCCGTGAGGGCGTTGCATTGATGGTGCCGTCATCGTTTCGCGAAAAAGCAATCACTTCTCCGGTAATCTGTGTTGCCAGAAGGAAGTTTCCGTCCGGACTAAAACGAACCCGGGTGGGGCTTGCTAAACCTGATGCAAACAGGGAAACTCTATAGTCTTCGGAAGTTCCCTCGTAGCTTACCCCGTCATAGACCTCATGCTGTGCCACCGGAGTTTTCCGGAAGACAAAGAGCAACCGGTCTTTAAAAAGAAAACCAGCAAGAATAAAAAGAAATGCAAGAATAATCAAAACGATACGCATATCAGAGAGTATTCAGCGTGTTCCCGGCTTTGCGCATCGGATTCCCGGCGGACATTCAAACGGCGCACCGCAGGAGAAGCCGGACGTGCAAGAATTATCGTAGCTGCATGCCCGAAGAGGCAAGCGCGCGTTGCAATCATCGCAGCCGGTTGTTGCTGTGCAGGTCTTTGCAGGAGTAGGTACGGGTGTGAGTGATGGGGCGGGTGAAGGGGTGAGTGATGGACGAGCAGGTTGTGATTGTGCACGACACTGTGCCTGCACGCGCGCTGTCTTATCACAAAATTCCCTAATATTTTCATAGCCTCCTCCAGCTGACCTTCTAAGACACAAATTATTCGTTTCTGTACAGGATTCGATACTGACAGTAAACCCGGAGATATCTTGACAGTCACAGAGGTGGCCATCCCCCAAACCTTTTCTATCGTCATAGGCAATTGGACATCGCGGATCTTCACGCAACGTACATCCCTGAAGTCCGAGGAAGCCTGTGGTACAACGCTCAAGTCTGGTATTACAAGCACCTTCAGGTATTGAACCACACTGGCATGATGACTGCGGTTTACTCCCCGGACACTTTCCGCCGGGTGCATCAACAACGACACATCTGCCATCTGCCTGCTTGATACACTGGCGTGCGCGACGATCTTGACCAACCGCACATTCACCGACGTCATAAAGAACAATACTTCCGTCCGCATCAGAAGCACAGGCTTTACAAGAGGCATCAGAAGTAGTTGCTGGTTGCTGGGAGGTTGGAACAACAGGCCGCCCTCCACCAAATCCACCGGTTGCGGTGGTAGAGCCCGCAGCAGGAGTAAACAAACAGGCGCGGCTGCCGTCGGTTTTCCGCTCACAGGTGCCCTGCGTTCCGTCGGGAAGCAGGCAGTCGATATCGTCAAAGCAGGCAAAAGTGACCGGTTGGGCAGGTGGCTCGCCTGGCGGTTGCGTTGGGAGTGGGGTCGGTGTCGGAATGGCAGCTTTGCCCAAGTCCTCAAGCGGGATGCAGGAAACTTCACTCGTGCTGCAGCCGAATCGGCTGCCGAAGCTGCAGACATAACCTGTACCGCAGAGCTCTGCGGTACAGGAATAAACGCAGCGATCCTGCGTTTTCGGCTCGGACTGATCGCCCCTTCGCTCATCCGGAGACAGCGCGGGAGACGACGGCTGAGGTACGCTCTGACTTGATCGCTCGTCAGGGCCAAGTGCGGGAGATGGCAATGGAGCCTGCGGTTGCTCCCTGGGGCATTGGTCATTGGCAAGGCATCCGCCGGTACAGCCTTCAACACCGCTGGGGATACAGAAACCTGCTACGCACGAGCCGCAAGGAGAAGGTGAACCATTGGGTTGCGTTCCACCACCACCACCACCACCCTGTTCTGCTGCTTTTTGATTCGGTTGAGGTGCAAAAATTGAACGTGGTTTATTAGGATCAACACAACACAACAAGTTGCTCCGAGAAATGCGAGACCACAACTCACCCCAGTAGATACCATACCTGAATCACAACCAAAGTATGTACATATTCCATCAAAGCAAATTGGTGTATAACCTGATGATTTCGTCCCTGATGCCGGTTGAGAAATATCGGGTTGTTGTGTTGCACGAGTTTCTGATGGGGTTTTCTCCGATCCAGCGCCGTGCATGGCTTTGTCAACGGCGTCTTTGACCATTTCCATAGCGTGGTGCACCATCTCTTGCAGTTGTGGAATGAGGCCTTTTTGACGCTCAAGGTCTTCTAGGCGGGCCTCATTGAGTTCTTCCCGCGATAGTCGTGGAGGTGGGGGCGGCGGGTTTTCCGGAGGAGACTCCGGCTGTTCATAGGTTTGCCCGAAGCCGAAGTCATCTTCGGTAAGGGCGGAGTACACGGGGCGTAGGCTAATGAATCCGAAGAGTAATGCAAGTAAGGGAAGAAGCAATGCGGGCAGGAGGCGTGTTTTCATGGCGCTTTCCATAAAATGACATCACCCGTTTTCAGCTTCTTTTCTTTACCGTCCGGGGTTTTCACCATGCCGTCCATCATGACCCGTGTTCCGTCTGACATGATGAGATTGTGGGTTGCTTGTTGCATGACTCCTGCTTTTTTGACCATGAGATGTCCGTTTTCAATCATAAGTTGGTCATGCGGCTCTATGAGTTCTTTTTTCATTACGGCAATATCCAGCTCCATGCGTCGGATGTGTTCCGTGAGGGCGATATTGCCACTTCTTGTATCCTGATAGAGGAGAAATTCACCGATGGAAAGGATCAGAAGTACAAAAATAATAATGGTCAGCCGCATACCGTGAGGAATCTTACACTAGCGTAGCAAAGTGAGGGAGAGAGTCAAGAGGTGGAAAGGAGACGTTTTTTGGGTTATCCTTACGGCATCATGAGACGCTCCGAACTGTTACTAGGCGCGAGCGCAGTTCTTACGGCATGTGGAGTAGGGCAAAGCATTGAGGATCTTATTCAAAAGCCCCATCCAATAGAAATTCCATCTCCGACGTTAACGTCACCCTTGGTTTCCAGAAGGGAAACACCGCCCTTGACCCCTCGGATTCCTACCCCGAACAGTGCGCTGATCGCAACGAGGGAGCATCTTTATGCAACTGGGCGGCCAACATCGTTCGAACCAAAAGGACCCTTTGGCTGGTACGAATATAGTAAGATAGTTAGTTCTATGGCTTTTTGCCGATTAGATGTTGGTAGTGGAGACGTTCTTTTTGGGACATGCGTATTTTTGCGTTCACCAAAACCAGATCGTTATCTTTTAGCAATCTCAGACCACGGATTCCTGCAACACCTTTCTGACAAAATCTTTCTTTATCAACCAGAACTACGTAGGCGGCCATTAGAATTACAACCAGATTACTATCGCAGAAGTGACTCGTCCGACGGTGTAGTATTAACTGGTCCTGCTGACCAACTGGCTGATCTGATGAAACATGGTCCCATCGGCCTCGAGTGGGAAGACAAAGCCAATCAAGTAGCAGATCGGTATTTATTAATCGGCGGTTATCCCTTTGATTTTTTTCAAAAATACCTTATGAGCGGCGACCCAACAGATATACTAAGTCTGGCGACGGTGGTTGATGTGACGCCCTGTTCATTTGTGAGTGATAAAACCCAGTTTCGCGTTGAATCGGATTATAATATCGGAATAAGTGGGGGCGTAGTAAGCGCCATAAGACGGGGTAGACCGGTTATTGTTGGCGTCATCACGCATGAATCGAAGGGTTCACTGGGGCCCGGATGTCCGCAGATTTCATACCTTTTGGTGCAAACGCCGGATTTTAACAATACAGTACACGATCTATCAGCAAGACCGCTGCCAAAGCGCAGATAGTTGCGAACGCATCGGATGAACATAGTGAAAAAGATCATGTTGCCATTGGTTATCGGTATCGCCGCACTAGTTGGTTATGCTGTGTTTTTCTCTACTCGCGACGCTACGGTTAATGATTTCTCCGGTTTGCGCCAACAGTATGCGCGCGACCCATCATTTCGTATGCGCTGCAATGGAGAGGCAAGAATACTGGGGAAGCAAGCATACAAAAATCGCCAGACGGTCCGGCAGGTGTTGACTTCTGGAGATGTCTCGTTATGTAACTACGGTTTTCTCGTGGGTTATATTGAAGCCATGACTAATGGAAGGGGGAGTATTGGTCAGGCGATGCGCACCTGCCGGCTGGTCCGGAAAAACGGTCAGGCTGCACATGCATACATGGAGTGTCTCAAGGGAATTGGAACCGGAACGCGTTCGACGGACGTCTGCGAACAAGTTTCCAAGGGAGAAGAGGAGCTCAACATATGCGTTGTGGGAGTCATGAATAAACTTGCCGAAGAGAGTTTTACAAGGGGTCCCCTTGCTAAGCAAGGGGACCCCTTTGGAGATTGCGGGTTAGTTTCGGATCGATATCAGCCTCATTGCTACGGAAGTGTTGCCGGGATGCTTATTTGGAGCGGCAGGGAAACATTTGAGAGCGCCTTGAGTTTGGCACAGGCCATTCCTAACCGCGAAGGGCAGATTCGGGCTGTCCGGATCATTGCAAAAATTTCGTACAATAAGTTTGCCGACCAACGTGACCAACTCGCCTCCCCCTGTCGATCGTTACCGAGTCATTTGCGATGGCAGTGCTTTATTTCTCTGGTGCAGGGGGCTATGGAGCTTGGAGTGCCGGGGAATGAATGGGAGGATGGGTTGGCAGTTTGCCTCAGTCCGTTATTAACGGACGAAGAAGAAGGCCGGTGCGTGCAGTTTGTCCTTTATCAGACAGAGGAGGTATTATACGGACGGGAGCGGGTGAGGCAGTTATGTGCTTCATTTGATGAATCTTGGAAAGGCTATTGCCATGACTATAAAAAAGACTTTTTTTCGCTTTAAACCATGGCTAGTAATCGCGGGAGCACTGATCATTTTGGCAGCGCTTTTTTTTGCGGAGCCCAGGCCGCGGCCTTTGAGCGTCAATAACGCTAAGCGGTTTCGCAATGAGGTTGCCGTCTCAATTAGGCAGGTTGGAGCTAAAGAAACGCGCGACAGAATCATTGACGAGATTTCTAGCGCACCGGCAACAAAAAAGCACACACCGATGCACGCATTCGGAGAAGTTCTCTACGAAGTAAAAGGAACTGAGGCAATTTCCGTCTGTGACAATTCTTTTGGATTTGGTTGCTTCCACGGATTTTTTACCAAAGCAGTTGTGGATAAAGGAATAGCAATCGTTACCGAGCTTGACAGCGCCTGCATTGCTCGCTTTGGCCCCCAGGGCCTGGGATGCCCGCACGGCATCGGGCATGGATTGGGTGAGTACTTGGGGCCGGACCGACTCTTAGAACAGCTATCTTTGTGCGACAGCCTGACGTGGAAGGGAGTCCTTCATGGGTGTCGCAGTGGGGTATTCATGGAATATAACAACCCAACTGTTGCCGATAGCGAAGCATTCGTCACCCAAACCAGAGCATTCGATGCAAAACATCCCTATGGGCCCTGTTTCACTGTGCCCGTCTTATATCAGCCTGCTTGTGTCTATGAGTTGCCGGTGTGGTGGTGGGACAGCGGCGTGAGGCAGGCGTTAGATATGAGAAGTTTTTGTGATCGTATTACAAAAAAAGAGTTGCAAGAATACTGTTTTATCGGTATCGGTTATATGCTTGCGACCGGGAGCAACTATTCTCCTGACGTAGTCTTTTCCGGCTGCAGCCAGATGGGGGACGGTGAGTTCATCATCTGGTGTCGCGCTGGTGGGTCCTGGGCATTTTTTTCTAATCCCGAGCACCGGGCTCAATCAGAGCACCTCTGTGATCGGTTACCTCACGCCGGAAGTAGGGGGTGCCAAGAAATCGCTCGACGCATCGCGTTGGGTGGGTAAGGTATTGTCTGCGACCTAAGATGAGACGCTTTTTCTCAACGTCCATGCACCAAGTGCGACATGTCATTAGTGTTGTTTTGTTGGTTGGTATCGCATTCGTTTTCCAATGGAGTAATGTTTTTCCAAACGATCCGGTACCATCAGAGTTCCGACGTATTGCAGTTCTTTGGCGTACCCAGCGCAGGAGCCAAGCGCTTGACGCTTTAGCTGTCTACGCCAAACACAATAAGGATGCCGCTCTCGGTTGTTTCTCGCTTGCCAGACGGGCGGGCAGGTATGCGTCTATTGCACTGCAGCAAGGTGAGCGCCCGTTTGCCGTGTTGGCGGACGGGACACTGTGTCGCGGCGGGTATTTTCGTGGATTCATCGAAGTGTTAGGGCAACGGAAAGATACGAGCGCAATAGTGGGCCAGTTCTGCGCTGCGGTGCGGGAACAACTGCCGCCCAAAACTTGGGATCAGTGCGCGTTTTCCATCGGTATCGCGTTAGCCGACCAGCAAGACATCGAGAAGGAGGGAGAAAGACGGATTGTTTATTCGAAAACAGAAAGGTGCAGGAACTTTTTTGACGATGTGACCGCAGCGACCGAATGCGTTCAAGGCACTATTGAAGCAGTGGGGCAATACTATCTGGCTAATATGGCCCGAGTGAGAAATGATGATCCATTGTGGTTGTGCAATGGGTTGGACTGGCAATTTCGCATACCTTGTTATCGGAGCTTGGTTTCTGTCCTGTACACACTGACGAATGGAGATTTTCACCGGGGGTATGCTTTTCTTCGTCGCATACTTGGGGAGAACGAGGGTTTTGCGGCAATGCGGGCGTTTGCTTCTACTGTTGCGTTTCGATCGGTTCCGCCTTCGCTCATGCATACTACGTGCAGTCAGTTGCAAGGGTCGGAGCGGACTGCCTGCCGTATTGGGTATGCCTCCGGACTGCAGGAGGCGGCTGCCCCGCCCCGAGAGTATCAGGCGGCCACAGACTTCTGCCTGATGCTGCCGCATCTTTCGGATTATCAAGTCCAGTGTTTGACCTTCGTCTTTGCCGATTACGAATTTCTCTATCCCAGAAAGGGGCGAGGGGTGTGTATCGCGTCGGTTCCCATATCGTTGCGGCGGTCGTGCCCAAAGGAGTAGCATATGCGTCTTGCCATCGTGTTTCTTGTGGGTGTCGTTTCACTGGGTTACGTGGGTCGGCGAGAGGTACAAAAAACGATCGCTGTCTGTGAAGAAGTGGCCTCGTCGCGCGAAGCTTTCCAAGAATGTTGGCGCAGGGTGTTTACTCGTGTTGCAGGATCACAAGGGATAAATGTCGCTCTCTCCTATCTTTCTCAGGTTAAAAACAGCGATATTGCGGTTGCAACTGAGTGCCATGTGTATGCGCATGCCATCGGGGAGGTGGCCTATGAGCGGTTGGAACAAAACAAACTCGATCGGGTGACAGCGGATACGAGCCTGTGTAACTTTGGTTACTTTCACGGTTTAATGCAGGAGTACGCAAGCCACAGCAAAAAATTGGCAGAAGCGAAAGATTTTTGTGAGAGTCAGAGGAGAGACCGCGTCACCCAGTGCTTCCACGGCATCGGCCACGGGCTCGTGTACGGCTATGCAGTCGTAGGGAAGCCTGATGAGGAGACGATTGTCACAAAAGCCATTCTCGACTGCGACCGCCTCGTGCCGGAAAAAGATACGCGGCGGGCCGAGTGCTTCAATGGTGTGTTTGGCGGGATCGCCGCAGTCTACTTTACGCTACACGGATTTTCTTACCAGATGAGACCGGAAGATCCGTTTTGGTTATGTAAAAAGCAACTGAGTCAATATCAGAAATATTGTTATGATGAGTTAGTTCCTCCACTATTTAATTTAGTTAGATTTGATATGGTCAAGGCGGGTAGGTTTATCGAAGAGATTGTAGATCGTCAAATCCGAGAGCTTGCAGCAGAACACCTGGGCTTAATGCCAGCTCACATTGATCTTCTAACAAAGACAAATTATGAAGAAGTAGTAAGCCAGTGCCGGCTTTTTGCTCCTGATTTGATCCGAGCGTGCCTGCGAGGCGTAGTCAAATCACTGGTCATGTTTGGCAACATGATTGCGGCAGTTGGCCGAGCGGTTGATTTTTGCGAAAAATACATGAGTGATGCAGGAGAACGAGAAGAATGTCAAAAAACAATGATCGAACAAATAAAATTCTCTTACGCCCCGGCGCAGCAAAATCAAATCTGCAAGAGCTTTGCTAAACAAATTCCTGCGCTTTGCATTGACTAGTTTCGCAAGATTTTGCTATAGTTGTTTCCATATGGGAAACTGGCGCACCCTCGTTGTTTTAGGTTTTGCGGTTATAGCAGCCGCTATGGTGGGGCTAATGCGTCGCGGAGATCTGCCGAGTTTGGGCGGCAGCCACACCGTCACCGGTGAGGCTGTGGTGACCCTTACCGAGGAGGGGTACGAGCCGAAAACACTGACAGTGGTAAAGGCCGCGACGGTGACGTTTCAGACCACGCGCAGCGACCCCTTTTGGCCTGCTAGTGACCTTCATCCGACGCATGATATTTACCCCGAATTTGACCCGAGAGAGCCTGTTGCCGCGGATAAAACCTGGAGTTTCCGCTTTGACAAAGTTGGCACGTGGCGGTATCACGACCACCTGTTCCCGTACTACCGGGGCACGATTACAGTGGTTGACAGATAAATTGGGTGAGAAATCTCCGGCGCAGGTAGGCGCGCCGACCCCAAAACTTTTCCTTCATTTCCTAGGACTTTCTTTTTCTGTCTTGGAAAATCTGCCGCCACTGACTATTCCGGATGAGGTGAGTCTGCCACAAGCAAGCGACATACTCCCCGGAAATCCCTTTTATCCGTTGGAGAAAGTAGTCGAGAACTTTCAACTGGCGACCACTTTTTATCCTGTCAAAAGATAAGAGCTGCGATTTACGTTTGCCGCCGAAAGACTCTCCGAGGCCAAATTTCTTACGGATCAGGGTAAGACTGAAACTGCTGCCGTCGCCGTGGCTGACTACGGCAACACTCTTTCGGAGCTCACCAATCTCTGACTGTATTATCTCAAAGAAACGCCCCTCAAGCCGCTGACATTGTAGATAAACACAAGTTTCGCACTTGGGAGTAATTTGAGGTAAAAGTAAGTGCTCAATATAAAATCTTAAAGTTACATACAACAACGGTATTGCTCGAGTTATACCAAAGTGGTAAGATAAAAGAGATTAATTTATGCTTTTTGCATTATGAGAAAACTTTTGCGGCCGCGGGATTATCTGCTTTTAACATTAGGTATATTGGGAGATGCTTTTGAGGAGATCAAGGACCCGTTCGGACTTCAAGAACAAGGCAGCCTACTTCTTTATGGCGGAGTGCCGGAGAGGTGGAAAAGGCATAATTTTGAGAGAGCAGCCAAAAGAATGCTTAAAACCGGTGATATTGAGAAAGTTTTATCCCGCGGAAGACCTGTACTGAAACTTACATCGGTAGGGCAAGGGAAGTGGTCACGCGAATTTCCACTTTTTGAGCTTTCCCAGAAATGTTGGGATAGATGGTGGAGGATGGTGGCTTTTGACATACCGAATAAACTAGAGGGTAGACGCAATTCACTCCGGGAAAAATTGAAAGAATTTGGGATGGGTAAACTGCAGGAGAGTCTTTATATCACTCCTTACGATTTTGCGAAAGATTTGCAGGAGTTTGTGGAAAATCATGCGCTTTTAGAATACGTTGAAGTTTTTGAGGCGCGCCATACTTTTGGCAGCGACCCGCACGCTCTAGCCTGGAAAGTCTGGCAACTGGATAAATTGGCAGAAAGCTACCAGGAATTATATCAACAGATAAAAGAAAAAGAACAGATTAGTGCCAAAGATAAAGCAGCATTTCAAACTCAATTTGAACAGATTTTACTTGTCGACCCGTTATTACCCAGAGAATTATTGCCGAAGGATTGGATCGGGCATAAAGTGAGGAAATTATTTTTGGGATTCTGAATGACAACTTTGGTATTGCTCGAGGGATAGTAAAGTGGTAAGGAAGAATCCGATAAATAAGCCGTATAGAGAAAGAAGAGAGAAACTAGAGAAAATAATTATCTGAGGGTGGGTCATAAGTAATAATTTGTGTTTCACCCTCGTTGCTCTTTGACAATTTACAGAAAATGAATGAAATGGATTATCTCAAGTGGTGGTTTCTTGACCATCACATTAAGAATAACTGCAAATTGATACTTTTTCCGTCTCGTATTGTCCTAGGATCACCATAAGGCCACCAATAGCCGTTGTTAAGTTCAACTTGACCAGGCATTCTTTAAGAAAATTTTATATTAAGTCTTCAGTTGGAATTTTGATAGGAAACGAAAGAAAATAATTTTTAGCAAAAACTAAGATTGCCTAACTCGAGGCAGAGTAAATTAAGTTAGAGTTTCCTCTATCGAGTGCGGTTGCTATACTGAGTGGAGCATGCATGCCAGACAGCGCTTCGTGCTTTTGATTTTTATTGCCGTCAGCTTGGTGCTCGTCGCCAGGCAAAAAACGCCAATTACCCAAACGAAACTTGAAGCGCTTGCCGCTTCCTGTGGCGGCGGCGACCGGCAGTGTTGGGACCGGCTTTTTCGCAGCACTCTTGCCGACTACGGCGTGGACGGCGCGCTAACCATGCTTGCCTATGCCTATGATACGACTGCGGCGGTGGGAGAGGACACCTGCCATGACCTGACGCACTTTTTGGGCCGAGAGGCCTACAAATTGTTTGCCCGGGGCCGGCAGTTTCCAGTTACTGCCAAGACTGCCTACTGCAATTATGGCTTTTTCCACGGAGTGATGGAGAGCATGCAAAAACTCAAAAAGCCAACCAGCGATGCGCACAAATTTTGTAGATACATTGATCAAGCTATTTCTAAAGAAGCGCCTGAGGCTATTTTTCAGTGCTTTCACGGTATTGGCCATGGACTAGCAAACAACCACGACCCGCGGACTTGGGGCGATGAAGAAGCAATGCTAGCGCCGGCTTTAAAGATATGTGATGATATTTCTCATACCCGCGAAGAGCGCTGGCGCTGCGGATCCGGAGCGTTCCACGGACTAGGGACATTTTATTTAAAAAATCTTTACAATCTTAAAGTTGATCTTGTTGACCCATTTTGGATATGTAATAAACAAATTCGCGATGAGTATGCTGAAACCTGCTACAGGGAGCTTTCTGCGGTTTTGGGTATGGTTATCTCTGACGGAGATTTTTTAAAGATGGCCCGTGTGATCGATACGATAAAAGACGATCATTATGCAACGGAGACCATGATTGCTTGGTGGGTGCCATATAAAGAGAGTATTGCCTATCGGCCCATAGGAATAGATTTTTGCCGCCTGGTGCCGGCACGGCTTGAGACTGCTTGCATCAAAAGCATTGCACGCCAGATGATTCAAGCAGGCACACCGGGCGATGAGCTTGCTCAAGCGGCAACATTTTGTGCAGGATACGCATTGACCCAAGCCGAACAAACGAGCTGTTTTGATTTTGTATTGTATTGGAATAGTCGATGGTACTCAAAAGAAAAATCAGCACACTTTTGTGATACGATTTTTAGTAGTAAGCGAGTTGATTGTTATAAAAAGATACAAGAAACTAGTTCAAAACCTAGTTCTTAATATGATTTTTAACTCTTTTAATATAAAAAATCATCTATACCCATCTTATTCAGGTTTGCAGCAATTTATTGCGAAAAAGCTGATTAGATGGGTATATACTGATTCTAACTTGAGTTTGAGAAGTATAATAATAATAATTCTGATTTTTTTTATACTCGGAGAGGCGGTGCTTCTTCTGTCTGCCAGACGCGTACGGTTGGCAGAGCAGGTACTTGCACGTTGCGCGGCTAGTGCGTTTAAGCCCGCTTGCTATGACGAGGAGATTCCAAAGCTTATGGATCGGCCCTTTCGTTTGACAATGGAAGAGGCATTTGAGCTGACTCGCAAGATTCAAAAGATCGATCCGAAATATCTCTATTGTCACGTGTTGGCTCATAAGATAAGTTTTAAAGAAACTGGAAAAGATGTTTCAAAATGGAAAGACGTCGTCGCCCGGTGCCCGGCGACGATGTGCAATAACGGCTGTCAGCACGGGGCGCTCATGCGTCGGTTTAACAGCGAGACCTTGACCGATACACAAATTGATGAAATCAAGCCGGATCTAGCCGACGTATGCGAGCCACGGGGAAATTGGAAGCCGGTTGAGGTGGAGCGCTCGATGTGCTATCACGCCATTGGTCACTTGGCGATGTATGTAACCCGCGCAAAAGTTGATAAATCTGTTGAGGTCTGTCGCAGCGTCACACACAAGTCCGACGGCAGAAACTACGAGCAGACCTGCACCGAAGGGGTGCTTATGTCAGTCTTTCAACCCCTAGAGCCGGAGGAGGAGGCGCTGGTCAAAGACCTCACGCCGAAAAAAGAAACTGTCGGTGCTTTCTGTCGGCGCCTGGCCGCAGGAGGCCGTGATGCATGTTTTCGTGAATCGTGGCCGCTGTTTTTGCAGGAGATTCAAACTCCAGCCGGCCTTATGGCGTTTTGTTCCTATACCACCAATGAGGCTGCCCGTTGGCGGTGTTTTGGTACTGCGATGAACATATTGACTGTCTATTTGGTCATCGGCAATGACCGGAGGCTTGATCCTTTGATTGCCTTTTGCGCCGGATTAGGCAATACCGAGGAAGGCTGGTGTTTGGCCGATGCTGCAAGTCGCCTCATCCAAATTGATCCGGCCTACATGAGTGTTGCACAGACAATTTGTCAGCATGCTCAGGTTAAAGCCTTGGGTGAGACATGTTTCAGCCAGATGGCTCAGATGATCCAAACGAGTTTTCAGCCTGGCACAACACAGCTTGAGGCCGCCTGTAGACTTGTTTCAGGCTCATACCGGTCAATCTGCTTGGGCTCGGAGAAAAACTAGACGCAGGTGTTGTCGCTATAAAGCGGTGCCGATCCCCGTGAAACCATACAAGCAGAAACGATAGTGACCGTGGGGGATGCATCTGCGCCTGGCGGGGGAGTCGCCCCGGCAGGCGGGGTGAGCGTCACTTCGTCTCGAACAGTTATGCCCAACAAACTCTGATCCTTGGTAGTGATAAGCTTGGTGCACACCCATGGTCTTGCTTTGGTGACGGGGTTTTCTCGCCTTTGGCAGGTCAACTCTCCTATTTGTGAGAGGAATGCGGCATCAAATATTGATCCCGGCAATTTGATTAACTCTTTCTCCGTGCGTTTTTGCTGAGGCAGCGTGGTCCAGATGCGAAGATAGGCCGCGTCTTTATTTTTTTGATCTAGTCCGATAAGGAAAGAACCGTTAAATGCTCCTGCGGTAATGCGGCTGATGTAGGCATCTCCTTTGATTTGGTTCCCCTTTTCTGCAAAGCCGAAATTAAGATTTTTAGGATAGTTTACCGACGCTAGCGCCATATGAAGAAATGCGATGGCCGCAGTAACGCTAGCTTTGGTTAGAGGAGCGTCAACTGAAACGCCGTTAATGACCAGTTGCGATGGTTTTGACAGGAAGCCAGGGGCCCAAACTTTGCCTGAGTTGACAAAGAGCCAACCAAGGATGATAAAAATGACTAAAACTACGCCAATGAAAACGCCTCGATAGGTAGCGAAATTCACAAGATCAGTATAGAAACTTTTTTTCTTAATTGTCAATTAGACGAATTGCTTTGCCGACACTCGTCTTCCCATGGAGGCGGCAGTGCGCGGCAAAACGAGATTGCTTGTGGAGCCTGTCTTGGGAAAAGAAATGGTTTGTATGCAATAAGTGCTTGAAAGCACGCAGGCCTGGCGTCGTCACCAGCTCGACTGCAGAGGGCTACCGCATCGGAAACAAAGCTAAGGTCAGTCTGAATGATCCGTTGGGCAGAGAGGCCAAAGCAGGATCCGGAAAAAGGAACGGGAAATGTTTTGCACAGGCCGGCTATGGCATCGATGGGATTTGCCCTTTGGTAGGCTGCGTCAGTCGTACGATTGAAAACGGTGCCCAGACATTTTTCAACCGATGCTTTTTGATGCATTTTTTTACAAAAAGAGAGTATTGCCGGGGCGGTAACGAGATCTTTTTCAAACAATGAAGCGGATTCTCTCAGACACACGTCTTGTTCTTTTTGGCCAAATTGGCGGCAATAGGCGGCAACGTTTTCTTTTGTTGGTGGAGACATTTTGATGGGGATATCAGCGGCATTGGGGTAAAGGAGCGTCATAAAGACCCCCTCCGCGCAGATTTCATATTTATTTGGTTCTGTTTTTGTTGTTCCAACAGCCTGACAAAGATCCAGTGCCACGGCTGGCTTGCCGCTAGCCAAAAACATCATGACATGCCCGATGGCGTGGTAGCACATGGAAACATCGAGCCTAGTCGGTTGCCAATCGTCGCGCGGCTCACAGAAATCAACTAGATCACGCAGAGCTTGATTAATGTCCGAACTGTTGAAAGTTTCTTTTCGAAAATGTGCCAGAAGTGCGCCGTGGAGGCAGCCATAGTTGCAAGCCGAGAGGGGACAGCGGGTCATTATAGACTTCCACGACTGCGGAAACCGCTTTTCTTCCATGGCAGTCAACTTGTGGGCCAGGCTATGACAGTAAGGATAGCCCCGGTCCTGTTTTTGCACCAATTGTGTTACGGCAAAGGCCTCTTCTAATGATAAAGAAGCCGGGCTGGCGATGGTGGTAGGAATTTCTTTTTCATAACAGGAGGTTTTATCTGATGCCTGTTTGCATGCGGCAACAATGCCCGCGGCAATCATTGTTAGTTGGCTATTTTGGTTTTTGTGGTTTTTGGACGACGAAGCCCGGGCTATTATAATAATCAACAAGCCCAAGATGACGATGCCAATGATTTGAAAACAGATAGAGCTAATTTTTGTCTTCAAATAAGTTTTTATTGGTAAAGGATTAGCGCGTTGGTACTTATTGGAGTGGAGAGGCTTGGGAGTGTAAGAACTAACTCGTTAAGGGGAAGCAGCGGACGGAATGCGTCTTTTTGAGCTGGCCCCCAGATCAGAGACACAATCTCCAGTTTGTCTCCGCTTTTTATCCATAGCCTCGCCCCTTCGGAGAGGGCAATGGTATACTCTTGCCCGTCTTTTTGGGTCAGAACGAGGGTATCATCACTGAGCTCCTTGAAAAAACCTGCAAGGGCAGGAGCTTTGACCGGGCCCTCACGGAGCTGCGGTATGGGGGATCCTGCTTTGCTTGCTTCCTCCATTATTTGCTTACGTATCTCTTGCGGCACAGCGTCGTAGATGATGGTGATTTCCCCGATGCCTCCGCTTGCTGCCAAGGCTTGGGCCTCCTCTTTGCTGATGCGGGAGAATGGGGAGTTTGTGATTTCTATGCGTGAAGGCTCCGGCTGAGTTGATGTTGTAGCAGGGGTGGGAGTGGGGGTCGGTTTTTTGAGCTCGTACCGGATTCGGGTCGCAAGATTGTTCAGTTCAGCCCGTAGCGGACGGTTGGTGATGACAATATAGCTGCCCGCGGTATAGAGCAGCAGCGCGGTAAAAACGAGGATAGCGATTAGCATCTGTTTATTGGTCATGGTGCCACCTCCTCCCAGGTGGTTGGCATGTCTTTGAGAGGTTCTGGCATGGAGAAGAGGAATGCTGGTTCCCAGATAAATACTTCCGCAGGGGTGGTGGCATTGGCTCCTACAGCGGCAAGGTTTCTTTGGAGTAGGAAGGATCCTCCACCAAAGACCCCGCGGGCAACTAGCTTTTCTGTTCCTAGATTGGTTGAGGCGCCGGTCTGGATTATGCCAGTTGGAGAAGTCAGGTAGATACCGTCTAGGACTGAGGCAGATGAGGTAGGCGGGACTCCTACCCTGGGATCTATGGTGATGTTTCCTCGAGTAATAAGGCCAAAGAATCCTCCTGCTGCTACCCTGATAGGAGAGGCAATCGTGGCACTCCCGTCAACGATGAGCGTTAGGGATTCTCCGGCAGCGATATTCCAGCTTCCGGTGGTCTGGATGTCTCCAGTGATGTTGTAGGGAGATACTCTGGCGGCTGGTTTTGTTAGGGCCAACTGGTTGGGGAAGGAATCGAAGGTCGTGGGTCCACCGAATCTGATCTTTGCACTGCTGTACCAGTCGATTAAAGGGAAAGGTAGCGGTTCTCCTAGAGCTTGCCAACGGGGGACAGACACGAGGCTGTTGCCACGGGCAACCGGATCCGGGTCCAGGTCGATGTCGCCCAGGGCCAACAGTACTCCGGGAGAGCCTCCGGCTCCGTTGGTTGCCAGATAGCGGGGGGAAGCAAGAGGAGACATGATGCTTGTGACGTTGCCTCCAGAGATGATATTTCCTCCTCCACTAGTCTGAAACCAAGCAGTTCCTAGGCTATAGCCTAGGTCATAGGTGAGGGTGTCGCTGTCAGTGGGCACAGAGAGAGTGGTTGTTAGTCCTTGGCCAGATGGTGGATTATTGCTTCCCTTCCTCCAGCAGACGCGTCCAAGGACAAAGCCAGCTGGTGCAGTGGGGAGGAGGGTGTAGGTGCCACCGGCGATATTTGAGAAGGTCACATAATCATTTCCCGACTGAGTCTGAGCAGGAGGCTGGCTTGCTGATCCGGCAGAGAAAGCAAAAGTAGTTCCTGATAGGCCACTAGTTGCCGACTGAATATCATTGCAGCTGGTGGCAGCTGAAGGTACAACGACTGCCTTGGCACGGATGGTGCCGGTACAATTTGCTGTTGTGCCGCACTGGTTGGTCTTTCTGGCAGGAGAGCCTGAACAGGCCCCCCAGACGTTTGGGTCGCAGCAGGTGACAAAGCCGCAGTTGTCTGGAATCGTGTTGCCGCATTGGCTGGTACAATACCGTTGACCGCATGTTTGTCCCGGTGGTAATGCGCAGGAAGAGGAGCAGACGTTTGGATTGAGATACGAACCGCAGGAAATGGTCTGTCCGCAGGCATCAGTACAGGTCTGCTGGCCACAGCTACCAGAACAGGAACTGTAACATTGTCCCGCAGGTCTCCAGGTGCACCCGCCAACGCAGGTATCACGGCTCGTCTGTTGGGAACACTGCACTCGTCTATCCGTGTTGCACCTATTCTCCCCAAAGTCAGGAGAGCACCGATAATCTCTGCTTCCACTTCCACACCCATAGGCGCCGCAGCCGCAAGCACAGCTTCCTCCACTACAGACTCCCCATCCGCCGCAGCTGCCGTCAAACACCCAGCCGTCGCCCCCCGTACACCTTCCGGTGCAGGTGGAGGGAGGGGGAGGTTCAGGTTCACCGCACGTGGCTACAGAACTAGCGTCACAACACTCTACTATATAATAACCCACCCCACCCCAGCATCCTGTTCTTGTTGTACAAGATCCCCTTCCGCCGCCGCTGCACCTGCTGTAATTTCCACTACAATGAAAGTACCTAGTATCTGCCACCCAGCAAGCCGCGAATGATTTTTTCGGAATACTCAATACGGCGACAGTAAGAAGTCCAATGGAAAACAATAATCGAAGAAAAGAACTCACAAAGCTAGTATCATATTGAAGAAAACACAAGTCAAGTATGCTCAATACTTACTGAAAGGAACACCAGCTAGTCTGTCCCAGATAGCTCTATATCGGTTAATTTTTTTCGCGTAGAACTCGTCATCCGAATCCCGTGGCACACGTTGTTCTTCAGTAATTCGCATGAGGTCTATAAACGACGGGTCATTTTTACCCTTACCTTTTTTATAGGCACTGGCAATCGTTGTGATGTCGTTAATTTTTCCGGCTCCGATGCGCAGGCTGAGAATGGCAACTTTCTCCTCAGTCAGGCCTCCTTTTTGTGCCCGATCCATAGCGACAAGCATTTTCGTATCAGGATGGAGAAATGAAAACCCTTGAGCCTGCATAGCGATATCCTCCCACCCGCCCATGAACGAATGAATGATCCTACCGGTATCATCTTTTGCGAAGCTAGATTTTTCCGTCTTGATCAACCCCTGGAGCTTATGGACAACTGTTTCATGAGCCAAATTTTTTGCAATGACGACGCGAACATATTCTTCATTAAGGCGAGAGAAACCTTCGATAGTATAAGGGCCGATGAGAACGGTGGGTCTCCTGGGATCTTCCCACGATAATCCGCCGCCCGGTTCAGACCAGTAACCAATGACGAGATTTTTTTTGATTGCATGGATATCAAAGAGCGGATATTCATCGGTTTTGAAATCTTTTTTCGATAGCACCCTGCGGACAACTCGATTGAGAGATTCAATGCTGACAGAATTGTCGATAATGATTTGCCAGAGTTGTTCGTTTTTTTCAATCGTATTAACATACTGACCAACAATGGCTCTTGCTCGGTCTTTTGTGAGTAAATTGATTAAGGGATCTATGCTTTCCGGATCATCAATGCCAAGTCGAATGATCATTTCGGTTACGGGATCATCTTCGTTAAAAGCCGCGTCCACGCGATACGAGATGAGAAGCTCTTCTTCTGATGGGGCAATGTCTGCCGAACCGGCAGGCAGAAACTGGGGAATTTTTTCTGAGGGTCCTACGCCATCAGTAAGCCAAATGAGGCCTCCCCCAAGTGCTGAACCGGCAGTGCCTCCAATGATCAGTATTTTTAACAAATCATTTCTAAAACTCCTACCTGAAGGAAAAATAGAATTTTCGGCCCCCATAGATTGTCTTATAGTAGCATGTTTTGATGATAAAATTCTACAGTACACCACATTGCTGAAGGTCACCCTTACCATAAGTTTTAGTAAAAGCAACTAACCGCTTGATTATGGTTCCAGAAGTCTTTATAATTTTCCTACTTGCCCCGAAACACTTCTTGCCCCGTGCAACCTTTTAAATCGCTCATTAACAAACTACAAGTATGCCATTCGGCATGAAAAAGGAGGAACGGTGAAACGAATCATATGCGTTTTTGTCGTGTCTCTTTTGATCCTTGGTTGCGCGCCCTCGCCGGTGCCGCCTGTCAGCGCCTCAATATTCCAAGGATCTTCACAGGCAATGCCAATCGTAAAGCCAACCAGAACACCTGCCCCAACGGCAACCGCAACCAAGACTGCTACTTCGACACGGACTCGCACGCTTCGTCCGACCGCCACCACGACGAAAACGGCAGTCGCGCCGACGCGCACCGCGACCCGACCATTAGGGCCGTTGAGAATTACCGCCAACCAAAGTGCGGTAATTACTTTGCCGGCACAACAGAGCGTCAGCTTCGAATTCGAGCAGACGGGGAAGACAATGGTTCTTCTCAACTACGAGCCTTCCCTGGGGAAAATTTTCACCGTCTACTCGAATGAACAACTCAACGAGTTTTACGCCGGCACGGCAAAACCCAAGGGCGACGCAGCGCTGTGCACGCAGGGGGAGCGAAATGCGTACCGCTGTGACGGGAAATATGATGGAGGAGATCGCAACTCTCTTGGCTGGTGGCCTGCCAGGCTAGTCAACCCCACCAACCGTACCATCACCGTTGCCATCCGCCTCAAAAGCAGCCTCGTCTATGCGGCTGGTTGCTATACGTACCGGGAGCATCTCTGGCACGGCGGCCAAGTAGACTGGACGGAGTGCGAGGAAAGCGTGGTCTCTATCCCTGCTCACTAAACCCATTTTCCTGGTCATACTAAGCTCAGTTTATTGGGCGCTAAGTATGGCCAGGATTTTTTTGACTTATTTGACAAGTCCTTATTGTAATGTATAATGGACTTATGTATTCCAGATTACTGAGACCATCAGCACAAAAGAGCTTTTTTCTCTTTGGTCCCCGGGGGGCGGGTAAAACCACTTGGGTCAAATCACAATTTCCCAGGGCTTTGTATTTTGATCTGTTAAAAGCAGAGACATATAATGACTTTTTGGCCAACCCGTCGCGGATAGCGGAGTTAATTCCAGAGGGTTTTAGTGATTGGACGGTTATTGACGAGATTCAAAAAGTGCCGGCGCTGCTGGATGAGGTTCATCGTCTGATTGAAAATAAAGGCTATAAATTTGTTTTGACAGGGTCGAGTGCGCGTAAACTTCGTCGTGGCGGGCAAAACTTGCTGGCTGGCCGGGCGTTAATTTGCAATATGCATTCTCTAACCGCCATTGAACTGGGAAAAGATTTCAGACTGGACGAATATTTACGTTTTGGCGGCTTACCGGAAGTTTGGGCGGCGGGAGATAGGCATGATTTTTTGCAAAGCTACGTCCGGGCCTATTTGGAGCAAGAAGTGATTCAAGAGGGAATTAGCCGAAACCTGGGAGCCTTTGCCCGCTTTTTAGAGACGGCGAGTTTGTCGCAGGGGTCAGTTTTAAACGTGACTGAAGTGGGACGGGAGGCGGCAGTGGGCAGGAAAGTGGTGGAAGATTACTTTTCTGCCCTGGAAGATTTACTTATTGGGGTGCGCTTGCCGGTGTTTACTAAGAAAGCTAAACGGCGGCTGGTTAAACACAATAAGTTCTATTTTTTTGACGCTGGTGTTTACCAGACGGTTCGGCCGATGGGGCCGCTGGATAGCCCGGAAACGGTTAGTGGGGTGGCTCTGGAAAGTTTGTTTTTTCAAAACCTGCGGGCGGTCAATGACTATTTCAATTTTGGTTATAAGCTTTATTACTTTCGGACAGCCACAGGCGTGGAAGTGGATTTTGTGGTTTATGGAGAAAAGGGCTTGATTGGTCTAGAGGTTAAGAGCAAGAAAAATATTTCTTCAGCCGACCTTTACGGCTTGTTAAGTTTTAGGAGAGATTATCCCATGGCTAGAGGAGTAATGGTTTATGGAGGCAGTGAGAAGAGGCATGTCCAGGGAGTTGAAGTTTGGCCCATTAGAGAAGCTTTGTTAAATCTACCCGGAATCCTGGAAAAGTCACCTTATTAGCATCTGTTTATTGGTCATGGTGCCACCTCCTCCCAGGTGGTTGGCATGTCTTTGAGAGGTTCTGGCATGGAGAAGAGGAATGCTGGTTCCCAGATAAATACTTCCGCAGGGGTGGTGGCATTGGCTCCTACAGCGGCAAGGTTTCTTTGGAGTAGGAAGGATCCTCCACCAAAGACCCCGCGGGCAACTAGCTTTTCTGTTCCTAGATTGGTTGAGGCGCCGGTCTGGATTATGCCAGTTGGAGAAGTCAGGTAGATACCGTCTAGGACTGAGGCAGATGAGGTAGGCGGGACTCCTACCCTGGGATCTATGGTGATGTTTCCTCGAGTAATAAGGCCAAAGAATCCTCCTGCTGCTACCCTGATAGGAGAGGCAATCGTGGCACTCCCGTCAACGATGAGCGTTAGGGATTCTCCGGCAGCGATATTCCAGCTTCCGGTGGTCTGGATGTCTCCAGTGATGTTGTAGGGAGATACTCTGGCGGCTGGTTTTGTTAGGGCCAACTGGTTGGGGAAGGAATCGAAGGTCGTGGGTCCACCGAATCTGATCTTTGCACTGCTGTACCAGTCGATTAAAGGGAAAGGTAGCGGTTCTCCTAGAGCTTGCCAACGGGGGACAGACACGAGGCTGTTGCCACGGGCAACCGGATCCGGGTCCAGGTCGATGTCGCCCAGGGCCAACAGTACTCCGGGAGAGCCTCCGGCTCCGTTGGTTGCCAGATAGCGGGGGGAAGCAAGAGGAGACATGATGCTTGTGACGTTGCCTCCAGAGATGATATTTCCTCCTCCACTAGTCTGAAACCAAGCAGTTCCTAGGCTATAGCCTAGGTCATAGGTGAGGGTGTCGCTGTCAGTGGGCACAGAGAGAGTGGTTGTTAGTCCTTGGCCAGATGGTGGATTATTGCTTCCCTTCCTCCAGCAGACGCGTCCAAGGACAAAGCCAGCTGGTGCAGTGGGGAGGAGGGTGTAGGTGCCACCGGCGATATTTGAGAAGGTCACATAATCATTTCCCGACTGAGTCTGAGCAGGAGGCTGGCTTGCTGATCCGGCAGAGAAAGCAAAAGTAGTTCCTGATAGGCCACTAGTTGCCGACTGAATATCATTGCAGCTGGTGGCAGCTGAAGGTACAACGACTGCCTTGGCACGGATGGTGCCGGTACAAGGTATGGTTTCTGTCCGGTCTTGCTGACAGTCGTAGTCTATCGTTCGGGTTTTGGTAGCAGGGGAGCCGGAGCAGGATCCCGAGCTGCCGACTCTGGGCCCGCATTCGGTACAAACTGTTCGGGTGGCTGTTCCTCCGCACTGATTGGTACGAGTTTGGGTGATGGTTCCGCAGGAGGCTGTTGGTGTCCAGTCCCCCCACACCGTAGGATTGCAACATGAGGCCCAGTCTCCGCAGGCGGTTTGACATCTGCCTCCGCTACAGGCTGCCGAGTCTGCACAGGAATTGTATGAAGGCGTCCAGCCGCAGCCGGTGGCTAGACACAGCCCGCGGTCCCCAATGTTTGAACAGTCTGTCCCGCAGCAATATCTTCCTTTGCACACACCCCAGTTGGGGTTGCCCTGTCCCAGATCGTCCCACCAACATGACGGTTCTCTTTCGCATCCAGCGCGCCAGCCGAAGTCATTACAATTGCAGGCACCGTTCGTCCCGCATGCACCAGAGTTACATCTCCCTGCGCAAACAGGACCAGGACTGCCTTCTCCACAGATTGCACGGGCTTCGGCATTTGTATCACAATTATAGTCTGTTACATCTTGAACACCATTTCTGCAGTTTTCCCATGTCTGAGCAAATGACCCCATTGTCCGACAGCCAGCGCTAGCTCTATAACACGACGATGTCGTGTAAGACCATCCTCTGCATCCCGAAAATACATAATCTGGAAAAAATAATAGAACTAGTCCTATTACCCCTATGATAGTTAACGTTTTGCGTATCATTACAAAAAACATTGATAACTAAAGAGTACATTTTTTATTTTATCATGTCCGTTCACTATGTACCCTATGGGTTTCCAGTGAATCTGGCGGCAGGGGGCAAATAGAAACTTGCTACGTAGTAATCTACACCTGGGAAAAGGAATTCTTGCGCCCCTTCGTTTTTGTTAGTCCATTCTGCAGATGAATATTTTGGGTTTTTGACACAAAGCACAGCATTGCGCAATCTTTCGATGCCTACTATCTTGATCATATCGGTAACAAATCGACCTTCGGTAAGTATTTGTAGAAAATTAATGGATACTGTTCTACTATCTGCAAACAGTTGGTTTCTCCGAAGTCTTTCGAGCTTCATTGGAAGTCCGGTTGGGGGTCTCTGTGACCGAACAATATGTGGCCTACCAGTGATAACGAAAACAGTGGAGTCGGGGTTCTCTTGTTCGGTCGTGGCAATCAACTCGGCGCCTTCTTGTTCTCGTCTTTCATAATTGGTAGCTTTTTGATATGGATTTTCGCCTTCTCTACCGACGTCTACACCAATGCCCCTCACCATAATTTCCATTTGCCGCGCCATTTTTAGAGTAAGAGCCATTTGTCTGGCTGGACTGTTTTCTTGTTCTAAACACAAATACGCATCTGCCGGGCTATAAAAACAGAGGCCTGTCTCTTGAAATAATTCTTTTAATGCTTGATCGTCTGTCAGCTTTCTATTGCCAAAGACAAATTTATTGAGAGCATAGTTTTGATCTGGCATAGCGATGCCGAGAGCTATTATTGCCGATCTTTGTGGATTTTTTTGAATATGGGCTGCTATAATCCTTCGGTGCATTATTTTGTCTCCAGATTCCCAATGCCCGTCTCCTAAAAAAACAGTTTGTGCTTTACTGGCCTCTTCGATAAGCGCATGAAGCGGCACGAGGCCATCGTTTCCTTGAGTCATGGTATCAACAGCTTGTCTTATCTGTTCAAGATCGCTCTTGTCGATTTCAACAAGATCTAACGGGGAGGGGATACCGCTTACTGGATCGACAAAATCTAACCTGTTTTTGCTCTGAGGGCGATCTGCAAATATTCGTCTAGCCAAACCAATATCAAAGCCAGCAAAAAAAGCACCAAGTTCCGCAGTTAAAAGTGCGGTAGTAATAAGAAACCTTCTTCTTGTAATCGGTGGAAACTCTCCTGTGCCTGACATATCCATGATGATACCAATAAGCCCATAATTGTCAACATTGACACATATATAATTATAGGATACTATCATCTATATGGGTCTTCTAGAGTCAGATATTGGAAGAAACAAGAAACCTTCTTTTGAAAACAAAGATCTTCTAGTTGTTTTTCCAGTTACTGGTTTGTTATTGATGTCTGCAGCTGGTGTTTTCTCTGATGTTTCCACTGACGGCTTATCAAGAGATATCCATCGGTCAGGGCCGCAAAGTGGTTTTGCTTTCTGTGCAGCCGACGGCGCGCTAAAATGGCTCGTTGGATCAGGCGACACGCTTTGGGCCGTAGCCAATCGTCATAACACATCTGTTGAGGAAATTCAGAAGATAAATTCATTGAAGAGCACCACAATTCATACAGGTGACATTCTCAGATTGCATGGTGGTTGCCCTTGGCCAGTTGGGGGTCTAGATGCTGCCAATGAGTATGACGGTATTGCTTTGCTCACTACATTGCCTAAATTTGTGTCTTTGGATGGTAGGTCTAATATTAGAGAGAGATACACATATAAGCCGTGGACTGAAGAAATGCGCAGCCAAGTCCAAAATACGCTGTTTGCCGCTGTTTCTATCGCCAAAAGAGCAGGTATTGCTAATTGGCGGATAGTCCAGGTAATGGGGGGGCTGCAAATCTATGTTATTGATGACAATTATAGTTACGCCAAACCAGGCCTTCGCATGTTAATTGCCGGTAAAAATTCATTGGCTGCCGCCCACGAGCTCGGACACCATTTCTTTTTAACTGATAATATGGGTTTTAACGAAGCGTATGCACAGGGCTTTGCAAATTATGGAGATCTTATCCTTGGTTTCTATGATGGTCTTCCCAAAAGCACGATTGACTGCGGTCAGCTACATCAGGAGGGGCATATTTCAGACGAAGCATGGTATCGGGCTGCTATACCAACGTGGTCTGAGTTTGAGCAGAAGGTTCTACTTAGTGCGAGCATTTATCCCCAAGAGAGCCTGGTCGGAAGACTGGCCATGTCTTATGCCCGATGGGTGGGAAACAATCCATCCAGAGAGGGAAAAAGTATGCCGGTAGAGGCTCTGATGCAGGCAATCGGGACTGATTACGGGATAAAAATCGATGTCGTCAAAGATATATTTTCTTCGTTTTCGGCATTTGACTGCCAGTAGCTAGTTTATGATCCACCAATTAAAAGTTACTGGGCTCGTCAGCGGTTTGTCTAGGCCCACAGTGAAAGAGACGCGCCCAATTTTTTCTTTGACGTAGAGGACCTGATTATTGGTGGTCGTTGTCGGAGTGACATAGATGAGCGAACTGCTCGTGACGAGAGAGTTGAAAATGGTAATAGATGTTGCTCCGGGAGCAATAGTGGCGGTACCGGCGGTAGATTCCGGTACGAGGATCCCTGCGCCAGTTGCCGTGACATCCGCTCGACTTCCTTGTGTTATTTCTAACTTTCTAAATGTTCCTGATCCAGAAGCAGTAATATCCCCTGCAAATGTCGCCGATCCTGAAGCATCAATGGTAACAACTGGTTGACTATTACGACCCAAGATAGCTAGTTTTCCAAACCGAGTCAAACGCACTCCTGAGCCTGAGCTTTCTATTGGCGGCCCGGTTTCGTATGGGAGTAAAATGTCGACGTGATCACCAGTTGCCGGAGTCATCGTGTTGACTCCTAAAATGCCACCGATAGCCAAGTTACCGGAGAGGGCGAGATTGCCCGTGAGGAAGACGTCGCCGACAGAAGTGATGGTAAGCGTACCACCGAGTATATCTACGACAGCAAGCTTATTTTTCTGTAGATAGAGCGTATCGCCTATCGTCTGTATGCCATCGGATGAGAGGGAGAGCGGACCGGAGGTCAAAAGCGATCCGGCAATCGATGTGTTACCAAGAGCCGTGTGCCCGATGACGGCAAAATCAGAAGGTATCGTGAATGTGCTGCTATCGGAGGCTTGCGGTAGCCCGATTGGGGGAAGCGCTTTGATGGCTGCTACATCTTGAGCAAGCAGTGCGAGCAAAGCAGAGGAGGTGGCGTCATCTGAAGTATCGAGTATCGAAGAAGGGGTTGCATAGGTAATATTCGTGATGTTTTGGATGAGGGGAGAAGAAAGTTGGTTAATTTCTCCAAATTTTGTCACGATCCGGTCGGCGTAGAGCGTGCCGGAAACTGTGGCGGTTTCCGATCCCAAACTTTTTGCTGTGAGGGTTCCGGCGAGTGTGGCATTGCCGAAAGCATCAAAGATAGCGGCAGGAGCACTGTCCTTGTTGTTGTAAATACCAAAATGTTGTTTTTCATCCAGTCGTACGGTAAGACCTGCGGAATCGGAGGCAATAGGCGAGAGAGAGATTTGTCCTATCTCTGTCGAAACGATGGAGCGGATGTAATCAGCTAGAGACTGTCCACCGATGCTGATAGTTTCTGCAACCACCTCTTTTGCATTCACTAGTCCCGCGGAAAGATTGGCTATGGTTGCTTCTGAGAACGAATCTACTGTACCCAAAAGCTCGTTTGTTAGCGTAACGAGTTGATAGGGGAGTTGGCTTCCAGTTTCTGACTTCCTGATCGATAGTGGAGCGGTAGAGGCGCCCAAGACATTCCCGTTTTGGCCTAATACCAGCGGAAGTGGCTCATCTGGATCATTTAAGATGAAGCCAGAAGAGGTGTCTAATGGGTCCCGAGTGTTTTTCCATCGTTCCCAATCAAATCTGGGCGCTGTGAGTCTGTATGAGACGGTTGTAGGACGGTTCGCGTAGATAGAGAGCGTTAATCTATCGGGATCGACAGTGTACCAGGATCGTGCATTGTCCTGGGAAGCAAGGAGCACGACGAGTTTATAAAAATTCTTTTTGATATTGGTCGTTTTACCAAAGAGCCAGAGATCACTCCCCTCTGGTTGATTACGAAAGTCAATAATAGAGCGATATCCGACACCGGCAATGTATTCGTTTACTTCTACGGTATCTGATGTTTCTTCTTTGATGCCCGTCATAGCAGGAAGGAAGGTTGCATATTTGGTTCCGTTGATGGTGTAGGGAGGGTCGATAGTGCCAGCATCTAGTTTTCCGGTACCAGTACTGCCAATATTAACCTCTGCGGTGCCTGCATCTAGCGTGATGTCGTTGTTGCCGTTGGAGTTGATTGTGAAGGCGCCGTTGCTTTGGATGTTTCCGTCGATAAAGATAGAAGTGCCGGTGGCTGCCGGATCGATGAAGTAGGTATTATCAGCTGCATCTACGAATCGTTGAGCTTGAATGTAGGTAACGCTTGACCCGCCGAGGAATCGCCCGGCCTCTGTGAGTGTGCCTCCGTTGAGAACTGAGAAAATCAGGTCTGAGTTAAGACTCGGTACGCTGGTCATGATGCTTGAAATCCTCCCTGATTCGGTGGCTGCTGGTTCTGTCCCCATGTCGCCGCGTCTTAGCTGAAATGAAACACCAACGCCGTAGTTATTCAGTGGCGTATTGGGATCACGCCGCATGGCAATGAGTCCATTCAAAACTCGCGCTGCTTGGGCTTGGGTATCATCCTCGTTTTGCATTCCACGCACAGTACCAGTCGTACCATCCAGGACGATAAGAGCTGAGGAAGTCGCTGTGGTAGCACGATGTGCGCTTCCGGTGTCGCCGAGCATGATCGAGCGGTCAACAACTGGATAAGGAAAGATAACATTGCTGGCAATACTCAGGAGATTTTCACCAGTTCCCCCGATTGAGCCAGTGCCGCCGGTTGACCCAGTCGGCCCATTGGATCCCGTGGCTCCGGTTGACCCAGTATATCCAGTCGGCCCATTGGCTCCTGTGGCTCCCGTTGACCCAGTCGGCCCATTGGCTCCTGTGGCTCCCGTTGACCCAGTCGGCCCATTGGCTC
>CAZUOM010000008.1:0-265 GCA_964621305.1 uncultured Gammaproteobacteria bacterium | reverse complement strand
CGGTTGACCCAGTTGCTCCCGTGTGTCCGGTGGGTCCGTTGGAACCAGTTGACCCAGTTGCTCCCGTGTGTCCGGTGGGTCCGTTGGAACCAGTACCTCCGGTAGATCCTGTTGGACCATTTTGTCCAGTTGAGCCAGTACCGCCCGTTGGACCTCCGGAACCACCAGATCCCGTGGCTCCAGTAGACCCAGTTGGCCCATTGGCTCCTGTGGCTCCCGTTGACCCAGTTGGCCCATTGGCTCCTGTGGCTCCCGTTGACCCAGT
>CAZUOM010000007.1:0-76618 GCA_964621305.1 uncultured Gammaproteobacteria bacterium | reverse complement strand
TTGCCAGGATCTCCTCACGGATCTCCCGCGGTATTTGGGCAGACATACATTTCTCCTTTCTGAAAATCAAGACTACTGGTCTAGTTTACCAGGTACCTGCCCCTCTTCATTCTCTCCATTCGGTAATCAGAAATGCAACCGAAACAGGCCGGCCAAAAAAGTCTTTCGCAATCGTATCAAGATCCGTTCGCTGTCGATCTCCATCAACATCTTCATATATCTGGGCAAACACGGTATCCCCAATGTGGGCCTTGACTGCCGACCCAAACGACGCGTCCGCGGGGATATTGATATACCGATCAGCCGGCAGATACGCAGTAAGCGCAACAAGGGTTAGTGATTTGCTTGCCGTTCGCACAACGACGAATCCGCCGCGGGTGAGTGTTGCTCTTCTGACAATAAGTTTCTCTCCGTAGGGCTGATCGGAAACTTCTAATACGTTTTTTGGCGCAAAAAGATAATAGATGAAACCGGCAGAAACAATGATGATTCCTGCCACAATAATGATGCCCGCCCAAAGCCACCTATGCATTGCATGAACTTGCGGAACCGGTTCTTGCGCCACGGGCGGCGCTTGAGGCGCTGGCATTGGTGTCGTATCCATCGCTTTAATTCTACACCTTTCCCCTATACTATATCAGGATATGGGTCGAAGAAAAAAAGATACTTTACGTACTGTTACCATTATTATTGCTAGTCTTCTCTTTCTCGTCGGCACCATCGCAGTACGATACGCCCGAACTTTTCACGATCAATCCCGGATGAACGCACAGAAAAACGTCTGGGTACGGCAGGTGAAAATTCACGGAGCAGTTGCATCGCATGAAAAACTAAAACGAATGTATCGAACCGATAAAGACCGTCGCCATTGGCACGCACATCTCTTGGGACAAGCGCTGTACAAGACCATCGGCATGCCTGGTATCGTGAATTGCGATAATGCATTCGGATATGGGTGTTTTCATGGATTCGTGACTTTGGCAATCACGGGTCATGGACCAAACATCATTCAACTGCTAGATGAGGTTTGCATAAGGTCGTTCGGAGTTGACAAACAGGGCTGTCAACACGGCATCGGTCACGGCATTGCTGAATTTTTTGGAACCGGCAGACTCCAATATGCTCTTGATGCATGTAAAACGCTCTCATGGAAAGGGAGGCTCGGAGGCTGCCAAAGCGGACTGCTTATGGCGTACCATTTTCCGGTCATCAACGGAAGAATGACCGTGCGTCGAACGGATGATCTCTATGACCCCTGCTCCCGTATAAACGAGAAGTTTCAGCTTGCGTGTATACACGAACTAACGTTCTGGTGGAGCGCGCTCTTTATGAAAGAAACGGTAAAGATGGCGACACTCTGCGACCGGTTTTCTGATAAGAATGAGCGGCGCGTCTGTTTCTGGGGCATCGGACAATTCACGTTTCGGATTTTTGACTACAACGTTTCTGACGTCGTCACTGCTTGCAGTGTCATGCCCGAACCAGAAGACGAAGCACTTTGTCGAGCAGGGGCTCGCTTTCTACAGATCGATGACCAAAAATCTTTGGGTATCGACATCTGTGCGGGGCTGGGAAACGTAAAAAATATATGCTACCAATATACCGACCTGATTTCTTTCTACCGAGAGTGATAGAATAGACTGAAAAGAAAAATTATGACACGGTCAAATTGGATTCTGGGAATCGTTGCCGCTGTTGTTTTATTGGCAGCCCTTGGCGTCTTTCTTCGGCCAAAAAACGCACTGATAGTTTCTGATCAAAAAATCCGGGATATTGTTCTGGTCAAAAAAGCCACACTTCACCGGAGTGGTTTTGTGACCGTCTTTTTGGCTACCCCCTACAACAAAGTAAGCACTAACATGATTGCCAAGTCAACGCTTTTGCCTGCCGGAACATACACCAACCTCGGGCTGGCAATACTACAAGCACCCGGTGCTGACAGAACTACCCTTTATTTTGCCGTACTCTTGGAAGATACGGACAACAACGGCGCAGTAACAAGTGGTGACCGGATCGCCAAAGACTGGATCGGACGAGAACTCATCCCTTCCTTCCATGTCTTCTAAACTAAAAACCGACCATATAAATTGCAGGAAGCAAAAAAGAGTTTCCGGAGAGGACTACGACAAGAACAAAAAACAGGAGGATAATCCAAATAGGCAGCAGCGTCCATTTTTTCTGACGGAGAATTTCTTTCAATGCAAAGACAGCAATCTGGGAAAGCGTCGGGCGCGAGTGTTTCATTTTTTCTTAAATAGTATATCATGTTGAAAAATTTCCAAAAACAATGCAGCGGCAATCTGTTTGTTGCCGGCGGCAGATAGATGAATCGGATCGACGAAGTTTGCGTTTCCGGCCGCCGTCCCGACGAGCCGCTCCGCATCAATAAGCAAAACTCCATCTTTTATTGCTTTCTCGCGCAAACGATTATTAAGTTTCTCTATATCCCGGGCGATACGAGTAGGTTCCCGGCGTCTTGCTTTCTCAAACATGCTGCGTCCATCGCGTGCGTTGCCTAACGAACAATACGCGGAACTCAGATAATAATATGCTTCCGTAAGCCGTCTCTCCCTATCTGGATCGTTTCCTTGAGAGACAGGGAGCGCGTACGGAGAGGTTAACAGTATAACCCGCGCGCCGCGCGATGTACCTAAGCGAATCAGATCTTCAATATTCTTCATAAAATCAGCATCGTCCACGCGCCTAACTGGCATGGTTTTTTGATAGCAACCAGTCATACGGGAAGTTACATGCCGAAGACGGGATATTAAGGAAACCGAGGATCGTGCATACAGCCAATTCTGCATGAATATCTCCAGTCGCTTTTTGGGAACAGAAAATTCCGTTTTGTCAGACAAACTGCTGGAAAAATAGAAGCGGAACTTATCGACATCATTGACTCCGTAGGCAATGACGATGATATCTAGTTTCATGCTGTTGTGAAAATATGATTTGTAAAACTCAAGCCCTTGCCATGAAGAATATCCAATCTGGCCTGCGTTGATGACATTGATGCGGCTCTCTGGATGTGCATTTTCCAATAACTTCCGCAGGATGGCAGTATAAGTCTGATCCTCCTCCAATCCCCACCCAAACGTCGAGGAAGGACCAAGAACGAGCACGGTTTTTGCATCCTTGCCGATATCAGCAAGCGGTCTACTTCGCAATCCCAGTTCGTTTGTCCGCAGCTTCTTGCCTTGAAACATGCCGCTGAAGTTTGCTTTTTGGCGCCAACCCAAGTTCTGATCCGCAACCAATACCATTTTCGATTTTTCAAGGGGATCACCCCATTGCTGCAATGTAAATCCGGCGGCAATCTCAAGCGCTCCTAACCACGCGATCGTTGACACAAAAAAGACGATGGAACGTATGAATATTGTTCTCGTAGTTTTTAGCTGATATCTAGCAACAGAGACAATCTGCTAAAATAATAGATATGTCGTCGTTTCAATTCTATCACTTCCGCCGTTTATACTTCTTCGTAACAGTTTTCCTCATCGTTGTGTCTGTTTCCGAACTCGCACTACGCCACAAAAATCAAAAACAGGAATTACAGCGCTCAAAAGACCACGGACTTCTTGAAGTGTACGGCTCAAAACAAAAATTTCGCGCCGTCATTGACGACTACGCCAACTACGAGTTGCTCTACGAACCGTACCTGCGCTGGAGGGGAAGACCTAATCAGAAAAACAGTGTCATGCGAACCAATTCATTCGGACTTCGCACAGGGGAATTCTCTGTAGTAAAACCAGACAACACGATGCGCATCATACTTACAGGAAACTCTGTTGCGTGGGGATACGGGGCAACATCCGACAGTCAAATTCTCAGCGCTCACCTAGCACGGATTCTCAACGGGATGATGAATAAAGCCGGCACAAAAAATATCGAGGTCATCAACATGGCAGAGATGGGCTATGTCTCCATGCAGGAATATATCCTGTGGAACTCAATCGTACCACTACGACCTGATCTCGTTATCCATCTGACCGGACACAATGATGCGCTTGTCGTTTATAATCAGCGTCCTATCCGCCTTGTACATAGAGCCATTCCCGAATCAATCCTCCAGTTGGGAAAATGGCCCGCGTTTCCGGCGCTCATGTCTTTTTATCTGCAAGAGATCCTCTCTCGAAGCACCATTTGGCAAAAAATTTCCAAACAGTTTGCTCAGAGAACTTCTGTTCAGCGTCCCATCATTCCGTCATTGATCAACAACGATTTTGTCTCTATCATGGGTCTGATCGCTCAACGTGCCGAAGAAGAAAACATCCCGCTCATCAACATCCTTCAGCCAACGATCTATACGACCAAAAAACCTCTATCAACCGGGGAAAAAAATATCCTTGCTTACTACGAACAGATAGATTCTAAATTCAAACAATTTCTCACCAAACAGTTTGCCTCATACGGCCAAGGTCTTACGAAACTGACGACAAAAAATGCATTTTCTTATATTGACGGATCATCGTTTTTTTCTAGATATTCGGGGCAGATATTTATCGATCCAACTCACCTAAGCGATACCGGATACGCTTTAATGGCAAACGAAATCGCCCCGTTTATTATACGCAGACTATCTATTCGTAAATGATGTATCGCTGGTTTGGTGTGGGAGCGAAAATGGTCTGCATGTGTCCGTCTGGCCAGCGAATAACAAGTTGCTTTATGGTATCCTCTTTGTCAATCCCAAAATGGGCAATTGCCGGCTGTGCGCTGTTCCAGCTTCCCCCTTGATGCATTTCTCTCACCTGTTTTCCGTTGGCTGTTACCAACGTAATTTGTGCACCGATGCTATAATAGTTTGAGTTTTTCGATCGGAGCTCAATCTCAATGCTCTCTCCAGATACGGTATTGACAAAGTATTCCGGCGCAGCCATAAAATTATTGACGACCAAATCCCCTGCCCCGCTGTTTCGAAAATCAGCGATGATAACACCCCGCGTGTCATCATTGACCCAACCGCCGGTTTCTTTTGTCCTGTCAACCATGCGAATGGTTCCGCCAGAAGATTCGTTCATCAACACTTTATTCCCCCGGTCATGAGAGTAAAATACCGCTCCGCTCGTCATATAAAGGTCTAGCCTTCCGTCGTTATTTACATCATACGGATAAGCCGTCCATGTCCAGTTGGTATAGGCTGCGTCATCCTCAAGCGGGATAGCCTCATATCTGCCGCTTTTAGAATTCAATTTAAGCAGAGAGTTTACAAATACTTTTTTAGGAAATTTTTCCGCGTCAAAACGAATATATAGTGGATTCGGAAGATTATTTTTGTTCAATATCCCGACCTCACGCCTGCAGATTGACCGTTCTCCGCGTCCGATGATCTGCTCACAAACTCTCACATCGTTTCTCTGTGTTGCCATCATCGTCAATCGCTTGTCCGCACAGGTTGCTGCAACATATGGATTCAAAAACCGCTCGCACTGGTAAATACCGAGGTCGATTTCTCTTGCTGCCTTGGCAAACTCATCCAGATACCGCGACTGCTGACCCAGCGTTTTTGCTCCAAAAATACCCCCGAGTGCTGCATCGGCGGAAATGATTGTACTTTTGCGCTCCGAAGAAGCTTTAAAACTGATGCCTGCCTCAAACAATTCAAAAATTCCATCGTTGTCAAAATCCGCAGGAAAATACGACATGCTACTCCAGGTATTGTGCGCAATTTTATTTTTATCGATTAACCTAATTGTACCGTCACCCCTCCCCACCAGAGTCAACGACGGGTCAGTTGTATCATTGCCCAATAAAAAATCTACCAACCCGTCATGCGTAAAATCCGTAAACAACGCAGTCATACCTATATAGCTAGTTTGGGAAAGTTCTGGAGGAAAATACGATTGCATTGCTTCTTTCCAAGCCTTCCCATCGGATATATAAAATTCGTCTGCAAAAGGAAACTGGGCAAAGTCTCCGCGCTCAGAAAGATCATCCAGTCCGTAGGAAACGTAAAAATCGAGGACTTTATCCTTGTTAAGGTCCCAAAGGCTGATGCCTCCAGTCGACTTTTTTCCGAAACCGAATGATGCGCCGCTATCAATCCACTGCCGCCTTACGGAGTTAAAAATGAATAACGTATTCTGCTTGACTCCTCGGTATTGCGAGAACACCACAAAAAGATCAAGCCATGAGTCAGCATTGACGTCACTAAGTGCGACGTATTCTACATCCTCTGGAATTTGTCCGGCAAAAAAGCCCGCAGTGCTGTCGATAAAATCGCCCTGTTGGTCATTAATATACACGCGGAGTTTCTGGCGGACTTTTGATAACACAATATCTAAATACCCGTCGTGATTGATGTCCCCAGCTGTTGCTCCTGCATATGGAAAGTACTCCGTACCTAAATCCCCCCTCGAAAGAATAGGTTGATATGAAGATATCGTTGTCGGGGTTGATACAAATAAACTCCTGCCGGAAGATGTCGCCCGAGACAACGAAAGAGTCTCAACATGAGGTTTGTCCCAGCTTGTTTTATACCACTCCGGCTTCTGCCAGCTCCAGATCTTCACGATCTGTGCATCAGAAACGACGGCAAGAGTCTCGCGCATGCCTTCTAGCTCCACTCCAATCGTCCCGTTGCCAAGAAAAGATATGGCAAGATTTCTTGCATAATTAAACGGTGAAATGTAAAGAACCAACGATGCTGCCAAAAGAACACCGATGCCGGCAAGCATCCCTGTCCGGCCAATGGCGCGGTTACGGTGAGTCTCCAAAAAACGGAATACCGGCACGGCAAACTCTGCAAGCATTAACGCAAGGAAAAAATTGACGTATTTGGGCCCCCATAGGCTCGGAAGAGCGTTAGCCAAAAAAGCACAGATTGCCGCAAATAAAATTCTGAACCGCATGGTTGCCGGCACTGCTTTAGGATCGCCCAGCATGTAAAACGCATACAAGATGAAGTTGCCACTTCCCATCATGATGGTAATCTCTAAGATGTTTCGTGTAGCAAACGCATACGCAAATATCGCGTAAAAGAAGGCAAAGGAAACGGGTACGGCCAGAAGTTTTACTTTTGACACGATGAATCCGGCGCCAGCAATCAGAATGAGCGACACCCACCAATAACTTGTTGCGCCCAAGGGGGTGGCGATGGCAAACGATTCGTTGGGAAAAAAAAGAAGGGCCACAACGATGGCAACGTTAGACGGATTGAGGAAATGCTGCCGGTTGATCCTTAAGTAATGTTTCTGAAAAAATCCGATAAGAAGCCCGACGACGTAGACAAAAAAGTTCGTCGTCCCAAGCATAAGTGCAGTTGACAAAGACGTGTTGACGGAGGCAATCGAAAGACCGCTAATCTTACGCTCTTTGACAAATATAAGAACGTGCTCGATGATAAATCCTACGGCCACCACGCCTGCAATATCCATCCACCTCAACGGCACACGGAAAAGAATCTTGCCGACAACGACAATAAAAAGCGTCTGCCTGATAGCAAGGGCCACATTGATGCGCTGGTGTGTCGGAACCAATCCGGACAAGCGGGAAAAAATATTGTGCATGATGTAGGATAGATACATGAAGCGATTAATGCCTTCTCGTTTCTTTTTCGTGCTCCTTATTTTTTTCATATCTATCGCTGTTTTGTATTATATAGGAAAGAGAACAAACCATTCTAGATCGCCGGACGCATGGACGCGCATAATAAAATTATCCGGCCCGCAGGCGGCAAATAGCCAGTTCAAAAACAAAACGGCAACGCAGCCCTACAAGAAACAACATCAATTAGCACACGAATTCGGCCGGTCACTGTATGCCGCACTGGAAACCAGCGGTATTGCTTTCTGCGACGATGCCTACGGCTACGGGTGTTTTCATGGTTTTTTTACCTTAGCATTTCCTACCTTATCCCCTGCTTCACTTGAAAACGTCACAAAAGCCTGCAGCAGCCGACCGTACCGGCAAAATGTCGAATGTCTTCACGGCGCAGGACACGGCATTATCGCCACGCTAGGACACAACAACATAACCAAGGCCATTGAGATGTGTGAGCTTGTTGCCCCGGGACCAACGGCAAAAGCGTGTGCCACCGGTGTTTTTATGGAATCCAACTTTCGCTCCATGGACGATACGGCATCCGGCAAATCAGTTCGACCCTTGGACCCATTACATCCTCATATTCCTTGTCAGTCTGTTCCTCCGCTATTTATAGATTATTGCTATCGCTTTCAAGCAAGTTGGTGGTTTGTCGTATATGAAAAAGATCTTCTTAAGATAGAAGCGCTCTGTCTTGAAGGAGCGACGCCGTCTGCAAAAAAAAACTGTTTACTCGGTATCGGATTTTCAGTTGCTGCATCAACGAATTTCGACGTACCATCAACCCGTATCCAGTGTTCCATGCTTGCATCAAAATATAATCAAGCAATCTGTCTTGCCGGCGCAGCAAGCGGGTTTTTTAAAATCAAGAAGCTTGAAACGGTAGCTCCATCCCTTTGTGATGCACTCTCTCTACAAAACAAGCAGGTCTGCCTGACCAACATCGAAAGGATTGAACAGCTATGAAACGCCTTGTCATTTGCTGTCTTATGTTATCTCTTTTCGGTGCCGGACTTTTCTTTGCAGTCGGTTCCTATTGCGATTATACAAACGCCTCCTCCTTTGCCCGCATGCACTGCCACATGCAAATCGGCTCACATCTCGTCGCCTTGCCTGGTGTCTCTATCCAACGAGCAATTTCCTTCTGCAATATTCTGGCAAAACAAAAAGAAGGCCTTGCACATCACTGCTGGGACGGAGCTTTTTTAACGTTTTTCAAAAAGCAGGCTTTTGGTGCTTCCTATGAAAAAAGTTCACTCATGGATTTTTGCCGCAGATTTGATGATCAACAATACGCCACTTGCATAAACCAGGGGTGGATCTTATTTTCCGAAGAAACCAAAACCGCAAAGGGAATTTCCAATTACTGTCTCATGTCCCCAACGGATGCGTCCCGTCGGAGCTGCCTAGATATCCTGTTTCAGCGGGCGGCGGCAAACCGCAACTTTGACCTTCAACGCATCGCGTCATTTTGTAATGAGTTCCCCCAAAGCGAGCAGGGTCTCTGCCGTGCAGATGCAGCAATCATAGTTCTTGTCGCTGATGCGTCACGTCTACACGAGGCCGTATCTTTGTGCAAAAATTCACAACCCGCCGTCCAGACAGAATGCTTTGACAGCCTATTTGCGACCGCTGCGCAGATGTTCCCGCCGGATAATCCGACCCGCGAGGCGCTGTGTGGTCTTCTTCCAACGTCGTATACCAAGCGATGCACCAATCCCCAACCATGACAATATTACTTCGTGTTTACTAGTGAAGGTATCTGTATCAGTGGAGGCAGTAGACGGTCAAATCGACTAGGGTTATTGTCTATAATGACTCCCCGAGCCTGTTCTAAAACAACAAGGCCAGGAGCCAAAAAATTTACTGGGTCAGTTGTGACAACGTGTTGCCCGCCGGATGGCCTACCAATATACCGCAACGGCGAACCGTCAATCGTGTTTCCAGGACCGACGATGACACCGTCTACTGACGGAACGTAAACAGGAAACGATTGCACCCCTACTTTGTTTCCCATCGGAAAAAACTGATTCTGTGCAAATAGTACGTTTTTCCCAAACGGCGACGCAATCCCGGAATCTCGAAATTCCATGGTATTGCCAAGAACAATTAAACCATCATTCTCATAGTAATCCCCGAGGACATAAAAACCGTCTCGAAATATGGCCCGATCAATAAGACCATTAAAAACATTGCCGACTATGGTCCACTCGTTTGCACCCCTGACGCCGGTTGGACCTTTACCTGAAATCAACGTCACGGCTCCGGCGCTTTCTCCATTGGCAAATGAATCACGATGGATCGTAGTAAATACATTTCTTCCATTTACTCTCGATCCATCTTGCAAAAGGATATCTCCTCCAACAACGATCCTCTGGCTTCCGATTCCCAATATTCCTGATCCATCTAAAAAAGAAAATGCACTTCGCACAACACGAATGGATTCTGAATTTTCAAGGAGTACGCCGACCGTCATATTCGTTGCGTGAATATTATCAATGACGATGTTATCTCGATTTACAACATTTATGCATGTGGTGTAATATACAGGCCGAACGCTCTGGCCAGTATGAAAGGTGTCATGTTCTTTCTGTAAATGTTTTCTGACACCGGGCTTGGGTACATTTGATTGATAACTCGGGGATATGCACGTAATTCCGGATAGGTATATTTGTCCGCTCTCTCTCCCCTTGCCGGTTACCGTAACGCCAACGTGTTCTTCGGGAACAATCAACGTCGTCTTGTTGCCAATAATCCTGTTAGGATGTGGTCCTTGCACTTCAAATGAAATACCCGCTAGTGTACCCTCGGGCAATCGTATGGTGCTGTTCTTAGCCGACTGAACGATGGTGACCTTTTGATACGAACCTTTTGGAATCGTGACCATTTGCCCCTCGCGGGTCAATATCAAACGCTTGCCTGTAAAAAGAGCAAGGTCTGCTTCAGTTAAAACCAAATCAGGCTGTTGCAATCTGGTCTCCAATGCATTGTCTGAACGACGCTCTTGAGGCGCTTCCACCTTGACGGGCTGTTGGGGCAGGGTTTGAACCGATGGAGTTGAGTCCTTATAGTAATATATAGTTAACGCGTATGTCACCGGCCAGTTATTATTAAAGACTCCATGTTGCATCGATACTTTCAATGCGTTCGTAAATTCTATCCCATCAGTACCATGAAAGTATCGATAGAATGTTCCAAACGGTTTTGCGCCATCCCATTGACCGGATAACAAACCGGAGTGGTGCGTATATGGTTGATTTGGAACGCCCTGATGAAATAAGTTCCAATAGATACCGCCGTTAAAAAAGTCTTCAATACTACTATGTATCAACGTGCCTTTACCGGTATCTATCTCAACATTTCCTTCTAAAAAACCAAATTGATGTGGAAAAAAAACCACTTCAATGCCGTTATCGAAATATTCCCTTCGGACACACATTTGACATTGATCTTTGGTCGTTAGTACCATCCCAACTACTTTTCCGCTGCCGACAACGGTGCGTACATAGTTTGGCCCATTAGCCAAAAGCTTTTCATCGCTACCAAAGTCTACATAAAGCCGTGAGGGTACCGTTCTGTTGCTCCGTACGTACTGTGCTGCAATATCTACCCGTTGTCCATCCGCATGATGCACCTCCAATGCCATACCCTGATCAAACGGTAACGGAAGATTCCCTACGTAGAGGATAGAGTCGCCGTCTTCAATGATAGACAGGGGAAAACTTTTATGGAAAGATAGACGATCTTTTTCACCAAAAAATGCAATCAATGGCATAGACACCGCTGTTTCCGATCCATATCGAATCCTCAAGGTCAACTTCCCTTGATCAACGTGTTTTGGAACTTTCAATTGTATAGCTTCAATTGTTCCTGTACCAGGAAAATCTATTGAACCGTCTTTTGTATTTGTTTTAAGTAGTCTCGATTCAGGTTTTTGTCCAACTGTATTAAGATACACATCTGGATTTTTTATGATTCGTGATAGTAAAGGAGTTGCTAGTTTCGAATAGTCTGTTGGTCTTCCGGTAAAGGGGATAACCTTTGTGGTCAACGGGAATGTAAGGCCGTCTATTGCAAAAAATCGCGGCTGCTCCCCTCTGTAAACAGATATCTCAACGCTCTTTGCGTACGATAGCTTTAACAAGCTGCCCACAGAGCCCATCTCTGGAACCTTCCAGTTGATTAACTCGCCGATCTGGTCAGGAATACCGAATGGTTTTCCTGAAAAATATTCTGTGATCGGTCGATTAAATACAACCTGACCATCGATGGTAATTTTTAAAAACCCCAACTTATCCAAGTTTCCCCATGTCATGTAGTTGTAATTTCTTGGATCGAGTTTTTGAAAATCAGTGAGTTGGCTGGCATCATCATAGGAAAACCAAAGCCTATTGACGACTCCTGGCCCATTTCTCTTTACTAAAATATATTCATCGCCACGCTTTTCATATTCATGCCAATCGCCTTGATCATCCTGCCACAAATGTTCTTTGCTCGTCCACGGTCGCTCATCGTAAAACCTGTCTGCATACGTTACGCCACCCCAAGGCAACGTCGTGTGCCAAGCTATATTGGTCGTGGAATTTAGCCAGGGTCTAGCATTGTATTGTTCTGTTAGATTTTTTGGAGAAAATAATGCTTCAAGGAGTGAATCTGGCCTAATTTCTCGAATTTTTTCGTTTGGTAATCGCTCCGTTGGTGCTGCTTTTGGCCTCGAAGTTGGTGTTGTAACTGCAGGAACCGTTTCTCCTGCCGGAAATGTATCCAAAGGGCCCCCAAGTGCGGGCCCGATAATCGGCACTACCTCTTCTGAAGATCTCACCGCACAGGAAGCGAGGGTAAACAATAACAAAGGAGGAACGATACGCTGTTGCCAATTCTTTCTAAATCGATCCAACCTTAACCCGGCTTGATCAGGATTATGTGGCATATCATTAAGGATAGAATAATACTATACTACTGATCTAAATTCTATTATAACTGTTGGCCGACAACTTTCACCTGAGTTATGTGGGTATATACTGATCCAAATTCTAGTAGGAGAACTATATTTCTCCTGCTCATCCTATTCATCCTTGCGGTTACGGGAAAACCGGCCAGGAACCCCGTGCTGTTTGTCAATGCAACGGAAAAAGCATTCGATAGGCCCGCCGGTTTCGGTGACGTTAAAAGGCAAGGAGTTGCCGTTTTGGATTTCTATAACGACGGATACGAAGATCTTTTCTTCCCGGGATTTTCAAAAAATGTTCTTTTCAAGAATAACGGCAACATGACGTTTACGGATGTTTCCGAAGAGTCAGGCGTTGCCGCGGACCGGCCGATAGGCACATCAGCGGTTGCGGCAGATCTGGATAACGACGGCGACAGCGATCTTGTCGTGGGACACGGACTGGTCGAAGGAGACAACCTTGATGGCTCATATGATCCCAAACAAGGCGGGCTGACGATTTTTGAAAACCAACTCTCCCAGACCGGCAAATCAATTTTTAAGGATATCACGACAATTGCGTTTCCCACGCGCGAATATCCCGGCGACGGCAGGTTTCGCCGGTACGTAACGATGGTCGCGGCCGCCGACGTTGACGGTGATGGGTTTATTGACCTCTATCAGTCAAACAGAAGCGACCGGGATTTTGAAAACTACCGGGAGAAAAAACATCGCGGCGCCAAAAATATTTTGTGGCATAATCGCGGCGTAGGCGGCAACGGCTCCGTTTCTTTTGAAAATATAACGCTTACAGCCTCCCCTGACGGCACCCTAGCCGGCGTCCCTCACCCTACCGGACACGATCCGTCGCCGGGTATTTTGGGACTAACCATTGATGCTAAGGGAAGAATTGCCGGCGATAGTTTAGGTAACATTACTCAAGCGGCTCTGTTCACAGATATTGACAACGACGCTGATCCGGATCTTATCATCGCTAACGATTTTCCTGATTCGTTTGAAATCTTCAGAAACGACAGCGCAGATGGGGTAGTGCGCTTTACCCGTATCACCGGCCCTCTTTCTACAATGGGCGGCTGGATGGGTATCGACTCAGCTGATGTCGACGGAGACGGCGATTTTGATCTGTTTCTTACCAATGTCGGCGCAACCAACGCCCGCCGTTGGTCAGCCGAACTGCTGCGCAATACCGGCGCAGGGTTTGAAAAAATCGGCACACAGGTGTCCATTATCCCCGATCCCCTCGTGCCCAATAACGACCCGGAAAAAAAGCGCGTTGATTTCTCCGCTTACGAATACGGCTGGGGCGCTTCGTTTTTGGACGCTGAAAACGACGGCGACCCGGACCTTTTCTATTTCGGCTCTCCCGGCAGCCCGAGCTTTTTCATGCAATCTGACACGGATGCGTCCATTCTGTCAATGCGCGCCGTCGGGGGGAAAACCAATCCGGGTAGATTCTTCCGAAACGACGGAGGCAGCCGCTGGGCGGAAATTACCAAACATGCCGGAGTCCTCAATCTCTACCGGCAGGAAGAAGGCGGACTCTTAGTTTCGGAAAACGGCAGCGGCCTGGCAACTGGAGACTTTAACAACGACGGGGCCCTGGATCTGGTGTTGGCCAACGGGTCAATGTACTGGGGAAAACAGGCAACTCATCCGGCACTTCTCTTCCTCAATCGCGGCAGTCGCAATCGATTCCTCTCGGTAACCCTTGAGGGGACGACCTCCAACCGCTCCGCAGTCGGAGCCAGAGTTTTTGTTACGACAGGCGGCAAAATGCAGGTCAAAGAAGTCAAGGCTGGGGTCGGTTTTGCCAGCGGCAGCACACTTGTCCTCCACTTCGGACTGGGGCGTGCGCGTGTCGTGGACAAACTGATTGTCCGCTGGCCGAATCGTCTCGTAAACGGCAAAACGGTTCAGGGAAAAACACAGGAGTTGAGAAACGTTACTACCAATCGAATGCTCCGCATTAGGGAGCCTGAAGGGGATCACGTACCGTGATGATGGTATTTACCCCACCACTTCAAAATCGCTGTCCAGTTCCGGCAGGAGCTTTTCTATCCGCCCGATGCGCAAGTCAAGAAGTTTATAGAGGAGCTTAAATTTGGTTCCCATAAGACCTGCATAGCATTTGTTAGAAAACGTAGCCTCAACTGATTCACAGAGGGCTGCATGGGTTACGAGCGCCTGTTGCACCTCGGGAATCGTCTCGTCGGTGAGCTTTCGGGAACCGTACTCGGTATCCAGGTACAAACCGATCCCGCCACCAAGCCCCAGGTAGCAGTGGTACTTCAGGTCTTCCCGGCCGATGAGCGCAACCGCCTCGTTACAGACGGCTTGCCCTGCCTCAACTTCTTTGAGGATAACTTTCGGCGCCGCTTCATTGATGCCGATCCTGTACAGGAGAAATCCGTAACAATCATTTTTGTTTCGGGCTTCCACGCGTTGGCACTCGTCAAACTTTGTTTTGTACCCTCCATCGGAAAACTGGGAAAATAGAAACATGTTGTGTCCGATTCCCGTAAGGCAGTAGGCAATCTCGCTTTCGGGAACCAGTTTCTTGCATTCTTCAAACGGCGCGTTAAAATCTGCTTTTTTAGCGGAAACGTATTGATATGCACTGTTGAGTTTAACTCCGTAGCGGCTTTGGGTAATCTCATCGAGCGGTAAAAGAACCGGAGTAACATATTTATCGTTGAGTAAATGTCCGATCTCATGGGCGCACTGGTGCTCTTCTCCTGTCTTACACGAACGGAAAAACTCCTGCAGGATATCCTCCGCAAAATTATTCTGCAACGCCGTCCGTTTCAAAAGTCCCATGGTGCAGCCGGCGGTGCACTCGCCGCTGCAAAGCGCAAGGTTTTCGCCGACGGAATTGTCCGGAAAACTTTCGGCCAGAAAGTCTCCGGCTGCGTGATAAAACGTATGACAATTAGTGCCGAAATTGGCATACGAGGAGTCGACGGTTGCTCGCTTCAAAAGTCGCGAGAAGTTCGCGTCTGTTTTTATTTTTTTGCTCAAATCCAATGGGTCACTGTGGTAGTACATTTCTATAGCGCTTCGGTAACAGGAAAACTTGACTTTTTTGTCCATCGCGTGACAAGCGGAGACTTTCCTCTCAAACGCCATTTTATCATTTCTCAAGCGTCCAACAAGTCCCCAGGCCAGCGCGGCCACTGCAACAAAAAAGGTGAGTTTTGTGAAGCCTTTCATTTGCTCTTTTTACCTAGACAACTTTCTCTCCATTGTTCCGGTAATTTCTCGCAGAACTCAGAAAGATTTGCCGACCCTTTCTGAAAAATAAAATCCGATTCTTTTACAAGTTCCGAAAAACACGAATCTATTGTCTCCAGTGTCGCTTCCTTGCACCAAGCAACCGCTGTATCCACGTTGTCGTAATCGGTTTCGATGAGTCTACTTGCCGTCATGGCAAAACAGCGGCCCGCCAACTTTTTCGGCAAACCAATACAGTATTGTCTAATCGACGGCAAATGAAATTGGAACTGAACGACTAGAACATAAAGCACCGAATCAATACAAGAATCAAAGCTAGTGCCTGAAAGCTGACTACAGATATTGATAAGCCCCTGGGGCTCCCGCAGCTCGTCAAAGTAAAGCGGCCAACCTTCACTGATACACGCGGTTTTTTTTGGCCCGGGGAATCGCTTGCAAAATGTCGAGTGCTGCAGTCTGGTTATAACTTTGCCGGTAATAAGCGCCCGGTCCTCAGGCTCCAGAGGTTGAAAGATCTGCATGAATGCCCCGTCGTAGCATACCTTGCGAAAGTCTCCGTTATTCCCTTTATCTCCTATCCGATCACAGAGTGTTACTACCCTTGCCGCATCAGCGCCGGTTATGTACATCAGAAGATGCCCGAGCGCATGATAGCAACTTGCTTTTTCCAAGCCCGTCGGCGTCCACGAGCCGCGTGCTTCACAGACGGTTTCTAACTCCGGAGCAATCTCGGCAATTTTACTATCAGGAAGGGTTTCCGTCCGAAAACGCTCCTGAAACGCCCCGTGGATGCAGCCGTTGGAACAGACCCCGGATGGACAGCGCGTAATAACATCTTTCCATTTACCAACGTCTTTTCTTGTTTCGATTGTCGAAAGTTTATGACCTAAAACGTGACAGTACGCGTATGAAGTGTCCTGCTTTTGTATAACTTTGGCCAGCGCAAATATTTGTTCCATCGAAAAATTGTTCATAAGTTTTGGAAGCGCGCTGTCATAACAAAGCGCCCGTACAGGCTCTTTTTGACAAGCGGTTCGGATGTTAATTGCGAGGCGGTCGAAATTTTGGCCACCAAGCCGTCGCTGTAGATAGGAGTGGACAATAATGAACCCTGTCAGTATTGCTATACAACAGATAATCAAAGTTTTCCTCATAGAATCTTTTTATTAATGGAACTCACTCTTTTGTCGTACTGTTTCTTCGCATTGCTGTCTATAAAAGCTCTCAACGATCTCGCAGAGTGGTTTTATTTTAGAAACTGTGTAAGAGAGGGAAAGCGAATGAAAGCTTTCTGCCATACATGCATCGCGCCGCCCGTTTAATAGTTTATTCGATAAACAAAATTTAAAGACCTGTTTATATTCCTCTCCGGGTTTTCCATAACCGAGTAGCCCCTGGATAAAACCGGCGATACAAGTATTCCAAAAGGGTAAAGGAAAATAGTCGCACCAACTAACCCGCTTTTCTATATCTGGTGCATTGACGCTTTGTGTCCCCATTTTATAGCCGAGAGCCGAAACGATAGCCCGTCTTTCTCTTTCAGAAGGCGCCTCTTCCAATAATTTTGTTGTCTTTGAATAATCGCTGTTGTTTTTGTAAACCAAAACCAGCACCATGTATGCATAACATTGAGGATACACTCGTTCAAACTGTTGACACAAGGCAAAAGGACGACCTGTATCAAAAAACCAGTCGGCGATGTGGGCAATATAGAGGTTGCTTATCACGTTAAACACACCCGCGGAACAGTTCTCAACTAATTCTTCTTCGCCGGCCAGTTCCTGACACAAAGTCGAGCTCTTGGTGACAAGAGTGGAAAGATCTTTTTCTGAACGCACGTTGAAACTTCCAGCAATTCCGTGTCCAATACCATGATAACAGGACCCTTTGATAAAGATTCCCAGTTTGCGATTGGCAACATCGGATTGATCGCACAGCTGCCTTGCTTCTTTTATGTCTCCTTTCTTGGCCATCATAGTTTCCACAAATCCATGGTAAAAACCGTAAGAACAGTATGACGCATTTACTGGAATTTTAAACGAAGGGTTTGAGTTTAGTTGAGAATGTGCCCAAGCTCCAATGGGGTGCATGAACTCATGACAATGGGGCCCGAAATCTAGGGCACTAGCGTAATATTGATTAACTTTCGTTAGCGCGGCCTCAATGCCATTTTTCTCGAGTATTCGTTGTATTTCATCCTGCCAACATTGCAATTGTTTGACACCGGTAAGTTTGTCGCAGTTAAAAGAGTCAGTTGTTGGCTTACTAACAACTGCTCCAATAAGTATGGCTGCGGCAAGAAACAGAAAATTTCTCATAACCGCTTACAGTACTTCTGATATTGGCTCTCAATAGATTGGCAAAGTGCTTGCGCCTTTTCTTTTGGATAACGATTACCTATATAGTTTAGGACACTTTGAAAACAAACGTCTGTTTCGGCTCGTGAAAGGTCATCCTTCCGACAAAGTGACAAGGCGAGAATGTATTCTTTCTGTGGCTGCCCAAATTCCATCATACCTGTTGCAAGACCGCTTGCGCAGGGAATACGAAGGTCATCCCGCAGCAGGCGGCAGACAGCAAGGGACTCCCTTTGCCAATCTTCACTTGTTCCGATGGTGTATCGCACGCTGTTGCTGGCAAGCGTTGCAATCGCCGGCTCAGCGTACTCTTTCGGCACAAACTTTTCTACATATAGCACCGATTGGGACAAGAGGTAATTTCCGAGCCATAAGATGGCAGGCATCATATCGCGGTAACATGCCTCACGAAATGTTTCTGCCACCGCCCGGCACAGCCACAGCGGATCATCTTTTTTCACGATGAGCCCTGCCTGTTTGTTGTAGTAGGCAATAGAGATTGAGTCAAACACGCCGGTAGCACAGCGCAAGAGCTCATCTTTATCCCGGGCAACTTCTTGACATAAGAAAAGCGCAGGAAATGCCATTGCTTTTTCATTTCCAAAAAGAGCCGGCTCGTGTATGTTCGTCCACCCGTGGCCGATACCATGAAAGCAGGCATACCGCGCATCGGGTAAGATTGATTTTGTTTCTCGGGCAACCCGGTCGCAAAAATCCCGTGCTGCGGCTGCGGGACTGCCGTCTTTAAGAAGCGTTTCCATAAATCCGTGGTAAAACCCGTAGGAGCAGTACGATGTTTCTTTCGTTATGGGTATTGATTTGTTTTGCACAAAAAGCTTATACGCAGTTTTTCCGATGCTGTGGGTCAGCCCGTGGCAGGTTTCGGCAAATGACGGATCATCCCGGGAAAACTGTGCAACCAGCTTCCATGCCCGCGCAATATCCGGCCGTCCGAGCATCCGATCAACCTCGCGCGCCTGGCATTGTTTTTTCTCTGCATCACTGATCCGCTTACACGGCGAAATATCTTTATGAGTAATTGTTGCAGAAGTTACTACAACCGCAACCAATACAAGAAGGAACACCATAGTTATTTTAGGATCTTTTCTACTCTTCGTAGACAGGTCTCCCGCAAATCCGTCCCCGGCAAGATCCTGCAGATCAACTTCGATTTCTTCTCACTGTACCACTTCGATATTAATGAAATTATGCCGTCGTAGCAACCCAAAGATTCGACATCATTGAGAATCCCTAAAGCACAGAATGCCAGCGCTTCTTTATACTCGCTTTCTGGCAGCCCATACTCAAACATGCCGATGGCATACCCTCGCAAACACGGCAGAGACAATTCAGAAGAAAGCTTCCTACACTTACTTACTGTCGTCGCGTGATCTCCATAAGCTTTCTCATTCCAGAATTTCGTCGCAACCTCTCGCACTGCCGCCTGCCGCTCTGTATCAGTCAACGGTGACAAAATAGCAATCGTCTTATCAAGATCTTTTTGTGACAAATGCCAATAGGAAACGGCCAGATTAATAATACACATTGTCCGTTCGTCTCCTTTCTGTCCCGCACAAAGCCGAAAGGGGTCAGACATATCCATAGTCAAATCGTACTGGCCGTCTCGATAATAATTGGCTATTCCGTTATATACCCCCCCTACGCAGTAGATAAATTCCACTTTCGTTCTTGACACGCTCCTGCAGACGGAAACGGCGGCATCCCGAATCACGCCCTCTTTGCCCCAATTTATCTTGTCATGGCTGTTTGATACGCCGTGACCTATGCCGTGGAAACACTGGAAAAACGCCTCGGTGCCCGCGTTTTTTGACTGTTTACCAACATATTTACAAAATGAAACCGCTGTCTCTTTTGACTCTTTACTTCGGAACATTTCCTCGGCAAACCCGTGATAGAATCCGTACGCGCAGGAGGATGCTGAACTTGTGACGACAAATGAGCGTTTTTGGGAAAACAGCCAGAATGCCGCCTCCCCGATTTGATGGGTCAAGGTATGACACTGCCCGGCAAAGTTCGGATCCGCCTGATAAAAAGAAACAACCAAATCAAGCGATTTGGAAATTTCTCCTTGTTCAAGCAATTTTTTGATAGCCTCCTGTCTATCGTTTTTTTCTCCCTTAAAACAATCCGTCCGGTAACGATACGGCACGCTTCTGCAGGCATCATCGACTGTTGACCTATTGGGGGCGTAAAAAACAACAGAGGAAAGGAAATGAGAAAAGCAATCAGCCCTTCTTTTCTCATCTGTAATGACGCGGCAGAAACGTACAGCTAAATTTTTGCTGCCTGCTCCCCCCCAATAAAACGTGTTGACGCTGTGGCGAATGCACGCGGTAATGCCATCATCAGCTGGAGCTATTAGACAAAGATCTGCATACCTACGAAGATCGTGGTTGGTAAACGACGGGATCTTTCGGACATCACGTTTTTTCAGAATGAAGATGAACTCTTTTGACACTCCGCCGAAACAATACGCACGGTCTTCAATTCTTTCCAACGGTAAGCTATTGCAGACGGCAAAAGCGGTTTTGACATCCTCTCGGCTAAACTCGGAAAAATGTTCCTCCATTGGAAAAACAAAATGAGACGTTAGGTGAAGGTAGCACATGCCTCGGGCGTCATCCGGCATAAAGCTGCTGTTGCATGGGGCAAGGAGGTCCTCGCCAGAAAGATATTTCTTCCGCTGTACAATCCAGGTCTCCCGGTCATGGAATCCGCCTCCGACCAGCTCCATCACCGCTCCGCCGATGCACTCAATAGATTCCTGATTTTTCCGTGTAAACGTCCCGGTTTTTCGGCATGTGGCAACAGCGCTCTTAAAATCGTACCCATAATATGCCAATATCCCGTGACCGAGGCCGTGATAGCACATAGTATAGGCGGCTTTACCGCCTGGAGCTTTTCGACAGGCAGTATCAATTACATCAAGCGCACCTTCGCCCTGTTCTGTAAACAACCCGATGACGATTGCGTGGCTGCAGGCGTTGCGGAATTCATCACTACACTCGGCAATTCCTTCTGCGCCTTTCTTTTCGTAAAGGACGTCACTTATCGCATGGGCCAAAACATGAATTTCAACATTTGGTGGCAGCGGTGCTGCCGCGAGCACTCCATAAGCATATGTCTGGCCCTTTTCTTTGGCAAGCTTACTAAAATATGTAACAACTTCAGGCTGCTTCCAAGATAGGTGTTTTTTCAAATAGGCTGTCTCGGGATATTTTCGCTCTGATCCGAAAAACGTGAATGCCAGAGCAAGAATAATAATGATGAATGGCAACAGAATTCTGTATTGTATTTTCTTTATTTTCATTGCTTTATTCCCCTGGTTAACGTTGCTCCTGAAGCAATACAATTTTCTGTATGTATCGAAGGAAGTTGAGCACACCAAGCTGTTGGATCAACTGATTTCATCCGATCAAAATATAATCGAATCAAACTGTCAAAACACGAATCTGCCAGCGCTCTATTTGATACAGACGCGCAAAAATCAATGGCGACTTTATCAGCAGGTTTTAGTCTTCCCGTCCCCCATAGAATCGAAGAAACGGCACCATTGATGCAGGAAGAAGCTGACGTTTTATTGTCCACGAGCGAACACATGGAAACGATCCACTCGAATTTATTTTCGTCGGATTTTACGATCATCTTTCGGTCTTCCCGGATGCCGGAGGCAAGAAACTGCGTTCCGAACCCGGAAAAACATTCGTCCCGCTCCTCCCCGGACAAAGCCGTCAAGCAGACTTCCATAGCAGCGGCGTAGGTGCTACGGTCAAGATGCCAGACGCGGCCAAAACCTGCCGCTCTTCCTAAGAGCACCATCGGCAGATAGTGAAAACAGTCCAGCCGTTCACTCGCAGAAAGTTCATGCTCCGTACAGGGGTACAACCCATCCGCATGAGATAAAATCTTTTCGGTTGCGGCGGCAAACTTGGCCGGATCGTGCTTCTCTTCGCTTAAGAGCTCCATAAACACTCCCCCAATGCACTCCCGAAATAGCAGGCGGATGCCTTTGCTACTACCATTCTGGCAAATACGCATTACCCGAGATACGTCATATCCCGAAACTGCAAGGACGCCGTGTCCCAACCCATGGAAACACCTGCCCAACGAAACATCATCTGTGCCCATACGTAGGCAGGTAGAAATGAGTTTGTCTACTGCATCCATGCCGCCGCCGGTTATTGACTTAATGACAATTGCGTGACTGCAGGAATTTTGAAATGCTTCTGGGCAACGTACAAGCGCGCCAATTCCCTTTTGTTCATAGAGAACTTCTCCTGCTGTGTGCCCGATGGCGTGACGGTCCATCCAAGCGGGAAATACCGTATCGGAAAGCACGGAAAAAACCGTCGTCGCTCCGTATGAAAGGGCTACTCTACGAATCCTCTCGTTTGCCTCATATTGGCTTGTCGATGAGACAATCGATCTTCGCATTATGTTATTCATACGCTCCTCTTGCAGTTTTCTCACATGTGCAATGACCATCAACACACCAAGCGTATTCACCAAAAGAAAGAAAGGGAGCAGGCGGTTGCGATGTTTATAGAGTGCGTTCTTCACAAAGCTTTTTATATGATGCCGGCAATAAACGACATGCAGAACTTACCATGGTTGAGCTTATTGCATAGGTATGAACGGAACCAATGAGGTGAGAATAACATACGTTTTGCGAAAATACATCGTGAATACGACCGCAAAAACGAACGGATAATCTAGGGTTATTTTCCCCGCCCCAGTAAAACGTGTTAACGCTGTGTCTGACGCAAGAAGCTATCCCGTCATCGCTTTCTGCTAATCGACAAAGCCAAAACCAACGGTCTAAATCAGCATCCGTCAGCTCCTCAATGTTCCTAAAATCACGCGCCTTCACAATGACCAGAAACTCCTTTGCAACTCCGCCAAAACAATAATCACGATTGGCAACTTCGACGAGCGATATCTGTCTGCAGGCAGAAAACGCTTTTGAAACTTGTTGCTCTGTCAGTGTGGCAAATTCAATTGCCAAAGGTTCAATTAAATTCGGTGTGAGATACAAATAGCACATATGTTTTGCCGCATCGGGAACAACTGGCTTATTGCAGGGGGCAAGCGGATCCTTTTTGGAAAGGTATTTGACGCGCTGTCGTTGCCAGATATCCCGATCATGGAATCCTCCACCGACAATCTCCATGACCGCGCCTCCGACGCACTCGATCATTTCGCGGTGAGCGTACTGGAGAGAACCGGTTTTGGCGCAAGAGGCAAGGGCGTTTTCCATCCGGTACCCGTAATAGGCCAAGATGCCGTGACCCAAACCGTGGAAACACATGGTATAAGCTCCTCTACCTCCAGGAGCCCTACGGCAGGCATCGGAAATTTTTTCAAGTGCCGCTTCGCCGTAGTCATTATACAAGCCAATCACAATAGCGTGGGAACAGGCGTTACGGAAATCATTGGTACAGATGGCCATCCCCGCCGCACCTTCCTTTTTGTATAAGACGTCCGAGATCGTGTGCCCCAGAAGGTGTATATCTGTGTTCGGCCGCAGTTTCGACGAGCGCAACACATCAAACGCGTGCCGCGGCCCCTTTTGCTCGGCAAGCTTCGTAAAATATTCGGCAAGCTGCGGATAGGAATAGCCGGCAAGCGACGTCGTTTCGCTCCCCCGCAGGAGAAAATAGCTTAATACTATTATGATAACCAGAACTGCTTTAATCATACCGTACCTCGTGCCGGAGACACTGATCGACCCATTGTGCAGGAAACTTTTTGCAATAAGCGGTAATCTCTTTTGATCCCTCGTGGTAGGTAATCGTCGAAAACCGGATCAGTTCGTTGTAACAGCTGCTTTCCAAACCATCCTCCTCGGCGAGTTTGCAGATTCCGAGCGCTTGGGAAACGAGCTTCGGATCAACCTGTATCAGCCGCCGGGCGCTACTTGCAAAACACAGGTCCCTGGTTTTTCCGTGCAATTTCCTGCAAAAATCTGCAATTTTTTCCACCTTCTGTTCATCATCCATAACTAGAATGACGGCTATGATGTTTAATGCTGTAGCATAACACTTTTTTTGCTCACTAACGTCTGTGGTATACGAGCAGAATTTTACCAGCCCATCAGGTGTATGGATTTGCTCCCGAAATAGCGGCCAAGATTCCCTGCGGCATGCATGAAATGTTTCTCCTGTAAACCGGCTGCAAAACTGCGGCATTGATTGGGCCGTCGGAGCAATGTCTTTCACAAGCGCTCGATCCTCTGCCTCCAGTGGCTGATACACCGTCATGAGCGTTCCCTCGGTACAAGTCTGCACATAGTTTCTGCCGTCCGGCTTGCTGCCGATGGTTTGGCACAGGTCAACGGATTTGGTGATATTTGCGTTTGTGACGAACATGGCTAGGTGCCCGAGCGCGTGGTAGCACATGGACTGCTCCACCTCCACTGGGTTCCACTTCCCGCGGGGCTCGCAGACATCAGATAGGTCCGGCCTGATTTCTTTTATTAGCGCGTCTGTTAATATTTCGCTATTAAACCGGCGCGTAAGTGCCCCATGCTGACAACCATTGTTGCACATCGTTGTAGGGCAGCGAGCAACTACGTCTTTCCATTTTGATAAATCCTTACTTGTTTCCTTAAAACTAAGCTTGTGACCTAATACATGACAGTATGCGTACTTGGGATCTTTTTGTTGAATAAGCCGAGTAACGGCAAATGCATCCTCCATCGAGAGATTAGTCGGCTCATCCATCAGTCGCGGGATTTCCTCGTCGTAACAGGAAGGAGTAAACTGGGTGTTTTTGCAGAATTCATAGATGCGATCAGCAAGCGGTGATTCTTTTTTAAGAATAATCGCGGCAACCAAGAGGAGACAAAGAATTAGAAGAAAAATGTTGATTCTTTTCATTCATCGCATCAGTCGGCGCAGACGACGTAATCCGCCGATCCGTAGATAATGTTGCTACCTTATCAGAATAATACAGTCGAAAAGTGATGTAAAGTGATTTCTCATGTGGTACTTTGAAATGGGTTCTGTTAAATTACTCAATGCGTTCTATAACATGTCAGCGCTAAAATGGCTCTTCCAATCCATCGGGGCAGTACAGTACCACCTCCTCACCAATCTTATGTACGGTGTTGGCATTGGCATCCCCGCAGTTATTGCTAAACTCTTAGGCAAACACTTCCTTACTCCTATCTCACAAAAGACAACTTGGATAAAGCATAAAGCGTCGATCGTTGATGACGTAATGTATTAAATGGATGAAACTTCTTGGCATCTCCTGTTGGTATCACGACGCTTCTGCCTGTCTTTTGGTTGACGGCAATGTTGTTGCGGCAGCCGCAGAAGAACGCTTCAGCCGGATCAAGCACGATAACAGCTTCCCTAAGCAGGCCATTTCCTTTTGCCTTTCATGGCTAGGCATCACGATTGCGGATATCGACTTTGTCGTCTTCTACGAAAAACCTGTCATTAAATTTCACCGAGTACTTTCGCAGCACCTTGCGCATTTTCCTGACAGTCGCAAATCGTTTGTGGAGTCAATCGGCAGCTGGTTTGACTATAAAATGAATATTGGTAAGGTTTTAAAAAAAGAAATAGGCTACACCGGATCCATCCAATATTGTCAACAACATCTAGCACACGCCGCAAGCGCCTACTATCTTTCAGGATTTGCCAGCGCCGTAAACGTGACGTTTGACGGAGTTGGTGAATGGGCGACTACCACTGTCGGTGTTGGAAACGGGGCCGAGATCTGGATTGATAGAGAAATACACTTCCCCCACTCTCTCGGTCTTCTCTACTCTGCCATAACTAGTTACCTGGGTTTTGCTGTCAACGATGCAGAGTATAAGGTTATGGGTCTTGCCGCTTCCGGAGATCCCCTACCATTTTCTTCTCACATGGACAATCTTATTACACAATTCCCAGATGGAAGCTTTGCACTCTCTATGGACTATTTTGACTACACCTGGAGCAATCACATGTTTTCTGAAAAGTTGGAAAGTCTCTTTGGCTACCCCGCTCGTACTCCGGAAAGCAAAATGAGAGCTCACTACGCCAATATAGCCGCAAGCCTTCAAAAAAAGTTCGAACAAGTCGTAATAAATCTCCTAAACGCTACTTACAAGGAATACAAAATTTCCAACTTAACCCTTGCCGGCGGTGTTGCGCTTAATGCGCTCGTCAACGGAAAAATTCTTTCTCACACGCCATTTAAAAATCTTTTCATCCCGCCGGATCCGGGCGACGGGGGCGCTGCCATGGGTGCGGCCCTTTGGTTCTGGAACCGACACAGCAAACAAAAACAGACAATTTCTTTTTCTCCGTATCTCGGTCCGGATTTTACCGGCCAACAGATAGCATCAATACTTGATGAGTATCACCTTTCCTATAAACTCATAGACCAACGGAACAAATTTCTCGACACGGTAGCCAGTTTTCTGACAAAAGGCAGCATTGTGGCGTGGTTCCAGGGCCGGATGGAATGGGGGCCGAGGGCTCTGGGCAATCGAAGCATCTTAGCCGATCCCCGCGATGCGAAAATGAAGGATATCATCAACGAAAAGGTCAAACACCGGGAGTTGTTCCGACCGTTTGCACCATCTGTGCTTGATATAGGAGTGAAACGGTATTTTGTCACGGATAAGAATGTTCCGGAGTCAACCAGGTACATGACGGTCATCTACCCGTTTACAAAACGAGGAAAACAAGAAGTCCCCGCAACCGTCCACATCGACGGCACCGGCCGGCTCCAAACCGTTGCACGGGGCGATAATCCATTGTACTATGACCTTATTCAAGCTTTTGGCAAAAAGACTGGCGTGCCTGCCCTTCTCAACACGTCATTTAACGTCCGCGGAGAGCCCATTGTCGCAACGCCAAAAGATGCCATTGAGTGCTTTTTAAAAACTGATATCGATGTCTTGGTAATGGAACGGTTTATCGTAAAAAAACGCCCATGATCAAACAGCTTTTTGTCTATGTATGGAAAAATAAACTCTGGTGGATGGTGCCGGCCGTCATAGTCTTTGTTGCTTTTGGAGTCCTTATCGCAGCGGCCGCAGTGTCCCCGATTTCACCATTCCTCTACGTATTGTTTTAGAATAGCGGTTTTAATCGGCGCAAAGGACAAAATCGCCTGGGTTATAGGAAAATGTACCAGCGGGATTTGTAGCAGGAACCACCGAACATCGAGCCTGACTCGATACAATATCGGCATCTGATACGTTCTCCAGGAGCACCTTGAGCCGGAAATCGTCACCGTTTGCCGCCTGGTAATAAAAAAACTGCTGAGAGGTACCGATTCTGGGAAACCGCTTCATGTAAATAGTCCCGCACCCGTCGGTGCCGCCGGCAGCAAAATCAGCTGTGGTACAAACACCACTGCCCAAACACTGACTCGTACCAGCTGGTCCGCACCCGATAATATAGACGCCAATATTCCAATTAGGGTAGCGTCCGTAGTCGCTATAATAAAGCCGCAGCGCAGTCTTTAACTGATTCAGTTCTGATTTTCGTTTTATGTCTCGTCCCCGTTCGCGTGCGCCTAAAAAATTCGGCAGAGCCACTCCAATGACCAGAGCAATGACAGATATTGCCACAAGAATTTCAATTAGGGTAAAGCCAAGTTTATTCATTGGAGTGGATGTCCGTTTTCAGGTGTTGTATTGGTACTGGAAACTCCGTAATTACATAATACCACGGCAGAGCTACTGCAACTGGTTGACCCGTACGCTTGAGGCTGTCCTTGGGCGCCTTTAGGCACGGCATTATCTTTGGTATTTTCTAGCCGTCCATACAGCTGATAACTGCGGTTGCTGCCGCCAACATCGTAGAAGTATGTACTGCCGCTCCTTGGATCTATCGGTAATTTTTGCATGTAGGTGGTACCATATTGGTCCGTAAAAGCTCCTCCCCAAGGGCAAATTTGACTATCTGCCGACCCACAGCCAGCAATCTGCCCACTCAAGCCTTCATTGGGATATCTCCCCTTATCATTGTAGTATGCCTCAAGTGCCGTGACGAGGCCGGCCAAGTCGCTTTTACGCCGATTATCACGAGACTTGACTTGAGTAGAAGTAAATGTTTGTGCAACCACAGACACAAGTGCACCAAGAATAACAATTGCCACAAGAAGCTCGATGAGAGAGAATCCTTTTTTCATTGTAAGCATCGGTTGGCAGGGTTACCACACATATTGTAGCAGTCTGGCTGGTTATACGTCACTGGACAACCAGCGCCTGCTGGGTTGCCGTAGGAGTTACAAATGCCGTTGGGGTCGCATGCATGGCGCCCGGGCGGATAGGCAGGAGTAGGAGTAGGAGGCACGTCGGCGACAAACCCGGACGCCGGAAGCAGTCCTCCGGCAGCTAGTCCCCAATTCCACAAGGCACCATATCCACACCCGTTGACCGGACTACAGCCCACGGCGATAATATCCGGATCTTTTTTATTCCGAAGCGCTGCAAAGACTTTATATCCGCGACAAGAACTTGCTTCGTTCTGACTTACATACTTGTACGGCAAATTACTCTGCGGGTCGCAAGGCATGACAGAAAGTCCAGGTGCAAGTTGACTGCCGCCGCAAGGGGATAAAATCGTAAGAGGCGGGTAACACTGATGATCGTTGTAGTACTCCTCAAACCCCTTGACAATTGCGCGAATATGTCCCTTGCGTGTTGTGTCATGCCCGCGATCAATAAGTGACTTAATATTGGATAATACTGCCAGTCCAAGCAATATGACGATCGAGATTCCGATAAGAAGCTCTGCCAGGGTAAAGCCGCTTCTAAAGTGTGACATTCTATACAAAGTATATACGAAATAACAACATTGGACTATCATGGTTTCATGAAAAAACTAGAAGCGCTTACCAATTGGATCTCAATCGTCGTCTTGGGCATCACGCCGCTTTTTTTCCTTCCGACGACGTCGGATTATTACGATTTCAACAAATGGACTCTTCTGGCCGTATCTTCGGCCGCTATACTGTTTCTCTTTGGGCTACGGCTTGCATTCAGCAAGAATCTAGAGCTTCACTGGTCACCAGCAGCCACCGGATTATTAGCACTTACCGTGGCTGCTAGTGCCAGTACGTTGACCGTTTCAGACAACTATGCCCAAGGAGCAACACATCCCCTTGGTATCGTCACGTACATGAGTCTTTTTCTCCTAACCGTTTCCCTATCATTGACCGAAAAAAAACAAAAAATGGTGTTGTTTTGGTTTCTTTCTGCTGGCGCGGGAGTGGCAGGACTAGTCGCCGTCTATACTGCTCTTGGACTGGCTAATCCTCTCTGGAGTCCGCTTGGATCAGCTCTTGGGCTGCTTGGATTTCTAATGATCAGCCTCCCGCTATCCATCGGGCATGCTCTCCGATTGTTTCAAAAAAAAGAAGATACAGAAACTATCATCGCCTTTGGCATCAGTATCGTTACCATGATGGGCATAGGCGTGACGCTTTGGCAACTGACCAAAGAGCCCATACAGATCCTCCCCTTCTCTGCCAACTGGTCAGTTTTCCTCGAATCAATAAAGCAACCATTACACTTGGCCTTTGGTGTGGGTCCACAAAATTTTCTTGCGGCATATACTGCCGGTAGACCAGAAGAACTCAACATCAGCCCACTGTGGAATGCTCGCTTTACGCTAGGCTCATCGTTTCTCTTTCACCAAGCAACAACCGTGGGTGTTCTCGGTGTTATAGCAACAGCACTGCTGCTTCGAAGCTTCATCCTATCTCGAACTTACCTTGATACTCGTATTGCTCTCTTTCTCGTCTTTCTTGCGTTGTTCTTTCTGCCTCCTAGCCTGCCGATAATCGTAGTAACCGTTACCGTCATGCTTCTGGCGTCGCAAACAAAAGTAATCACTTTTAATCTGACAAAACAACGAGAGTGGATTGGTATCGTTTCCGGAGGACTCCTCATTATTGCCGCACTCGTAAGCGGCTATCTTATCAGCCGCGTGTACCTGGCAGACATTGCATTTGGCAAAGCAGTTGGAGCTCTAAGCAAAAACGATGGCAGGACAATATATGCCTTACTATTGACCGCTATCAACCACAACCCAACCTCTGCCCGTTACCACGCGGCACTTTCGCAAACATCGCTCCTTTTGGCTAGTGCAATCCTTAATCGTGCATCTGATACCAAAACGGCGCTCTCGGACAAAGATAAACAGTTAGTGACGGACTTTTACCAGCAGGCTATCCGGGAAGCGAAAATCGCAATTAACGCGGCACCTACATCTGTGATCATGTGGGAAAATTTAGCCAGCATCTACCGGGGATTTTTAGGCATTGCCACCAATGCCGACGCCTGGACTATCGCAGCCCTCAACCAGACCATTGCTCTAGATCCCACCAATCCGCTCCTTCGCATTAGTACAGGCAACGTCTATTTACGCACCAATCGAATCGATGAGGCAATACGTCTCTTTCAGTCTGCAGTAGCACTCAAAGATGACTTGGCAAATGCCCACTACAGCCTGGCGTTTGCCTATCGGGCCAAAAAGCAGTATTTGCAGGCGGCCATCGAATTTCGCCGCACCAGCCAGCTTGTTCCACCTCGTTCAACCGATGCAGACCGCCTCACCGCAGATATTGCCGAAATCATGGATAAGCTATCACCTGAAGAAATCACATCACTTTGGCAAACTCCAGCGCTATCACCCACGATTTCAACGGAAGAAATCCTTTCCCCTGTTGTTGAATTCCAACCCATCCCGGCGCCTAAACTCAACATACCTGATGCTTCTCTATCTCCCTGATTTCAGTTTCCCAGCCAGTGCCCCGGCAAAAATGAAGCAGTATAAAACCAACCCGCTAAAGAACCCGCGCATGGCAAACCAGAGACCCTTTTCGCGATACATAAAGACCAAAAACTTACGGATGAGAAAAACATGCAGAATCAGTGCCCCCAGAAAAACCTTTCCCCAAATCATATTTGATATTTGATATTTGATATTTGATATGCTGGGAACGCTTATGGCTGCAAGTAAACTCACGACTCCAAAAAAGACTACAGCAACACCGGATAAGGTCGTCAATGCTTCTTGCCACGTTGTTGCCACCGGATCGAATTTCTTCCTTCTTTGATAAAGTTTGGTCCAGTAGTAAGCCCGTAAAAAGTACTTTTTTGCAATCGGCCAGAAACCTTCAAATTCATGCCGCACGCGGACATTAGGGGCGAATATGATCGCATATCGCCGGGCAATTCTGTATGTCAACTCAATATCCTCAACCAGCGGCGCCGGGTAGGTTTCATCAAAGCCGCCCAAGCGCTGAAAAACGGTTTTTTTAATAGAGGCAATTCGTGTCGAAAAGAGAAAGTAGTACCCGCTTTTATCCCGTTCATTGATCCAGTAGCTCCAATCCCGCAGGGCCTTAAAATTGGAGAAAAATTCCTTCGTTTTCTGCTCTTTGACCCAAACGCCAGTTACCGCAACGACATCCGGGTCTTCCTGATAAATAACAGCTAAGTTATGGAGGGTATCAGGGAAAAGTTCTACATCGCTATCGAGAAACAAGATAAACTTTCCCTTCGCAACCGCCACCCCCCTATTCCTCGCCACCGCCGGTCCACGATTGGCTTTTAGGCGAATAACTTTGCACTTTGCACTTTGCACTTTGCACTTTTCTTTCGACCAATCGTCAACTATTATTACCTCGTATGACGGCGCTCGCTTAGATTTAGAAATAGATGTAATCAGCCTGCCAATCGTGGCCTCACTATTGTGATATGGGATGATAAGAGAAAGAAACGGCCGCATTGAGGTTTGTTGGGGCAAGTAATCAGTATCCTAATCTACGAAACGGCAGAAATCAATCTGAATCCGTTCCGCTCATACGCCTTGTCGAAAGAAAAAATCGTATCGATCCTTAATCGTTTGGCCGTTGCCATATTCACGCAGTCAACAAATGAGGTATCTTTGGTTGTTTGTCGGAGGAAGTAGTCGACAGCTTGGATAACGATATTTCTTGGCACGGGAATAAGTACAAGTCCGTGTTCAGCAAATCCTTTCAAAAACGCATCCGCTGTTGATTTACCTACCCGACGGGATAATAACGTTGCCGCTTCACCAAAAACGAAATCAGTCATATGAAAATGCAAAGAGGGAAAATTTTTTCTGACTAACTGGGCCCGTTTGTGATTTGCATCTACCGCAACAAATGAAGCATAAATCGCATCAGTGTCGATAAGTACCCTTCTTTTACTCGTCATACAGATACTTGTCGTGGTTAATGGATCCGTCCGTAGGCCCTTTTAGATGAAAAGAAAGCATCCAGTCTAGCGGGTTTTTATAGACCTTCTTTTTCTTCTTCGTTTTCCGCTTGAGGGAGTCAGCCATCAGCTCCCGCGCCACGCGCGCAAATGGCAGATTTTGTTCGCGGGCCAAATCGGCAATCTCTGCATACAAATCTGCCGGAAGGTAGAGATGGGTATTAATCGCGGTATTCATACATGTTCATGATGCCACCGTAGAACTGCTTTGTCAAGTCCTAGGATATGTCCTAGGATATATTTAACCCACTACCGGTGATCGGCATCATTTTCAGCCCTTACCCCGTATCTTCGTAAGTCTTCCTCAGTTAGAGTAATAGGTCGAGTTGTTAAGCGTCCGTGGTTTTCCCCACGCAATTTTTTTTCCAAATTCATGGCATTGTCTTGAGTCATCTCGAAACCACCATTGGCCAACTCCTCAATGAGGGAGAGAGAGTAACCTGCTTTCAAGAGCGAATCAACTTCAAAAGAACCAAATCTTTGAAGTTTTTCTCCTTCTGCAACGAGACGATCAATACGAACGAGGTATTCTGCCTCGCTATCAGAGAGATGGTGAGTGTTTGCTTCTTGCCCCATATGTCTAAAATTTTGACAATATTATAGATTTATGCCAAAATAGAAGCAACATGTTGTCAAAATTGTCGACAGAATATATCAGAGGAGCCTTTGCTGAACTGAATTTGCAAACAGAACATGCTCGACTTTATGTAGCACTCCTAGAGACTGGAACCACCAGCGTTGGTATGCTAGAAAAAAAGACTGGGTTTCCCAGAGCAAGTATCTATATGTTTTTAGAGGACCTGATTATCCTCGGACTCATTTCCAAAGTGAAAGGAGAAACCAAATTATTGTTCACGGCAGCAAATCCGTCTCAACTAGAATCATTCATAGTCAACAAAATTAGCTCATATAACAAGATGGCAAAACAAATAAGAGAAGTATCAGTTGAGTTTGAAAGAAATCTCTTAGGTAAAACATACAATATGCCACGAGTACGCTGGTATGAAGGAGAGAATGGGTTACGCATGGTTTACCGTGCTGCGTTGTCAGGAGAAGAAATACTCGTTGTTTGCCAAGGGAGTCCGGATGTTCAGACAGGGTTGACAAGTGACCCTGATTACTTAAAAGATTTTATTGAAAAGACCATAAGCCGTGGTATCAAAACACGTGAGATTCTGGAAGAAAATCCCTCAACGAGGGAATACCAAGCGAGGTATCAATCCAGCCGAAACGAAATGTTAGTTATCCCGCGCCTAAAAACCAATCGTTTCGGCCACGTCGATAAACAAATCTATAATCATGAGGTTTCTTATGTTGCTCACGATAATCGTACAGGTTTTATTATTGAAGATCCTACCATCGCTGCCGCTGAACGGTCACAATTTGAACAACTGTGGAAGTATTGGAAAAGAAAACTAAAATAATTATTTACGCTCCAAAAGGCCCGGTATTCCCATAACCGGTTCAAAACGTGCAGTAATGTATGCTTGATCTCCAGGCGGCAAGAGTGTTGTAACCGGTTTTAGCTACCCCTGGTAAACGTACTTCGTTTTGGTTTTTTCTAAGGAATCAGCAAGCGACTGATCGTATCAGCGGAATTATGGTACGGGATGATAATGGAAAGAAACGGCCGCATGGAGACAATGAAGGGCAAGTATGACTATCCTATCTTACTCTCCCCACATTCTCAACCCTGGAATCGCAGAAAAATGCGCATCGTAGGTCACGAGAACCGCTCCTGTTTCAACTGCCTGGAATGAACCGTCAATCGGTTCTAATCTAAACGAGCGACCGAAGTGTTTTCTTGGCGGTGGAAACAATGTAGGATAGCTCTTTTTTTGTTAGCCCAGGGTAAATCGGCAGGCGTATGAGGGTTTCGTGGATTCGATCGGTCACCGGAAGTCTACCGGATTTTTTGCCAAATTTTTTGCCCGCCGGGGCGCTATGGAGCGGAACATAATGGCGCGAGACTTCTATTCCAGCCGCACGCATTTGATGCAAGAATATATCTGCGTGCTCACCGGAGTCAAAACGGATAGCATAGATGTGCCAGTTGGGTTTGCTGCCTTTGGGAACCGACGGAAGGGTGATATTGCTAAACCGAATTAATTTCTTAGTGTAATAAGCGGCAACTTTTGCCCGCTCCCGGTTGATAACTATTAATTTAGCAAGCTGTGCGTTGACGATTGCGGCTAACACATCGGAGAGAAGATAGCTGCTACCGAAATCCAGCCAGTGATACTTGGCCACTTCACCACGCAGAAACGCGTTTTTATTAGTTCCATTTGCCCGATAAATTTCTATTTTTTTTGCTAAAAGCCGGTTGTTCGTTAAAAGGACGCCACCTTCTCCGCATGCGACATTTTTAGTTGCGTGAAACGAGTAGACGCCGATGTCGCCCCATAAACCTAGTGATTTACCAAGATAGCTTACACCAATGGAATGGGCTGCATCCTCAACTATGAACAAGTTATATTTCTTTGCCACGGCAACTATTTTTTCCATTCTGCATGCCATGCCGGCGTAGTGAACTACAATGATTCCCTTTGTTTTTTTTGTAATATTCCGTTCGACGTCAGCCGGATCGATGTTGAAATAAACGTCATCAATTTCGGCAAACACCGGAGTGCCTCCCCGCAAAACGACGCTGTTGGCCGTCGAGCTCATAGTAAAGCTCGGCATGATGACTTCGTCTCCAGAGCCAACACCTAATGCCATCATGGAAAGCTCGAGCCCGTGCGTGCCGGAAGTCACCGGAAAAACATATGCCGCCCGCGTCAATTTCTTGAGATGTTCGACCAACCGACTGCTCTCCGGCCCGTCGCCGGAAGCATGTAGGCGCCGCACCGAGACACCGGCGGCTTTTTCCTCTTCTTTAGCCCAAAACGGTCTGGTCAGTGGAATGCGCATAAAAGGATCTAGCCAGTCTATTGACGAATTTTTTTAATCGCTCTGGCAGGAACGCCGGCAACCACGGTCCTCGTCGGAACATCATGGGTCACGACGGCTCCGGCCCCGACCACTGATTTTTCACCGATCGTGATTCCAGGCAAGACGATTGCCGCCGTCCCCAAATACGCTCCGTCTCCGATCGTGATTTTCCCCTCCTTAGGTGGATACGCTTTCTGGAGCGGATGGCTTGGAAAGCCTACGTTGGTGTGCGTTATGAGTACAACTCGACTCGAAAGCGTTACCTCATCGCCCAAATGTAGTCCTCCTCGAGTATCCAGTAATGCCCCGTCACCTATAAAACAACGTCTGCCCACCCACATGCGAGAAAAGCCATGGTGATGGAGATTGGAAAAATCAACGTCTAGGATGATACTGCCCGTTCCAATTTTTGCACCGGCGATGGTAAGCAGCATTGACCGCAACTGGGGCACAACTGCGATATGGAGCAGATACCGGTAAATGACAAAAAACAGAAAACGCAGCGCTTTTCCCCAGCCGATGATAGCTAGAGCTGATCTTTGATCCTTCTGTCTTCGGATCTTTATCATATATACTTATGTTGACCTCAAGCGTCCTCGGAGTGCGAAAAGACTTCTTACATAGTCTACTGTGTCAATCGCAACATGGACAGATGACGTTTTATCTCTCCGGCGCTCATAGAAAACTGGCATTTCCACAATCGCAAGCCCAGCTCTCTTTCCCAAAACTATAATCTCTGTATCCCAAAACCATCCAGGATGTTGCGCCTGGCAGAGCACTGGTAGTATTTTTTTTCTGTGAAAAAACTTGTAGCCGCTTTCCGTATCTATTCCCTCTGTGTCAAACATAATGTCACAAAGCCTCCGGTAACCTCGGCTCAGCACTTCTCGAGGTATGGAAGACAGACTCGTCCGATAGATGCGATTGCCAACCACCACATCTGCTTTATGGGCCAAAATCATGCTAACCATTTCGGGAATGTAGACAGGAGACACTTCGCAATCAATATCGATGAATCCTACTGTCGAGCCTTTGGCTGCCTTTATACCGTCTCCTACTGATGCTCCGCGGCCTTGGTTGACTCGATGAAAAATGGCGCGAAACTTTTTATGTTTGGCAACTGCCGCATACACCAAGTCCGCAGTATTGTCGCTGCTTTTGTCTTCAACAAAGATAACCTCGTATGAAAATTTACTTGCCTCCAATACTTTAGTAATATGCGCAACGCTCTCCATAAATGTTTCCGCTTCGTTGAAACAGGGTAAAACTAGAGAAACATCAATGCCTTTTTTCACTGTCGCCCATCATACAAGGCAATAAAAGATGAGTCAATTCGTACGAATAAGCAGCTGTGGATCGCCATTGACCAATTGCTTGTACCGACTGAGAATATACTCCTGGTCCTCTGGGAGCAATGTTTTCACCCGCTCCAGTTGGCCTTGGTAAATATATCTTGTTTGTGTTTTTTCAAGGACAGCAGCAAGCGACGGAAGCTGCCTGCTCAAAAAGGGCGCAAACTGACCAAATGGTATACAGCAAGCATAATACGGATCCGGGTAATACAGAGTCCGACCATCGAGATCCAGTATATATTCTGTTTTTGGAATCGTCGTATAAAGGTTTTTCAAAAATGCGATTGCTTCATTATTCGTCCAGCCAAGCTTAGGCCTATTCACCGACTCGCTTGTGTCAAAAAGATAAAAAGCTGCGACCAAAAATGCCGCTGCAAATGCGATCCCCCCGACCTTCTTCCAGATCATGCCGACTCCATCAGCCACATACCACGCCACAAACGGCGCAATCGGAACTAGATACTGCGCGTGCTTGAGAGGAACGAACTGAATGTACATGACAACCTGCAGGATAAAGGTCCCAGCAACAAGCAGTTCCGACTTTCCAAATGCCGTCACCAATCTATAGATTCCAATAGTGAGTCCAACGATCCACAACAAGTGATTTGACAAAAGTTCACGACTCCAGCCATTGGTACCGTAAAAAATGCCGTTAGGATAAAAAAATAAATCCGGAGCCATAAAAAATATTGTGCTGATTTTATTTGCTTCAATTGGCAATTGCACGAGTGAGTACAATACCGTTCCCACATCCCCCAGAGTAAGAAGCCACAATCCGACTATCCCTAGCGGAAAACCGAAACCAAAAAAGAAACGCGTTGCTGTTCTATTGCCCCTGGATAGTTCCCACAATGCCAGGCCAATACCAGGCATTACAGCCGGCACCATCTTGGTCAATACGAGCACCGACGTGCTATAGCAAAAACCTGCAGCAAATGCACTCAGACGTCTTCCTTCTCGCATCCACCTGACCTGAAAATACATGCCAACCAAAAGGAAAAGTGCCGCCGGATTATCAGGCCGGATTTCGACAAACTTATCAAACGGAAGAGGCAAAAACGCCAATAAAAGTGGCACAATGACGGCAACCCACGACCGACGCATTTCCCAAAAAAGAAGCCCGGCGGAGGCGACAATGCCCACAAATACTGCAAACATCATCAGGCGTGCCGTCAGAATAGGCGTCACCGTCCCCCAGCCTATTGCAAACGAAGGCGCCAAAAACCATAAAAATCCGGGAGGAAAAAACGTGAGGAAGTCCCTATACGGCCATTTGCCCATGATCATATGGCTGATCCAATGAAGATGAGCAAACTCATCGACATCAAAATACCTGTAAACGGCAAATACGCCATGCCACCATAAGAAGTAAACTAATAACAAGAAGCTAACTCCATACAACAAGAACGGTATTATTCGATGCAACGATTCTTTCATTGATATAATAGTACCAATGATTGTTCTCTTTTTCATTCTGTTTCTTTCATCCCTCAACTCCATCAACTTTTTTTCCGGTGTCATTAACACAAAACCAGGAGAAGTCTACCTGGGTACCACTCACTATTATGAAGATTATTTTTTCTATCTTAACCACTTTACTCAGGCTGCTCATGGGGCGTGGCTGACGGCAAACAGATACACGACCGAGGCAATCAGTCCAAGCATCATGTTTTGGCCGAATATCCTTTTGGGGAAATTGGGTGGAGCCGGCGGGTTGGCACCGCAATGGTCATACAACCTCTCAGTATTTCTTCTATCTTTTACCATACTATTTTTCACCTATCAACTCATGCAATCCGTATTTAATAACAATAAGTCAAAAGCTCTCATTGCATTTTTTTTTACCACAACAGCTACATCTTTTATGAACCGCATCTGGGTTGACGGCACATTCATGTGGTATCCATTTCTGCTTTGGAAAACTCCCAACCTTGCATTCGACCGCTTAGGTGCCGTTCCACACCAGCTAGTGCAAACGCTTTTGTTTTTGCTCCTCGTTTACGTATGGTTTTTTATTCAAAAAAGAAAATTGATTTTCTCAACTGTCTTGATCACCCTTCTTACAACACTCAACCCAGTAGTGTCAGGGCTATTTCTCCTCACGTCGTGGATAACCGGCCGGGGAAATTTTTTAGTTTCCGTAGTTTTTCTTATCGTTGCCCTCTATTACAACAGCCTCACTAATACCCAACCCCATATCCAATCCAAACTTTGGGAGGCCGGTCAGCAGGTCGCTACAACTGGGCTTTTTATGATGCTATCGATAGGACCGATAGTTATTTTAGGAGTTTTAGGGTTACGCTCCATATTCCTAAAGCCTAAACCAATTATGACTTTTGGCGCTGTCCTTTTAATCATTTGTTACCTTCTTTTCTTTTCACCAATTCCTAAATTTCTCGGCGTCTCCAACAGCCGGGTTCTGTTCCCCGCTCTCTACGTCTTCTGGGGGGCGCTCGCCGTAGAGGGACTTAAATTTAAAATTTCAAATTTCAAATTTCAAATTATTCTTTTATCTATCTTTTTTCTTCTCACCCTTCCTACCTTATACTGGGAAATCCAACAAAAACTAGTTGTCAGACCCCATGAGCGAATACCCCTCTTGTACCTACCGCGAGAAATCTATGATGGTTTTACCTACTTAAGCTCCTTAAGCCCTTTAAGTGACGTGGTTCTTGCCAGTCCAGCTACCCACATGGATTCCATAGTCCCCGCCCTAAGCGGGCATACTAGCTACACCGGCCACGCGTTTGCAACGATCAGTAGCAATGAAAAAAAAGCAATATCCTCAAAATTTTTCGCCAAAAATATGACTTCTGACCAAGCACGCCAGTGGCTTGCCCGCCAAAACATAAAGTATATTTTCTTCACTAATTTTGACGGAGATAAGTCTCAATTCCAACTAAAATATAATTTTCTTAAAGAACTTTACGGCGCACAAACGGTCACAATCTATGAAAAGTAAACACGTAAAAATAGGAATAGCTCTTACTATACTTTTACTAGTTGTACATCTGGTGATTATTGACGACTACGGCGTCACGTGGGACTTCCACCATCACTTTTTTGCAGGGCTCTGGCACTTGGGGATTCCGGTCAAAGAAGAACTCACCAAAAATATTCCCTTCACCATACCGGACCCCCGCGGCACTTACGATTTGCCTTTTGGGCCCCTGATGGTGATTGGTCCAGCGGCAACGAACCAACTTTTTTTTGAAAAATTCAAGATTCTCCCATTTGACAACGCCTATCACTTGTCCATAATCGTTTCAGGCGTAATCGGAATTTTTGTACTCTATTTATTCCTTTTAGAATCATTTGGCTTTCTAACTGCTCTTGCTGGATTTACGTTTCTCGCGCTTTTGCCTCGCTACTTCGGCGACCTCCACAACAACATGAAGGATGTTCCACAAGCGGCGGCATTTGCTCTAGCTATCTACGCTTTTTGGAGACTGGTAAAGTACAAACGCGTCAAAGATCTAGTTCTCGCCTGCCTCTCATTTGCAATCGCCTTCAACACTAAGGTCAATACTCTTTTTGTGCCAGTGATAACCGGCGCTTGGATAATAGATAAGAAAAAGATTTTCTTCTTACTATACTTTCTTCTGGCGCCAGCCGCCGCTCTCCTCCTCTGGCTCCCCTTGTGGCCCAATCCAATCGAACGGCTCACCTACATGTTCCGATTTTTTCTAGACAACACTCAAAACCTAGAAGTCCTCTATTTTGGCAACATCTACAAATCCGGCGTCAACGTCCCCTGGCATTACCCTTTCGGGTACTTGGCGGTTACGACGCCTGTTCCCGTCTTGGTTTTTTTCCTAATTGGACTAATTAGACTAATTAGGCAAATCAGACAAAAACCCGTCGCCTCTCTACTTCTCTTTTGGTTTTTCATTCCTCTTATTCGCTATCTCAACCCCAAGATCGGCGTCATCGACGGCATCCGCCACTTTGAAGAAGTAGTTTTTCCGCTGGCGGCGATTGCGGCAGTTGGCACCGCAAATGCGTTTCGATTTTTTAACAATTTAACAATGAAACAATTTAACAATGTGAAAAAGCCTTTCTTAGCTATAATTACGTTGGGAATATTCGGTTACTTAATTTTACAGATTACCTCCTATCACCCTTACCAAATCTCCTACTTCAACGAGCTAGTGGGTGGAATCCGCGGCGCCTGGCACAAATTTGATGTCGAGTACTGGGGCACCTCTCAAAAGCAAGCTATCCGCTGGCTAAACGCTAACGCTCCAAAGGATAGCTACGTCCATATCGTGATGGCGGCAGATGCAGCAGCCAAGTACTTGCGCCCGGATCTTACCGCCCATGTGAACCAAAAGGGATTTGATGAAGCTAGTTACGTTGTGCTTCTCAACAGGGAATCTTTTTTTACTCGTTACTGGGGAATTACCGAATACATGAAAAACAGGCAACCAATTTACACAGTAAGCATTCAAGGTGTTCCTCTAACGTTTATCTATGACAGCGGCCTTAAACAGCTTGCTTCTCCCAACCAACCACAGTCCATATCCGGCAAACAGAAAAACCATGGGATACGCCGGCAGCGAAAACCGCTCCTCTGATGTGGAAAAAGCGTGTACAGCGGAAATATAAACCACGAGGAGTATCACCAGAGACCCGATGCCCCTAATCCCTCTTGTCCCTCTTATCCATCTAACAAATCCTACTATTGCCAATCCCAGAATCGCCAGATTTCCCCAGTATATTACGCTTTTAGTTAAATCACCGCTCTTGCCTTGAGCATACGGAAAGACAAAATGTTTTTCCCATACGTATCCCATCTTTGCTATCCTGGTCCGGATAAACCAGACCGGATCGCTTTTAATTTTGGCTAGCGCCGAATCAATATATTTTTTTGCAACAGTATCACGCTCGCGCGCATTTTTTGGGCGTGAGAGCTCATTCCAAACCTCGTATGCTTCCTGCGGCCACACTCCAAACTGCGTATCGGTAAATGCGAGTCCCCGGCCAATAAATAGACTTGTGTAAAGCTCCCGCGCAAACACACGGTCAACCATCATGGGGTTAACTTCCCCAAACGCCTTCCAGTTACCGACGAGATTATATGAAAAAGGAAGAAGAAAAAGAACCATCATCACGGCTACTATTCTAATCCTCCTTATCACAACTACGGCTAAGGCAATAAGGCTAAACCACAAAAATCCCGGTTTAATCTGGACGTAGTAGCCTAATAAGAAAGCCAGAAAACTGCCGGTGAGAAGTCGAGGCTTCTCGGCATCCACTAAAAAAAAGACAAAAATCAAGGCTGTAAAAAAAATCGCTATGATCTCGCTTAATAAAACCCCTACGTAGCCTGCAGTAAACGGATTAAAGAGATAGAGAATAAAAGCAATCCACGCAGGTTTCTCACTGTGAAACAACTTTTTCCCTATCCAAAAGACCAAAAATGCCGTCGTCGTGTCAAGGATCGCATGAAAAATTGTCCACGGCAGCGGACTTGTCACGCCGAAGAAATAAATGAGCGGTGTTATGATCAGCGGGTACCCGTAGAGCCGATAGAGATCCGCGTGAAGGCCGTTTTTGAGTATTCCGAGGGCATATCCATAGTACTCCTCCTGGTCATATACAAATGGCTGAGTAACAAGCGAGACAAACCAGAGTCGGAAAACAACGCCTATACAAAACAATCCGAAGAATACGACGGGAGCATTGCGCTTCATGATCCGAGAACTTCCTTGGGTGTTTTCGCTTTCACCGGGAGTTTGGCAAAATCGCGGTCGTACGTGACGATGGTCACGCCCTGCGGCACTTGGGTCGCGATGAGGCAGTCAGTAAACTTTACGCGCGTTTTCTTCCACAAGGCCAAGGCTTTTTTGCTATCACACGTATCCACAACCGTCATGTTACGCGTTGCAATAATTTTCTCAAGACAGTCCTGCACGCGATCATCGGGGAAACTATAGATACGGCCAAGCACAAAGGAGCATTCCAAAAGCACGAAAGAGGACGTGTATGGTCGAAACCCTCCCGTCGCGCAGAGGTCGATAACCGATCGGACTACCACATGCGTCTGTTCGTCCTCCGGCATGAAGAATCGGACAAAGACGTTCGTATCTAAGAATATTTTCATCGAGAATAGTCAATGTAGTCCCGTATTTTATCGGCCGGAATGGGATTTTTTACTCGGAATGCGCCTGCAAGATCTAAGATGCTCTTCCCTTTCCTTTTTTCGATAACGATCCTGCCCCTGTCCGCGCGCATCCGCACAAGCCCGTGCTGCGTAAATCCGGCCTTTTTTCGAATTGCGACCGGGATGTGGATCTGAAACTTGGGCGTGATGGTAGCGATTACATCCATAGCAATACCAATTCTATGACAATGAGAGTCATTTGTCAATGCAAATTTCCGCGACCAGGCCGTAGTGATCGGAGAGATCAGCTTTTTCTTCTACGTAAAACTCATTGACCTTGAGGCGCCGGTCGGCGATGATATAGTCTACCGGCAGACCGGATGGGAACAAGTTTTTGGCGTAGTGGAACCTGGGGTTGAGAGTATTGGTAATACGATACTTCTTCGTCAAATTGACACCAAGGCTACTGAACGATGTTACAATTTTTGTTTGCGGATTGAGGTTAAAATCTCCACTCAAAAGAAACGGTACGTTCATATTCCTTTTGATCCATCTGTATAATTTTTCTGCTTGGTTGCGCTTATACAGCGCATCGTTGGGGGTCGGCCCCCACGCCAGATGCGTGTTGACGACGAGGATCTCCTTACCACCGCGCGTTAGGATGGTTGCCAACGCACAACGTGCAACGTTACGAAAATCAATGGACTTAGGATCCGGCTTTTCCTGGTATGGTTTAAGCCATATCGTATGACTGAAAGCCAAGTGCAATTCATTCCGAAACAACGTCGCGTTGCCGATAAACGAAGATGTGTCGCCTTTGATGTTCAGGTACACGGCAAGCTCCCCGTGCATACCCGTGAAGGCGGTAATTGTTTCGTAACAGTTTTTGCCTTGGGAGGCCAGCCTTCCCCCAGCCACTTCCTGGAGGCACACGATGTCAAACAAATGTCGTCTTATATAACCGACAACCGCATCCAAAAATCTGCCTTTTTCTATATTGAGCTGTAAAATTTTGATAGTCATGTAAAATTCAGGTCAAAAATTTAAACCACTCTTTAGTCGCCTTTTTGATGGTCGCCGGTGTCCAGACAGGAGCATCTTTCCAGTCATTGATGTGCTCAAGGACTATTTTTACTCCTTCCTCAAACGAAACTTTCGGCCCCCAACCGAGAAATTTTTTAATTTTGGTAATATCTGCATGCGTTGCCGAGGGTTCCCCGGGGCGCTTGGGAATATGAACAACCGGACCACCAAGAAGTTTAACAAGTTCATTAACCGTGTGAGGCTTTCCGGTGCCTACATTAAAAATCTCGCCAACAATTTTTGATTTAGCGGCAAGAATAATCGCCTCGACTACATCAGCTACAAAAACAAAATCCCTCTTCTGACTGCCGTCTCCTACAACCGTCAGAGGTTTTCCATGAAGTTTCTGGGCCATGAACGTGCTAAAAACAGGGCCGTATTCGCCTGATGCACGGCTCCTGGGACCGTAGACATTAAAAAGTCGCAAACTGATAACCGGTAATTTATAAACTTTCGCCCAGTGAAGTGCATAGAGCTCTCCGATGTACTTAGTTAACGCGTAGGGAAACTGCGTCGCAATGGGTGCCGTTTCTGGAGTTGGAACCGGAGGATTCTTGCCGTAGCAGGTTGATGAGGCTAAATATATGAACTTAGCCACCTTTGCCTTGCGGCAGGCCTCGAGCACATTGACAGTTGCCGTGACGTTAGCTTGGGTGTACTCGGCGGGACGAAGGATCGACGGGACGATGTCGGAATAGCCGGCCAAGTGAAACACCCAATCGACCCGCCGGAAGTACTTTTCCAAATTATTTTCTTGTGAGAGGTCTACGCTATGCTTTCCTGCCACGTCTAGGCCAGTCACGCGGTGCCTATCAGCCAAAAGCCGCTCCACCAAGTGGCTGCCGATAAATCCGGCGGCTCCGGTAACGACAGCGTTCATGCAAACGCCCTCCCCGCCCATAAGCTCAATATAGGATAATATACCAACGTGTGTCTGCTCTCATTTGAAAGAAGCGAAAAAAGAAACGTAATATAGAAAAATAAAAGTACAGAAAAAAGAAACACCGGCTCTTTGCGCGCCCCTTTGATCATCCCGACTGCCCAAAGCAATATGAGCGCGACATTTATAATCCGCAAGGGCCAACGGTCGGCTGGATAAAAGGGGTCCACATATGTATAAAGATGATCTTTATCCCAAAGCCAAATGATATTGACGGCGATGTTAGAAATAAAAGTTGGCCACTCTTTTGGAAGCCGTGATAAAAGCAGCTGCTTGTATTTTTCCGAATGGCTGGCTTTGCCCTCCAGAGGCGTATTCCAATATCCCTGGACAACCTGTCGATACTCGGCAAGTTCTCCCTTAAATTCCACCTCCGGGTAGTGCCACCGCCAGAAATTTAGATAAATAATTTCGTATTTCAGGTTATACGGAGGGACAAGAGACAGTTTACCAAAAGTTTTATAATAAACAATCAGTGAATAAGAAGATGCAAGCAAAAACCCAGCGCCCGCAATCGGCAAAAATCGAATGTTGCCTACCAGCATAGTCAGTACAACTAATAATAAGGGAAGAAAATAGTAAAACGAATGTCTAGTAAAAAGGAGCGCCCCTGCCGCTATCCCAAATACAAACCACAACTTTTTGTCGCTCGGGAACGAGGCTCTAGTCAGGAAAAATAAGAGAGCAACAACAAGAAATATAGAAACCGTCTCTGCCATCACAAGTCCGGTAAATGCACTAGTAAAGGGGTTGAAAAGATACAGTATGATGGAAAATATTGCTGCCTTTTTAGAAAAAATGCGCAGGGCAATTTTATATATCATGCCCGCGGTTACAAGATCAATAATGATGTGTACGAGTCTAACGGCGACTATATTTTCAACACCAAAAAGTTTATAGACAAGAGCAAGAAATGCGCCGTACCCAACATTTTTTGCACAGCAGTCTATTGCCGGCTTTCCATTGAGGAAGTCAATCGCAAAATCAGAATATCCTTTGGCATCAAAAACTAGAGTATCGTAGGCTTGTAAGGCTAGAAACAACCGAAAAATAAATCCTAAAACAAAAAGGATAATAAAAAAACGTTTATTTTTTTTCATGCGCGATTATTTACTTATTGAAACTCCGCATATAGTCTTCATCAGGGATAGTAGGATAGTCGGCAGGCGAAAAAAAGTAAGCCCTTCTTTTATGTAATATTTCCGATCTCGCAAAACCACCTCTCCGCTTGCTACAAACCGCTCCAGGCGCTTTTTAATGATCATCCGTTTGTTATACTTTCGCAGTAGTTGATCCCAGGTAACCCCCTGCTCTCCTGCCGCAGCAACTTCACAAAGCAGTCGGATGCGTACGGACGTAGCAAGAAGTCCAAATACACCCATAAAGTACGCGCAGCTGGCAACCATGTACAGAATAAATGCAAAAAATCCGGCAAACAGCGACCCGTACAGGGCGTTTGCAGTGAAAAGTAAAATTCCGACCGAGGCTAATATACGGATAAACCAGACAACAGCCATACGATGATCAATTCTCCGAAACACCAATATTTGGCAGGCGACAAATACCAAAAATGCAACCGCTGCCGTTGACACAATTTGAAAATCCACGAGATTCATAATCCACCTTTATCCCAACGGAGAAGTCTTCTGTAATTTTCAAACAACCCTGCAAAGATTTTTCCTTTCTTAGTTATTATGTAGCGGTCATCTCTTATCTCTATATATCCGGCATCAGCAAGCATCTTCAACCGATTACCAAATAATGCCTCTTCTGAAAAATACTCGTGAAGCTGACTTTCTTTTAATGGGCCGCGAACTTTTAAGATTGTCATGAGACCAACTGACGGACTTTCGCCTTCAAAATAAAAACTGAAGAAAAATAAAAAGTGGCTTGCGACCAACAAAATATATAAAAACGCGGCAGCAACAGGCAGTGGCATAGTCCTAGTTACCAAAACCAGAATTATAAACCCGGCCAGAAAAACTGTTGCATACACGATTTGCACCAACCCGAAACCCGCAGAAACGCGGTGGATGATGACATGAAGAAAGAAAAATACCGTAAAAACCGCTAGTGACAAAATGAGACTTATCATAGCCGCCCCAGAAGTTTATCATGGAAAAGAACGGATAGGGTAAATAAAGTTTGATGTACAGTTTTCCAACGAAAAAGCGTTGCCTTTCCATATCGTCTCTGTCGAAAAAAAAACGGAATTTCTGAAAAACTCGCTCCCCGGGCGAGCAGTCTGATTTTGAGTTCCGCAAGAAGAGTCACGCCGTCGGAAGCGAGTTTAATTTTCTGCAATAACTTGGTTTTGGCGATAAACGGCCCGGTATAGTACCTAAGCCGCAATCCAAACAATATATTGATCAAAAACACAAACGACGATGATATCAGCCGTCGCACCCACGGCCGATCCTCGGGGTTGGCGGTGTATGAGCTTACGAGGTCTGCTTTGTGTCGTGCAGTAACGAGATCCCGAAATGATTGTGCATCCATTTCGTTGTCGCTCGGATATAGTGTCACATATGTTTTGCGTGCGGCCTTGATGCCCTGCCGCAGGCCGCTACCTAATCCCATGTTTTTTTTGTTGTGGATCAGCCGGATATGAGAATCTTTTTTGGCGAGAATTTCTGCAACGTGACCAGTCGCATCTTTTGATCCGTCATCGATGATGATAATTTCGCGGTCTTCAACTGTCTTTTTTAGAATTCTGGTTGCGCTAGCAACAGCCGTAGCAAGATTTTTTTCCTCATTAAACGCTGGCATGATTACTGTAACTGCGTTAGTCATAAAATTCTTTTATCGCATGGGCCACATGCTCTACATCTCTTGTAGTCATGTACTGGTTACACGGGAAAGTGACGATGGTATCGGCCTGCTTCTCGCAGACGGGGAAATCTCCCTTTTTATATCCCAAATAGCGGGCTGCTTTCAGCAGGTGTATGGGTGTCGGATACTGGACTACCGCTTCAATGCCTTTTTTGGCAAGAAACGCAATAAGCTCGTCGCGCCTTGCGCACATTACAACGTAGTTGGTGAAGGTATGCGCAATTGGTTTTTGGGAAATTGTGCGGGCCGGCAGACGAACGTGTGGCGCAAGATCTTTAATCAAGCGGTCGTATTCTGCCGCAATCTGCTGGCGTTTTTTCACAATGCCCGGCAACTGCCCAAGCATGCGCAGGGCAATTGCCGCGTGGATGGTATCAAGCCTACTGTTGTTGGCAAAAAACTCAACTTCGTTCCTAGTTTTCAATCCGTGATTGCGCCAGAGCCTTAGTTTCACAGCTACTTTCTCGTCATTTGTGACGATAAGCCCTCCGTCTCCCCATACGTGGAGTATTTTCAAAGGGTGAAAACTAAAAGCTCCGGTCGTACCTAATGTGCCCAAATATTTCCCATCGTATTTAGCCAAAAAAGCTTGCGCTGCGTCTTCAACGACAAAAAGGTTGTACTTTTGGGCAATCGCCATGATTGACCCCATGTCGCAGGGCTGGCCGGTCAGGTGAACCGGAATTATTATTTTACTTTTTTTAGTAACGGCTTTTTCTATAAGCGCTGGGTCGATCGTGTAATCGTCGAGAACATCCGCGAACACCGGCCTCGCGCCGGTGAGAGCAATTGCCGCTGCCGTTGCAACAAAACTGTTGGGAGCAGTTATTACTTCGTCGTCCGGACCAATACCTAAAGCTTTGAGCGATAAATATAATGCGTCGGTGCCGTTTCCAACCCCAATTGCAAATTTGGCGCCCAGAAGAGAGGCTGCACGCTTTTCAAATAGTCTGACCTCCCTCCCTAGTGTAAAATCACCCCGTTTGGCAATTTTCTCTAGATCTCGCAGATAGCTTCCTGGCTTGGCAAACTGTTTTCGCAAATATACGTATGGAACTTTCATACTCAAAACGGTCCTGTAAAGGTCGGGTCCGGCTGATCAGGAAAACCTTTAATCGCTGTTTTGTATGCTTTGACAATTTGGTTCGTTGTTTTGGTAGTCTTTTCACACATTAGTAAACCGGCGCGCAAAATGTCAACGCTCGTCGGATAATAGTCCGCTGCCAGTTTCCAGCTTGTTGGGGTAGGCATATCCGGGATGGTAATGCGCTGAGCCGCATTCTTAAGCGTAATGCCACTTTCAGTAACCTGCGCCAAAACCTCTGCGGCAAACCCTAATGTTTTCCAGCCAGTATCAGAAACGATGAGTCGCCTGGTTTTTGCAACCGATGTTAGAATAGTTTTACTATCAAACGGTCGTATAGATCGAACGTCAACAATTTCAGCTGAAACCCCGTTTTCCTCCAGAACAGCACCAATCCGCAAAGTTTCAATTAGCATAAACGATGTGGCAACAATTGTGATATCTGTTCCTTTTTTAATAACTTTGGCTTTACCGATTGGCACAGTGTAATATCCTTTTGGAACGTTGCCAGTCAAATTGTGAAGCCACCGATGCTCAATAAAAATTACAGGGTTGTTGTCTTCAATTGCCGAAATAAAGAGCCCTTTGGCATCAAAAACTGTTGCCGGCATCACAACTTTTAATCCCGGAATATGACCGAAGAGCGCTTGAAGACTCTGCGAATGCTGCGGCCCTGGTCCCCAACCGCGGCCGATTATCATTCGTATAACCATCGGTACGGGCTCTTGTCCGCCGAACATAAAATACCACTTGGCGGCGTTGTTGACTATTTGATCAAAAGAGTACAGCGTAAAATCCATTCGTTGGTGAACTAAGATCGGCCGCATACCGGAAATAGCCGCTCCGATGCAAATACCCGTCATGCCATTTTCAGAAACCGGCATGTCTAAGACTCTTGCCGGAAATTTTTCCGCCAGTCCCACTGTAGTCCCAAATATCCCTTTTGGATCCGGCACTCCCTCGCCAATCACAAAAACCGACGGGTCACGAGAGAGGGCTAGCTCCTGAGCATCCTTGATAGCTTGAGCGTAGGAAATGGTTCTGTAATTACGCATAGACAAAATCCTCCAGGCGTTTGAGGTTTAAAAACTGACTACTTTTTGCAAAAATAAATGCTTTTTCAATTTCTTTTGAAATATCGTTTTTCATAGTTTGTATTTCGTCCTTACGCACTATTTTTTTCTGCAAACAATATCGTTTAAACGTCTCGACCGGATCTTTTTTCCTCCATGCTGCGACTTCTTTGATAGACCGAAATGAATCCGGGTCGGGGTTTGGACCGCAATGCTCAAGATACCTATATGTGAGAAGCTCCAGAAATACTGGGCCTTTGCCGGATCGAATAAATTTAAGCGCTTTTTGCGCAACGCGCCAAACAGCTAAAACATCATTGCCGTCATCTTGAAAAGAGGCAGTTTCATGTCCCTTTGCCACCTGAAAAATAGGTCTCCTTGGCTGCCTCAATGCAAGAGGCGTTAATGTCGAATAAAGATTGTTTTCGCAGACAAATAGAACCGGTAATTTTTTCAAGGAAGCATAATTCATGCTTTCATGGGCAGTTCCCTCCTCTAGCGCCGCATCGCCAAAAAATGCTACAGCGACACCCGGCTTATTTTGCATCAAACGAGCTAGCGCAACTCCAACCGCAACAGGGATAGATCCGGCAACGATTGGTGTCGCTCCCAAAAAATTCACTGATCTGTCTATGAGGTGCATGGAACCGCCGATTCCGCCGCTGCAACCTGTGGCTTTGCCGTAGAGCTCAGCAATCATCGCAGGAAGACTCCCTCCCCGCGCAAGGTAGTGCCCGTGGCTGCGGTGCATGGAAAATACCGCATCCTCTTTGTTGAGCGCCGAACAAACGCCAACGCTTACTGCCTCTTGTCCAATACAGAGATGGGTGGGGCAGCGCATCTCTTGTTTCGCGTACTCGGCAGCAATCGCCTCCTCGACCATGCGGATCCGCAACATCTGATAAAGCAATTTTTTCTCCATTAAAGTGTTACTGACTTCATCATCTGGATATTGTAGTATCGTTTATCAGTCAATGCGTCCGGCAGAAAGCCGCGATCGTATGCTTTCTTTATGTCCATGATTGCTTCCTCAACCGTGTGTTTCGGCACAAACCCCAGTTCTTTTTTGATTTTTTCAGAAGAAATGTGATAGGAGCGCAAATCGTTGGTTGGTTTTACTTCAATTTTTATCGAACGATCCGCAAGCACTCGTTTTACCATTTTTGCAATTTCCATAACAGTAAGATTTTGATATCCTACGTTAAATATTTTTCCTGAAATCGACTCACCGGGAGCTTCCAAAAATAACTCATATGCCCGGCACATGTCAGCTATATGAATGTTAGGCCGGAGTTGCGACCCGCCAAAAACGATAATTTTTTTATTCACCAATGCATGTATCGTAAGCATGTTCACGGTTAAATCAAGCCGCATCCGGGGAGAAAACCCACATACTGTAGCAGGTCGCAAAACCACTGTCGTAAAATTTTTTGATTGACTTTTCAAAACATACTCCTCACACAACGCTTTATACTTTGAATAATCCGTCAGCGGCGCAAGAGGCAAATCTTCTGTTACATCTTTTTCTTTTTTGACGCCGTAGACGCTGGAACTTGAAGCATATATAAAACGCTTAACCCTTGCCGTTTTGGCTAAGTCAATAAGCTGAATGGTTGCGTCATGATTAACTGACTTTCCTAATTTCGGATTCAACTCAAAGCTCGGATCGTTAGAGATGCACGCTAGGTGAATGACGCAGTCAACGCCGGGTAAGGTCTCCCCGATGACCATCCTATCACTGATATCGCCTTTTACCAAAGTAAGATTCTTGTGTTTTGCCAACGCGTCTCCATAAAGGAATAAATCAAGAACTGTTACGTAGTACCCGCGGGATAGTAATTGTGGCACCAATAACGCTCCTATATATCCTGCCCCGCCAGTAACTAATACGTTTTTCATCATTATTTGAGCAGTCTGGTAATAAATTTCGTCAGCTCCATAAAATCAATCGGTGTTCTATTGCCCACGGTCTGAATTTTTAAAGCAGCAGCAACGTTGCCTATAAAGGCAATCGCTTTTTGTGCAACACCCAAATAAGCCAAGGGCGAAACGATAGAAAAAAGTGCGTCACCAGCACCCATGCGGTCGACAATGGAACCGGCAAAAGATGGTACATCATGGCACCCTCTTTTTTTAGAGTAGATCGTACTCCCATACGGCCCGCGGGTCACCAATATAGTTTGACAATGGAGCCTATCGTAGACCCGTTTCATGAGTGCTCCTTGTTCACCAGAGCGATCGTGGGTAGCCAGTCGTAATTCTAGGTCATCGATGCAGACAAAATCCGCTCTCGGATATTTCGTAATGATATGAAATCCGTAGTTGGCACTATTTGCCTGCACATTTAGACACAGAAACTTGGATGCTTTGCACACTAATCCGATGATATTTGTTGTTAAAAAACCGTGTCCAAAGTCATTGACTATCACAACATCGTGTTTGGGAATTTCCCTTTTTAAATATGTCATAACCGATCGTTGAAGTGCTAATGATATGTCTTCATCGTTGATATAACTAATTTGAAAAAGCTTCTGGTTAGTATATTGATCAATATAGCGGCGCTTCACAATGGTTGACTCGCCGCTTCGATAAAAAAATTTCGGTACGATGCCCACTCGTAAATGTCTTCGTATGAACGGCTCGTGGGAATGTTTTGAACCCAATAGGGTCACGAGCCTCACGTGATCCGACAGCGCAGCTACGTGATTAGCCGTTGCTAGTGCCCCACCTGCATATGTCTCTTCTTCTAAATACTTGTGGACCACAATCGGCTCCTTGTAAGATTTTCCTAATGGATTAGAGTAGACATACTGATCAACAATCGCATCCCCTATAATCAAAACCTTTATCGGTTTGACTGAACAGAGTTTTTTAATCAAATATTCGTCGCTATATGTTGTTTTAAGCTGATCCAAAAAACCTTTCGTTTTTTTATCGTATACGTCCATATATTCATTGATGAGATGAGAAGAGGAAAATAATACGTCATCGGTGAACACGAGCTTTCCCCCGCCGGAGACAACCGCCGCTTCCTCATTCCCGAGATTTCTGGAGACAGAAGGGTTGGGCTTTCGATATTTGTAGTCCGGGCCTTTCACATAAACGTCTGGCCGGATAGCCTGGATGGCAACCGTTGCGCTGTAACTGTTGCTAACTGCGATATAGTCAACAAGCTCTATGGCTGCCAGAAACTCTGCGCGGAGTTTTTCGTTAAATACCGGCCGCCCCGGCCCTTTTCTGACGAACCGGTCAGCCGTGAGTGTTACCACGAGAATGTCGCCGTGTTTTTTGGCAGAGGAAAAATAGCGGATGTGTCCGGGGTGTACTAGATCAAACACTCCATGGCAAAGAACAATCTTTTTTCCGGCTTTCTTCAGACGCTGGGTGATTGTGCCCAGCTGACGAAGTGTGCAAACTTTTCCTGACTGCGATTCCATGACCGTCATCATAGATCAACCAGAAAAAAACAACAAGACTAACCAAACTTACGAGCGCACCGAGGTACACGATGCGGGGGCGATACTGCATTTGGACTATATGGTCTCCAGCCGGCACGAAGATCGTCCGGAACGCGAGATTGCCTACCGCAATTTTTGTTTCCTTCCCGTCAATGGTTGCCATCCACCCGGGATACATGACTTCTGATGAAACCAGATACGAATCGCACGGATTGGATATTTGCAACAGAATCCGGTCGGATTGATAGGTTGTTACGGATACTGTTGGGGTCGTGGTCTGCGAACACGGCCGTGGGATAGGCATCGTTTCCTGTTCCAAATAGACCATCGTCCCGGGATCGCCGCTCCCCCCGCGTATGGCTTCGTCAATGGTAGCCCGCGCAGCAACAACCGCATTTTGCACAAAATAAAATCTCGGCAAAACCTCTTTATTTTCATAAACCCGATATCCACGATCTTTATTCTCTTTTATTTGGGAAAATTGACGAGGGTATGCATCTAAAGAATCACTCCCGGTGGGAGTAAGAATGTATTTGACGTTAAGAAAATTTAGATACGGTGAAGTAATATTTATAAACGGTGGTGTCGTTTCAATATAATCTAGGTTTTTTGCAATATCCAGGTTGTTGACTGCCAACAAAAACTCCCAATAGTTTCGCAGTGGCGGCGTTTCGTAGCCGGAAACGGAGAATATGCGCTTGGTTATCGGAGCATCAAACTCCAACGCGTCCCGCAACGGTTGCCCATGGTAAAAATCCGGCAGGAACCGGTATAATCCCTCATCACCCGCAAGCAATGCGACCAATTCCCCATCTTCCCGTGTTTCCGGTATCTGACCCAAATGGATATTTGCCCGCGCAAACGGAATAAGATCAAGAAGCACCAGCGCACAAAGCAGCAGCCTGACGACGGTGTTTTTTACCCTGCTCATCCCGATGCCAAACAAGGCACTTGCCGCCAAAATAAACAACACAATATGCCGGGACGGGATCCGGATCTGTCCATAGAGCGGCAGGATTTTTCGCATGACGGCAAACATATCAACCGGAGCGTTTGGTCCGAGCCACACCCACAAGCTGAATATTGACAGGATGATAAGGATCAAAATTTCAACAGATTTTTTCCGCCGGAGAAAGAAAAAGAGGATTGTGGTGATTGCAAACAACAAAGGCACTTTCCCGATGTAGCCGACGTGTTCGTGTCCCAAGCCTACATCAGGCAGTCGGTCGTAGAAGAACGTTGGGTCGATAAACTCAAGAAAGTGCGCGGCGGTTGGGGTGGCGATGACGGACCATGCTTCCGGCAGTTGAATCGTCCGGATGCTGTTGGCAATGAGCTGATGATTGGGGAGAATCTGAATTGCCGCAAGGCCCAAACCCAATGCGATGGAAACGGTTGAAATCACAAGTGGCCGGAGCGACCGTTGGACAACTGCATAAACCAATGCCGCTACCCCAATTGCCTCAACCGTGTACACGGCTACCATCTGATGCCCGGCCAACAGCATCATGGCAAAAAATATTGCCGTAATAACACAATTTCTTTTTCTACTGACAACTGACGCCTGACAACTGACAACCGAAGCGATCACCCACGGCAACCAACTTGATGCCGCAATTATGTCAATGTGTCCGGCGTAGATCCGTGCAGCAAAATACCCCGACAGACCAAATGCAATCCCTGCCGCCCACGCAGCTAAATTTGAAATTTGAAATTTGAAATTTGAAATGAATAAGTATATCCCCGCCATCGCCCAGAAAATATGAAGGGCCAAGTACCAAGAAATGGCCCTGTTTGCTGGCAAGATCGTAAAGAGTAGGTTTGGTAAATACCACGTCGTAATCTGCGGCTGCTCCAGATATGGCTGACCGCCCATGATATACGGGTTCCACCATGGGACGATGCCACTTCGAAACGACTCGCCCAGGAACGGACGCTGAAAATAGTGGTATCGCCAGATATCCGGGCCGAAGATAACTTCGTTCTGACTCGGATACAATGCCTTATCAAATACAAAAAGAACGACGACTGCGTAGGCCAAAAACGGAAAGAGGAGTTTCATAGATACGCAACAAGCTTCTCATAGCTAGCCCCACGGACATCAATCCAGACAGCGCCAAGGACCCGGGCAAGTTCCGCGTCATCTTCGCTATTGCCTAAAACAATCGTCGTGTCAAAATCTCCGATCTTTTTGCCAAGTTGCCCAAGCGCGTCGTCAACCATTTTGGTTGCTGGTTTTCGTTTCGTCGCCGTTTTCACGTACTGCTTGTTCCAAAAAATTTCGGGCCGAGCCTTCGCGTAGACCGCATCCACATCCGGACAAAACTGCCAACCATCTATGGTAATGCCTTGTTTTTTCAAAAGCTCATTGATTGCTTCGTTGACCTCACGGATTCGCTTTTCGTCAAAATACCCTCTGGCCACGCCCGATTGATTGCTAACAACTATCATCATCGTTTTATATTTGGATTGTATATAAGAAAGAAAACACACTACAGGCGCATTAATGACAAGTTCACTCATCCATTTGTCTCCACGTCCAATAAATCCTTCGTTTCTGATAAGTGTTCCGTCCCGATCCAGAACCACCAATACACTGTGTGCCGACTTTTTGGTCCAAATCAAACACCCTGCCACTGTCGCAATGCTCACGAAAAAACCTACGACAAAAATCCAGGGTTGATATTGTAAAACAATGTTGTGTTCCCCCGCCGGCACCCAGAGCGTTCGAAAGGCAAGGTTTCCCTCGAAAATCTCTGTTTTTTTCCCGTCAATAGTTGCACTCCAGCCGGGATACATCACCTCACTAGTTGCCAGAAAGGCATTACATGAGGAACTTGTAAGTAGCTCGATCCGATTGTAAGAATAGGAAAGCACTTCGGGAGGAGGAAGGTTTTTTTCTAAACAGCTTGGTGAAAAACTTTGATTTTTGATACTTGAACTTTCAACCAATATTGTCTCCGATGGATTATAATCCTCGTTTCTTATTGCCCGGGCAACACCGTCTCGAGTCGGGAAAACTACAAGCGACGGCGCAAGAAAGAACCGAGGAAAGATGTTTTTATTTTCATAGAGTTTCCAGAAATCTTTTATATTTTCTGCCAGCACCGGAGAAAATTTTGATGATCCCGCAACTGAGTCAAACCACGACGGAACAAAAATATATTTGATATTAAGAAAGTCAGTGTATCTAGACTGGGGAACTAGATATGGAATTTGAACGTCACTTCGCTGGACATCCGGGTTTTCTATTTTCCCTGCGGCTGCCGCAAATTCGTAGTAATTACGCAGAATCGACGGGTCGTAACCGGAAGCGGAAAAAAATTTATACCCCATTGCTGCATCGAAATCGAGAGCGTCTCGCGTTCCCATCCCGACATTAAAGTTCGGCAAAATTCTCGCCAGTCCCAAATTTTTTTGCAGATAACCAACAAGCTCTTTACTGTGCCGTGTGGAAGGATCGGGCGCAAGAGTAACAAACGTTTTAGCAAACCACACCAGATCAACAACAATAACCAGAGAAATAATTAGCTTCGCAAGGACTCTCCTTGCGAAGCTAAGGCCGACGCCGGCGAGGAAGCTCATACCGAAAACAAAAAGAATGAGGTGCCGCGACGGAATGCGCAGATACTTATATGTAGGGACACTGTCCCAAAGGATTTTATTCAGATCCACGGGAGCATTCCAACCGAATGAAATCCATAACCCAAAAAGTGCAATAACCATCATGGCAATTGAAATCCACGCGCGGCGCTTTATTGCCCACACAATACCAAGAAGAGCAAGCACCAACGGGACAACACCGATGTATGCCGCCATTTCACCGAAATTGGGACTTGGACCGCTGTAGCTCTCTGGCCCACCCAGAATAAACGGCTGAAAAATCTGCTTGAGGTTTTCAACCGTGTATGAACCGAAGACAGCCCATGAATAAGGAAGTTCATACGTCCGAATGCTTCGACTAAAAAACTCCTGAGAGGGAATAATCTGAAGTCCAGCCAAACCTAACCCAATGATTATAGAGAGTATCGCCGGCAAAAGCGGCCTAATGTTTTTAACAATGTAACAGTGTAACAATGTAACAATTAACACCGCTTCTAGTGTAAATAAGGCAATGGTGTGATACCCGGCATAAAGCTGTATGGCAAACACAACTGCTGCGATAACACATTGTGTTTTCCATTTGGCATTGGACATTTGGCATTGGACATTTGTAAATATAACCCACGGCATCCAGCTTGCCGCAAGAATTAGCTCCACATGTCCTTCCCAAATCCTTCCCATGAAATACCCACTTAATCCAAAGATTAAACCGGCAATAAAAGCACCAAAATCAAATGGTGTTTCTACCTTTTCTTCTAATTTTGAATTTTGAATTTTGAATTTTGAACTAAAAACGTACATTCCCGTCATTGCAATAAAAATATGAATCGGAATAATCCACGAGTAAACAAATCTGTACGGAAGAACTGCAAACAGCCAGTTGAATGGGTACCAGAATGCAACCGAGGGGTTAGCGATTAGTGGCTCTCCGGAAAAAAGGTACGGATTCCACCACGGAAATTGTCCTGTACTAATAGAGTCATGAAATAGTTGCCGGAAAAAATGATAGGATCTGTGGATATCACTGCCGAATAACAACATACCTGCCGGCGGAAAAAGAATAGGAGAAAAAACAATAACGACGATGACCGCATAAGAACAAAGAGCAATAAGCTTTGAATATCTCATATAATGACTCTATCTATGATTCTGGTTTTGATTATCTCACTAATATTCACCATGCTTAACTCCCTAGCGCTTATCGTCTATAAGATACAACAGCCGGTAAATACAATCTACATCGGAATCACCCATTGGTATGAGGACTACTTTTTTTATCTTTCACATTTAACTCAGGGCGCAATGGGCGCGTGGCTCACTGGCAATTCATTTACAACCGAGGCTATCCCTCAGACTTTGATTTGGTGGTACAACATAATACTCGGAAAAATTGTTGGCCTTACAGGTCTATACCCCTGGCTTGTTTATGATGCTAGCGTTGTTATTTTGAGCTTCCTTTACATTATCCTTATGTATTTAGTACTGCAAGCATTATTCCTAAACAATAAGGTGAGAGCCATAATTAGTCTCCTAATTGCGCTGGTGAGTACAAATTTTTTTACCATATCAACAAATCCGCCGGCAATAACTCCCATAACCTATTTTTATGCGTACACAACAGCTTTTAACCGTCTGGGTGGAGTTTCTCATTTGATCGCCCAAAATATTCTCTCGCTACTAGTTATCTACACATATAGTCAATTTATCCAGTCCCCTGTTTGGAAATGGACTGTTTTAATAGTTTTATCATTCACGTTTCTATTTATTATTGCTCCAGTTTATTTCCTAGTCGATACATTGGTAATATTTTTAGGGTTAGTATATTTTGGTAATCTAAAATTATTTACTCCCCTTTTATTTAGTTTGGCAACTGCTCTTCCTATTGTCATCCATGAGAAACAGGCTTTTTCCCATTTTTTCTATCAGTGGATGCGCTCATGGGAAACTAGTTTTGCTCCGGTTGCGCCGTTAACTCTCCTTCTTTCGATGGGAGCCGTAGTGCCACTAGTCTTTGTTGGATTAAAATCCTTTTTTTCAGTAAAATCACCACTTAGAATTTTTGGCGGTCTATTTGCTTTTGCTCCAATACTAATTTATTTTTCTACACTTCCCGCTCTCTTTAAGCTGCCGGTGTTTCGCTTTTTACAGCCTCCAGCATATGTATTTCTTGGAGCAATGAGCTATCTCGGTGTTATTGCTATTGGAAACTTGTTTAAAAAAAACTTACGTGCTTGGGTTGCCGCGGGAATACTCGCAGGATTTTTTCTTCTACAGCTGCCGCCCCTGGCAATAGAGTTAAAAGAAAAAATTTCCTCTTATTACCTTCCATCACCGCTCAATTATTTAAATAAAGACATTTATAAAGGGTTGGCCTCCCTTAAAGACAAGCAGGACTATCGAGTGGTTTTGGCTACAAATAATTTGGAATTTTTTGTACCGGTTATCACGGGTCTTACTACCTATTCAGCACATAGAACCCTAACCTACGATTACGATCGCAAAGTTAAAGAGGTTTTTGATTTTTACTCTGGATTCATGAAGGAAGGTCAAGCCCAAGAGTTTCTGACCAAAAACAACATTGGTTATATTCTTTGGAATAAACAAGACGGGCCAAATGATCTAAACAGATTTTATCCGTTTCTTGAGGTTTTCCATGAAAACCCGGGCCTCTTTATCTTTGTGCCAAAAAAGTAAACAAATTAGAAAAGTCACTAAAGAAATTACACCGCCAATGATGTAAATTCGTGGGAAAAAATAAAATTTTATGCTATGCCTGCCTTTCGGGACTAGAAGCGATCGAAACGCATGATTTGTTGCTAATACCGCGGTCTTTCTGCCATCGATAGCTGCCTCCCAGCCAGGATACATTACTTCGCTTGATATAAGCTTTGTATCACAGGTCGCACTCGAAGTTAGTTCAATTTGACTGCCTGAGTATTTGTTAACTTCAACCGGTTCCGAAACCGTATCACCGCAGTCTGATAAAAAGAATCGCGGAAGGACGGCTTTATTTTCATAGAGCCTGTACGTTTTTTCTTTTTTATCAAGGATTAATTTAAATCTATCAGTTGATTTTCCTCCAAACGGATCATAATCAGGGTTCACTAGAACATATTTAATGTTGAGAAAATTAAGGTATGGAGAATTGGGGTTTAAGTAAGGAACTTGCACGTTGTGCTTCATAACGCTAGGCTCTTTAGCACCATTAGCCGCGTCTATAAATTCATAGTAATTACGTAAAATCGATGGGTCATAGCCGGTTGCAGAAAAGAATTTATAATTCATCGCGCTGCCAAAATCTAACCTATCACGCGGCACCACCCACACGCCAAAATTTTGGATAACCCGAGAAAGCTCTCTATCTGATTTCAGTAAGTTTACAAGTTCTTGATCATGCCGATACTCTGGTAACTTTTCCAGAGCTATAAAATTTCGACCAACCAACACGAGTTCAAGAATAATAACTGCTGATAAAAAAATTTGGATTACTCTACTCCGAATAAGCGACAACCCAAAGCCGGTAAGGATGCTGGCACTTAACACAAAGAGAACCAGGTGTCGGGAAGGGATACGAATGTAGTGGTAAAACGGAGTAAATTTCCAAAGAAGATATTGCAAATCTACCGGCGCATTCGCCCCAAACGATACCCAGACGCTAAAAAGTGCAATGAGTGTAAAAGGTTTAGCTCTACCTAGAACAAACGCGAGGATAGCCAAAATAAGGGCTACTTTTCCTACATAAATGGCGTGCTCGTGATAATTGGGAGGAGATCCTTGATAGTCGTTATAGCCCCCCAGCGCAAAAGGGTCAATAAGGGTAACCATCTCACGCAGGGAATGGGCGCCACTAGCTGTAAATTTATAAGGTAAATCAACGGTTCTAATTGAATGCCGGAAAAATTCTTGCTGAGGCAAAAGTTGGACTGCCGCCAAACCCAACGCAAGAACAACTGCTCCAATAACCGGTAAAGCCATACGTAAAGATTTCTCTTTAATAATGTTGATAAAAACAATGATCGCGACCGCTTCTAAGGTAAAAAGCGTAACGATTTGATAACCTGTTGAAAGCTGCACTGCCAACCCGGCTGCCGCAAGAAGTATCGATCTTACTGTCTTTTCATTGATAACTTTAATAAATAGTCCGATAACCAAAGGCGCCCAAGAGGCAGCAGCCACAACATCCGGTTGTCCTGCCATCGTGCGAGCCATAAAATAACCGGACAGTCCAAATACAATTCCTGCGGTCCAACCGCATATTTTACCCATCATCGCTTTGGCTAACCAATACATGGTTACCATGGCAATAAAAACATGAATGGCAAAATACCAAGAGTAGGCGATATTAAGAGGTAAAATTACATACAGCCAGTTAAGGGGATAGAGCATCGAAACTTGAGCATTTGCCAAAAAAGGAGTACCGGAAAAAACATACGGGTTCCACCACGGGACTGCCCCTTCGCGAATCGAATTATTAAAATACTGGCGAAAAAAATAATATTGCCGGTGTACGTCGTCGCCAAAAATAAGCTGATCAGGCGCCGGAAACAATGCTTTTCCAAAAACGATAGTTACAACGGCTCCGCATAGAAGTAGCGGAAGAAAAAACTTTCTCACTTTGTCTTTCTGGCAATAACGACGAAGTTGTCGCGCGCCGGCAAAAAAAGGGGCAGCCAGTCAATTCTGATTTTTTTAACTAAATAAGAAAGCCTGCCAGCAAAAATGCTTTCTGCTCCTGTTTTTGCCAAGTGCAATACGTACCTCAAGCTTAACCATTTTCCGATAATAAATGTTGTCAAAGGTTTGAATCCGGTTTCTAGCAAGAACTTAAGGAAAATTCTGCGCGAAAAGAAATGTAAGTGTTGGGGCGGATTGTAAAACGTCCAGCGTCGCTTAAAGATTTTTGCATATACACTATCTGTATCACCGGTTGCGATGACAACAATTCCGTCGTCTTTAAGAAGAGTAAGTGCTTTCTTTAGAACTCTTCTCGGATCTGGTAAGTGCTCGATGACATCAAGCATGGTAATCACGTCAAAAGATTTAGCGGCAAAACGGATAGTATCAACTGTTCCCATCTGCAGCCTTCCGTTAAGATTTTCGGCGCGATTTGAAATTGCATAATGTGAAGGGTCTATGCCATACGCGTCAAATCCAGCATCCAAAGCTAGCTCGACAAAAAATCCCATTGCACAACCAACGTCTAACAAACGGCCACCTCTTTTATATAGCTTAATTTTTGTAAGAACTTTCTTCATGTTTCGAACTATGTAGGGTTTGTCTCTTTTGTAATCAAAGTAAGCACCTCGTGTCGGATCGCCTGTAAAATATTCCTGAGAATAAAATTTCTGAACAAAAATCTTATAATCCTGGTGTAAATCCGTCGACTTAAAGCCGCAATTAGGACAATCCCAAATTTCGTAACCATTTTTTTTAATAAATGTCTGCATTTGGCAGCGACATAAGTAACACTTCATTGACTTTTATAAACAGTAACAAAATTATTGGTGTAAATAGATTTAAGGAACGGATAAATTTTTGACAACTCCGCTACTCCTCCCACCTCTTTCTCCTGTGGGCCAAAGAAAATAAAGTGCAAATTGTTTTGCAAAAGCCAGGTTTTCGCCTCATCAACTTTCATTTGACCGCTGAAAAACCGCCGGACAATAATCTCTTTTTCCTCGGCTTTCACAGTATTGGCGTGCCCAACATATACCGTATTGCCGCTATATACCGGCATGTAGTTGCCAGCTGTTGTTTCTGAAAAAATAACTGTATCTCTAGTGGTTCTATCCTGCAGAAACTTCATTGCGGCAATAAAATCTTTGAGCGGGTACATGACGTAACTACCGGTCGGAACGAGTGGATAGGACGCGCTCATTTTATGATCGATGAAATCTCGCTGCCACCAAATAGAAGAAAGCATAACCCCTAAACCAACTGCAATAATGGTAGCCGGAAAAAGAAGAATATAACGGTTATAGCGTTTATAACGATTGTAAAGATTATAAAAAATATAAGAGGATAAAACCGCCAGCGGTACGTGAGGAATCATCTCTGAAAACCGTAGAGGTGACTGTTGAGGAACAAACCTGAAGGCAAAAAGTAAGAAAAGCCACGCGGCTACCCAGGCCGTCGATAGAATCATAGATTTTTCCCTCCGAATAAGAGCAGCGATTAATCCGACCAATCCCAAAGGAAGCAACGGCCCAACTGCTAAAAAGTACTCGAGATAATTAAATGGAAGTGGTTTGATGATGTCAAATTCCGTCAACCGCTTCCATGGATAAAACGACGTTATCATCTGGAGGTAAACCAACGCAGGAAGCGCCAACCCAAAGATGACTACCCGTGAAAGAATTCGTCCCCATATCTTCCGTATATGCCATACTTCCCCGATGCTCATGACGACGAGCACAAAAAACAATCCAGGAGGAAAAATGATGCCAAGAACGAATGCAAGTATCCCCAAGAAGATCCAGTTGCCTCCTTTTGACATAACTTTGTCGTCTGAAGTAGACATCACTAAAAACAAAGTCAGCGCCTGACCAGCCAATAGATGGGGAATAAACGTGATCCTCTGGAGACTATCCATCAGAGACCACCAGGGCATGTAGCCTCCGAACCGCCACCCGCCGTTGTAAAATACCAGTGTCGGCCACGTAGAGGCGGTAACTGCTAATAGAAAAGAAACAATCGAAAACCGAGAATGGGAAAATGCTTGTTTTGTAAACATTGCCATGAGCCAAAGAAGTGTCACACCAAATACAATTCTGGCTATATGATATACGTCCCCTGCCCGCTCCCAAGGCACGCGAACCCAACGCCCAATCCAACCGAGTGCAAGATAGAATATGTGAACCAACGATCCCCCATGCGGCTCAGATGTATATTGTTCAACCACCATAGTCCGTCCTTCGATCCCCTGGCGGATTCGAGAAAGATAAAAGTTATAGTCCGTCGGGAAGTTGTGGATAAGTTCAAAAGCTCGATTAGGTTGTATACTGTCACGACGAGCTATCTCATAGATAGTCGGCCACAACGAAAATCCGACAAAAAACAGAATCAGCAAAGAAAAAATGTATCTCCTCACGATATCCCACATTGTATGGTAAACTGACGTTCGAAAAAAGTATTTTTATGAAGTCAATCTATTTTCTCTTATTCACCGCTATAGTTTTTGGGAACGTCTTTATCTCTACTATCATACAGTGGCGCAACAGTCCGCCCAATACCGAATTCGTATTTGCCGAAGGATTTCTCCCTGACTACTACCAGTATCTCTCATGGATCGAAAGTGGGTCACTGGGACAAGTTCTCCTTGATAGCAGATACCGTGCCACTGCCCAACCCCATGTGCTTGTTCATCCCCTTTTTTCAATCACCGGTATCATCGCCGGCTTCTTTAATCTTTCTACGCCGATAGCCTACCTTGTACTACGCGCAGTCTCTCTCCTTGCGTTTTTCTTCACGCTTTATCAATTGATGAGCATGCTCTTTCCTTCAACATTGCGCCGCGCCATCGGATTGCTGCTTTTTCTTTTTGGCACGGGGTTTGAGACCGTCCCATGGAGCAACCACTTTGGCATTATCTCCAAATACTCTCTGCCCCCGCATCACCTGCTAGCACTCGCAGCCTGGATGGGCATGATAATAGCCTTTGCAAAACGAAGTCTAGGCCGATCCGTCGTCCTCGGTTGGTGCCTTGCGCTTCTTAACCCTTCCATTTTTCTTTTCTCGCTCCTGTTTTTGGCCCCGAGCGTAAAGCGCATGGGCCGGCATTTTATGATACTCCTAGTGAGCACTTCGCCAATACTTCTCTATACTATGTTTATTCTTGGCTCGGTCCCACCTTGGTCGATTATGTACGAACGAATGCTTCATTTTAATCCACCGACAACGTACCTTAACTATATCTTATCGCTCGGACCGCTCTTTCCCCTGTCAGCAATCGGCGTATGGATTATGCGAAAAAAACTCTCATTTGTCTTTATAACGCTTATCACGTGGGCCTATGTACCTATACTTTTGTTCCCGCTGGTCGGAACTGTTTTGCCCATCAATTATTCGCGACTTTTACAGACCTATCAATACATCCCTATTACTCTTCTTGCAGTTTTTTTCATAAGGAAATTTGCTAGTGCGCTCGTTATCACCGCAGTCCTTCTCTATGGGGTCATAGTATATGTCACCACTATGAAGACCCTCCTTAAACCGCATAATCTTTCGTCCTACAATGTGTTCGTCCCAAAGCCGCTACTTTCTGCATTTCGTTTTCTCAATACGTTTCCGAACGAACACGTTGTTGTCTCCGGGGAATATGTGAGCCAAATGATCCCAGCGTTTACCAAACACCGAAGCGTCATCGGCCGCGATGACTCTGTTGCCGACTATTACCCCCTTCGTGACCGCGTCTTCGCGTTTATCGACGGCCGGATGAACCAGGAAGATGCCCTCGATTTTGTCCGGGAGCAAAAAGTCAACTATGTCCTCTTCGGAGTCGACACAAAGCCGCTTTCAGCTTTACCAACCAATAAGTATCGTTTCCTTGTGCCAACATTTACCGATGAAAACGTATCTGTCGTTGCCGTCGATACGTCACTCGTACCAGGTCGATCGGTAGATACGAAACGAATGGAGGACATACAACAATAAGCACCAAAATGTTTCCAACAAAAATTTGGTGCCAGCAAGGTAGCCGATTGATGAAGCCTTCTCGTGGTAACGGACTGGGACCGGAATTTCGCCGACGAGAAAACCATGGGTTAACGTTGAGATAAGGAACTGCTGGTCAAAAACAAAATCGTTGGAGAATCGCTGAAACGGGACCGTCATGATGACGTTTCTAGAATACGCTCGCAGACCCGATAGATGCTCGGATAGATTTACCCCCAACACCATATTTTCTATTGTCGTCAGAATTCTATTTAAAAAATACTTCACGACCGGCATACCGCCGACGAGGGCTTCGTGCCGAGTGCGAATCCGTGAACCTATCATCATGCCGCATTCTCCGGATAAAATGGGGGCTACCAAGTTCGGCAGTCGGCTACCGTCATACTGGTAATCCGGGTGAAGCATAACGACAACATCAGGTTTGAACTTAAGCGACTCCCAGTAGCACGTTTTTTGGTTTCCGCCGTAGCCGGTATTTACCGGATGAGCGAAGACAGTGATGCCCAGCCTTTTGGCCAAAGCAACTGTACCGTCGGTTGATCCGTCATCCACGAGGATAATTTTTTTTGCAAAGCCTTTGGGGATCTCTCTTACTGTCTCACCAAGCGTGCGTGCTGCGTTGTACGCAGGCATCACGACCACTATATTAGATCTTTTTAACATACTTTCAGTCAGTATACAATACGATTATCATGAAAACGTCTGAATACTACGCTGTTGCCACACGTCAAGCAAGTCACTTCTACTACGTAGGTAATCGTGCCATCATTGTCTCACTGCTTAAAAACTATCTCCAAAAATTACACACTCACCTGCCCATGAACTCTTTCCATATACTCGATGCCGGCTGTGGCACTGGTCACCTGGTCAAAGACCTCAATAAGTTTGGCCAAGTGGATGCCATAGACATTTCTCCGATTGCGGTAAAACTTGCCAAAGCAGCTCATGTCAACGCTAGTATCGCATCGGTCAACGAACTTCCCTATCGTAATAATTCTTTTGACGTGATTGTAAGCATGGATGTTTTATATCACCGACTTGTCAACGACCAACGTGCACTTCGTGAATGTTACCGGACACTCAAACCAGGGGGGTTGCTCATTGTTCGTGTTCCCGCCCATCCTCTGTTTATGACGTTTCATGACCGACTTGTCCATACAAGAGAACGCTATACCAAAAACGGATTGCAAAAAAACTGCTGTCGTCAGGCTTTTACATCAATAAACTTTCATACGCAAACGCGGTATTTTTTCCAGTCATGATGCTTAACGCAATCGCTGGCTTCCTCCATCTCCCAAAAATTGACACATCAAGCATCCTTGTCTTGCCAAGATTTATCAATAACATCTTGTCACACGTTCTCTTTGCTGAAGCCTTCGTTCTGCGCTTTTTCAACCTACCATTAGGTGTTGGCATCATAGCTATTGCTACCAAGCCAAAGTCTGCTTGACGAAAATGGCTCCGGTAAAGGATAATGACAGGGTAATGAATAGACCCATCACCATCGACGACATAAACGACTCCGTGCGCAAAAGCGTCTACACCCAATCGTACGGACATGCGAAGACAATCCACGGAGTCGAAACACTTTCACGCACACATCACGTGTCAGAAGATAGTGATTTTGTTGAAATATTTAAACTCAACGCTCATGGCCACCTTGAGGATATGCCAAGCTTTCATGTCCGACAAATATCCCGAAGCCTCCAGTATCCTGGTGCAATAAAAGCTTGGCACCTCCACTTCATTCAAGATGAGCTTTGGTATGTTCCAACAGATGCGCACCTTATCGTTGGCCTCTGGGATATAAGGAAAACGTCTCCAACCAACGGCATCATATCTCGCCTCGTGATGGGTAAATCCGGACCAACGATGCTTCTGATACCAGCAGGAGTTGCACACGGATCCGTTAATCTCACCAGTCAACCGGTACCAATTCTCTACTGTGCTTCTGAGCAGTTCGATCTACAAAACCCCGACGAGCATCGTCTGCCATGGGACATACAAGGCAGAGACTTTTGGAAACCCCAACGAGACTAATGTTAAGGACATGCGACCCTATATTTCTTTCAACGGTGTGCAACAGGCAGCCGTCGATCATAAAAAAGAATTGCTCGCTGCTTTTTCTCGGGTGACAGAGTCCGGAGTATTTTTAGAAGGGAAAGAAAACGCACGCCTGTCGCTATCTTTAGAAAAAAAACTCGGCCAAGGCAGGGTCACAACATGTGCAAGTGGTCATGACGCGCTCCTCCTGGCTCTCCAGTCACTGGATCTTACTCCATCTGATGAAGTCATCATCCCGGCAAATGCCTACCCGACGGCTTTCCCCGTTGTCCTATCCGGTGCAACAGCCGTCCTTGCCGACGTAGACCAAAATGGCCAGTTGGATCCAACATTCCTTCAAGCGATAATCACAAAAAAAACAAAAGTCGTTATTTTGGTCCATATGTACGGACTTGTAGGAAATGTGGATCCTATCCGTACGTTATGCACCAATCTTCGCATCAGTCTCATCGAAGATTGCGCACAGGCATTTGGCGCCACATGGAAAGGTCAACCCGTAGGAACGCTTAGCGATATTGGATGTTTTTCCTTTTATCCAACCAAAAATCTCGGCTCAGCCGGCGACGGAGGGGCGATCTGTACCAAAAACAAAAGCATCACTTCTTTCATAAGAGGCGCCAAACAGTACGGTGAAATAGTCAAGTACGAAAGCCAACGTATTGCCGGCCACAGCAGGCTACCGGAACTTCAGGCAGCAAGCCTACTTGCGGCACTAAGAGTATTTCCCAAAAATCAAAAAAAACGTCATCTGGTTTACCAGTGGTATAAAGAAGCAATAAACGTATCAAATATTGATACAAAAGTTAGACTTTTGTCTTCTCATCCTTTGAGTACGCCCGCTCCCCACCTATTGGTCATAGATACCGACCAACGAGACAGAATGCGCGTGTATCTTTCATCAAAAAAAATTCCTACCCTAGTCCACTATCCACACGCCGTCCACCTGGTTCCTGCATTTGCCATGCTTGGCCGTAGGCGTGGCGATTTCCCCGTAGCGGAACGCCTATCAGATAGGGTTATCTCTTTACCTTTCCACGAATTTCTGACAAAGAAGGATGTTTACTATATCGTTGACTCTCTTAAACGGTTTTTCCAATATGTCTAGTCGTTTTTTTCTCTTTGTCGTCGGCTTGGTAATTCTTTGGAAAATAGCAATTATTGCAGCTTCCTATGGACTGGCAGGTCTCATGCCGCTACAAGAACCCTTGACCGCTATCCGCGATATAAAATTCACCCAGTTCGGCCTGGACCTTCCATATGGCCTCTGGGTATGGGGAAACCTCGACGGCTTCTATTACATGGCAGTGGCCCAACAGGAAGGTTATCTTCATGGCCAACAGCCTTTTTTTCCGCTTTTCCCTGCGGCCATGTGGGTGGTAAGAAAATTAACGGGCCTGCCCCTCCTTATCGCTGGACAGCTCGTCTCTCTTGCCGCCCTAGTGGCAGCACTTTTCGTTATTCGAAAGCTTTTAGTTCTAGATCGCCTCGCCTCCCTCGTCCCGCTTGTTTTCCTCATCGTGCTATCTTGGCCCACGAGCTTTTATTATGGCGCCGTCTACAACGATTCACTCTTTTTCTTTCTTGCTACGCTTTCCATTTACTGGGGCAGACAAAAACGTTGGCTTGCAGCAAGTCTTGCCGGAGCCTTTGCCACACTGACTCGTCTTAACGGGCTGGCGTTATTTTGGTATTTAATCGTCGAGTATCTGACGGCAGTTAAAATCGCGAACTGGAAACCTTTTTTTTCATTCCTGCTCATTCCCGGTGCATTTGCTGGCTACCTCTCTTACGTCCAGTATAAATTTGGCAGCTGGTATGCACTTTTTGATGCGATGAAGGTTTGGGAACAGGATAAACCGGTGTTTCCGCTTCAGGTGTTTTGGCGGTATTTCAAAATTCTTATCACGGCAGATCCGGCCAAACTCAACTATTGGGTGGCAGTCGGAGAACTGGGGTTTGTTCTTTTCCTCATCGCCCTCCTCATTTATGCATATAAAAAAATTCGACCGTCATACTGGGTCTTTTTCTTTGTCTCAGTCCTTATTCCCACTATCACCGGCACCTTCGCCGGTTTCCCGCGCTACGGCTTGCACCTCTTCCCCATGTATCTGACAATCTGCCTCCTGCTCATCTCCAGGCACTGGCTCATTAAGCTCGCCTGCTTTACTATCTCCTTCATATTATTCCTGGCATACATGACGCTTTTTACCCGCGGCTACTTTGCAACATGAGACTTTCTTCTCTATCCATCTTCTTCCCCACGCTCAACGACGCGCCGGTTTTGCCGGAGCTGGTTGCAAAAGCCGATCGGGTGGCTCGTGTCATAACTAACGCATACGAAATTATCGTCATCGACGATGGGTCAACTGATGACACACCGGGTGTCTTAAAAAAACTTGCCAAAAAATACCCCCGCCTTCGTGCTGTCCGTCACCGCTACCCTAGTGGCTACGGCGGGGCGCTACGAGCCGGTTTTGCCGCGTCAAATTACGACTGGGTGTTTTATACTGACGGCGATGGCCAATATGACCCGAACCAACTAAAAAAGCTGGCAAGCAAACTCGGCCCGGGGATTGATGTGGTCAACGGATATAAAGTCCGCCGGAGCGACCCAATGATCCGTCGCGTCATGGGCACACTCTACAATTGGGCCCTTCATCGCCTTTACTCCATCCCAATCCGGGATATTGATTGCGATTTTCGTCTCATCCGGCGTTCGCTACTAAAAAACATTGTCCTCACGAGCACAAGCGGCGTCATCTGTCTTGAGTTAATTTGCAAACTGCAAAAATCAGGCGCTCGCTTTGCAGAAGTTGGTGTACGCCACTACCCAAGGAAACACGGCACGTCGGCATTTTTTCAATTCGGAAATTTATATAAAACGATGGAAGAATTGGTAAAAGCCACCGGATACGGCAGTCGATGGGAAGTTGGTACAAGAAGGTAGGATGGGTTGTATTTTCTCACTTGTCCGGACAAAATTTTTTCAAGATCCGCTCGTTTCTCTTGCGCTTGATAGGTCATCATGGGGTGTCCGGCAACCACGCGGCGTCCAGTGAGGGCCGGAATCATCGTAGAAATCTCATAGGGGGCCGCAATGACGCTGTCTTTGGACGTATTTTTTTCAATAAAACGAAACGCATCCGTAAGATCGTTTGGCACATAAACTTGGATACTGTTTTTGTTTTGTTCCACGTACCCGACATGCTCTCTCCAAGACGCCAAAAGTCCAACTGAAAAGTAACCCAGAAGCGCCATCGCCATAACCGCTCGGGCCACCGGATACCTCAGCCGCCAGATTCCAGCAACCGCCCCGATGGCAAGCGGAATAAACTGGTATCCGCCAAGGTACCGACTGTTACTTAAAGGAATGTATGGAACCAAAAAAAGCCCGATCCAACTGCTTGCCACCCAGGCAATCAATAGCCTACCAGCACTCTTTCTCTTCCACAACCAAACAAGTGCAAGAAGGAACAAAGGAACGGTTGGACCCAATGCCTGTAGATAGTCAGAAACCCTAATGGGATACTCTACCTTCTCCCATCTTAGGTAACTGGTCCAGGGAAAGATGTTCTGTTGGATATGACGATGGTAAAAGGCCACCAAAGCCGCAACTGGGACCACCGTAAGGATCGGTACCAATTTGGCAAGAGAATGTCTTTCGAAACAAAACAAAACCCAAAGCAGGAGTGTCGGCACCAACGTCACGTAAGCCACCGGGTTGGTAAAACCTATTGCTGCTGTGAGTAGCCCTACCACCACACATTTTTTGAGTGTCATTTTTTGGGTTGTGGCGAAAACAAATAAAGAGACGAGCATAAAAACTTTTGCCCATAGGTGATGCGGCACAAAGCTCATGCGAAAGAAGGGGTCCAGCTCTGTCCATTCATGAACAAGCCGTACAACAGAAGGCTGCCCGTTTTCCCATCCCCACCAGTATGTCGAGAAAGAAACAAACAGAAGCGCAGTCAGTCGCTTGATAGCCGAGTCGGCAAAGATGCGAGCAATCAAAAGATACGCAAAGAAAATCAACGCCCCTGCCCCCACGACGCGGCTTAAAAGATACATTGCTGGCAATGATACGTTGATGAGTTTTGCTGCATGTCCCAAAAGCAAAAAAAAGACATTCACAAACGCGCCGGGGAACACTTCGGCGCTCATCCAGGACGTCGCCAACCAATTTCCCTCCCATCCCTGGCGCATGAGATGAAGATAATAGTAGTAGTCTTCGATGTAGTTATGGATAAACAAAAACGAGCGCTCTGCAGGGGTCTTTATGGCATAAAGAATCGTCTGCGATATGCTTGCGGCAACAGCTAAAACGATAACAATTGATACTACAATATACTCGATTTTTTCCCCTCTATTTTCCATAGTGACACAAACGCTTTAGTTAGACAACATTAACTGTTGAGTCTACTGTATTATAGGTAAGATGAAAAGGAATCTTCTCCGCCTACTTATTTTGGCAAGCATAGGATTGATTCTTCTGGCCAGGCTTCATGTGGGGCTGGTACGGTTTTTTGACCCCGATGAGTTTGCGCATCTCCACTGGGCCTGGCTGATAGCCCAAAATAAGCTGCCTTACCAGGACTTTTTCTTTTATACTACCCCAATTTATCAATGGTTTCTTTGGCCTATCCTCAATCTTGAGCCGAGCGACCGCCTCCTTCTTCTGGCTCGCCTCTGGGAATTCGGTTTGTATATCATCAATAGTTTTATCCTTTTTCGTATTGCCAAACGAACGACGAAAAACGAAATCGCGTCATGGCTTTCCCTCCTCATCTTCGTAACCTTCCCTATGACGTTTGACAAAACCATCGACATCCGACCAGACATGCTTATGACCGCTCTGTATTTTCTGGCCGTCGAACGAATGCTCACGTGGTCCATGTTGACGGCAAAAAAATCTCTCACGATAGGCCTGCTCCTGGGTACGAGCTTCTTGGTCTTTTTTAAAATAATCTATGCGCTACCAGCGGTTCTTGTCCTTATCATTTTTCAAAAAAAATTTTCTCTCTCTATGGTTATTATGCTAAGCATCGGCTTTCTCATTCCTTTGGGGTTATTTGCGGTCTATCTTTTTGCAAACAATCTCCATCTCTTTGCCTGGGAAGCATTTTCCCATACGCAATTTGTTGTCAATAGTGGCAAAGAACAATTCTCACTTTTTGCTGCCCTTTCTCCATGGCCGCTTGTCTATCTCGGAGTGGGAGGAGTAAGCTTCCCGTGGTTAGTAAACATGGGCATCTGGATCAGCGCACTGACTGGATTGTGGATTATGTGGAAGCAATTCAAACTTTTTGCCATGTTTTCTGCATGTTTTACTCTCTCTGCTTTTCTCTTTCTTGCTCTCTTCCCTGCTCCATACGTTCAATACTTCATTCCCCTTTCGGCAGTCGCAAGCCTACTTTCGGCGACGGCAATCTATAAGATCTATCATCCCATAATGCTCATGATAATTTTAAGCATTCTACCTTCGTTCTTCCTCCAGTACCGCGAGCGGACTACAGCTGCAGCAAATAACGCTGAGCAACTTCAGGTCATCAGAGACGTTCTAACCATGAGCAAGCCAACGGATACATTCTATGACATGGTGGGCTCATACGTCTTCCGTCCAGATGGATACTTTATTTGCTGCCACCCATACGCAGAGTTTGTCGACAAGCTCAAAACCAAGGCTCCAACGCTTACCCAATCGCTCATTTCCAATCATACCCAATTTCTCATTCTCGACCGCACTGGCCAGTCACTGTGGAAACCAAAAAAAGAAGATTTGGATTTTCTTATAGCACACTACACACCCTCAAAATATCGGAAGATCTATGTATGGAATCAGTAAACTTGATTATGAGTTGCGATATCGTACAAACGGACCACGTCTCCTTCAATACGATAAACTACCCGGATATCACCAGTCACGGAAAACGCCCGGTAACTCTTTTTTGATCCAGATAACTGATGATCGTTTAACAGCGGATGTCTTGCATTTGACAAAAACAGCCGGAGTCTCTCGTCAAATTTATTTACGAGTGATGTGTTGAATTCAATCCGCTGCTTAAAGTGTTTCCGAAACTGCCTATGACGACCGACTCTCATGAAGTAAGATCTTTCATCAGCTCATCCACGCTGTTGACTATATAAACGTTTTTACCGCGATCAAAGTCTTTATCCATCTTTAGATACCGTTTTTCATTCTTTGCGCTCAGCCGTACTGCAGACTCGCCTACTGATATAACGAGCTCCCGCTTGGCAAACTTAGCCAAAAATAGGCGCACGATATCCTGAAGGGAAGAGAAGCCATAATCCCGTGCCACGGCCGTAGCAGACGCTTTCAAAGATTTGGGCAGTGGCACTTGCAAGGTCGTTGTATTCATATGAATTCGTTATAATTATAACGATTATTTATTTTTTGTCAACCTTGACCATCTAGTCTTTTCCCTGGTAAAGTAATCTCATGGAAACAGAAAAAGTGTTGCCCAAAGAATTACAAAAGACGATTCTAGTTGCCGCCATCGCATTCGTCATCCTTACTTGCGCAACCTATCTTTCATACCGGCACACCAAGTCCCGGACTCCGCAGATTATTTTGCCGGGAGGTGTTTCCTACCTCGGGCCATCTCCTTCGTCGCAAAGCTCCTCAGGGCAAAAACAATCAAAAACTATCTCAGACAAAATCCCGATTCCTGATAGCGTCGCTTGGACCACCTGGAAAGGCCAGCGCTATCAGTATTCATTTTCCTACCCGTCTTCCCTCTCTCTCGGACTCTTTCCCAATGACCCGTTTGATGCTGTCACTATATTTTGGGGCGACACCAACCCGCAGGAAAACCTACTTCTACGCATAGAGGATCTCAATAGTATTCCAGATATGAAAGACTATATCAACAAACCCAAACGACAGTACGTAGAACAATGGTGGAAGCAGTATGACTACACGGGGGTTGCTAGCATTAAAGAAATCACCACTAAGTCAGGACTGAAAGGATTTCGTGCACGCTACACTAAGTCAACAGGCAACTCGACATTTGATAACGTCTTTATCCCCATCCCCAATAAACCGAACCTCATTCTCTGGACAACTGGAAAATTCCTCCAACAATCAGTGTTTGACCGAATCGTTGAAAGCATTACATGGAGTGGGTGAATCGATTACGATTTTACTCCTGGTACAATTGCTTCATATGATGCCCCGCTGGTTTTGGGTTGTGCTGTTTTGTTCGCTGCTTGCCCGTCTCGTCCTGATCCCCAACCCTGGCTTTGAGGCGGATGTTGCCTTTTGGAAGTCATGGGGGCTTGCAGTTGTCGACATGGGCATTGTCAAAGGTGTTGCGATAACCAATAGCAACTACCCTACCCCATTTAATTACGTTCTGGGACTAATGGTCTGGATGTATTCGTTATTTGCAAACCCCCATGATTTCAATCAGTTCTGGAGCAATCTTAATGTGCTATTTTTAGGGATCTCAAAAGCATTCCCCATCCTTGCCGATTTTGGCATTGCAGGAGTCATCATCTGGTTGACCAAAAATAAACTTCGCTTTCTGCTAGCGTCGCTGTATTTGCTAAATCCCATCTCAATCATCGACGGCGCACTCTGGGGGCAGGTCGATAGCGTGGGCCTGTTTCTCTTCCTTCTGGCACTGGCTGCCGTAATCAAAAACCGCCCGATGACGGCAGGGGCCATCTTCATGGCCGCCATGATGACTAAACTCCAAAACATCATCTACGGACCGCTGTTTTTCCTGTTCGTCTGGCAACATCTCGGAACTGAATCTCTCATCCGCGCAATTTCCGGGGCGGCTTTGGCGTTTTTCGGACTGAATATCGAATTTTTCTTATCCCGCAATATGGCAAGAGTCGTAAAATCGCTGACTGAAAACTACGATTACTTCCCTTGGATGAGCCTCAACGCGTTTAACCTCTGGTGGATTGTCACCGGAGCAAAGGGGATGCAAGTTTCGGACAAATTGCTCGCCATAGGAATTGCCAATGCAAAAACAGTCGGACTAATATTGTTTTCCAGCTTTTACTTATTTGCAACCCTAAGACAATTAACAAGTAAAATTCATATTCGAACATTTATCGAAAGTTTGATACTAGTTAATGCAGCTTTTTTTCTCTTCCAAACCCAATCTCATGACCGCTACGCTTTTCCCCTATCGGTTTTTCTCCTCCTCTTGGCACCGTTCGTAAAAAATTTTAAAGTTTTTTCTATTTTATATTTAATATTTACAATTTTATATTTTTATAATCTCCACACCGCGTTGGTTTTCAACTATCCGCTCAATGGGTTTCCCATCCTCTCGTCACTAACCCAGGCGCCATGGACTATCGTCACTGCCATCATGCTTATGGGTCTCTATGGCGTATTCGTTGTTTTTGTAGCCAAAAGCTCACACTGGATCATATCGGCAATACCCCTCGTTACACTGTTTGGCCTAATAGTCGTCAAAAATCTTCCACTTCTGGTTAAATCCCCTGTGCCCATCACAAAACTTACCCCACACGTCAGCGAGCAAGACTACGGCAGGCCAGTAAAAAATATGCCAGTTGGTGCTCAGTTTGCCATCAATAAACAGGCGTTCCTTTCCGACCAATATGCATTTTACCGATCGGGAATCGGCACGCACGCACGGAGCTTTTTTAATTACGACATCGGCGGACACTTTAAAAAGTTCTCAACCGACTATGGGGTGGACACCGAAGCGGGAGAAAAAGGCTCGGTCGTCTTTGAAATCTACGGAGACGGAAAACTCTTACACCGTTCGGCCCGCCAGGGCCGTTTTGACCTGCCGGGACATACCGAAGTAGACGTGTCCGGAGTAAAAATTCTGGGTCTCGTTGTCACCGACGGAGGCGACGGTAATACCGACGATCACGCCGACTGGCTGAATCCGAAACTGTTTCCATAGTCAAACGACTATTACATCAAACGACTATTACACTATAGGCTTGACTTTTACTGTCTTTCTCTGTATAATCCCTTCTTACGTAATCTTATCGGCTTAATGGAAATTATGTGTTGATGAAGTCAGTTATTGACGCTGTTTTGGGAAA
>CAZUOM010000006.1:44563-85704 GCA_964621305.1 uncultured Gammaproteobacteria bacterium | reverse complement strand
AAGATTGAAAAGCCTCAAACTATCGTTTTTATCAACACTTTTCTTCAATTAAACCTAATCCTACATGCGTGTCGCTTTGTCTAAAATCAAGGGAACAGTCTTGGGAGAGTTATTTACAAATTTAGCCGCTGGATTCTTTGGTTCGCTCCTCATTTTTCCTGGAGTACTCGGAATACATACTATCGCTGACATCGCTGCGCTCTTGTTAATAAATTTACCGTCTGGTATACTGTGCTTGTTAATAGCGTTTCGCTTAAAGGAGGCTGCATATGCCTAGTTTGGCCACAATATCAACACAAATGGGTATTGCTTTTGCGCTCCTCGTCATCGCATTCCTCCTTTATTGGATTGCCTTCGTCAAAAAACCGACAAAATCCTCTAGGTCATAATAAAGGCTTCGGCATGCACCAAAACTCTCTCGACGGAGCCCTCGTCCTCTACGCTTTTACGTTTGGGTAATATCAGCATCTAAACTCTTCCAAAGCACCAGTGCTGCGTGGGTGCGGTAAGGGCCATTACCATTTAAAATGAGCAAACGCTCGGTTTGCCTCTGCCATGCGGTGGACGGTGTCTCGTTTTTTGATGGCCTCCCCAACCCCCTTCGCTCCGTCCAAAAGCTCTGCTGCTAATTTTTCTGCAAAGGTATGGTATTCTTTGTTGGAGCGCTTTTTGGCGTATTGGACGATCCATCGAAGCGCCAGGGCAATCCGTCGATCGCCGCGCACTTCGCTTGGCACCTGATAGGAAGCACCACCTACTCGGCGTGGCCGCACTTCCATCTTGGGTCCGACCGTCATAACAGCTAATTCATAAATCTTGACCGGATCCTCGCCTTTTTCCTTAATGAGATCAAACGATTTGTAGACCACGGACTCTGCCACGCGCTTTTTACCAGAAAACATGATCCGGTTAATCAAACGCGAAACCAGCCGGTTCCCGTACATTGGATCCGCGGGCAGCAAGACTTTTTTTGTTCGTTTTCCTCGCATAATTCCTTTAAAGCTTCATTAACTTGCCGCGGCAGCTGTAGGACCGGAGGTGGACTTGGCCCCATAGCGGCTTCGGCTTTGGCGCCGATTTTCAACCCCGCCGGCATCATATTTGCCGCGGACAATGTGATATTTGACCCCTGGAAGATCGGGTACGCGACCACCACGCACCAATACAATGGCGTGTTCTGTGATACTGTGACCGATACCGGGAATATAGGCTGTGACTTCCAGTTTGTTGGAAAGCCGAACGCGGGCTACTTTTCTTAGAGCCGAGTTAGGCTTTCTTGGCGTCATGGTTCGTACTAAGGTGACTACTCCCCTCTTAAATGGTGCCGGCAAAGAAGAGCTAGCCGAATCTTTTGCATTAAAAAATTTGCGCAAGGCGGTAGCTTTGATCTTTTTGGCCTTTGGCTTCCGGCCGTATTTAATGAGTTGATTAATCGTAGGCATGTTAACTTGATATTTTTGCTCTCTCGGGACCAACTGGAATAAGTCTGCCAATGATAACATTCTCTTTTAATCCCAGCAGATGATCTTCGCGGCTTTCGAGTGCTGCGTCTGTAAGCACGTTCGTTGTTTCTTGAAAAGAAGCCGCAGATAACCACGACTCAGTATAGAGAGAAGCCCGAGTAATACCAAGGATAGCTATTTGGGCTGTTGCCGGCTCTCCACCGGATACCAATACGCGAGCATTTTCACTTTTGAATCGGTTACGATCAACCATCTCTCCCGGCAAAAGCATAGTATCGCCAGATGTATCTATCCGAACCTTTTGACTCATCTGGCGAACTATCACTTCAAAGTGTTTATCATTTATGGCTATACCCTGTGATTCGTATACTTGCTGAACTTCAGTGATAAGATATTTTTGCGCTGCTCGAAGTCCACGCACTCGCAATACTTCGCGTACATCAAGATATCCACTGGCCAATGCGTCCCCTGCGGCAACCAGATCACCATCTTTCACAGCCAATTCTGCTGTTAGTGGAATAAGATATTCACGCTCTTCTGGTGGTTTAATTTGTGTGTTATGGATACGAACTCTATATCCAGAGTCAGTCTCTGTCACCTCTACCTTTCCAGCAATATCGGTAACGGGAGATAAGCTTCGAGGGGTCCGCATCTCAAAAAGTTCTTCAACTCGAGGAAGTCCCTGGGTAACGTCTAGGCCTACAATACCTCCTGCATGTTTAACCCGCATCGTTAGTTGTGTGCCTGGCTCACCGATTGATTGAGCAGCAATTACGCCGACAGGAGTACCTATTCCTACCATCGCATTGGTCGAAAAATCTCTTCCATAGCAAGCCATACAGATGCCGTACTTGGACTGACACATGATTGGAGATCGGACAAGAACAGACTTCAATTGAAGCTCATCAACGATTTTTGTATTAATGTCGGTAATCTCCTCCCCCTTAGCTATGAATACCTTTTTTCCGCTAGCTGCCAGTATGTCTTCGGCGGCAATCCGACCAATGAGACGGGTAGAAAATGCTGCAGTCCGATCTTCGTGTCTGGAAATCTCCCAGCCTTCAGTAGTACCACAATCATCTATCCTAATAATGACATCATGAGCCACATCGACCAATCGTCGAGTTAAATAGCCTGCGTCGGCGGTTTTGAGTGCGGAATCGGTCAAACCTTTGCGCGATCCACGGGTAGAGGTCACGTATTCAAAAATTGATAGGCCTTCACGGTAATTGCTCTTGGTGGGTAACTCGACGATTTTTCCGAGCGGATCTACGACCAACCCCTTGATAGCAGAAAGTTGCTTGAGTTGATCACGTGAGGCGCGTGCTCCGCCGGAATCGATGATCATTTTAACCGGATTGTTTGCCGACATCCGCTGCCACGTCATATCGGCAAGACGTTCAGTGACTTCAATCCAAATTTCGTTAGACAATCGTTTCTTTTCGTCAAGAGTAATAAGTCCTTGTTGATAGTTGCTATCTACCTCGGAAACTTTTTGTTCAGCCTGGAGCAAAACATGTTTTTTCTCATCTACCATCAAGCAATCAAACACCGATACGGACAACCCTCCGCAATATGTGGCGCCCAAAAATCCGATATCTTTAAGATTGTCAATAAGGGCAACAACATCTTCTTTGCTATATTTGGTCAATACAGACGTAATAATCTGTTTTATGGTAGCGGCCTTCACCGGTACGTTAAGAAATTCAGACCCTTCCGGCAATTTTTCGTTGAGAAGTATCCGACCGATCGTCGTGGCAACTATGGTTTCCCCAAGTTTTACGCGGATAGGCTGACGCAACGCAATTCGTCCTGTATTGTATGCGTATAGTGCTTCTTCTTTGGTACCAACTAACGGGTAATCTGCTTCTGCCAACCCCGCATATTTTGCATCAATAGTGGTAAAATAATAGCAGCCCAAAACCATTTCTTTGTTTGGCACCGTAATAGGAGATCCATCTGCTGGCTTTAGTAAGTTGTGTGTGGGCAACATCAGACGTACCGCCTCTTCCTGTGAAGAAGAACCAAGTGGAATATGAACGGCCATCTGATCTCCGTCAAAATCGGCATTGTAACCAGCGCAGACACAAGGATGAATACGAATAGCGCTTCCCTCGATAAGGATTGGATAAAATGCCTGAATACCTAGCTTATGCAGTGTTGGCGCACGATTAAGGAGAACCGGGTGATTTTTTGTAATCTCCTCGAGTATGTCATAAACCTCCGGCGTTCTACAGTCCAATACATTTTTGGCGTTTTTGACGTTGGGGGCAATGCCACGGACGATGAGCTCACGAAGAACAAAGGGCTTGAACATCTCAAGGGCCATCTCTTTGGGCAGGCCACACTGGGTAAGTTTGAGCTCCGGACCAACAACTATGACAGAACGGCCAGAATAGTCGACTCGCTTGCCCAATAGGTTTTGACGGAATCGACCCTGCTTTCCTCGAAGCATATCGGAGAGCGACCGAAGGGGTTGAACGATACGTGATGTAGGGCGTTGTGTCGTATCTATGAGGCTGTCGACTGCTTCTTGGAGCATACGTTTTTCATTTCGTAAAATAATCTCAGGTGCTCCTAAATCCATGAGATGTTTGAGCCTATTGTTGCGATTGATGACTCGACGGTAAAGATCGTTGAGGTCGCTCGTGGCAAACCGCCCACCAGCCAGCTGTACCATGGGTCGCAGATCTGGTGGAATCACTGGAAGCGTGTTCATGATCATCCATGTTGGGAGAATACTCGCTTTACGCATCCCGTCAACAACTCGTAACCGCTTGGTTGCTTTTATATGCCGCTGGCCTGTCGTTTTCCCAATCTCGTCACGCAGTTGGGCGGCAAGTTTATTCAGATCGATTTTAGATATGACCGAAATGAGTGCCTCTGCTCCCATACTAACGTCAAAAAATGACGCAGCTTCATATTCATCTAAACGAAGATATTCGTCTTCAGTTACTGTCGAAAGTGGCTTGATGCTACGAACCAATGAGGTAAGAGAGTCGATAATTTCTTTTATCTTTTCTACTTCTTGTTTTTCATGATCATCTAAAAGTGCTCCTTCCTGCCGTTCTTTTAACGATAGTTCTGATAAAGCCAATTCTATTACCTCTTTTCCAGCCATTCTACTTCGTATAGCTGCTTTATCTTTATTGTACTCTTCTTTCTTCTTCACTTTTTCTTTCTCATGGAGCTCTTTTACATCTTCGATACGCTGGTTCCCTTTTTCTTCTAACATCTTAAGGACTGTTTTTCGTTTCTCTTCATCAACCGAAATGACTAGATATTGAGCAAAATAGATAACTCCCTCCAATGCTCGTGGGCTAATGTCTAGAAGGAGCGAAAGTTTCGACGGAGCTCCTTTAAAAAACCAAACGTGAGCTGTCGGAACAGCTAGGCTTATATGACCCATGCGCTCACGACGAACCTTACTCTGTGTCACTTCAACACCGCACTTATCGCAAATGATACCGCGATAGCGGATCCGTTTATATTTACCGCAGTAACACTCCCAGTCTTTCGTCGGCCCAAAGATGCGTTCATCAAAGAGGCCGTCTTTTTCTGGTTTCAGTGTCCGGTAATTTATCGTTTCTGGCTTCGTTATCTCTCCGTAAGACCAATTTTTGATCTCGTCTGAGGATGCAATCTTAACTCGAAGTCCTCTAAAGTCAACCACATTGGCGAAAATGTTTTTGTTGTCCATGTAAGATTTATCCATCGTTTTTCACGCCATCAACAGTACCATCTTGTGTTTTCGCAGGCGGCAAAAGCGTTGTGCCAGCAGAATCATCTCCTGTATTTGTCGATGATGCAGTCGTCCCTGCAACAGCCATAGCCGGCTCAACATGGAGTCCAAGTGCCTGAAGTTCCTTGACAAGCACTTTAAAAGATTCTGGGACTGTTGATGCAGGGATATCTGTTCCTTTCACAATGGCTTCAAACGCTTTTGCCCGACCGATAACGTCATCTGATTTTATCGTCAACATCTCTTGAAGTATATGCGCTGCCCTGTGTGCCTCAAGTGCCCATACTTCCATCTCTCCCAATCGCTGTCCACCCATTTGAGCCTTGCCGCCAAGCGGCTGCTGTGTGACCAGCGAGTACGGACCGGTAGAACGCGCGTGGGTTTTGTCCTCCACCATATGGATGAGTTTCATGATGTAAGCAATACCTACCGTGATGCGCTCTTTGTAGGGTTCTCCTGTTCGACCATCGTAAAGTGTCGTTTTCCCATCCATCGGGAGATGTGCATTGTGGAGCATTTCAACAAGCTTATCCTCGCTGGCGCCACTAAATACTGGAAGTGCTACCTTCACCGATAGCTTTTGCGCCGCCCAACCTAAATGAGACTCAAGTAGTTGCCCTAAATTCATGCGAGAAAGGACAGAAAGTGGTGATATGATAATATCGACAGCAGTACCATCGTCCAAGTACGGCATGTCAGCTTGTGGGACAATTTTTGATATCACTCCTTTATTGCCATGTCGTCCTGCGAGTTTATCACCAATAACGACTTTTCGTATCTGAGCCACCCATACGACAATTTTTCGTAGGGTCCCTGGTTCAAGCTCATCCCCTGCATCTCGATCTAAAATTTTTATTTTAATCACCGTTCCACGCTCTCCGTGGGGCAACCGTAATGATGTATCTCGCACTTCACGAGCTTTTTCTCCAAATATTGATCGAAGAAGTCTTTCTTCAGCTGTCAACTCTGTCTCGCCCTTTGGCGCAATCTTTCCAACCAATATGTCATTTGGCCCTACTTGAGCTCCGACTACGACAATACCACCTTCATCCAGATTTCGAAGTGCTTCTTCACTGACGTTTGGGATATCTCGAGTGGTTTCCTCCGGTCCAAGTTTTGTCTGTACGACACTACACTCATATTCTTCAAGATTTATAGACGTAAGCACATCTTCTTTCACTAGCCGATCAGAAATCACAATAGCATCCTCATAACCTAATCCATCATAACTCATATAGGCAATGGTCAAATTTGCACCAAGGGCAAGTTCTCCTGTCTCACTCGAAGGTCCATCAATAAGTACATCTCCAGCTATCGCTTTATCTCCGCTCTTTACCAACACTCGCTGATTGTAACAAGTCGATTGTGCGGACCGAAGAAATTTTTGCGTCGTTATCGTCATTTCGTCGCCATCATTAGATTTATAAATGATGCGAGTAGCATCAGCATATAACACAGTTACATCACTCGGCGCTCGTATCACCCGCCCGAGCGATTCGGCAATAGCTCTCTCCATCCCAGTACCGACAATTGGAGATTGTGGCAATACAAGCGGAACAGCCTGTGCTTGCATATGAGTGCCCATAAGGGCTCGGTTAGCTTCATCGTGAGCTAAGTATGGTATGAGCGATGCCGGTCCACCCACCACTTGTCGAGGCACAATGTCAATATACTCTACCTTAGCAACATCTGCTTCTAAAAATTCTCCTTTTAACCGTACGGGGACACGTTCGTCTATAATCATACCATCGCTATCTATTCTCACCCCGGCGTGTGTGATAGTGTGATAGTATTCGTCATCGGCGGAAAGATATACCATCTCATCGGAAACACGCATCTTGGCCGTACTTCCCTGGTATACTTTCACCACTTTTCTGTACGGTGCTTCCAGAAATCCATACTCGTTGACTCGTGCGTATAGTGTCATATAGGTAACTAATCCTATATTGGGTCCCTCGGGACTTCGGATGGGACATATTCTGCTGTATTGACTGGAGTTAATATCCCGGATGCTAAAAGATGCTCGCTCCCGCGAGATCCCACCTACGCCCATGACTGTCAATCTGCGCAGATTATCTACTTCGGCTAAAGGATTTGTCTGATCAAGAATAGTTGATAATTGGCTAGTGCGGAAAAAATCATTAATTGCAGCGATGATGGGACGAGCGTTCACCAACTGTGACGGGGTTAAATCAACTGCAGTCGGACCAGCTAAGCTCATCTTTTCTTTGATGGATCGCTCGAGTCGAAGCAGTCCTACGCGGAATGCATTCGTTGAGACGAGCTCTCCAACTCGTCGGACCCGTCGGTTGCCTAAATGATCGATATCATCTACGTCGCCCATCCCATTACACAGTGCGATAAGATACTTGATTGATCCAACGATATCCTCTTGTGTCAGCATCCAATGTGCTTTGTCGTTGGGAACTTTCAGTGATAACTTTTTGTTCATCTTATAGCGGCCGACCCGATCGAGTGAATAGCGGCGCACGTCAAAAAACATTGCGCGAAGTAGTTCTTGAGCATTTTCCAATACAATCGGTTCTCCAGGTCGAAGCTTTTTATATATCTCAAGAACTGCCTCTGCTTGGCTCGTGGTTGGGTCTTTTATTATCGTTGATTCTATATAGGCATGATTGGAGTGTATGTCCACATCGGAAAATGTAGAAAATATCGTTTTGTTATCTGAAAGTCCGATGGCACGCAAAAAAGTCGTGGCGTAAAATTTTTTTCTTCGGTCGATTCTGACCATAAGGATATTATTGCGAGTGACAAGAAATTCTATCCAGCTTCCATGCATAGGACGGATCTCAGCTAAATAAAGAGGCCGGCCAGTTACTGCATCAATATTGCCTGTAAAATATATACCGGGAGAACGAACGAGTTGGTTTACCACACAGCGTTCTATCCCGTTGATAATGAATGTACCGTTTTCCGTCATAGCGGGAATGTCTCCTAAGAAAACTTCTTGGGTAACTTCGTGGCCCGTTTGTTTATTTTTCAATCGAGCTACTATACGGAGCGGCATATCAAATGTGAGGCCTTTATCTTTTGCCAGTGCCGGGTTCAGGCGCGGTTTGCCGAAAAAATAGTCACCAAAGGAAAGTTCCCAATTTCTTCCGGTAAAGTCCGGAATAGGTGACACCTCATCTAAAAGCTCACGAATACCGTGTTCCAGGAACCATTGATAGGACTCGCGTTGAACGAGGGTTAAGTCCAAAGGAGGAAGATGTGCATATTCCGTACTCCAGACTTTTCGATGAGTTTTAATTCCGTCGTTAGCCATCAGTATAAGTTCAAAAAAAGACAACAAAAATAAGCGAACAATGAACGTCCGCCTCTTAAATACATGAGAAGATATTGTTATTATACATAAATTCACCCCCTTGTCAATACAAAAATTTAAGTATATCTTATTAAAGAAGGAGGAAATACCATGTTGCTTCTTGATACAGCGGTAAATTCTTGGGCGATTTTAGTAGCCACAGCTGCTAACATGGCAATTGGGTTTCTTTGGTACTCGCCAGCTTTATTTGGCAAACTGTGGGTAAAGTTGATGGGTTTTACAGACAAAAAGCTCGTTGATATAAAAAAACAAGGCATAAGTAAATCCTACGCCATCATGACCGCCGGCGCCCTCGTTTCAGCGTTTATCCTTGCCCATTTTGTCAACTTTGCAGCAGCCTATACCCCGATGGATGGAGCTCTCGTTGGTCTATGGATGGGGCTGGGAACGGTTGTTCCGGCGGCTTTGCGCGATGTCCTCTTTGGCGGCAAACCATTTCAGTTATACCTGATCAATGTGGGCCAAGTCTTAGTCGGCATGATGGTCATGGGCACTATCTTAGCTGTCTGGATCTAATGATTTTTTCGAAAGCTCCGGCAAAGAGAATGCGCGAATTTCCGTCAATGCCGAGCCCATCACGCCCTGAAGCTCACCATACATTTTGGCCATGTTGGTGAGTGCGCGTCGAATTTGTGTCTCGCGCTTTTTCCACAGCCGCTCCATGCTTCGACGCTCAGTTGCGAGGTCTTCTTCCATCTCGCGGATGCTCTCGGCATACGCTTCAAAGCGATGACGGAACGTATCGCTTGAGATGTATTGGTAAAGAAATTCGAGTTTTTCATCTTTACTAGCTGCCATACTTTTTGCTGCTGCCACCTGCATGACAGCACGACGAAGCAACTCTGCAAGAGGTAGAAGGTAGGCATACGATGCAACGACAACGCCTTCACGAATGCCAAAACCGTCAATATCATCCGGAGTGTTTTCGGAAATAAGGACGACTACGGTTGCTCCCACCTGCCGTGCATCTTCACGAAGTTTGGGAAGCCATGACGGACTCCATTTTGCTCGCTTAGTTTCCCATAAAATGGTGCCGGCGGCTTTACCGGCCTGATTTTTAACTGTTTGGATAATGTCAGCTCCAACTACCCCTTTGCCAACGGGAGCAATTTCGTCGTAGACGAATGCGCCCCTTAGCTTTTCTTCGATGCTGAGCTCAAAAACTTCACCTTGAAGCTGCTGGGGCTTTTGGCCGAGTTTGTTTTTGGCCTCATCGAGGGACTTTCTTGTATCATTGAGCTGTTTTTTGAGCTCAAAAACTTCCAGTTGGGTTTTTTCCGTCATGGTTTTGGTCAGTTCCACCCGCTGCCTATCGATGGCTTCGTTCAATCTTTTTTCGTATTCGAGCGACCGCATATCGTCAGTTTCCTTCAGTTCTCGAATCGATTTATTAAGATCAAGAAGTTGTTGCGTAAGCGCCCTGTTTTGCTCACGAAGCTCTATCATCTGATTTTCTTTATCTTTCATCTGAAAACTCACGTCTAGGATGGCTTTTTCTCGAGCTTTCTTTTCGGCCATAACTTCTACCTCGTGAAAAAGCGCTTGGGTAATTTCCACTTCTTTACCGCAATGAGGACATCGAACGGTATTGGCTGGCATAGTAGAAAATATTGTAACCCGGAGCGATCCAAAATATAACTCCCGAGTCAGAACGATCGGGCAGTTTTATCCCCTTTTCGAATCAGCTTACTTCATCTTACCCAAAAAATGACCGGCCACTCCTGCGCCAACAAGTACCCACCCCGCAAGCATCAGGTCAGTCAATCCCAAATAATTCACCAATAGGAATCCAATGCCAACGCCCCCAACCACATGAACGAGTCCAACTTGACTCCCGCAGCAACTTACCATATCCATCATATTATTCCCTTTATTCTTTGCCATCTTTATCACCTCCTCTCACTTCATCTAGTATCGCGGATATTTCTTCCCTATGCAATCCCCTATATAATAAAAAGTCACCGTGAAAAAATGCGTGCTCCTCGCCGGTCTTCTGGGAATTGGATGGTTTTTATTTCATCGTTCTACTCCGTCAAGCTCTTTGCCGACGCTGCAGCCGACACAGTTATCCAAATTCCCCCAACCATCGCCAACCCGCGGTCTTTCATATTACGCAGACGGTCAATCGTTTCGAGTCCTTTCGTTTTCTGTAAAAAATCCAGAAAAGTTGCTCCTCATCCCAAATTTTTCTCAAAAAGCACTAAGCCTGTCTATTGCACGAACAAACCAATGCGCCACGCTAACAAGCGGCGCATTCTATTCAACAGATGACACACCCATCGGCTTATTTCTTGCCGGCGGCAAACAGCTTGGCGCCTACCAACAAAATGCATTCTTTAATGGATTTTTTTCGGTAAATGTCAGTGGCAATGCAACCATTGGTAGTCAACTTCCGGATGATAATGTTCGTTTTGGTATCCAATCTGGCCCGATTTTGATGACTGACGGTGTTATCAAAAAACTCACCATCCGCGATGACCAACCCGCTCGACGGATCCTGGTAGCACAAACCAACGACAACACAGTTGTTTTTCTTGCACTTTTCGGCAATGAAAATCTTTTTGATGGACCAAAACTTACCGACGTACCCAAACACCTCAAAGAAATCGAAAAAAACCTGGGGATTTTGCTAACCAATGCCATCAATCTCGACGGCGGCTCCGCATCAGCATTTATAACCAACGATACTTCCTTAACCGAACTGACCCCGGTCGGCAGCTTCTTTTGCGCTCTTGACAATTAAAGATTCATCTGTTATGGTGTATACACCATGAATACTAATTTAACTAGGGTTCAGGTCTACTTAGATCGTATTGACTTACTACTACTTGATGAGCTGGCTGGCAAGCTCCGCGTGACCCGATCTCAGGTTATCCGCGACGCAACCAAAGCAGTAGCCAACCGCTATGCAAAAGCCGCAACTGTTGTTGGAAAAACATCTGCCCCAAAAAATGCCTTACTAGAACTTATCGGTGTTGAAAAAAGTAAGACCGGGACTGTCGGCCTCGATATAGATGAAATCTATCTTTCTGACTAATGTGAAACGAATTTTCATTGATACAAGTGCCTGGGTAGAACTAACGCTTAGCCAGGAAAAATATTTCAAGCCAGTTTCTTCATATTTTATCAAAGAACTCAAGGGCGGAAGCTCTTTTTTTACCAGTGACTACGTTCTTGATGAAGCCTGGACACGACTTATTACTCACCAAAGTTTTTCATCTACCAAAGCCTTGCGAGAAAAGACAAAGGAAGCTGAGAGACAAAGACAGCTTGCAATTATTTATATAGATGAAATACTTTTTGAAGAATCGTGGAGGTTATTTGCAAAATACTCCGATCATAAACTATCTTTTACCGACGCGACATCCGTTGCCATTATCCAACAGCTAAAACTCGATGAAATCCTCACCCTTAATCGCGGCTTTGCCAAAATTGGCCTTACCGTCCAACCTCGGCTTAAGTAACCTAAGATTTTATAATAGGTATTTGGCAATGTTTGCGACGTGCTCCTCGTTAGTTTTGGCGTAGTGAGCCCTACCCTCCAAATCATGGATGTAATACCAGTAATCGGTTTCCTTTGGCCAAAGCACTGCCTTAATTGAGGCAATTCCCGGATTGGCAATGGGAGCTGGTGGCAGCCCTGTCGTACGATAGGTATTAAACGGCGAGGCAAATTTTTTGTCATTGTCATCAAGCCATCTTTTCCACCAGGATTTCTCAAATGGTTGATAGCCAAGCGCATATTGGATTGTTGCGTCAGCCTGAAGCGGCCAGTCTGCTTTTAGGCGCTTGAGGAGAATGCCGGCGATAATCGGCCTGTCTTCATCGCTTCTTCCTTCTCGCTCGACAATCGAGGAAAGGATGACGACATCCTCAAACGGAAGCCCAACGCTAACAGCTTGGCTTCGCAGTGATTCAGGAATCTTTGCGTTGAAGTTATCCAGAAAAATTTTAGCTATTGCCGCTGCCGTTGCGTCTTTGGGAATTAGGTATGTGTCTGGAAACATATATCCCTCCTTTGCATACGTCAGAAATTCTCTCTCGGGAATATCCAATTCTTTGACAAGTTTGTTCGCTATCTCCTCCACCCGCCAGCCTTCAAGGGTCGTTACCCAAACGTCGAGTGTGCCGTGGGTTAGCGTTTGGGCAACCGTACTCGCATCCATCGTCCGATTGAGGCGAAAGTCACCAGCCTGAAGACTGCGCTCTATACCCATGGATTTGACCAACACGAAAAAACCTGTTGAACTTCTAACTAGTTTTTCCTGCGCCAATCTCATAGCAACACTGCGCGCATCTTCTCCACGAGCTATAACAAAAATCGCCGGCGTTGGATCTTTAGCGTCAACGGCAGCCACGGCATCTTTCCACCAGAGGAATCCAGCGCCAAGTAAAAAAACAACGGCAATACAAAAAAAAAGGAATCGCCTCATAAAATACTATCGCGCTTCTTCAATTGTCGCCCGACGAAATTTGCCTACCTCTGGATCGTACATATACGCCCTATCGCAGACGCAGGTAGTCCGCACCAAGCCTCTGCCTTGTAATTTTGGAAGTTCTTTGCCGCACCCGACACATTTGCCCTGGCTCATGAGCCAGGCCTGAATGGGAGCAATGATATTTTTGAACATAGTTTTATTAGACTGTATAGACTGGCATATTTTTGAGTGTCTCGACTGCTTCTTTAAGCCGCCACTTGTCTGTACTATACAATGTTGCGAGTATATCACCCTTGTCTACTGTCTCTTCAAGTTTTCTATTTAAGAATAAACCCGCACGTTTATCGGTCGGGCAACCCAAGATACGGCAAACGACGGCTATCTCCTTGTTGTTGATGGCAGAAATAACGCCTTTCCGATGAGCCTTTAGTTCAAAACACTCTTTGGCGGGCAAAAGTCTGCCGCTTTCTATGTGCGGGTTGCCTCCCTGAGCCTTGATAATCTCGCGCATTTTCCCAAGCGCTTTTCCTGAAATGAGCATATCGCGTGCCACTGTTTCGGCGTCAGCATTTTTCATCTTTGAACTATCACCAAAACAAATAGTCAGAAGCTTGCTCGCAAGGCGCAACGCCTTGGCCTCGAGGGCCAGAGGCCGCTCCTGTGATTGTTCCAGCACTTGAAATACGTCGCGTGCTTCCAGTATTGGCCCAATGCCGCGACCTGCGTTTTGGCGAGCCTCGTTGATATCGATGACGGTTTTAATTTTGAATTTTTTTGCGAGGAACGTAAACTTTTTCGCGATAATCTCCGCGTCCTTAAAATGTACAATTTTCATTGTCGGGCCGACGGGAATATCTAAAATTAGGTGGTTGGCGCCGGAGGCAATTTTTTTAGCCATCACCGAAACAATGATTTTATCATAGCTTTCAAAAGCCAACGGCTGCTCGACCTGTATAAGGATATCATCAGCAGGTGCTAGTCCCAAGTGCCCTCCCCAAACGATGCACCCGCCCGCCTTCTCGACAATATGCTGAATTTGCGGCGGCGAAAATGTCACTGGGGCAATCACTTCCATCGTATCCGCAGTACCTGCAGGTGAAGTAATGGCCCGAGAAGACGTTTTGGGGATCTTAAATCCCGCGGCGGCAATGATGGGAACTAGAATCATCGTAGTGCGGGTACCAGCAACCCCGCCGGTTGAGTGCTTGTCCGCTACAATTCCGCTAAAATGCAGCCTTGGTCCGGTATCGACCATTGCCTTTGTTAAATAATACAACTCATTATCCGAAAACCCTTCTTTAAATCCTGCGGCGGCAAAGTAGGTCGTCAAGACTGGTCCGAGCCTTTCTTTGCCGATCTCGTCCATGATGGCAAAAATCTCGTGATACGAAAGCCGTTTGCCGATCAGCTTCTTTTTAATGGCATCAATGGCTTCCTGTCCGTGATCGTGATCGTGTACCATAAAGTTAAGTCGTCAGGGGCTTGATGAGCCTGGCCTTTATATTGAGGCGTTTCCAGTAGGTTCCCGGGGGCACACAGGTAATAAGCGTGACATAGGAATCATCAAACCTCTGTTCAAGTGAAGAAAGATCATTCGGTTCCGTGACAGTCATATCAAACACTCGATAACGAAATGTGATCCCGTCATAGGTTACAAAAATGTCATCACCGTTTTTTAATGTCGGGAGTGTAGAAAAAATCGTTCTGTAGTTCTTCGGGTCAAAAAACTGTGGCAATACTGAGTGGCCAAACATAACCGCACTCCCATACCCGCCAGGTAACCCGGTACCCCCGTAGTGAATGATACTCTTGTTGAGATCGTCTCCCGCAATAAGAACCAAGGCATCAAAAATTCTAAGTTTTGGTATCGATAGTTTGTAGGAGTTCACCGGTGTTACCACTTTTTTCTGAGGAGAGGTGGGGTACCAGATATTCGGATCTGTAAAGTCTATAGACGAAGCCTCCTCTGACGATCCAAGCACAACTGGAACAAGGAGGCTGCCCTCTCCATTGCCCACTGGTGACACTGCTTTAGTGAGTCCAGGAAGATCAACGAGACCATATGTCACTATTGGCCAAGAGGTCCATAGTAGAATGCTTATTCCTACAGTCATAAAAAAAAATGGTACTACTTTCTTGCCTACTGTGACAGTTTTCTTATTCTTAGATGGTGTTTTTACATACTGGTAGAGTAACATACTGTAGCGAATGATATAGTTATTCTTGTAAAGCAATCGATACCGAGATATTATCCTGATTCATCGGTAAGCGATTACGCAACAACGACCATCGAACAGACACCTCCACACCACCTACCCCATTAATGGTCCTTAGGTACTCTGCTGCTTGCGCAATCGATTTCCCAGCAAGAGAGTCTGCAATATCACGGGTGCTGAGTATTGGAGTTGCTGTGGCTTTCATAGTAGCCGATAGACCTATAGTTTTATCTTTTTTTACCTTCACTTCTGTTATCTTCGTTAATGTCTGTTCTGTGCTCAACTCAAAACCAGGAGGTATCTGGGAATTGACAAGTTCTTCAAATATCGTTCGGATGTCTTCTTCATTATAGGAAATACCAGTCACAGTGACGGTAATTTTTCCATGAAGTACATCCGCTTCTTGATCCAACTCTTCTTGAAACGCTTTATCTGTTACTATAGAGGCTATAGTTGCATCAATAAGCTTCTCGCGACCAGAAACGTTCGTTGATAATTCTCCTTTTGCTTTCTCAACCAAGTCTCGTGTCAGTCCTTTCGTTAATGCATCGTAATCAACACGAGAGACAACAGTCACTTCGCGGCTTGCACCACCAGTAAATGGCTGATCATTTCGGGCTATCGCCACACTTGTTGGGATATCTTTAAAGGTAAACTCAGTTCCCGCCGGAAGATTAGCCTTGGTACCAATAGCAACTGCCGTCACCGAGACATTGCCTTTACCGAAAGTGACTGAACCTATGCTTTCCGATGCAGAAGCAATCTTTACATCATCATCGATACTAAAAATGAGGTTGCCGGCAGTAATCTGCATCCCCTTCTTTAGCGCTCGCTCAGAGGTGGCTTTATTATACACGATGACTGACCCTTTAGCCGGATCCCCAACCTCTTTCTTGCTTGTGACTGGAATCTCTTTCTCTCCGCTTACGACCTTTTCCTGCATTTTGCCCGGAACAGTTCTACTCCTAACATCAGCTACGGTAGCTGTAGTAAGTACTGTCAAATCAATTTTTTCTTCCAACTTCTTTGGCAACACAAGTATTGTAACTACCGCCTTTGGTAAAAACCACATGTATAGTCCAAAGATAAAGCATGTCGCAACAACCACTCCTGCAATCGGAATTCCAAGTGACGGCAACGAGATCGTATCGAATATATGTATGCCGCGCAAACGCAGGATGTTCGAAATTGGTAATTTGGGAAGCATAAAGTGCTTAACATTGTTATTCTTTTGCATCTTAACCAGAACGTCCTCTCTCCGAAACCCTAACTCCTCTGGTCCGACCGCTACAATATTTTCATCCTCACCTTTGGGAACCGTGTCGCTTTTTGTCTCCGACGCTTTGTATATATCTGATTTTCCTTCATCCAAGAAACCACGTGTCGCTCCCGTTTCTTGAGATCCAGCCAGACTCACTGCTTGAGCTGCGTAGGATAGTGGAAGAAGATCAATCTTTGGAAAATGCAGAAATGATACTCGTGTAGGCCAAGGGTGTTTAAGAAGTGTGTGTTGAATCTGTTCTAACTTTTTTTCATCTGTACCATATAAGAGTATGCGAGACGGTAACACCTCTGTATCTTTTAATTTTTTGAGTGTTTCTTCTAGTTGAATCACAACGTCGTCAACTGTAATCGTTTCCTCCGCCACACGTAAACCAACTTTATATATTGACACTGTGCATGCTCCATTGGAAAGACAAAGAAGGATGATTGTCGGTGGAATTCCTTCTTCGATTTTCATTTTGTGGACAATAGCTGCAGGAATTGATACGAATCCTATTGGAATAAGATCAAGTTCACGACAAAGTTTTTTGACTTCTGATCTAGTTGCAACATCAATATCTCCTGTTGGAGTCAGATATCGTGAAGACAGTCCCAACACTACTTTGTGCACATCACTAAACGTCTCATCGTCGCTTAATGCGCTCAAAGCTTTGTCTGCTGCTTCTAGGCGGGCTTCCCAAGAATCCTCATCAACACATTCGATTTTATTCTCAGTTACTACAGGATTTCCACGCTCGCCCAAAAACCAAATAGCAGATTGCACACATAATTCATCGATAACCAAAGAGAAAAGCCGCTCAATTGGAGGCGATTTTTTTTTGATAAATCGATCAAAAATTGTAGATAGTTTCATATTCTGGCGGCTTTATTCGTTCAGTGTCGCATAAATACGACGCACTCCCGAACCTAATGTCACTTCTTTGACTATTGTAAAGTGGCCCAGCGTGCCTGTAAAGGAAACATGCGGCCCGCCGCAAAATTCAGCAGAAAAAAATGATTTTTGTGGGCCAATAAAGTAAATGCTTACACTATCGGGGTACTTATGGCCAAATTCCATTTGCGCCCCGATTTTTTCCGCTTCTTGCCGTTTCATTTCAACATGCGTAACCGGCAGGTTTTCAGAAACTTTTTTGTTAACTAGAGTTTCTACATCTTTAAGCTCTTCAGCTGTGATTTTTCTGCCGAAATTAAAATCCATCCGAATCCGCTCGGAAGTAATGTTGCTGCCCCTCTGCCGGATTGACGGATCGACAATTTTTTGGAGCGCCGCAAGAAGCAAGTGATGCGCGGTATGAAGTTTAGTCGTTGTCTCGCTTTGGTCGGCTAGGCCACCCCTAAACATGCCTTTAGTTGCTGCCCGAGATAGCTCCTGATGTTTTTTGAACTCCTGTTCAAATTGTAAATAGTCAATTTGTTGTTTTCGTTGCCGAGCTATCTCCCCTGTCATCTCCCACGGAAATCCGTATGATTCATATAGGTAAAATGCAACTTTTCCGTCAAGCTTTGGTGTTTTTTCAATTTCAGCCAGCCCGCGCTCGAGCGACTTGCCGAAACGTAGCGCTTCTTCTTCTAAATGAAGAGCAATCTCCCGGGCTTTCTGCGTAACTTCCGGGTAAGCTTCACCGTAAATTTCCGCCACCGGACGAACAAGCTTTCCCACATAGGAAAAATCCCGCGATAACCCAAGTTTTCTCCCATACAACAAAGCCCGCCGGATGAGCCGGCGCAATATGTATCCTTGAGTTTTATTCGATGGAATGACTCCATCATTACTCATCATCACCGCCGCTTTGATGTGATCACAAATGATCCGTATCGCGCGTGTTTCCTCGTCAATTTCTCCATATTTTTTCCCGGTTAATACTTCAATGTTTTGGTACAGTAAAGTAAATAAATCAGTTTGAAAAACATCGGGATTATCCTCGGTTGCAGCGGTCAACCGCTCCAGGCCGCCGCCGAAATCGACATTTTTATTCGGAAGTTCTGCTAACGATCCATTCTCTTTTTTGACGTACTGCATAAAGACTGAATTGGCAATTTCCATAAATCTCCCGCACTGACAGTTAGGATGACAGGGTCTCGCCCTGTCAATAGAGCGTTCGTGAAACCCAAACTCAGTTCCAAAATCAAAAAATACTTCGCTATCTGGCCCTCCGGGCTCCCCCGGCGGCATTTTTTCCGGCTCTCCGACGCGCGACCACCAATTTTTTTCTACTCCGTAATAAAATATTCGTTCTCCGGCAATTCCCAAGCTTTTCCAAATAGTTGCCGATTCTTCATCCCGCGGTACATCTTTTGTTCCCTCAAAAACTGAAACAAAGAGTTTTTCTTCTGGCAAATCAAGCTCTCGGGTTAAAAATTCAAATACCCACGGCAACTGCTCTTTTTTAAAATAATCACCCAGCGACCAGTTGCCGAGCATTTCAAAAAACGTGGTGTGGCTGTTGTCGCCAACTTCGTCGATATCCTGCAGACGAACGGCTTTTTGACTATTGACCAGGCGCTTTCCTGCCGGATGCGGCTGGCCAAGTAAGTATGGAACCAACGGCTGCATGCCGGAGGAGTTAAATAGTGTCGTCGGGTCGTTTTCCGGCACCAGTGGCGCCGAGGGAATCTCTGCGTGTCCGCGTGCCTTAAAAAATTCGATATACTTTTTCCGAATGTCGTTTGCTTTCATACAACACTATTTCTATTATAACGGTATGTATGGCCAATAAAAACCATTTCCTCTTCCTTGCGCTTCTGATCGCAGTTGCCTACGCTAGTAGCCTCTCTAATTCATTTGTTTCCGATGATCAGGAGATCGTTAAAGAAGCGTCAGGTTGGAAAAATTAAGAAACACTATTTGTTGCTGCCAATAAAGTAAATCCAAATCTCCCCAACGTACACCTGTTTTTAGGAGTCACTTACGGCCAGCAAGGGAGATACAAAGAATCGATAGATCACCTAACAAAACTTGTTTATATGATGCCTAAATATTCGGAAGGCTACTACAATCTTGCAGTAAGTTATGAGCTTTTAGGTCAAATCCCACAAGCTCTGGAAAATTACAAAAAAGCTTTATCCCTTAATCCAGACCTATGGCAAGCAAAAAAGAAAATAGACGAGATAGGTAGCAAAATCGCCTATTGACAAAACGTACGCTTTAACGTACGATATGCTCACATGCAAACCTTGCCTACCACTCTTACAGCCAGTGAGGCGCGAAGCAACCTTTATGACATGCTGGATGAGGTAAAAAAGTATCTGAAACGCTTTGTTATCACGCATCACGGCAAACCACAAGCAATCGTCTTGCCTACCGAGGACGTCGAAAGCATGGAGGAAACGATCGAACTCCTTTCTGACACCAGCCTTCTGCGGGATATTCGTCGGTCCATCAAGGATTACCGTGCCGGCAAATTCTACACCCTCAGTCAAGTTGAGCAAATGCTCAATACGCCCTCAGGAACAAAGAGAAAATCATGAAGGTTATCCTCTCGGAAACCGCCACCAAACAGCTCCAAAGAATCCCGAAAGTCGCCCATCCTCGAGTGCTTCGTAAACTCCATCTTTTGGAATCAGATCCGTTTGCCGGAAAAAATCTCCAGAGTGATCTCGATGGAAATTACTCAATCCGTGCATGGCCCTACAGAATTTTTTATATAATACTGAAAGAAAAGAACCTAATTTTGATTACCGCAATTAAGCACCGCCAAGGGGCATATAAATAAACTATGCAAATAGTCAAAAAATCCCAAGTCCCAATGGAACCGGCGCATGGCGGGGAAGGAACCAGACAAATGTATCTTTCCGCAGGCGAAATTTCTAATCCTGATTTTCAAGCATTTACCCACGGTTTTCTACCCGCTCACGGTAAATATAGTTGGCATGCTCATGACGGCATAGACGAAATGGTGCTGGTTTTAAAAGGAAACGGTATTGTCCGCGATCGAGATGGAAAATACCCGTTTACTGAAGGCGACTTCTTTGTCTTTCCCGCAAACGTTGAACACGAAATAGAAAATACGGGAGATCAAGAAGGAGAATATGTGTTCGTAAGAATCAAAACATGATCGTTGTTGTTATCACCTGTAAAGACAAAGAAGAAGCGACCAAGATTGGACGTCAGTTGCTAAAACAAAAGCTGGTGGCGTGTGCCAAGGTGATGCCGCCGGCGCGATCCTTATATCTTTGGCCGCCGAAGAGCGGAAAAATTGTGGAAGCAGACGAGGTTATGTTGATAGCTAAAACACTCGATTCCAAATGGGAAGCCATTGAAAAAGAAGTGCTCGCCCTCCATTCATACGAAAATCCGGAAATCTACGCCCTCCCTGCCTCCCACGTCTCACAAAAATACCTCGACTGGCTTAAAAGTGAGCTAAATCAAAATATGCTATAATTTCTATATATGTTACAGCCTAAAACTCCTAACTACGACTACTTTATTAAGGCAAATACTTCTGCATATAAAGGAGAGTGGATTGCAATCGCCAATAAAAAAATCGTCGCACACGGAACAGACGCTGATAGCGTGTATCGAAAAGCAAAAAAGAAACAAAAATCAGCTCACATCTCTCTGGCAAAGGTCCCTGACGAACAACTCATGGTGTTGCGGTTCTCTCTTCCATGATTATCTTCCGCTACAAAAAAGAGTTTCTCGACCAGCACGGTAATACAATAAAACGCCCCATCGCTGATATTTTCATACAAAGTACAAACGGAGAATGGATTGAGTTTCATCCATACATCGACTCCGGCGCTGATGTAACGCTTATTCCTCTATCGCTGGGTAAACTTCTTGGTTTCAAGATAAATGAAAAGGCAATTGAGCATATCGGAGGAATCCACGGAAGTGTTCCGGTTATCTATTTGATGAAAACCTTGCAAATCGGAGATAAGCAGCTGCAGGCAGCTGTGGCATGGGCACTGGTTGAGGAAGTGCCGCCACTTTTAGGAAGGCGTGACGTCTTTGATCACTTCGATGTCTTGTTTCAGCAAAAAAAGGGAGTAATCTTATTATCTGAAAAAGCAATTGTATGACCAAACAGCCCCTCATCCTCCATGCCTGGTACGAAAAGCTACTTCCATTCATTTAAACCCCGTTGACGGCAACCGAGAAGCAACCTACAATGGGACTGATGATTGTCCAGATTCGCCTAAACGAGGCCCAAATAGATAGATTATCAGAGATTAGTGGCAATCTGAGTCTTGTATTCTTTGCCGCAATGGTTTTACCAATTTTAACGACAAAAACATACTCTCTCTTTGACGCAACAGTTGGAATATCTCTTGCGCTTATTTGTGTATTTATCAGTATGGTTCTATTGAAGGGTAGAAAATCATGACAGCACTACAATTATCTATCATAACAATACTTATTGCGTTATTTGCCGTAGGAATTTTATTATACGCTACGAGCGGCGGCACGGGAAAACAGTCAAAAAAGTAATATATGCAAGAAGCACCCAGTCCACTGCTAGTTTTTTATTTCATGGGCTCGCTGTTTCTCCTGGCAATAGCCCTTCTCGTCTACCCCACCCTCCGCGACCAGGCAAAGAAGAAATGAAGCCTCCCGGGCCTGAAGGCCGGGGCTTCTGTTGCGGGGAAGGCTGAAACCCCGTACCGAAAGCCCCAAGACACACCATTCATCCCCGGACTAAAGTCCGGGGCTTTCTGGTACTGGGGTAAAGGCATCTATGGTTATCGGATTCAGCGAAGAAGAATGGCTAACCTTACAAATAGATGGCACCATCGAAATAATTCAAGACGAAGACGAAATAAAAAGAGTCAAAACTATTCATTACCAAAAAAATCCCTCATCCAAACAATTTGAAAACATTCCAACTACCATATTCCTAGCTTTTACTCCCATTTGGTGGCGATTTACAGATTTTAACTCTGAACCTCCATTTGTCATGGAAAGTCCATCATAATTGTATAAGCTACGAAGTAAATATGGAAAATCAACAAATAGCAAAACTCAATAGAGCATATAAAAAATACCGCACCGTAAGGAAGAAAAGGCAAAAAGTGTTGGATTTTTTTCGTGGCTTTATGCCGGAAATGATTTTTCGAACAACGAGACTTGAGGGCGATCCAGTTACCCGCAAGATGATTTCATCTCTTTTTGCCAGTAAATGAAAAAATCCCAGAGAAAGACGGGTGGTGCCACGTCATAAGCTTATATTGCCGCGCTACAACAAGCAGATGAAGGCAACGTGTCTTTCCTTGAATCGGTCATTGGCTCCGCACTTTCTGAGAGTATAGCAAAAATTTAAACATAATCTGGTCAAAACACAAAAATCCATATTTGAAATTATTTGGAAACAAGCAAGACCCGCTAGTCAAGAAGTCTTTAATGCTTCTTGGGGAGATTCTTGAACATCCGGCGCAGATTTGTCGTCGTCTTCATGCTTTTCTCCTGAAGAACCTCGATCTCGGAGAGAGCCTCGTCAAATTTCTCTACCACTTGATCCACAATATCTTCTTTTTTTTCATCCAGTTTTTCTACAATTTGATCTTTAATTTCTTCTCCCCGCACAGCTAAGTCGCGGCCTTTTTGTTCCATGATCTTACGTGTCTTTTTACCTTCTTTTGTTCCGAGAAAAAACAAGAGGATCGCCCCCAGCAGCCCGCCGAGGAAAAATCCTGCGATAAACTTGCCGTTTACCTCACCATGTTCACTCATCTGAACCGCCTTTCCGCAAAGATGTAAACAGCGATAATCCGGATTTTATTCCGCCAACGAAGCCACCGATGCTAGAAATCCCTTCACCAACGGTTCCGGTAACTTTGCCCATGTCATCAAGCATTTTATTCATTTTTTGAAGACCGACCTTCATCTCCTTGAGGATAAACCATACCTGAATGCCCAAAAACACGAAGAAAAATGTGAGAATAAAAGAAATGAGAACGATGGTAACCTGAACTAGATCCATAGGGCAGTAATATGCTGTTAGTATCTCCAATAAAACTGCTTCTGTCAACCATCTATTGGGTAATTTGCGCAGCCACTTCTTTAACGACTGTGAGTGATTTGCCGTAGCGACTCGTTGTGGTAATGGTAATTTTATTGATTCCGGGGGCCAGCATTGCCTGATCAAAAAATCTTCCGTCGCTTCGGACAATGACGGATGCACCATTAATCGTGACTGTTGCATCGGGATCGGTTTTACCAAAAATATCTATGCGCTTTTCGGATGTAACCAGTTTTTCTTTGGGCGAATCGATGATCAACGATGGCGGTAACCCAAGACTGCGGTACTGAAACCCAAAGTAAATCAAAAATACCGCGATTAGACCGACGAGGAGAAACGCTAAAAACCTGCCAGGTGTGAGTCGAAAAAACGTAGCATTGAGCGGCTCGGAGAGTCCTTTCGGAAGCAAACTTGATTTCGGGATGTCCAACGTCTGCCTCCGAAAAAATGCCAGTAATGTATTAGCATCCAAACCTAAATATGTACCGTAATTTTTGATAAACCCCTTGGCGTATGACTGTGACGGGAGATTGCTGTAATAATCTGACTCGATGTCCTCAAGGAATTTGGATCGGATTTTAGTATCGCGTTCAACTTGGCCTAAGGTAAGACCTTTTGCTATACGAGTTTGCCGAAGTATCGATCCAGCGGTTTTCATTCAGTATGCTGCTGCGTTAATTGTGAGAGAAATTCATCCGGGTTCTTCGCAAGTACATCACGCGGCTTGGCTCCCTCACCCGGGCCGATGGCACCGACTTCTTCTAGCTGGTCCAGGATCCGGGCTGCACGGGCATACCCCACTTGCAGTCGACGCTGGAGGAGCGAGGCGGAGGCTTTGTCGTACTGGCAGATGAGACGGAGTGCTTCTTCAAATTTTTCATCCCTACCGTCGCCTCCCGATGCAAGCGTTCCTTTCTTCCCACCAACGGGCACCGTAAGGCTGGTTACTTCCTCTGTGTAAGTTGCCGGTGCATTTTTCTCCCGGAGGAACTCTACTACCTTAAAAACCTCGCGCTCGGAAACAAACGTGCCTTGGATGCGCGTGGGTTTGGATTGGTCCGGCGGCACATAAAGCATGTCACCGCGGCCTAGAAGCTTTTCAGCACCAGGCATATCAATGATCACCCGCGAGTCGATCATAGAGGAAACATTGAAGGCAATCCGCGCCGGGATATTGGCCTTAATAATCCCGGTGATAACATTGACACTGGGTCGTTGAGTCGATATGACTAAGTGGATGCCGGTGGCACGCGCCATCTGAGCAAGCCTCACCACTGAGTCTTCTACCTCTGCCGGAGCATACATCATAAGATCAGCCAATTCATCTACTAGAACTACGATGAAGGGCAATGCCTGAAATCCGGACATCTCGTTATAGCCTTCGATGTTACGAACGCCTGCCGCGGAAAACTGCTTGTAGCGATTTTGCATCTCGCCAATGGTCCAGCGCAAAGCAGAAAGAATTTTGTCCGGCTCGACAATAACCGGAACCAGAAGATGCGGAATACCATTGTATTGCGTCATCTCAACCCGCTTGGGGTCAATAAGAATCAGGCGCACGTCAGCTGGCGTCGTACGAAACATAAGCGAGCATATCCAGGCGTTGAGCAGCACCGATTTGCCTGATCCAGTGGTGCCGGCTACCAGTACATGTGGCATTTTGGCTAAATTCGCAATAAGCGGATTGCCAGAAACGTCCAGTCCCAGCGATACGGCCAGTTTATTTTTGGATTTTTGCATGACGGGGGCTGATAGCATCCGCTTGAGTGTTACAAACTCCAGCCCACGGTTAGGAATTTCGACTCCGACTAAATCACGACCCGGAATGGGCGCTTCTATGCGCACCTGACCAGTAGGAGCCGAAAGGGCAAGAGCCAAATCGCTTGCTAGCGACGTAATTTTGGATAATTTGGTGCCTAAGGCAATTCGGAATGCATATTGGGTGACAGCCGGTCCCGGATTAACCTCTACCATCTGCGTTCGGATACCAAAACTCTCCAGTGTTTTCTCTATCGTATCAGCGTTTTTTCTCATGTCGCCGCGATCGGCTTTCTCTGCCGGCCCGTCGAAAAGAAGCGACAACGGCGGATACTCCCAAACGCCATAATCACCCGGCTGGGCAGTGGGTAATTTGATTCTGAGCTCAGCTTTTGCAGGAACCGGCGGAAGATTCATCGGCGATTTAATCGGCTTATCGTGCTCACCGTTAATGGTTAATGGAAGCACTGTTTGTGGTAGCAACTGCTTTTCCCTCTTTTCCGGAAGCGTAAATTTGGTCCGGCGCAAGCGGTCACCTATAGCCTGCACTCCCATAAGAAAAAAGTTGATGAACCGATCTAGAGATGTGTTCAACAGTATCATTACGCTCATCATAAACAAGCTGATGAAAAGGAGGACGCCGCCCTCTGCGGAAATTGCCTCCGCAATACTGTTCCACAGTAATTCTCCAAAAATCCCTGCTTGCGTCAAACCCATCAAGGAAACCAAAACCATGCCGATGCCAAGCGGGATATTGGGTTTGCCCAGATTTGATTTGACTTTGAAAAAGAGAAAGGAAAGGGTTACCAAAAACGGCGGCAGGCCGTATATGATCCACCCGAAGTGGCTATCGAGCTCCTCTCGAAGCATCGTTAACAGCTTGGCTTCGCCGAAAAAAGAAAAGGTGATCGTGCCGGAAAAGATCCACAACCAGATGGCAGCGACCGTATAAACCGTTTGCTTTTTGAGCCTGATCCCAAACGGGTTCCTCCGGCGATACCGCCGCTTTCCTCGACCAAAAAATCCTCCATATCGTCGTCGATTTCTGGACATGGTAACTAGTATAGAGGCAATGGCCTTACTCTTCAACCCAATCTCATACTTCCACAACCACTGGAACGATGAGCGGATGGCGGCCGGTTTCGCTGGCAAGAAATGAGGCAAGATGTTCTTCGATCATCTTGCGAATAAAAGGCCAATCTAAGTGTCTTCCTTTTTTTGTACGGAGCGTATCCGACACGATTCTCTTGGCCCCATCGATAAGCTTGCCAGACTGTTTCATAAACACAAAACCGCGAGAGATAATTTCCGGCTGCGACGTCACCCAGCCGGTCGATTGCTCCATTGGCACAACCACCACCACAATGCCTTCCATGGCAATCGTCTGCCTGTCACGAAGCACGATGTCGCCGACGTCTCCCACCCCAAGAGCATCCACCATGACGTTTTCCAACTCCACGCGATGGACAATCTTTGGTGTTTGGTCCCGTCTAAATTCTATAACTGCTCCGGTATCGGGAGTCAGAATATCCTTTTTATCAAAACCAAACTCCTGAGCCAATCGACTATACTGCATGATATGTTTGTAGGTGCCGCCGATCGGAACCACGTACCGCGGACCTAGAGCCGACAGAAGGAGCATGAGGTCGGCTTGACTGCCATGTCCGGAAACGTGCAAATCTTCCATAATATCTGAATATGAAACCCGCGCCCCGGTCCGGTAGATGGCATCAATGAGGGCATTGACATCATATTCGTGTCCGGGAATGGGATCGGCAGAAAAAATGACCGTATCGTTTTCTGAAAGATTGACAAACTTGTTCACTCCGTTGGCAATTTTGGCAAGCGCGGAGTCTACCTGCCCTTGACTGCCGGCAACGACCAAAAATTGCTTGCTTAACGGAATTCTTCTCAAATCTCTGTCGCTCACTACTGACTCTCTCGGCAGCTTCATGTAGCCCAACCTGACGGATTCCTCCACGTTTTGGTCAATGCTTCGGCCGAAAAACGCAATCAACCGACCGTGTTTTCGCGCAATTTCGCAGGCTCTTTGAATTCTACCGATATTGCTTGACTGTGTCGTAAACAAGAGCCTGCCACTACAGGCAGCAAGTTCTTTTTCCACCGTTGTTCCCACCACCTGCTCCGACGGCGTAAACCCTGGCCGCTCGCTGCCGAGTGAATCAGTAAGGAGGCACAGCACTCCCCGTCTACCTGCCTGATTAATTTTGGCAAGCTCCGAGACTTTGCCATCCAACGGATCAAAATCAAACTTATAGTCGCTGCCGTGATAAAACGTGCCGATAGGAGCATCGATGATAAGGTTTGACGTATCGGGTACCGAGTGCGTCATGCGGACAAACGAGATGGAAAACGGGCCAAGCCGCAATACCTTGTCGAAGTTGACCGCCTGAACCTTGGTTTTGGCGTGGACCTCGCGCAGGCGCAAGTTAGCAAATGCAGCCGTCAAGATCGTGCCCCACATGGGAATATTGCCCAGCTTGTGGTACACGTATGGAATGCCGCCGATATGGTCCTCGTGACCGTGCGTAAAAACCAGCCCACGGATTTTGTCTTTCTTGTTTTCCAGATAGCGCACGTCTGGAATGACTAAGTCCACCCCATACATGTCCGGGTCGGGGAATCCGATGCCGCAGTCGATGATAAGGATGTCGCGGATCTTGCCCTCGTAGCAATATTCATACACAAACATGTTTTTGGTCACATTGGCGGCACCGCCGAGCGAGAGAATGCGAACCGAATCTTTTCCTCTAGCTGAAGAACCTTGAAAAACGGTTTTTCCCTGGTGTCTTTTGTAAAATTTCATTATTTAATAAGCTTCAATTAATTCTTTAATATTTGCTTCCGTCACCTGAAAGCTTGTACCTTTACCTTCCACAATCATTCGTGCCACTTTGCGACACAGCGCATTCATGGTGCGCTCAAGGCTGCGGATGCCGGAGTCATAACCGAGCGGCCGAACGAGTTTAGGCCAGATAGCGTCATCGACGGTCAAATTTCGACTGGTTAATCCCGATTCGCGCATCAACTGGGGTAAAACATAATCTTTGGCAATTTTAATTTTTTCTGCATCAGTGTAAGATGGCATCTGAATGATTTCCATGCGATCCAAAACAGCTGTTGCTATGTTGGTAGTATTGTTGGCGGTTGTGATGAACATAACATTGGAAAGGTCAAATGGGTAATCCAGATAATGGTCCGTAAATGCCACGTTTTGCTCAGGATCAAGGAGTTCAACCAGAACCCCCATGATGTCCCCGCGCGCGCCTTCTGCTACTCGGTCTAGCTCATCGAAGAGCATCACCGGATTTTTGGTTCCGGCAAAGCGCATGCCTTTTAAAACCAACCCTATCTCGGCATCGGGCCGGACGCGTGACTGGCCGCGAAGGTCAAGTGCGCTTGCGATGCCACCGAATGCGATACGCACAAATCGCCGACCGAGCGCTTCGGCAATAGATTTTGCAATCGTTGTTTTTCCTGTACCGACCAATCCGACTAAACATAAAATCGGAGCCCGCTTGGCCAAAATGGCTTGGGATAGCTTCCATTCTTTGTCGTCTCCCGCCTTTGACTCTTCCTTCCAGCGTTTCTGATTGAGCGTAAATACGGCAAGGTACTCGAGAATACGATCTTTTACCTGCTGCAAACCGTAATGATGCTTGTTTAATGTTTCCTGAGCTTTGGTAATATCTAAAATATCCTCTGTTTCTTTGTTCCACGGCAAATTGACAGCCCAATCGATGTAGCGCAACATCTGCTCAATATGAACGCGTGCGCTGACATCTCCCCCTAAGCTTCCTGCTTCGGTAAGGTTACCAATAATCCGAGCATTTAACTCTGGCGGTAATCGTGCATCCTCCGCTTGTTTGGTTAACCGCGCAATTTCGTCAGTTAATCGAGACATAGTTTCATCATACCACCGACTGGGATTAATAAAACAGGGGTTTAATACCTTCGATTTCGTCCAAATCGTCGCGGGCCGCGATCCCCTAGATCACCCCTATTGGCTCGGGGCTCTCGTTTTGGAGCGTACTTAACATCATCGCCAAAAAGCATTGAAAGATTGATCCGGCGCTGGTCGTCTATTTCAATAACGCGTACTTTGACTTTTTGTCCCAAGGAGACCACGTCGCTTGGATCGTTAACGAAATTCGTCGACATCTGCGACACATGCACCATACCCTCTTTACCGGGCAAAATCTCAATAAATGCACCAAACGGCAGGATTCGTTTCACTTCTCCCTCATATTCTTCCCCGACTTTGATCTCATGAATCAAACCCTCGACCCAGGTAATCGCCTTTTGAACAGCCTCTTCATCCGGACCAGAGATAAACACCGATCCGTCGTCGTTGACATCAACAGCTGCACCTGTGGTTGCGATAATATTTCGGATAATCTTTCCTCCCGGGCCGATAACCTCACCAATGCGCTCAACGGGAATTTTAACAATCTTTACTTTAGGAGCATATTGAGAAAGTTTGGCGCGAGGAGCCGCAATTGCCGCAAGAATTTTTTTCAAGATGATCGTCCGAGCCTCTTGAGCCTCCGACAGTGTATCTTTAATAATCGCATCCGTAATACCGGTTATTTTCATGTCCAATTGAATGGCCGTAATACCGTTTCTGGTTCCGGCAATTTTAAAATCCATATCTCCGGCAAAATCTTCGATCCCCATGATATCCGTAAGGAGTACATACGTGCTTTTTTTCTCGCCGGTCACAAGTCCAATCGAAATTCCTGCAACCGGTTCTTTTATCGGAACTCCGGCATCCATCAGAGCCAAAGTCGATCCACACGTTGAGGCCATGGACGTGGATCCATTGCTGGACATAATTTCTGAAACCATCCGGATCGTGTATGGAAAATCTTCTTCAGAAGGAATGACGGACAGTAGCGCGCGCTCTGCTAAGGCCCCGTGACCAATTTCCCGGCGCGACGGGGTCCCCATCCTACCGGTTTCGCCGACAGAATACGGCGGCATGCTATAGTGGTGTATATAGCGTTTCGACTCTTCTCCAGTCGGGCTTTCGATACGTTGTTCCAGGCTCGGAGTTCCCAACGTTGCTATTGTTAACGCTTGTGTTTGTCCGCGCGAAAACATCGCACTCCCGTGCGTCCTGGGCAAAATGCCAAGCTCTATTTCAATCGGCCTGATATCATCTACTTTTCTTCCGTCTACCCGTTTGCCCCGGGTTAAAACATCCTCCCGCACTTTCTTCTTAAATAATGTATCCAACATGTCCAAGACCTGCTTGCTCGTCCAATTTTCCTTATCTTCTGCGTCTTTAATGATTCTATTGGCCAACGCTACTACTTCTTCGCTTCCGGTTTCTTTGGCTGCATGGGCGATAAAAACCTCTTCCATTTCTTTTTTGTACTTTTTCAGTATCGTTTCTTTTAAATCATCCTGCGCAGTCATCTCGACGACGTCTACTTTTTTCCTGCCGACCTGTTTGACCAATTGATGGATGAGAGCAAGTATCTTGGCGTTTTCTCTTTTGGCTACCTGAACGGCTTCATAGACAATATCTTCAGGCGTCTCACAAAATCCTCCCTCCAACATAATCACTTCATCGTCACGGGTAGCAACCAAAAAGTCAAAATCTGACCATTCCTGTTGAGCATGCGTCGGGTTCACGACGAATGAACCCTCCTTTTCGTCTTCTTTGACAAAACCCATGCGCACCATGGAAACCGGTCCATTCCAGGGAATCGGCGAAATAGCTATCGCTGCGGATGCCCCGATTAAACCCAAAACATCAGGATCATTTTCTCCGTCCATGGAAAGAGTCGTAATGACAACTTGTACGTCGTGCTTGTATGCCTTTGGGAACAACGGACGGATGCTTCGATCAATCACTCGCCCTGCCAAGACCGCTTCATCAGAGGGGCGTCCCTCGCGTTTGACCCAGCGGCTACCTTTAATCCTGCCTCCGGCATAGAGCCGTTCGACATATTCGACAGACAACGGAAAATAATCGAGCGTCGTCTCTTTTGAAGATGCCGTCACTGTTGCCAATACCATCGTATCTGCGTATCGGACGACTACAGAGGCCGTTGCCTGCTGGGCAAACCTGCCAACTTCCAGTGTCAGCGTTCTGCCGCTTATTTCTGTAGATTCGGAAATAATGTTCATTCCATGTTCTCGGGGCTCACTTTCCTAGTCCCAATTTATTGGCTACTTCTTTATACCGTACCACATCTTTCTTCTCTAAGTAATTGAGCAGTCGACGGCGCTTACTGACAATACCCAAAAGTCCCCGTCGAGAATGATTATCAGACGGATTGACTTTCAGGTGGCCCGTGAGTTTACCGATCCTGCTTGTGAGAAGAGCAATTTGCACCTCCGGGCTCCCCGTGTCTCCCGCTTTCACCGCAAACTGTGCAATGATTTCCTTTTTCTCATCACTCGGCTGCGGAACTACGGTTGATTGTGGGGCTTTTGCCTTGGCAGCTTTGGTTGCTTTGACGGCTTTTTTCGTGGCTGCTTTTTTCTTAGTTTTTGACATACAAACGTGTGAAGTTGGAGCTAATCTGTGCTATGATTCCTGTAATTTTACCAGAAGGACTTCAATTTTACAATGATGAATTACGCGTTACGAGATGCTGGTGCTTTTGAAGATTTTTGGCTTGAGCCAGTCCTCTGGGGCTTTTTGTGCTAGTCCGGATGCAGGAGACCTCTGCGGAGCCGTAGCAGTGCTTAGTACCGGAGGCGGCATGGAAACCGGCATGGGAGGCGGTGAAGCTTGGCGTAAAGCTTCGGCATGCGGTACTTCTTCACCGGCACTCCTTTGGACAAATTTTTTGGCGCCGGCACGAGCACAGACGGCAGCCACATCAAAGGCGGCAATAGAAACGGTCGGAGACGTAAAGTTACTAGTTGCCTCATATAGAGCGTTAAGGAGATTGTTGGCAATATCAACCGTCAGCTTGACGCCGACGCCGGAGAGAATTTGAGCCACAATTTCTGCCGTGGTCGAAGCGCTTGGATCCACAACGTTGACGGTGCCGTATCTGCTGTTAATGGCATGCTTGTCGATGTTAACGATCGGTTTGCCGGCAAAAAGATCTTTTTCCGCTTCATAGAGGCCTTTGAGTCCACCCAAGTGAATAGTGTCGATAGTAATGATGACATCCGCAACCGTTCCCTGATGAGAAAAGTGCGCTTTTTTCTCGTCAAAATCATGCCCTGAGCGCGGTTCGATCACCAAATGAAACTTGTCCCCTTCAATGTTATAGCTGACTTTTTCAATGGAGCCGTCAACATAGTCAAGGGAAATAACAAAGTTTTTCTTGCCTAACTCTGTTGAAAATTTATTTGCACCGATAAAATGCGACAAGCCGACAGTAATGGGTGAGGGGCAGGCCAACGTGACGATTTTCCCCATACCGATAAGGCCAAAAAACGTAGCCAATGCAGCACCGCAGCTATCTGCTGTGGGATTTTCGTGCGTCACCACGAGGACGGATTTAGCCCTATCAATAAGTTCTTTAATTTTGATAATGTCTTTTTGCAAGTCCATACACCTAACCTGTAGTAACTGCAATTATAGCATCTCGGAGCGCAAAATCAACTTTTTTGTCAAAAAGTATACCGCACTCGCCGCCCGCCTCCACTTTCGTTTCGTCTGCTTTTCCCTTCCGCATGGATTTTATTTTTGCCCGCGCAAGCTCTATAGAATCCCGCATAATCCGCACGCCATCCCCGCGGGCTAACCGGCCGGAGGTCACTTTAGTGCCGGCTATACGGGTATCTTCATAGGGAAACTCAGCTATAATGATGCCCTGTCCCAACTGGCGCTCACTAGCAAGGACTTCTTCAAGGCCTTGCGCTGCTTCTGTAAGTTCTTTAATGAGCTCGTAAATAATTCGATACGTTCGAACAATGACTTTTTCTACCCGAGCAAGCTTATCAATAGCACGTGAGATTTTGAGATTAAAGCCTACAATGATAGCCCCGCTTGCTTTGGCGTCAAACACGTCTGCTGCCGATATATCTCCCAACTCTATAGATAATATATCGATACCTTCCTTGGGCAATGAACCCACTATGGCCTCCGCTGTTCCAGCGGTATCGGCCTTAAGCATAAGTTTGATCTTTTTTTTATCGCTTTCTGTCATGGCAGCAAGGAGATCAGCTTCAATAGTGGGTCTCCTATGTTCTACTTCAACTATCTGAGTAACTGCTTGCTGCGGTTGGAGCAGTATGACAGCTCCAACAGTAGGAAGTTTGGAAAATCCAAGGACTTCAACCGGCTTACTAGGTGACGCCTCTTTGACTAAACAGCCGTGCTCATCTACCATGGCACGCACACGGCCAACAATAGACGCACCGTCGTAAAGATCAGCACCGACAACCAGCGTTCCGTTTCTAATCACGAGTGTTGCAAGCTTGCCACGAAATTTATCTAATCTTGTTTCAATGACGACTGCCTCAAGTGGCGCCGTCGGATCACCGGCCAAACTCTTCATTTGCGCAACCAAAAGGATAAGATCCAAAAGTTCCGGTACTCCGTTGCCTTGTTTTGCTGATACCAATGCGACTGGAATGTCGCCGCCAAATCCTTCTACCAACACTTCGTGCTTGACCAGATCTGACTTTACCCGATCAATAAAGGCGGTCGGTAGATCGATTTTGGTAATGACCACTATCATCGGTGTGCCGGCTGCATGAATTTGCCGGATTGAGTCAATCGTTTGAGGTTTTACGCTCTCATCGGCAGCAACGACCAAAAGTGCAATGTCCGCCACGGCCACTCCTCGCGAACGCATCGCGGCAAATGCTTCATGACCTGGCGTATCGATGAATGTAATTTTTCGTTCTTCGTTTGGGGTTTGGGATTTGTTAATTGGGATTTGAATTTGGTATGCTCCGATGTGCTGTGTGATGCCTCCGTGTTCGCTGGCGGCAACGTTAGCTTTGCGAATCGTATCAAGAAGGGTGGTTTTTCCGTGGTCAACATGACCCAGTACCGCCACAATCGGAGGACGAGAAGAAAGTTTCCTTATCGAACTATTCAGGATGTTTTGGTTCTGCTGGTTTTTCATTATGAAGCTCCCCTTTCCCCCGTATATCAATTTTCCACCCGGTAAGCTTGGCGGCTAATCGAACATTTTGTCCGTCGCGGCCGATGGCAAGCGACAACTGATCTTCAGGCACCAAAACTTCCGCTGATTTTTTCTTTTCGTTGAGAATGACCTCGAGGTCTTTTGACGGAGCCAGTGAGGCCATAATAAACTGCTTGGCATCCTCGCTCCACTGAATGATGTCTACCTTTTCGTTAGCGCCAAGTTCGTTGATAACCGCCTGCACCCGTACACCCTTCTGCCCCACACATGAGCCGACCGGATCAACCCCGGATTGCTTGGAGTAGACGGCCACTTTGGTCCGACCGCCGGCCTCGCGGGCAATGACGCGCAGCTCCACCGCCCCCTGTGCCACCTCTGGCACTTCGCGTTTAAACAGCCCCTCCACCAGTCCTTTATGGGAGCGGGAAACGATAATCTCGTTGCCGCGCATGGTTTCGCGAATCCCTTCGATGTAAAAAGTGAGCCGAGCATTAAGGTGATAGCGCTCTGCCGGATTCTGCTCAGCTGGCGGCATAACGGCCTGGGTGCGACCAATATCAACAATCACATTGGGTCCGTCAAAGCGCAGCACCATGCCAGAGACGATGGTGCCGATTTTAGTCGCATAATCAGTTAATACTGCCTGTTTTTCCGCCTCCCTGATCCTTTGGAGAATCACTTGCTTGGCAGTCTGGGCGGCGATGCGGCCAAATCCGGGTGGGGTGATGTCTTTGCCTTCTTTAGAAATCTTGGCCTCACCAGAATCAGCATTGAGGTCCACGGTTAAGAGCTCAAGTTCCTCTGCACCGTAATCCTTGCGATACGCGGCAAGAATGGCAGCCTTGATTGTCTCAATAACCACCGATGGGTCAATTCCCCGTTCGGTGGCGACTTGGTTGAGCGCTAATGCAAATTCCGATCGAACAATTGCTGGCATATGAATAAAAAAGGCGGGTTTCCCCACCCATCTCATACAAAACTTCTCTATTATAAGTCGACCGTCATCGGAAGTCAATCACAATGCCCAATGTTGGGGTTAGCGGGTGACGGAGATGCTTGCAGAAAGCTCTGCTGCTGGAGCGGCAACGGTCACTCGATTGTCTGTAGCGCTTTTAATCACGGTGTAGTTGGTATTATATCCTCCAACTGCAGCACAGTCTGTCACTGGCGTCCCGTTGTTGGTCAGCGGATCAACGGGCAAGGCTGCCAGATATTTGGGGACCAAAGCCGCACAGATGTTGGCTGCGGTGTCGGTAATCGTCTGTGCTGTCGTCGTTATACCCACTGGCAGTTGTCCTTTGTTGTCTGCTGCATACTGAGAGATGGCGTTTAGAATGGCATTTAGATCGCTGGCTCGTTTAGTATTGTTAGCCTGAGAAAATTGACGTGCTGGGTTGATAGCGACGAGGGTAATGGCCAAAAGAATAGCTAAAATTCCGATGACAACAAGAAGTTCAATAAGTGTAAATCCACGCTGGAGTAACTTCATATATCAATTGACTCTATTCAGAGTAGAACGATCTACTCTACTTGTCAAGCCCCCAGTTTCCTATGACTACTACTTCAAAAGAAGTAATAAGAAAACAACGAGAATGACAAGTATACCAACCAAAACAAATAATCTCTTTGGCCAAGCCGATTGTGACGGCAAAGATCCAGTATTGCCTTTGGCATATTCTTGTATACTAAATAGGGAAAAATTTTCCAGAGCCTCGATAGTATCGATGACATATCTGCCCAAGGACTCATCCAGCCATCGCTTGCCGCGGTGGTCACCAAGCAAAAATAAAGGCACCACAGCCCTGAGCGTCCAGCCAGCAGTAATAAACGGATCAAAAATGGTATTCAAAAATCCGCGATTAGTCGCAACTGCCACCGCATGGGCCGAAACCGTATAAACTTTACTCAAAACGTCTTCAAACGGCACTTCTTCAAAAAAAGCAGCTGCTTCCGTTTTTAATCCTGCACTATCGGCAGCAGTCAATTGTTTGGAAAAACAGACCGCGTCGGCGCAAATGACAACAAAGTCCGAAGGTTGAATTTTTATGTTTGCAAGCCACTGGCCGATAAGGTTTACCGCGGCAGCCCGATCCACCACAGAAAGATCAGAAACGATCGTCTCAGGCAACTCCACCGATAAAGGACTCACGAGATTTTTCCCATACACGCCCAACCGATTGCGATCCAAAAAAACAACCGCCACTGGCTGATTGACACGCATGGTTAAAATATTTCTCGCCATGTGTTTATTGAAAGAATGTTGTTGACCATAGATGTACTGACCGTAACGGTCCGTACATACTGGCCCACCGTTGCCGCCGATATAATCGTTTTGGCGTTTCCAATCCCTGTTACGGTTACTGTGACATGATCGCTCCCCTCCGTCAAGGTTGTGCCTATAAAGGCTGGGTTACGCAACAGTCGAATGAGTCCTTCCTCTGCCCCCGCCTCCGCCAGTTCCCATGCGTGAGCTCCTTCCTCGAAGCTAGTAGCAGCAAAAGAATTGACGATGACGACGTTCACCGCAAACGTGGTGACGATTGCCGCAACTGCCACAAAGATAAGAAGGGCAACCAGACTTTGACCGCGCGTTTGTTTCATAACAATTTAGCGAAGCCCAACCGTGGTTTGCACGGTTTTGCTCTCGGCTGTTCCCGGACGAGGGGCAACCGATGAAAGTCCTAATGTAATTTTCACTGCTGCTTTGCCGCCAATATTGCCCAGTCTTTGAAATGAAATATTCGTCAACGTCGTTTCTGAACTTGTTAATCGATCTGTCCCGGCGCCATCCGAAAGCGTCAAAGCACCGGCGATGTTGGCGTATCGATACACGACACCGCCAACGGTCAGCTGCAACACGTTGACCGTTTCTCCGATGGTGGCCGGCAAATCGATTTGTGCCGCGCGACCAATATCATACGAAAGGCGGGCAAGGACATATCGACTATCCTCTTCAACCGCGCCGGTCCCCGCCGACTCAGTCGAAAGGTCCAATGTTGCAACAAAAATCTGAAGCAGCACGACAAGAAATATTGCCAGAAGGCCTAAATAAATAAGCAATTCAACGACGGTGAAGCCACGATGTTTTTTCATGGAGAATAGTTGATCGTTATGTCGTTAAAAATCGGTGTTTGAGTACGGTCACCTGAGGCAAGAAAAGCTTTGTACCGAAGGCACTGACCGGGATTTCGATAGGACCCACTCATTGAAAGAGGAAGAGCGCTACCGCTGACAAAAGATGTTGCTCCTGTTCCATCCGGCCCAACGTATGAAAAACTTACTCCACTACAGGTGCCGCCGATGGCATCGGCAATGGCAAACTGATACGTCAATGTTGTTCCTGACGGAACGGTTGCGCCGGCAACAAAGCGGTTAAATGCCATAGAGCTGCCCGCATCAAACGTACTCGACTCAAAAGTTCCAGAAGAGGAAAACCTACCACCTGGACCTCCAGCAATAACTTTAAACTCGGAATGTGCGTCTCCTGTGACAATGTATGTGAAGGCATCACCGTCGGGCTCCAGGATTGAGGCGCTATCGAAAATTCCGCTATCACTCTGCATGCCGCCGCAGCGAACAGGAGATAGCTCATTAGTAAGATCAACTACTTGATACTCCTCCCCACCTCGTCCCACTATAATAGCTTTATTTTGAGTAACTGCCTCGACCGCCTCTGGACTCATCCCATTGGTATGATATCCAAATCCAACTTTTACAGGCTGAGTTTTATTTTCTGTGTTGACAATATGGAATTCTTTCTCAGCGGGTGAGGCAGCATTAGTAACAATGTAAGCACGAGTGCCACTTTCATTGACAAAAACATCCTGAGCTGACTGGTTATTTACTTTGGCACTGCCAATTTTGATCATATTGGCAGGATTACTGATGTCAACGATGTCAAGCTGAACATTATTGTCTCCTTTGATAGAAACATAGGCGTAATTACCTACCACGTAGACAGAGGTGCCCTCTTTACTTAAAGATAATCCATCTGGATCAATGGCTGTTCTTGACCCGTTTTTGCCTGAAAGATCAAAATTAAATAACTTATCCAGCGTGACCACGTAGCCAATATTATTAGCCACAAAAAGACTTTCGCCAAAATTATTGCCTGGAGCATTGAAGTAGCCTATCTCTGTCAGTGGTAGGCTTGAAACTTGAATAATCACCACTTCCTTGTGATTATTGTCGGTCGCGATATAAGCGTAATCTGCCTCTCCAAAAATATCATTGGTTTTATAATTGCTGATTGTGCCAACAAGTGAGGCTGTAGGCGGATTGGTATTACCTAGAAGGATATCAACCAGTGATTCACCCGCTTGATTTTCTCCTGTTCCAGCAAATGCCTCTCCAAAAATAGCCACCACCGAGGTGGCCTTGCCGATTTTAGGCAAATCAAGTTCTGTCAGCACAAAAGAGCCCGGTCTGCACCAATCACCATAGCCACCTGCTCCTAACAACACCTCGCCACCATTGGTATTGCCTACCACCACACCTGTTTTCGTCCCAGTATTAAAATCAGCCTCAGTTGTTTGCACCCATACTTGATTATTCAGGCTGCGAGTTACATAGAATGTGGAGACAACCGACGAGGGCAGCGGCGACCCCCACGCAACGGTCACCACAACTTTTTTCGTCGACGGATCAAGCCAGCCGGTTGCGGCAATGTTGCCCGCAGTATCTCGAAAGACATTAGAAATAACAATGTTTCGGGAAAATCCATTAATTACTTCCGTTCCTGACGCCAAAGTCCAACTACCAGAAGAGACAACCGGGTGGAATGTACCTTCAACTGCAATCAGTGACCAACTTTTTTCACGAACCAACCGTACCGCCTCCACCGCCTCGCGGGCCAATGCTGTTGCTGACAGTCGCTCCCGCTGTTGGGCTTTGCCTTGACGTCCTGCGATAAATGCGCTGATAAGTGCCGGCAAAAGGACTGCCGCAAGAGCAAGAGCGACCAATAGCTCAATAAGAAATTGTCCGCGATTTTTTTTCATTGAACGGAAGAAACGACTCCAAAACGATTTACGGTAATCGTTTGTTGATTCCCAGTTACCGTATCGCCAATGGTAACGGTGTTTGCGCCCGGGACAAATCCCGCAATGTCTCCGCTGCCTTTTTGAAACACGACTTGACTTGAAGGGAATGTGACTGCGACAATCAAAAGCGGAGAAGGAGCTGGAATTGCTACGTTCGTCGGATCGCTGGGATTGTAGTTTACGCCATAAAAGAGCGTGTAGCTGTCTGAGGAAAACACGACCCCATGGTCACCGCCTAACATTGCTTTTATTTGCTGGTCTTTCAGATCGGCAACAATGGTTGGGACAAAACTCGTCAATGTTGCCCGTGGCTGAAGTCTCATTAAATTGACGACTCCGATGGCAAAAAGAGTTGCAATAATTGCCAACACGACGAGCAGTTCTCCGAAGACAAACCCGCTGGTAATCTTCATGCTTTATTAGCGTCCGCCGACGTGCCCGATAAGTCCGTAGATTGGTGAGATAATAGAAAGCATAAGCGCTCCCACGATAAATCCGACAAAAACCAACAACACCGGCTCCAGAAGAGCAGTTAGCGTTTTGAGTGTACTGCTGACTTGATAGTCAAAATATTCTGCAATCTCTTGCATGGACTGTTCCAGCGTCCCGGTTTGTTCCCCGGCTTCCATAAGCTTGACCATGATGCCAGGAATATAGCCGCGTGCGGCGGAAAAGCCTTCGGAGAGAGACTTTCCCGCTGCAATCATCTGCCGAGAATTAGAAATAATCTGGGCGGTTCTGCGTCTGACCACCACAGACTCACACAACTCCAACGCGGTAATAATGGGCAACCCGGAGGAAAGCAACAGGTGCAAACTCCTTGAAAATCTCGTAACATCAATGAGTTTGACGAGGTCTGCAACTAGCGGCAAAGAAAAAATAATATTGTTAATCCCGTCCATATTTCGTCGGTAGAGCCATACAAAAAGCACCAGCAAAGTTACGCCCCCAAGAAGCATCTGCAGCGGGTAGTGCAGAATGATTCCAGAAGTTGCAATAAGGATGCGGGTTGGGACCGGCAATGGCACGCCCAGGCGAGAAAACACCTCAGAAATTCGCGGCACCACCACAATTAAAATAAGGGCCAAAACCATACAAAATACGACGATGATGAATGCCGGATACAATAACGCCGAGCGCACTTTATCGGCAAATTCAATCTCTTGTTGAATAGTTTTTTTCAGATCCTTGAGCGTCACATCGAGCGTTCCTGCCTCTTCAGCTGCTTTAACGACAGATACTGTGACCCCGTCAAATACGCGCGGAAAACGCGCAAGGGTGGTGTGCATTTGCTTTCCTTGAATAAGATCCTCGTGGAGTGCTTCGAGAATTTTCCTGGACCCACCGCGCGCATCCTCCAACAGCGAACGGATGACTTCTAAAATGGGAATTCCCGCCACGAGCATGGTAGCAAGGTTACCAATAAAACCAAGTTTTTCGCTACTAGTGATGGTGACCTTTTTGTCAGTTTGACTCATGGTGTTTCTACTTTGGTGACCCGAATGAGTTCTTCGATGGTCGTTACTCCTTCTTTGACTTTGGACAGCCCGTCATCAAGCATGGTCGTCATCCCTTCGTCCTTGGCGGCATGCGCAATCATATCGGCATCGACCCGTTCAGAAATAAGTTTTCGTATGCCTTTGGTTACTTCTAGTAGTTCAAAGACCCCCACGCGGCCGCTGTAGCCGGTGTTGTGGCAAATTTTGCAACCGGCCCCACGAAATAGAGAAAGAGTTTTTGTCTCTCCAAAATACTTCGATAGTGTCGCTGCCGGCAAATACTTGGCAACTTCATCAAAGA
>CAZUOM010000006.1:40920-44553 GCA_964621305.1 uncultured Gammaproteobacteria bacterium | reverse complement strand
CATCAAAGACGAAAGAATCTTCTTGTTTACACATCACACAAATTTTTCGAACCAACCGTTGGGCAATGATGACATTAACAGTTGAGCCCACAAGAAACGGCTCAACTTTCATATCAATGAGCCGCGGAATGGCAGTTGCGGCATCATTGGTATGCAGCGTCGAAAGAACCAGATGGCCGGTTAAGGCAGCATTGACCGCAATGCCGGCCGTCTCGTTGTCACGAATTTCACCGACAAAGATAATGTTGGGGTCTTGCCGCAAAATTGAACGAAGACCATTGGCAAATGTGAGATTGGTTTTGGCATTTACTTGTACTTGATTGGCGCCACCGATCCGGTACTCGACTGGATCTTCAATGCTGGTGATATTTTTCTCGCGAGTATTAAGAATTTTCAAAACCGCATAAATGGTCGTCGTTTTCCCAGAGCCGGTGGGCCCAGTAGAGAGAATCATGCCGTAAGATTTGTTGTAGGCATTGATCACTTTACCCAAATCCCGCTCTCCCATGCCCAAGTCCGCCAACGTATATTCACGCGAACGAGATGAAAGGAGCCGGAGTACTGACTTTTCCCCTTCCGTCACCGGCAAAATCGAAACGCGAATGTCAAGTTTTTCCTCGGGTAGTGACATTCGCATCTGACCATCTTGAGCGCTTAAGTGCTCGTCGGTGCGAAGACTCGAAAGCACCTTAATCCGGGTGATGATGCGATCATGCAATATCTTCGGCAAACGCAATACATCGTAAAGAACGCCATCAATACGAAAACGGATGAGCGTGTCTTTTTCCTCCGGCTCGATATGGATATCCGATGCCTTGTCTTGATAGGCGGCTTCGATAAGGACATCAACAATTTTGGCAATGGGCAAATCACTCGTTAGCGTCGTGGTGGCTCTTCGAATATCTTCTGCCAAAAGCTCATCGATGGTTTTTTGGAGAACTTTTTTATATACCCCAATGGCGTTGTCAATGTCTCGTGGCGTCGCATAGTAGATGGTTATTTTCTGATTTACTTTTTTGGCCAACATTTCCATAAGCGACGTGGATTTAGGATCTGCCATCGCCACCCGTACGCCATCGGCATCTCGGGCAAATGCAATAACCTTGTCTCTCCGTGCAATCCGTTCGGGGATAATGTGAAACACCTTCTCGGGAATGCTAATTTTTGAAATCGCAATGAAGGGAACTTTTACATGTGATGCAATGAGAATGCCTAATTGTTCGTCTGTGAGGACGCCTTTTTCTACCACCGCCACCGCTAGCGGCACGTGCGTTTGCTGGGCAAACGCAACTAGTTCGGCAAGCTTTCCTTCGTCGCAGCTATTAGTAGCAACCAGGAGCTCTTTGATCTCAACATCGGACAGCACCATACTCCTTCTATCATACTACGCGAGGGCCGCGTCTTCTAATGCTTTAAGAAGTTCTTTTTGCTGGCGAGACAAACGGGTTGGAACATGAATCTGAATCCTCACGTATTCGTCTCCCCTGCCACCACCGCGCACATGCGGGACGCCTTTACCGTGAAGGCGGATCAAGACTCCGGGTTGAGTGCCTGGTTGTATGCGAAGCTTGAGTGATCCGTCAATCGTCGGCACTTCCACTACAGCCCCGAGTGCTGCTTGCGAGTAGCTGATGTCGTGGTTAACAACAAGGTCGTCGCCTTCCCGCTTAAACTGCTTGTCCGGCCGGACGCTAACTACAATGTCAAAGTCATCAAAGCGGATCCGTGATCCGTTATCAACCCCTGCCGGAATCTTAATCGTTTTCCTCACAGATCCCTCGCCTGCTCTGCCCCGAGGCAGGTGAACTTCCTTAGTTATACCTTTGACCGCTTCCATGAAATCAATAGAAATCTCATATACCTCGCGCCTAACTCCGGCTCCCCGCGGAGAGAATCCACCGCCAAAAAATTGTTCAAAAATCTCAAACGGATCGACAAAGTCACTGTTGCCGAATGGCGAGCCGCCACCGGAAGAGGACCATGAGTAGGTAAACGGCCCCTGCTGGCGGAATCCACCAAATGGTCCCTGCCCCGCACCGCCTCCCATCCCCGGCTGAAATGCGGCATGACCAAACTGGTCATAGGTTTCTTTTTTCTTTGGATCAGACAGCACCGCGTACGCCTCGTTGATCTCCTTGAATTTGTCGTGGGCTTGAGACGATTTGTTCCGATCCGGATGCCACTCAAGCGCAAGCTTGCGATAGGCACGCTTAAGTTCGTCCATCGAGGCATTTTTCGAAACTCCCAACACTTCATAATAATCTCGTTTTGTAGCCATAGAATAATGCCAAATGCTAAATGATAAATGCTAAATAATCAATGCGCGCTTTTCTTTGCGTTCAAAATAATCCTACTTAAAATCGCTGTAATTTGTCGGCATTCGTCGAGGATATCAGAAGATTTTTCTTTAGAAATGGTATTGTGGTCAAAAATAAGCGATAGCCAGTAAAAGGTTTCTTTTGCTTCCTTTTTCGAGATGGTGAATTGATGAATAAATTCTTTTTTTGACTCTGCACCATCGGCTTCTGAAGCATTCGCTCCAATTGATGCGGCTGAACGAACTACTTGCTTTATCAAGACATTATTCTCTGGCGTCCTTGGTAATTGCCGTACTGCTTTTAGAACGCGCAATGCAAATCTATAAATTCTCCCATGGATTTCGTGTTTGGTATTTAGCATTTAGCATTGGACATTTAGCATTATTCCACTACTTGCCCTTCTTCAACTTTTTTCTCTTCTTTTTTTTGCCCATCTCCTGATGGTTCTCCAGTTGTTTGTTGACTGTTGTCAGTTGGCTGTTGCCCTTGGCTATACGCTGCCGCTCCCACCTTTTGGACCACCGCAGAAAGCTCGCCGGTTTTGGCTTCAAGGTCTTCTTTGCTTCCCGTATCAAGGATATCCTTGAGCGCCTTCATTTTTTCTTCGATGGCGCTTTTGTCTTCCGGCTTGACCTTGTCGCCCAAGTCTTTAAGACTTTTTTCAGCGGTATAGATTAGTGAGTCAGCTCGGTTTCGCGCTTCAATTTTCTCTTTTTTCTCAGTATCTTCGGAGGCGTGTTCCTCGGCTTCTTTTTTCATCTTCTCGACTTCTTCTTTTGAAAGTCCGGTAGATCCGGTGATTTTTATATTTGCCACTTTTCCGCTGGCCTTGTCTTTGGCCGTAACATTGAGAATCCCCGATGCATCAATGTCAAAGGTCACCTCTACCTGGGGGACTCCGCGGGGAGCTGCTGGTATCCCCGACAAAACGAATCGACCGAGAGATTTATTATCCGCTGCCATGGGTCGTTCTCCCTGCAAAACATTGATTTCCACCGACGTCTGGTTATCTGCAGCGGTTGAGAAAATTTCGGTTTTGCTCGTCGGGACGGTCGTATTGCGCTGGATGAGCGGGGTTGAAACTGCTCCCAATGTCTCTACGCCCAATGTCAAGGGGGTAACATCAAGGAGGACCACGTCTTTGACGTCTCCCGCAAGCACTCCTGCCTGCACTGCCGCACCGACTGCTACAACCTCATCAGGATTAACAGAGCGATTGGGGTCGCGGCCGAAAAAATTTTTGACGGTTTCAACGACCTTGGGCATCCGCGTCATACAGCCAACGAGGACGACTTCATTTACGTCCGAAGCCTTT
>CAZUOM010000006.1:0-40910 GCA_964621305.1 uncultured Gammaproteobacteria bacterium | reverse complement strand
AAGCCTTTATTTTCGCATCGGCCAGACACTTTTTAACCGGCTCAACGGTTTTGGAGATAAGATCACCAACCAAGGACTCAAGCTTTGCACGGGACAACTTCATAACCAAGTGGAGCGGCCCTTCCTTGCCCTGGGTAATAAACGGCAGATTAATATCTGCTTCCATCGAAGAGGAAAGTTCGATTTTTGCTTTCTCGGCTCCGTCACGAAGTCTCTGTAAAGCCTGCGGGTCGCTGCGGAGGTCAACGCCCTGCTCTTTCTTAAATTCCTCGGCAATCCAATCAAGTATGACCTTATCGAAGTCATCACCACCGAGGTGTGTATCGCCATTGGTTGCTTTCACCTCATACACGCCTTCGCCTAATTCAAGGATAGAAATATCAAATGTCCCCCCACCAAGATCGTAGACTGCGATGGTATGGGCGTTTTTCTTGTCGAGTCCATAGGCAAGTGCGGCTGCGGTGGGCTCATTGAGGATGCGCAACACCTCAAGCCCGGCAATTTCTCCTGCCTGCTTGGTGGCCTGCCGCTGGCTATCGTCAAAGTATGCCGGGACCGTAATGACTGCCTGTTTGACCGTCTCACCCAAGTATTTTTCGGCGTCAGACTTGATTTTCCCAAGGACTTTAGCCGAGATCTCCTGTGGGGTAAACTGGCGGCCTTCTACCTCAACCACCGCCATGTCATTTTTGCCGGAGGCAATGTGGTACGGCAGCCACTTTACGTCAAGCTGCACGCTTTTATCGCTAAATTTGCGCCCCATGAGGCGCTTGACTGAGAAAATCGTGGACTTGGGGTTTAACACCATCTGCCGCTTGGCAACATCTCCTATGATATTTTTGACGGGGTCAACCACTGAAGGAATAACGTTGCGCCCTTCCGCAGAATGAATCACTTTGGGCGCACCGCCTTCCATGACAGCAACACAAGAATTTGTGGTCCCCAGATCAATACCGATAATTTTTGCCATATTATGCTCCTTTTGATTTTCCTACTTTTACTTTCGCCGACCGAAGCAATATACCCTTATATATATAACCCGGCAGCAATTCGTCAAGTACTTTGTTTTCCTCTCCGTCGACAACTTCTATGCATTCCATCGTCGCAGGATCAAATGGTAAGCCAATGACTTCCAGTTTTTCCACTCCAAGCTGAACAAGTACATCGGCAAACGACTTCGTTGCCAGATCCAAACCCGGATCCTTCAAGTGATCAGCAGCTTTCCGGAGTGTATCGGCAACAGGCAGAAACTTGCCGATAACCGTCTCCGACGCACGTATCTGTTTTTCCTGCCATTCTTCCTTGTCTCTTCTTTCCAGATTCTGATAATCTGCCAGCGCACGTAAATACTTTGCCTTCCATTCTTCTGTTTGCTTTGTTAATTCTTCAATTTTTTGTTTTGCTTGATCATCTTGTTTTTTCATTTGTTTTACTAATCGCTAATCTACTAAAGACTAAGCTTCTCTTTTAATTACCAATTGCTTGCAAATTCGTCAATGAGCCCGCCCATATAGCGGACAACCGGCAAAATGGAAGGATAATTCAACCGGAACGGACCGACTACTCCAATTGCTCCAGACATATGCGGCGTTGCGAATTTGTGAAATACCACGCCACATTGAGATAAAAATCCTCGTGAGTTCATTTCTTTTCCTAACATCACTTCCATCGGGTTTACTCCTTCCTCGATAAGGCTCCACCAGAAATCGAATTGGTCAAGAGAGGCCAGGAGCCGGTGCGTTAAGTCATAGTCATAAAACTCTGGCATGTCTAAAATGTTTCCCGCCCCAGCGTAATATAAATCTCCATCTTTGGTGGCCGTCAGTGCTAATGCTTTGGTTTTTTCCGCCAATGTTTTGGTGGCCTCGCGCAGAAGCTTGTCTATTTCTTGCCGGTAGTCCCAAATTTTTTCTTTGACCGCAACCTCATCGGCAACAGACATATCTTTCGTCTTCATGAGATGTTCTACAAAATACTTGAGCGCATCCGGTGTCGGCGATCTGCCAGCTGATGTATGCGGCTGCTGAAGTAAACCAATATCAGTGAGTCGGATCATTTCGTTGCGGATCGTTGCCGGAGAGACGCCCAGGTTATATTTTTTGTCCAGCGTTTCAGATCCTACTGGCTCAGCCGTTGCGATGTATTCCTCAATAATTGCCGTAAGGATCTGAATCTGCCGCTCGGTAAGGGTTTTTATCTTGTCCATAGCTATTAGCAATAATATACATCGAGTGCTAACGTCTGTCAAGAGGCATCTCTTGCTTGACGCAGACAAATTCCCCATAATGGAGAAAGATCATGAAAAGAGTGTTTCTTTTATTGTCCATTCTCCTTATTCTTATTGCCATACCTGTCACGGTTTTCCTTGTCGCTCAACAGCAGGAACTGCGCAAAAAGGCCGCACCAGCAACTACGCTATCCATAGTTCCATCTGCCCTGACCAAAAAAACCGGAGAAGTATTCTCTCTGGACATCGCTATTGACACTGGAGACAACCAGGTGGTTGCTGCAGAACTCCATGTCGTGTTTGATCCGACAAAGTTAGAAGCTCAGACCATAACAAATTCAAGTCTTTTTCCCAACATCCTTACTGCTGGAGTCGTAGAAAGAGGCAGTGTAGCAATCACTGTTGGCGCCGCTGATGTCAAAAAGCCTGTAAAAGGGACAGGCACCGTTGCCGTAGCCCGTTTTAAGACTTTAGAAAAAACAGAGACACCAACTTCTATTCGCCTTGCGCCAAATACGTTTGTCGGCGGATTAGGAGAAGGAGCTACCAATGTACTTATCGGTACAATACCAGCAACTATCACCATCACCGACGTAGGAACAACTTCCACAACAACCATAGCAACATCATCAGCAACCACAGTAATGACAAAAACACCGCTTCCTACTCCACTAATTACAAGCTCCCCAACAGCTACCGCTCCTGCCACCTTAACAATCTCTTCTCCAGCTAGCGGATCTACGATGACAACGACAACACCCACCATTCGTGGCAAGTCATCGCCTGGAGCCATAATCACCATCACAATCTATTCGACTCCGCAAACGGTCACAGTCAAGGCTGATGCGAACGGTAACTGGTCGTATACACCAAGCTCATCACTAACGAACGGATTACATAACGTTGTTGTCTCAGCGCCAGGACCATCTGGTAGCACACAAACAGCAACTACACAATTTATGATCGCAGGAGGAAGTTCGCCTCCTGCATCTCAAAGCGCAACGATTGCGCCTACGGCAGCACCCATTCCACAGTCGGGGACAATGTCGTTAACTCTTGTATCGCTTAGTCTTGGACTACTGTTTTTCTTAATTGGAGCAGCTGTTTCCATTGTTTGGATTCGATAGAAGATTCCTATGCAAAATATCCTCACGCGACGCACATCCTGGCGTACCATAAACCTTATTTCTCTTGCGGCAATTATCATTTTTTTACCACTCCTTCTTTTTGGAGTCTACCAAACGGTGACCCTCATCTCCCGAGCAACAGGAATATCTGCAGATATTGTCGTTGATACCACAGCCGTGTTGGAACCAATTAAGACAGATTTTTACCATGCATTTTCCCAAAGCGGTGACGGGACTAATATTCTTGCTCCAATTGTTCAAAAAGTGAAAGCACTCTCTCCGCGTATAATTCGTATTGATCACATTTTCGACAACTACCAAGTAGTTTCTGGTGAATCCAATAACCTTTCGTTCAATTGGAGCAAACTTGACGACGTCGTCGACACCATTCGGAGAACTGGTGCCCAACCAATGTTAGTCCTCTCTTATATGCCTCAATCTATAGCCCGTGATGGCAATATCATCAATGTTCCCAATAGCTGGGATGATTGGGCTCTCGTGGTTCAAAAAACCATTGAACACTATAGTGGAAAAGACGAAAAAAATCTCTCTGGTGTCTTCTATGAGTGCTGGAATGAGCCAGAACTGCCGCAGTTTGGTGGGTGGAAATTATCCGGAGAAAAAAACTATCTTACGCTGTATAAGTACTGCTCGATCGGAGCGCTCAATGCAAAAAAAGTCAACGGTTTTTCCCTCGGAGGACCTGCAACTGCAAACCTGCATAAAAACTGGGTACTAGCTACCATTAATTCTGGGCGCGTTAATTTTCTCTCATGGCATACGTACCAAAAAAATCCTAAAAAATTTGATGAGGATCAGCGCAAGCTCGTCTCTTGGCTCCTTCCTTATCCCAACGCCGTATTGATTCCTAAGTTTATCACCGAATTCGGACCAACCGGAGACAAAAGCACGCTGTACGCCTCCTACTACGCCGCTGCCCATGCTGCTGCTGTCATCCGTCAGCTGATTTCCGGCGGTCCAGCATATCTATTTAGTTTTCAACTCATTGATACCACCGGCGGCGATGACTGGGGTCTTCTTAACAGCAATGGACAACCCAAGCCCAGGTATTGGGTGTATGACTTCATCGATAGCATGGCAGGAGATCGCCTTGCGCTAACCGGCGAAGGCACATGGGTAACCGCTCTTGCCACTACAAGAAAGAACGTCTTACGAGTGCTTTTAGTCAACTTTGACCCGACCGGTTCCCACAGCGAACATGTTCCCATAACATTTACCAATCTGGCGCAGGGAACCTATACACTCCGTCAACGATTACTAGGCAATAGAGATACAAGTACGAAAGAAGAAGTTAGCGGAACGCATTTAGAAAAACAAGTCTTCTTACCATCCCAAACAGTCGCAATCCTTGAACTAACCAAGCAACTGTAACAACGGTATCGATAGTTATCTTCCATTTACCACTTCTGTTGCTGACTCAAATACTATACGACGCCGTACGCGAGACAGAAGATTGAGAAACGACCGAACTTCACCAACGCCCAATACCCATGAGAGGACCCCATATGTTACTAATCCAATCGCACTAGATACACCGGTCAAAAGGATAAGGCCAAATGTTCGTGTAGTATCAAACACCAACTGATCCAAGAGTTTCAGCGGGATATAGAGTGCAACACCAGTCATAAGCGCTGCAACTCCCATTTTTACGATAGGAATAATTAAGTCTTTTCGAGAAAATTGCTCGACGCGACGATCTAAGAGTATAAGCAAGGCGAACGCATTAATTATGTTGGCACATGAGGCTGAAAACCCCAGTGCCCACACCGGCAAACCAAAACCCACAATAAGGACTATACTCAATGTGGTGTTTATCAGAATTGACACCACGCCAACTACCACCGGCGTCTTGCTGTCATAGAGGGCGTAGAATGCGCGAGCCAAAACATGCACCGCCGCCTGGGCAAACATGGAGAGCGCAAACGCTGATAGCGTCATGCCTGTCAAAACCGTTGCCTGCCAGTCAAACTGCGAAGCACCAAACACAAGGCGCACCACAGGAATTCGGAGAACGATAAAGAGCACCGACGCCGGCAGAACAAAAAAAAGAATCTGATGGATGGATCGAATGACGGTTTTTTTAAAATCATCCAGATTTTTTTTAACGGATGATGCCGAAAGCACCGGTAACGCCGCCTGTGCCACCGTTGCACCAAAAAGTCCAACCGGAACCTGCTGAAGATGCTGGGCAAAACTAAAAATCGTCACCATCCTTGCGCCCAAAAGGCTCACCAGAACCAGATCCACGGTTGCATCTATTTGCGCCACAGCAAGTCCAAGAGTCCTCGGACCCATAAGTTTGCCCACTTCGCGGACACCCTTGTGTTTCAGGTCACACACCCATCGCCACGATAAACCAAGCGGCCGGAGAAACGGCAGCTGAATGAGAAAAAATAAACCGGCTCCTATGGCAACGCCGATAACCGGTGCCATAAGACCAAAAAACGAAGTCAAAAAGAAAATGCCGGCGATGATGCCGATGTTGTAGAGAACCGGCGCCAACGCAGGGATGAGAAAAATATTGTATGATTGCAAAATTCCAGTAAATACATTCCCTACCAAAAGCGGGGCAACCTGAAAGATCAGCATAAACCGTGTAAACATGGTCATCTGAGCAATCTGATCAGCGGAAAATCCCGGCGCAAGGAGACGGCAAATTGCCGGAGCAAATATCAAAATAGGAACCGACGCAACGGCAAAAAGCATGAGGGAAATATGAAGGATTGTTAGCGTCATCTCCCGGGCTTCCTTTTCTTTCCGCTGGGTCACGTATCTGGTAAAAACCGGAATAAAAGCAGCGGTGAGGGCCCCAGTCACCAGCAGTTCAAAGATGAAATTGGGGATACGAAATGCGGCAAAATACACACCCAGCTCCTCTGGAGCAAATCGCGCAGCGAGCATCCTGTCGCGCAGTAGCCCCAACAGTCGCGAAGTTAATACCATCGTAGCCAATACAAACGCAGCGGAACCGACGCTACTCTGTTTTCTTACAAGGAACAAAATGATCGTCTTCATGTCTGCCTATTATAATGGTATAATTAGACCATGCCAATTACTGCGCGAGCTATAAAAAAATATCGCCACGACCGAAAACGAACCTTGGCAAATGCCTTGGTACGAAAAAACGTCAAACTACTGGTACGCGCTATGCGCAAAAAACCGACGGCTAAAGCCCTTGCTTCCGCCTACAAGGCACTCGATAAAGCTGCTAAACATCACGTCATTCCCAAAAATCGTGCTGCCCGCCTCAAGTCCCGTCTGGCAAATCTGTTATGATAGGACTATGCCTACCAATCCCGCATTAATAAATCTTCTAGGCAACGATGAGCTATCCTCTTCTCCATATGCCCGTGTTGTCTCCTGGGCACTAACATATGGTCGCTATATTATGATCGGGACGGAGATTGTGGTACTTTTGGCTTTTTTATCTCGATTTTCATTGGATCGAAAACTCACGGACTTACGAGAAGAAATTGAACAAAAACAAGTTGTTATCAACGTCAATCAAGAACTTGAAACAGACATCCGATTCCTTCAGGATCATATAGTGAAAATAAAATCACTCATGTATCACCAGGCCCAAACCTTCAACCATTTATCATTAGTCACAAAGTACATACCACCAGATGTTACTATCACTTCTTTTGATGCAACGAAAGAAAAAGTGACCGTGGATGTCATCGCAGGAACAACCGGTGGATTGCATCAGTTCTTAACCGATCTACAAAAAGCTCCGTACGTTAACCGTGTAGATATCGGTGATATGCGTAGAAATCCGGTCACGGGTATCGAATTCAAACTTACGTTATATGTAAAACAATAACTATGAAATTTTTCAATGAGAACTCCTGGTTTTCTAATAAACGATTCTACAGAGCCATAGAGGATAACTTGATTCATAAAACGCCACCTGTTTACACGGGAGCGATTTTGACATTCCTCACTGTTGCGCTTTTTGGGTGGTATGCGATCCGCCCTACTTTACAAACCATCCTTTTTCTCAGACGTGAAATTGCAGACAATGCAATAGTCAATGCGCAGATGGATGAAAAAATCGGAAAATTGATTGAGGCCAACGCCGTATACCAATCTATTCAAGAAAAACTTCATGTTCTCGCAGACGCACTTCCTTTAGATCCACACATCATTGACAGCATAGACAGCGTGAGAACTCTCGCGAACGAATCTGGTGCATCCCTATCAGCTATCTCAGTCAGCGCATCACCACTTATCGCCTCCCAATCAGCTAAAACTCAAAAAAATAGTCCACTGACTTCGTTGATAAAAGTTACTGATATACCAGTCAATATTACCCTATCTGGGACGTTCACAAACCTTAATAATTTTTTAAAAAAACTTACCACATCCCGCCGAATTATCACTATCGACTCCATCAAAATATTACAAAATAACGAAACTAGTGGCGCAGGTGGCGAAGGACCACTTCAAATGACGGCAAGAGTCACACTTCATTATATTATGTAATAGGCTACAATGAATAATGATCGCGAACTTTTATTGGTATCGGTATTTACATTCCTCACGGTAAGTTTGTGGGTACTTTTTGAACTCGTAAAAACAGTCAAAACCACAACTGTTTCCACCACCGTTTCACAAATCATTACTCCCTTTTCATCCACAATTGACACTTCTATACTGGACATGCTTGAGAAACGTCAAAAATAATATGGAAAAAAAAATGCCCACTCTCTTGGGGCTTGTTTTAGTTTTTCTCATCGTCGGCGTTATCGCCCTACTGGTTAAATTAGTAGGAAGACAGTCCGATATAAGCAATCCTAGCTTGACTCCGCAACGCATTATAATCACCAACGTGACGGACACTTCATTTACTGTCACGTGGACTACAGGCCAGGCAACGACCGGAGCCGCAAAAATTTCAGAACCTAAAAATAAAAAGGGGGTATTTTTTGATGACCGTGACAAAAACGGCAGACTGGCGCTTTATACTCAACACAGTGTCACCGTGACTAACCGAGATCCAAAGACTCAATATGACGTAGAACTTATGATCAATGGACAACTGTATATAAATCGAGAAAACCCTCTCAAGGTTACCACCGCTCCAGATATCGGGCCAGCCGAAAACTCTATTCCACCAATAAGCGGGACTATTCTTTTTGCAGAAAATCAGCCTTCCAAAGACGCGCTCGTCTATGTTTCACTGGAAAAAGGCCAGCTGCTCTCCGCATTGGTTTCATCATCAGGAAGATGGATTGTACCATTAGTCAGTACCCGCACTACCGATCTATCTCAGTATATAAAAAACAACGAACGAACCACACTTATGGTCCGTGCAGTACATGGCTCAGACGAGACAACTGCCATAACAGATACGCTCAATGGCTCCCCGGTGCCCACAATGATCATGGGCAGAACGTACGACTTCCGCAAGATCCAGGCACAAAAAGATTCTTCGCTTGCTTCCGCACAAGTACATAAAACGTCAGATGTCTTGGGAGTACAATCGAATCAGGTGCTTCTTGCAACACCTGTTGATGGTGCTGCGCTTGCTACGAAATATCCGCTCATTTCTGGAACTGGTGTACCAGGAAACACAGTTGCCGTGGTTTTGGGTATCGTCGACCCAATTGCTGGACAAACTACCGTTGATACGCATGGCACTTGGCGTTTTACCCCCCCAAAACCACTGGGAGAAGGAAATCAATCCGTCACTATTACCACGACCAACACAGATAACCAGCCCGTTGCCATCACTCATGCCTTCACCATTTTCAAAAGCGGGACACAAGTTCTGGGGTCGGCTACCCCATCAGCAACACTTGCCCCAACACCAACAGCAACGGCACCTGCCGTACTTATACAACAGCAGCCAATACCTGAAAGCGGCACAATGCTTCCTACATACATATTATTGTTTGTCGCAGCTGGTCTCATTGTAACAGGCCTTGCATTTTCTGTTGAAGTTGCGCAAAGAACTCACTACAGTAAATAAAGAACCATTTTATGGCTGATCAACCTGACCTAGTCCAGCAGAAAATTGATGACGCTCCGCGTGCTGCCGTCGACAATTTTCTGGTGCAACCTATTCCTCCTCTGAATGTTCCAACACCAGAGCCCACTTCTGTTCGGCCCAAACGAACTCATGTTCCTTTGATTGCCAGAATCATCATTATGCTCCTTATGATTTCGCTTCCAGTCACCACTTTTTTCATATCACAAAGGCGACAACCCGTAGCTGACGTTCGCAGCAAAGCAGCATCCGGCGGCCGATGTGAAGGCGGATGTTATCTTCCAATCAGGTTGGAATGTTATCCTGATGAAAATAGTGAGGCCTCTTGCAGACAAAAGGGGTGTGATTGGGGATTCACCACCTGCGGTGACGATAAACGCTCCTGTGGACCCTGTACGAATCAACGATGCTGGGGAAGTTGTGACGGAAAAAACGAATCCGACTGTCGAAACACCAAGGGCTGCTCGTGGAAGACGGACCAACAGATAAACTCGTGTAGCCAAAGCTGGCCACGGAATCCTACTCCTCGCGACGGCGCGACGAATGTTTCCTTGTCCCCAACATTCAGTTGGGATCAGGATGTTGGCAGCGGGGGCGGATATTATGCCAATGTTTATATATGGGATTGCCCAAGTGGAAATGATAGTTGTCTCATCGGATTTGGCGGTCGGGAATCAGAAACGAGAAGAATCACGGAGATTCCTCTAAATGAAATTCACCCTTATTATGCACCCAATAAACCTGACTACAACCGCTCATTGACACTAATGCCAAACAAACAATATTGGTGGTATGTCACACCCGGAGTATGTCGGGTCGTCCATTTCGAAGAAAATAAGCGTTGGACATTCACAACCAGCACATCTGCCCCAACTCCAACCGCAACCCCAACTCCAGCAGCTCAATGTCAGCGGATTAAGGTTTACAAAGGTGGTACGGTCATAAGCGATTTGACCACCCTTCGAACCGGCGACCAGGTGGAGCTTGCAGTGGTGGGAACCAATGCAACAAAAGCCCGTATACGAGTCAATGGTGGATCTTGGAATGAAACGTCAACAAAAAATAGCGCTGGAGAGTACACTGTGGCTTTCACCATACCAGTAGCAACATTTAATTTTACTATCGAAGCAGAAGTATTCCAGAGTGGTCTGTGGCAGTAAGATATGAAAATACTAAAACAATATTGGCATCTCATTGCTCTAGTTTCAATTTCCCTGGGATTGTCAGGTGTCATTTTCATCACCACTCAAAAGCTTAAAGAGCCTGAACCAATCGCCCCAACCGTTCCACAGGTCAAGCCCAAAGCAGTTGTTCCTGCTTGCACGGTCACATTTAACATCCCAACACCCACAGCAACGCCAACCCCAACACCCAATCCCACAGCTACACCCACTCCAACGCCTGGGCCAACAGCAACGCCAACACCCTCGAAGACGCCTACCCCTCTCCCAACACCGACCCCAACACCAACATCCACTGTCGCTCCCACTCCCAAAGTGCCGGTTGCCGGAGCCGGGCCAAGTGTTTTGGGAGCTGTAACCATAGCTGGGGGGCTGCTCCTACTTCTCCTGGGGCTTGCTTTGTAAAAGGTATCCTTGCTTGACCGCTTCCTGTTATTTTAACTATAGTAGATATGGATACTACTTTTATGGCCGATCAAGCTGACCCTATCCAGCAAAAAATTGACGAAGCTGCCCATGTGGCAGATGGTACGTCTCCGGCAAATCCTCCAAGCGTACATACATCGCCTCCTGAAGCTCCCTCACTACCAGATACGAATCCGATTGCTGCTATGCAAACCCCGTCGGAGCCGCCACCCAGTCCAGTTAAGTCGAAACGCGGTGTGGAGAAAGTTGCGGCAGTTCTTACAGTATTTATTCTCCTTACCTCTCTCCCAGTTGCCATATATTTCGTCTCCCAAAAACAAAAACCGATTGCGGATATACGCAACAGAGCAGCTGTGACCATCGTCTATGCACCTATTTCTCCGGTAGGCGGGATAACCGTTGACTCCTTATCTCCTACGTTTACCTGGACAGGAAGTATGCCGGCGAATAATAATTATCAAAATATCTGTATTGGCACGTGGGTTAGCTCTAGCAGTTGTGAAAGTATCGGGTGTTTTAGTGTCGTAGGAAGAAACTCGTATACCCATCCTGCTCCTCTCACCCCAAATACCAACTATGGCTGGACCGTGTATAGTGCATATGCACCAGGTACCCATAATATTTCCAATATGGCCGGCGAATGCCAAAGCTTTCGAACGCCGAACGTCCAACCAACCCCAACTCCAACCGCAACCCCAACTCCAGCAGCTCAATGTCAGCGGATTAAGGTTTACAAAGGTGGTACGGTCATAAGCGATTTGACCACCCTTCGAACCGGCGACCAGGTGGAGCTTGCAGTGGTGGGAACCAATGCAACAAAAGCCCGTATACGAGTCAATGGTGGATCTTGGAATGAAACGTCAACAAAAAATAGCGCTGGAGAGTACACTGTGGCTTTCACCATACCAGTAGCAACATTTAATTTTACTATCGAAGCAGAAGTATTCCAGAGTGGTCTGTGGCAGTAAGATATGAAAATACTAAAACAATATTGGCATCTCATTGCTCTAGTTTCAATTTCCCTGGGATTGTCAGGTGTCATTTTCATCACCACTCAAAAGCTTAAAGAGCCTGAACCAATCGCCCCAACCGTTCCACAGGTCAAGCCCAAAGCAGTTGTTCCTGCTTGCACGGTCACATTTAACATCCCAACACCCACAGCAACGCCAACCCCAACACCCACAGCAACGCCAACCCCAACACCCAATCCCACAGCTACACCCACTCCAACGCCTGGGCCAACAGCAACGCCAACACCCTCGAAGACGCCTACCCCTCTCCCAACACCGACCCCAACACCAACATCCACTGTCGCTCCCACTCCCAAAGTGCCGGTTGCCGGAGCCGGGCCAAGTGTTTTGGGTATTTCAACGATTGTTGCTGGAGTAGCATTACTATTCTTGGGGTTGGTACTGTAAAATAGATTTTATGTATTCATGTATTTTTTCAATATTATCTTTTGGCACCAATACGTATTTGCCAGCATACATCCACAGCGGCGGTGTAGTAAATTGATCTTCAATTGACATGCGCTGGATTGATCGTTCGGCTACATTAAATGCAAGTTTTCCAAATGTGAGGAGTTCACCCGGCTTCATATCGGTATCTGTTGCTCCATCAAGGGACTGCAAAAGTGATGTCTTTTTTCCGAATCGCAGCCACGTGGCCGGGCTGGTCAGCTTTTCTTTCAGCGCAAGAATGACCTCCTGCTGACGCCGACTCCGCGCAAAATCACTTCCTTCTTCCCCCTCCCCATGACGACTGCGGACATATTGAAGTGCAGTTGTGCCATCCATGTGTTGTCTACCGGCGTCAAAATGGATGGTTTCGAAACGACAGCGAAACTTTATATCACCATCGCACAGTTCTTCTTCTTTTCCTTCAATGGGAAAATTCGGATCGGTAAATCCTTTTGTCACCGCAATTTCAAGGCCGCCTACGTCATCAATGACGCGCCGGAAGCCGGAAAAATCAATCACCAATCCGTAATGAATGGGAATTCCAACCACGTCTTCTGCCACGACTTTTGCCAATACCAACCCTCCGCCTAGTTTTTTTTCTTCACCATAGTGGTAGGCGCTGTTAACTTTATCCTTGAGGGTGTCGCTCCAAATGTCTCGCGGAAGAGAAATGAGCGTTAACTTTTTGGTTTTGTGACCAAATGAGAGGACCATTATGCTATCTGTCAAATCCGCTCCCGCATGAGTACCACCGGGAATACCAAGGAGGAGCATGTTGGTGCGACTATCAGCGGACTTAAGAGTCACGCTCATCTCGTGCATAAATCCAATCCCAAGAGAGGCAACCTTAATAATCACTACCAAAAAGAGCGCGATGCCAATGACGCTTCCGATGACTTTTACTTTCGGTATGACCAAACGACGAACTTTAGGTTGCATGGGAGGCTGCTTCAATGAGTCGATAAAATTTTTCCGGATCCAAACTTGCTCCACCTGCTCCAATTCCGTGCAAATATTTCTGTTGAAAAAAACCTTGTACGTTCTCAGGCGAAACACTGCCACCGTAAAGAATCGGAACATCTCCTACTACATCATGTAATTTTTCCGCTGTTGCATTTGCGTTTTCAGGAGTATCCGCAGAACCCGATCCAATGGCAAACAGCGGTTCATAAAGAAGTATTCCCGTTTCTGGAAACATTGGCGTCAATCGCATGAGGTTTGCTGCCTGTGCAAGTTCCGAAACGCAAACAATTGGTCTGATGGATGCACTCATTGCCTCTTCGACTTTTCTTGCAACAATCTCGTCGCTCTCTTTAAAATACTTTCGACGCTCAGAGTGTCCAACCATCACAAAATGGACTATCCTCTCAACCATTGTTGCCGCGATCTCTCCGGTGTATGCACCGGCAGGAAATGGCGAAATATCCTGCACGCCGAGAGATATTGGTAACGGCCGACTAAGAAATAAATCCAAATGATGGTATGCAGGGCACAGGATAACAGTCACAAAATCCGGTATATCCAGTTTATATCCGTTAAATGTAGCAATCCATTCCTCTGCTTGCTTTCTCGTTTTATTGGCTTTCCAATTTCCCACAACGAAAAGCTTCTTCATTATGATAGGATTATATCCTATGAATTCGACATTCCTCAATGATTTAAATCCCGATCAACAAAAAGCCGTCATACACACCGAAGGACCTGTCCTTATTCTTGCCGGAGCAGGCAGCGGCAAGACGCGGGTCTTAACGTATCGCGTCGCTTACCTCATCGGCGAAAAACACATACCACCCCACCAAATCCTCATGGTGACCTTCACCAACAAAGCCGCAGGGAAAATGAAAGAGAGAATTCGTCTGTTGCTTTCTGGTAATCCCGAACTTCCGTATGCGGGAACTTTTCACTCGTTGTGTGCCAAAATTCTCCGCTTAGAAGGCAAACACATTGCCATTCCAACAACTTTTCTTATCTACGATGAAGAGGATCAAAAAGACGCGATAAAAGAGGTTATGAAGAAGCTCGATATTTCGCAAAAAAGCTTTAACCCTGGAGCAATCCTCCATACGATTTCTGAGGCAAAAAATGAACTCATGACTGCAACCGAGTATCCGCAGTATGCCCGCGGCTACTTTCAAGAAACCGTCGCCCGGGTGTATTTGGAGTATCAAAAGCTCCTCAAAGAAAACGAGGCGCTTGACTTTGATGACCTACTCATGAAAACTGTTCAACTATTTGAAACGCAACCAGAAGTTCTAGGCAAGTATCAAGAAAAATACCATTACGTCCTTGTAGACGAATATCAGGATACAAATAAGGCCCAGTATGTTTTGACCCGGCAGTTGGCGGGCAGGCACCGAAACCTGTGCGTTGTGGGAGATGCGTCACAAAGTATCTATCGTTGGCGAGGCGCTGATTTTCGAAACATTATCAACTTCAAGCTGGACTTTCCAGATGCGGTAATATTTAATCTTGAGCAAAATTACCGATCGACGCAAGTGATCCTTGACGCTGCCTTCGGCGTAATTTCCAAAAACACTACCCACCCCATTCTCAAACTCTGGACGGATAAACACGGCGGCGAAAAAATCACTTTATACGAAGCAAGAAACGAACAGGACGAGGCAACGTTTTTGGTTCAAACTATTTTACAATCCAATCGTTCCTTTTCAGACTTTGCTGTCCTCTATCGTACCAATGCCCAGTCGCGCGTCATTGAGGAAGCGTTTCTACATGCCGGAGTCCCATACACTCTGATCGGCGGCACTCGATTTTACGAGCGCAAGGAAATCAAAGACGTTTTGGCATACCTGCGGCTTCTTGCTAATGCCAAAGACACCGTCTCATACAATCGTATAGAAAAATTAGGCAAAACTAGGTTAGAAAAATTTTTGGATTTTGCCGAAACGGTTAAAAAAGATAGCAAGCTTATTGAGCTTACTACGCTGGAACTTCTGGATAAAACGCTTGAAAAGACTAATTATCTGGAACTTTACGACGCAAATGTGGAAGAGGAAGCCTACCGCTTGGAAAACATCAAGGAGCTTCGATCAGTAGCCACTGAGTTTCCAAACTTGACTGAATTTCTCGAAACCGTCGCCATAATTGAACAAGAATACACTCCGACCAACATCAAAGAGATCAGCCATAAACGTGACGCAGTAGCTCTTATGACACTTCACGCAGCAAAAGGGCTGGAATTCCCGATCGTCACGATCGTCGGCATGGAAGAGGGAATCTTCCCCCACAGCCGGTCGCTCATGGAAAAAGACGAACTCGAGGAGGAGCGCCGCCTCTGCTATGTGGGTGTCACACGTGCGAAAGAAAAATTGTACTTGACGTATGCCAACCGGCGGTTATTCTTTGGTACAAGGACGCAAAACATGATCTCTCGTTTTGTTGCAGATGTACCGCAGCATGTACTGGAGCTATCCGTCTCCCTCAACGCAGATCAAAAATTCTCATATGAAGAATTACTATAACAAGCGTTCCAAGAACAACCCCTACGGATAACATCATCTCTATCTGAAGAAACAGCTTGGCAATCCCCTTGACGTGACCAAAGGAAAAAATACTGGGAAATATCCGGCTATCAATCGGGAGCCAGGGAACTGGGTCTTTGTCAGTGTGGCGGCGTTTAGCCATGGTATAATCTATTGTATCACATGAATTCTAGCGTCGATCACCCCCTCCAATCTCCCGCCTGGGGAGAATTTCGGAAAGCCATGGGTATTGAAGTTGTCCAAACGCATGGATGGCAACTGACGTTTCACAAAATCCCCTATACGCCATTCAACATTGGCTACTTCCCCAAAGGCCCACTGCCAACAAGAGCAATGCTGGCAACACTGGCAATACTCGGAAGAAAGAAAAATGCCATCTTTATTCAGCTGGAACTAAATGCGACGGTAAATTTCAAATTTCAAATTTCAAATTTCAAATTATTACGACCGTCACATCACCCTCTTTTTACGAAATACACATTTGTTCTAGATCTTACTAAATCAGAGGATGAACTTCTAAAGAATATGCATTCTAAAACTCGTTACAACATCAAGATTGCACAAAAACATGGAGTGACAATCAAACAAGATGATTCATCTCGCGCCTTTGGCGCATATCTTACTCTTACCCGGCAAACCACGTCGCGCCAAGGTTTTTATGCGCATAACGAATTATACCATCGCACTATGTGGAAAATTTTGTCAAAAGCCGGCATTGCCAAGCTCTGGACCGCAACGTATCAAGGAAAAATTCTTGCCGCGTGGATCATTTTCTGTTGGAAAGATACAATCTACTATCCCTACGGCGCATCATCGCGAGAACACCGAGAAGTAATGGCGCCGAATCTTCTGCTTTGGGAAATCGCCCGCTGGGGTAAACGGGAGGGTTACAAACAATTCGACCTCTGGGGTTCGCTGGGACCAAATCCAGATGAACAAGATCCCTGGTATGGTTTCCATCGGTTTAAGGAGGGATATGGTCCGAAGTTGGTAGAATATGTTGGTTCCTACGATCTCGTTCTAAATTCAACGCTCTATAAACTATATATTCTCGCAGATAAACTCCGCTGGATGTATCTTTCTCTTCGTAAATAATCATGCATCTCCAACAGTCGGTACTGTACCAACGCTATATTCAAGCGCTCAAGTGGAATGTCGTTCATATTGATGGAGTTGCGATTTTTTACAAGAAATTTCCTCTTATCGGCGGCGTTGCCAAAATCCAGCGACCCAAAAAACTTCCGTCCGTCTCAAAGCTCTCTGCGTTTCTGAAAAGTGTCGGCATAAAAAAAGTTTCCGTTGAGCCGGAGCGCAGCATGAATCAAAAAAAGTTTTCAACCTGGTGCAGGCAATTGCGTCGACACGTAAAACTTATTGCCTCTCCGTTTATCCCGACAAAAACTATCCTCATTAACCTTAAAGCTCCAGAGGAAGTTATTTTTCAAAGATTTTCAGAGGCCAAGCGCAGAGCCGTCCGACGAGCACTCAAACATCACGTGCTCATCAAAGAATCTTCTGATATTCACCTACTTATCAAGGTGAAAAACAAATCAGCCGGTCTCTTTGGCTTTATCGTCACCTGGGGCATCGACAAGCTCTGGCCTATTTTTGCCCCAACAAATGCCGCCATATTGCTTGCTTATGAAAAGGACGTCGTTGGCGGAGTACTATTGTTGTTTTGGAAAAAAATCGCCTACTACTGGATTGCAGGGGCAACTCACAAAGGGAAAAAACTCTTTGCCCCGACGCTACTGGTCTGGGAAGCATTACGGCTGAGCAAGCAGCGCGGTTGTAGAGTATTCGACTTCGTCGGCGTCTGGGACGAGCGCATCCCCAACTACGGCAAGGAGTGGAAAGGATTTACAAAATTCAAAGAAGGCTTCGGCGGCAAAGAAATCTTCTATCCTATTTCCCCACGCGCCTGATGCCGTGGAGTTTGTCGAAATGATGATCAAAAGAGAAAATTTGATTGATTTTTTCTGCCTGCATGTTGGCTGCAAAATAACAATCGATTAGATCAATATTGTTATTTCCATAAAGAAAAATCATATTAGAAACAATTGTTTTTTCTAAGATCTCAAAATTTGTAAAGGCAAGCATTCTTTTGAGAATAATGACAACGTCATCTTTTTTCTGTTTATAAAACGAATGTAATAACCAGGTAATTTCTAAAAAAAGTACCGGGGCTAATACAAGTATATAAGCGCCCTTCTCACAGTCAGCGATTATTTTTTCGGATTTAGGGCTAAGTTTTGGATCGTCTTGAAGAAAAAATCGGGTAAAAATATTTGTATCGACGAAGTATTTACGCATACTTACTCATGTTCTTGATAAAAGCTGCACGTTCCTCGTTACCCGTGAATCGTTTGCTATATGGGCTTTTAACCGAACCGTAAAGATCAAGAAAAGATGAGCTCTTAATAGATTTTTTTGCCACTTTTTTTTTAATCATTGGCGCTTTTTCTGCCAATATCTCTCGAATTATTAAAGCGAAAGACTTTTGTTCCAATTGCGCATACGCAGAATAGAGCTTAAGAGTTTCTTGATCGAAATAGATCTGTTTCGGAATTTTTAACATGAGATAGATATAACATATGTTATATTATTTGTCAAGTAATATATGTCACATTATTGCCACGCCTCGCAGATGAGGCGAAACTCGCAAAAGTCGCAGTGCTTGCCGGGGGTAGGGTGGAAGTCGCTCTTGGATATTTCATCCGCCTTTTGAATTATCTCTTTCTTGATTTGTGTAAGTTGCACACTTGTTCGAGTTGCTGAAATTTTCTCATGGCTTTCAAAAAAGTAAAATGACACAATAACTTGCTCCGGGGTTTTTTTGTAAATCCCCTCATCTGTGGCCGCAAGAGCGTACACGGTCAGCTGCGGGTCATGGCTAACGTCACGCGTTTTTGGTGCTTGTCCAGTTTTATAGTCAATGATTTCGATTTTGCCCCCGGTCAACTCGTCAACGCGATCAATTTTTCCCCCGAGCGATAGTCGAGGGGTAATTTTTATCTTAAAAGGTTGCTCAAGAGCCGTGGGAATCCGCTTCTGATCAAATCCTTTGTCATAAAAACCGGCAAGCAGTTCACGTCCATGAGACTTCATTCTTTCCTCATACGCTTTATTCCCATACCCCACCGGCATCCAGTAGTCGTCTAGGAGACGAATTAAGGCGTCTTTTGTCGGGACGTGCTTTTGCCGGACAAGTTCGTAAAATGCACGGATGGTTTTATGCATGCTATCGCCAAACACCAATGCAGCTGACGGCGGAACTGGGATTTTTAACACGTAACGATACTTATATTGCAAAGGGCATGTATTAAATGTCGACAACTGTGAATACGAAAGGTACGTAATCGGCTGCCGGATAATTTGTTTATCTTTCTCCTCAATCTTCTCCCAATCAAGCAGTGTTAGTTGTTTTGTATTTTCATTTGACATTTGAACTTTGACATTTGACACTCCCTCACCCAACGCTTCCTGAACGAAGGGCGAAACTTTCTTTTCTCTCTTCCCTTCTCCATAATATTTTGCCGCGGCAAAATACAATAGGTCCCGGGCTCTGGTCATACCCACGTAGAAAAGCCGCCGCTCCTCCTCCAGGTGATAGTCACCAGTTGGCAAAATCTCTTTGACTAATGCATCAGGGATTGGGATTTGTTCTTTACGCTCCGTGGTCGGAAACCGGGCGGCAACCAAGTTGACTAGAAACACCACCGGAAACTCTAAGCCTTTAGCAGAGTGGACAGTCAAAATGTTGACCGCGTCGTTTTCTGTCCAATCCACGTCGGTTGCCAACGGCGACTCGCCGATAGTCATGGAAAGATCAATCCAGTCAACCACCGCATATACGCTTGCATCCTCGTGCTCGACTTCATAGGTCTTGAGCTTGTCAAAAAACTTGGCGATGTTTAGTGCCACTTTTTCCTCCTTAGTGGTTTTATACGTCGTGTACTGGGTAAGCAAGTTTGCATCCTGCAAAAAGTAGTAAAGAATCTGCCCCGCGGATTCTTTTTTGATGAGCGCCAAATGCCGATGAATCATTGAAACGAATTTCTTGATACCAGAAATCTCACTTTTTTCACAAACTTCAAATATAGAAACCCCAAGTTTCCGAGATTGATTGATAAGTCCAGCTACATCTCTTGCAGATACGCCGGTCCAATCCATTGTTAGCACCCGGTACATCGCTACGTTGTCTTCGAAGTTGTAGAGGACCTTGAGGTAGGCGATAAGGTCTTTGACTTCCGGCTGTCTAAATAATTGTCCAGGCCCAAGAAATTGATAGGGAATCCCGTGCCGTGAAAACGCCCGTACAAAGGGGTCTGCGTGATTATTGGCGCGGACCAATATGGCAAAATCTTTCCATTCTAAATTTTTAATTTTTAATTTTGAATTTTTAATTTCTTTTGCTACTTCTTCTGCTTCATTTTCCACCCGATCTGCATATATCACGTCAATCACTGAGCCTTTAATCCGCCTCATGCTCTCCAGTTTTTTATCAATCTTTTCCGCTGCCTCCAGCCGGTCTGGGTTGTTGTGCTGTATGAGATCATAAGAACGATCAAGGATCTCTTTGGTCGAGCGGTAATTTTTTGTCAGGACGATAATCTTTGTTTTAGGAAAAGTTCTAGTAAACTGAATGACGTTAGAGATTGCTGCGCCGCGCCATCTGTAGACGGCCTGGTCATCGTCAGCTACGCAGGTAATGTTCTTTTTTTCTCCTGCTAGAAGAATGGCCAGTTCATTTTGCGCAAAGTTGGTATCCTGAAACTCATCAATAAGGATGTATTTAAATTGCTGCTGATATCGTCTAAGAATATTTTTCCTCGTTCGAAATAATTTGAGAGTGTTACTGATCAGATCGCTATAATCAGCTACCCCATCTTTTACTTTAAGCTCCTCATATTTTCTATATGCATTAGCAAGCTCATTATATTTCTCTCTTTCTTCCTTTTGGTAATTGAGATTTGCGACTTGAGATTTGACCCATGCAATATAGTCGGTTGGGTCAACATCTTCATCTTTCAATCTGCTAAAGTGCTGTATCATGCCGGAAATAAACTTAGTGGGGTTGCCAAACGGTCGAAAGTACTTGAGATTGAATTCGTATATGTGTTTGCGGAAAAATAATATCGTCTCGGCTTCCGTCATGAGCTTGAATGCTGGGTCAAGGCCGATGTTGATTGCTTCGCTTCGGAGTATCCGGTCGCAAAAAGAGTGAAATGTGGAAATCCACATCTGGGTCGTACCATAGGGAAGGGCGATGTCGACGCGCTCTTCCATTTCCCGAGAAGCTTTCTCGGTAAAGGTGAGGGCAAGTATTTCATCCGGCCGGGCTTTTTTGGAGGATAAAAGAAACTTGATCCGCTCGGTAACGACCGTAGTTTTCCCCGTTCCGGCACCGGCAATAATAAGAAGCGGCCCCTGCCCAAACGTGACGGCCTTCTTCTGTTCCTCGTTTAACTGTCTTTCCTCAACCGGAATCTTTGCCATGGGGGCATTATACTTGTTTTTGCAAAATCCCGGCAAACTCTTTCGGCGTTATGATCTGCGTGGTGCCGAACTTTTTGAGCCAGAGCAGATCTTTATCGCCGGTCACCAGATAATCCGCCAGGCAAGCAGAAGCAACTTCAAGATATTTTTTGTCCATGGGATCGCGTACGATATGCGTTATTTCTTTTGGGTAAATGCGTTCAACCAAATTTTCTATCAACTGGGTCAATGCATTTTGATCAACAGGCGATATCCGTTTCTGTATTTTTGGATAGCTGAATATGCGGTATATCTCAGCGATGATATCTATTGAAGCAAAAACGTCAAACGCCCCCTTCTTCCAGAACTCAAAAATACGGGCGATTGTTTCACCGCCCGTCAAAAAGAAGCTAGCGTAGGTATTTGCATCGAGAATTACTTTGATTTTTTCCTCGCCCATTGTTTTGCTTCTTCAGCCAATGCGAACGCTTCTTTTTCAGAAAGGTTATTCCTTTTTGCAGACCGAGTAACTATGGAAAATAATCGACTTTTTACTTTTTCTTTTTCTAGGTATTGACGAATAGCATTACGCAAAAACTCACTGCGACTCTGCGACTGTTTCTGTGCCAGCCGGTCTGCCTGTTTCAAAAGACTGTTTGGAATAGAGAAATTGATCATCTGCGTGTTCATAACCGAATTATATAAACTTTATATAACTTATGTCAAGCCTAAGCCTCAAAGCAACTCTTATAGTTCGACAAGTTTCACCAAGAGAGGAAATTTTTTGTAGGGCTGATGATATTTATCTGACCCCATATGTCCTTCGCCCTTTTTAATAATTAGTGTTCCTCCTAGACTGTCTAGCATGAATCGCCCCTCAATATCTGTACAACCCCAAGGATCATTATCAGAGTTAACAAAATAAAACTCAGCTGCAGACAATTTAATTTTTCCCCAATTGTAAGACTTTTGAAGAATTGGCTCTTTTTTTAAATCCTTATCTTTAGGCCTGGCATATCCTGCCACTAGAATTGCTTTATTTATCTTGCCCGTTATATTCTCGAGAATACTTAATATAAGAGGACAGCCGGCTGAGTGACCAACAAGAACTGTCTCGGAATCATATCTACCATTCTTAAGCGCAAAGGGTAACCAAATATCTAATCTTGGATTTTCGGCATAAGGCAATTGAGGAACCAAAACATCGTAGCCTCTCTCTCTCAGCTGTTTAGCAAGATAAGGAATCCAATACGATTTAGGCGTGCATCCAGTTCCATGAAAAATAATAGCATTCTTCATAGCCGCATTATACTACCACAGAAAGTTTGGAAAGCAATTGGGGTTTTGTCGCAAGAAGGATGGACTCAAGCTCCACTTGACAGCATACAATTTGTATGCTACATTTAACACATGAAGCAGACATATTCCCAAGATGAAGCATCATTGATGGACTTTTTGTCCGCCCAAGAACTTTTTAGAAAAAAAACGCGCATTAACGTCTACCTTCCTAAAAGAATTGTTGAGGTTTTAGATGACATGGCAGGAAAGCTATCGCGCGGCGATATGATAAGTAGACTGGTCTTAAAAGAGGCCAGTTCGATGGGCTCACTTCCCTACGGCATATTTTCCGGCCTGGAAATTTCCGAGGACGAGATAAAGACAGTGACTAAACAATGGGGAGGAGCGATCAATGACAAACTATTGCGTTGATACACATGCTGTTGTCTGGTATCTCACCGCAAATGCAAACCTTTCAGCCAAAGCAAAACAAGTGCTCGATAAAATTTTTGCAGGACAAGCGCGTGGGTATATGTCTATCATCGTGCTTCTAGAATTGTTTCATATCGGTCTCAAGCACCCATCATTTTCATTTCCGAAAACCGTAAAAACGCTTCGCCGTCCCAATATACTCATTGTTCCTTTGGCTAAAGATGTTCTTGCAGCTTGCTACCGGCTGCCGAAAGAATTAGAAATTCATGACCGCATTATTGCGGCAACTACGATGCTAACCAAAAGTATCCTCATCACCAAAGATCCGGCCTTCAGCCGCCTATCTAAAATCAAAGTTATCTGGTAGTAGTACCGTTCTAAATTTCTGATCCGAGTTGCTTTGTATCATCAGGGGAGCCGCTTAGCGTCTGCGTACGGGAGAGTTTTTGACCCAAAAGTTGAAAGCTGCTGGTTACTGAACTCATGCTGTTATAGGCATTATTAATATGGCGGCCAAGGACGCCGAGATTTTCTTCTACCTTGCCGTAATCTTTCTGGATGGCACGAAGCAAAGTAAATACTTCTCGTGATTTCTGCTCGAGCTCTTTGCCCTGAAAACTTAGTAACAAAACTTGCAGGTGAGCATAGAGGGTGTTGGGCGAGACCGGATAGACGCGACTCCGGCGGGAATAGTCCATGAGCTCGTTCATGTTGGCAATTTCATAATAGACAGATTCCGACGGAATATACATTAGAGCAAAGTCCATAGTGCCTTCCTCCGGCAAAATGTATTTTTTACTAATGTCACTTACGTGCTTTTTGACATCGCTGACGAAATCTTTTTTTGCCTGATTGCGCACGCTTTCCGTCTCTCCTTTATGAATTAGATTGAAGTTTTCCATGGGAAATTTACTGTCGATGCACAGAAGTCCAGCGTCGGTTTTGAGCACCGCATCAACTTTTACTCCGGAACGGAATGAGTACTGCAGATGAAACGAATTTTTTGGGAAGGTCTGCCCGATCATATCCGTGAGGACTTGCTCACCGATGTTGCCGCGCAGTTTTGGTGATTGCAAAAATTCTTGTAGTGATCGAATGCCTTTACCAACCTCACTCATTTCACCAAGACTTTTCTTGAGATCCCCGATGATGCTGGCAGCCGCATCCAACCGCTCGCTTACCTGCCGCGTATTATCCTGTAGCACTTTCGTCACATCCGTATTGGTGTTCTGGATGGCCGACTGCATGCTTTTGAGCCATTCGAGAAGCACTGCGCTCTCCCCTTGTTTAGAAAGCTTGAAAAGCTCCTGCTTTATGAAAAAGCAAACGGCAGCGAAACCACACAAAACAACCCCAATTAAAATTATAACTTCAGGCGAGGTCATACATTATTTTTTTTCGTAAACAGGTTCCCAATAAATTGCCGGATGGCATCTAATAGTAAAGACAGCGGGTTTGATGAACTGATTGGCGTATCAATCATAGTTGCTGTATCCGCCGTAATGCCGCTTTCGTCAGTTACCCGAAGGACGGCATACACCGGAAAAAACGTGCCGCGTCTATAGGTGTGGGAAACGGTTTGCCCTTCCCCAGTTTTTCCATCGCCGAAATCCCAAATGTAGGAAGCAATCTTTCCCGTTGAGCTTCCGGCGTCAAATTGTACGACAGTCCCCGGTTTTATCTCTATATAATCAAAAAGAGTATCCAAAGCCGGTTTCCCATTAACTGATAGTACAGCTTTTGGCAACCCATACCACTTCACTGGCACCACGGCTACTTCAAGTGATTCTATCCGCGTTGTATATGATTCTGTTTTGGCTTTTTCGCGAAGGTGCACAATTCTTGTGCCGGGATTTGAAAATTTATGTTGTACGCGCTGCCCCGCAAAAATGTTCTCCTCAAGCTCCCACTCGTATTGCTTGTCTTCTGAATAATCAGGCAAAAGTTCCGCATTGAAAGTAAAAGTCACTTCCTCGCCTATCACATACGGACGGGGCGCAACACTTTTGGCAAGTTCGATATTCTTCGGCTGCGCATCGTCTGCTATTTCATTTGCCAGCGCATCTTCGCCGTTTACCACCAAAGGAGAGAGCGCTCCACCATGAGCGCTCACTCCTCCGACGACGAAAAAACTCAAAAACAATATGCCAAAAATGCTCCGAGTCATGTAGTTGCCTATCTTATGCCTGTGTCACCATCATAGCTACACCCGCCAACGCGTCAGCAAGCGCAGGCGGCGTCTGGCCGGGATGCTTCTGGGCAAAATGGCTAGAAAGCGATGCTTCCGTCGTCATCGCCTTACACTTTTCCACCGCTTCCTCCTGTGAAGCGGCCTCTACTTCTATTACGTCTCCGCAGGTGCAGGTCATCTTAAATTTCATCATTCTCTCTCACCTCCTTGTCCGCATCATAGCCGATGCGCAGATCCCCTTACAAGATGGCAAAAAAACTGTAACGAAATACAATCGTCTGTTTCGTGGAGAAACTTGCATTGAGGGGTTATAGAGTAGGATGTGGAATCTTTTTAAGCTGCTGGGAGATAATAGGCTCTTCTTCATTCCCGTAGGAAACCAGAAGTTTGTCGCTGTGATGGATCACGCCATCAAGCACAGTCGTTTTCAAAACGCCGTTCAGATAAAAACGAAGCGTCTTGTTTGCATTCGTGCAAAACGTCTCCTTTGTGCCGGTAGTGAGACACTCATGAGTAAGCGTAAACGGTAGAGTTTTGAAAAAATCATCCCAGGTTACCCCAGCTTTTTTGATTTTGATGATGTTAGGGTTCGTTTCCTCAATATAGACATCGCCAGAGCGACGGTGATACATGGCAGCGGTAAACACGCGGAAGATGCCATTTGTGAATATCGCAAATGCGGCACGCGAGTCAACGACAGCGGGTTGTTCGTCTACAGTCGGCAGCGGTTCCGGCCTAGATGTCTGCGGTGGTTTGGACTGCACATACCAGCCGATGCCGATGGCGCCCAACAACACAAATAAGCCAATAAATAGTGGTTGTTTCATTGCACGAATCGAACAATAAACGAACGCATCTTCTGGATAAAAGTATACAAGATTCCTGGTTTTGTTTGTTGTGTTTCTTTAAGAACCGGAGGAGGTGACGACGGGGTGATGGGCTTTGGCAGATGATACGCACCGTTTTTCTCTAGATATTCCGTAGGTTCCATCCACTTGGAGATGAGAGACGCCCACGAGGGTTCGTGACCGCGGAAGTAACGATCAACTCCTTTGTAAATTCCAAAGTGAAGGTGTTTGCGTTCTTTGCTCGTTTCTTTACTGAATGCATCTCCCAAATACGTCAGGACGTCCCCTGCGGGAACGACATCGCCGGTTTTTAAACGTAATCCTGTAATTTTGACGTGACCGTATAATGCCGTATGATCCTCACCAGCTAAGGCAAGCAAGATGATACCACCATACCCAGACAAAGTGCCAATGTAGGTAATTTTTCCTTTCGCCACCGCATATACCGGCACGCGCTCTGGGTCGTCTGGTAGCACTTCCAAATCAACGCCCGCGTGGTAACCCGAAAATCGGTTAAAGGGAAAAAGCGCTTCTTTTCCTTTATAAAACGCCTCATCAACGAGCGTCCCAAAGGATTTTACTGTTATGCGCTTGGCATAGTCGGCCATGGGGAAATACCAGCCTGTTTCTTGTGCCAGCGCCGGCAAGGGAGTGTAGATCGCAACGAGTCCAACAAAGAAAGCAACTATGGTGCTGCGCCTACCCTTCACGCGTATGGCTTTCATATTACTCTATCTGCGTGAGGGCCGTGTGGGCGAGGGTTATAGAAATGTGCGAAAAGTCAGACTCCTCCGTTGCTCCGTGCCAGTGCTCTTCCCCTGCCGGGGCCCAGACAACGTCGCCTTCTTTGACAACCGCTTTTTGATCTTTGGTGGCAACTATTCCTGACCCTTTAATGATAATGAGCACCTGATCGTTGGAATGTTTATGCAATTTGTTGCGGACTCCTTTGGGAAAGTGGACGTAGTCAACCGAAAGCTGGCTCCCCTCACGATCAACGACCGGCGACTGCCGTGTCACTTCTCCGGTAAACAGCGGCGCGCCAAGGACTTGTTTTGGAACGGTTTTGATATTGATGGCTTTCATATATTTGCGTTTTCTTTTATGGCTGCCAATGGGAGCGGGTCATGTCGACGCGGTCGCCGGAAAAAGAGACGCCTTCGGCAAGAAGCATTGCTTTTTTCTTAGCTATTCCTCCTATTCCCGAGTATCCGGTCAGACTGCCGTCAGCTGCCACCACCCGGTGGCATGGAGTATGGGGCGCGTCTAGGTTAATTCTCATGCACACTCCCACGGCGCGGGCGTCTTTGGGGTTGCCGGCAAGTTTTGCGAGCTGCCCGTAGGTAGCCACTTTTCCTTTTGGAATTTTTAGCGTTAATTCGTAAACCTGATCACGAAATGTTTTTGGTTTCATACTTATGACCATACTGTAACAAAAAATGTTGCTCCCTTCTTGACTATACGCGCGTTTATGAGTTTAAACAACAGACCTAGCAGTGAAAAGCGGCCGCTTGTTACTACTAGGCCAAATATTTAAGCATAAAACCTGATAGAAGCTTTCGGAAGCTTTCGCATCTTGGGTCAGATAGTATCACGATTAACTTGCCAATCGTAGTTAGTGTGTCTTCTTTTTCTCGTCGAAATAAAACCGTTTAGAGAGGTTGGTGGCAATATCAAGGCTTTCTTGCCATCAAAATAGCGTTAAACGTATTGAACAATTTGTATTGGATTTCCGTCAGCGTCGGCGATGAAGAAGTCTCTACCCCAACGATGCTCGGCAATATCTTCAAGGACTGAAGCGCCGTGTAATTTTAGCCAGTCGTGTGCCTTTTGGATATTGGCTGTTTCGAAGCTAATAAAGAGTGGGGCTTGGACCCAACTTCGAATTGGCGACTGTAGTTGCCCACCGGATTCCAAAACAAGTAGCGGCTCGTCGTCGGCCTTTCTAAAAATAATGCCGGTTTTCCCAAGTCCAGATTTTGGCGGCCCCATCAAATTGGTATAAAACGTTTGTTGTTCTTTATGATTATGCGCCTTTATCTCTACCCCTCCTATATAGGGTCTTTGTAGACTAACACTAGACGCAGAATGAGGCGAATGAGCCAGAATCCAATGAATCTTATCAGGAGCAATAAACTCAATATATTCACCCCAACTTGCCTTGTTGATGTCTCCTATAAATGCGACACCTTTATTTTTTAAGTAGTCGACAATCTTCTTAAGATTAGCGATTTGAAAACTAGGCCGAATAGCTTGCCCATGGCCCCACGATCGATCAGGCGGCGCTGGCGGCCCGCCGCTAAACAACTCAAACTTCATGCCGGTGGTTTGAAATGCAGCCCAACCTGGCTTGAAATGTTTGACCTCTATTCCTAAAGTCTCCGCATAGAAGCGATAGGACTCTTCAAAATTCGCAACCGTGACTCCAAGGAAATTTAGTTTAAAATCCATTGTATTCGGCTATCTCATTAGTTTATATATCGTTGACCGGCCTTTTCCAACTTTTAGAAGTACTCCCGCTTGGACAAGGCGGGACAATCTACGCTGTGCAGTCCTTTTGGAAATTTTCGTTGCAGAAATAATATCATCGATCGCGACAGTCCCAAGGGTAGAAACAACATCGACAATTTGGTAATCCTCTGGAGTAAGCGTCACCACTTCCGCTCTATCATCCGACACAGTCACTGCAACAATTTTTTCAGAAATATCTTTGGCTGCTGTGTAGAGACCATGCACAAAGTATGATAGCCACCTCGTCAGATCAGCGCTTCGCTGGACCCTATACGTTTTTCCGCTATTTAATGCTTGGTAGTATTTCTGTGTATCTTCAAAATAATAACTATCAGGAACGATTACGTTTCGAAATGAATACCCTCTCTGGAAAAGATACAAACGTGTCAGGAGCCGTGTGAGGCGACCGTTACCATCAGCAAACGGGTGGATGGAAACAAATTCATAATGGAGTATTCCGGCAGTTAAAAGCGGGTGCAATGGTTGGCTATCACGGGAAATCCACAAGAGCAACTCGTCGATGAATGAAGACACTCTTTTAGGTGCCGGCCCCTGATATTTTATTATCTCTTTGCCACCAATACGATCGACGATGTATATTGGGGTATTCCTAAATCTTCCAGTTTTTGCCGCAGGAAGCAGCCCTTTCATGATCAACCTATGAAGAGTCAAAATATCGTAAACGCCAATTGGGCTTTTGCTTTGAGATCGTTTCTCAACATACGAAAGCGCCTTTTTATAATTGACGACTTCGGTTATAAACCGTTGGGAAGCGGAAATTTTTTGTCCGGAAAGAACGAGCTCTACTTCGGCAACATTCAACGGATTTCCTTCAATACCCGTAGAACTTCGTGTCGCTTCAATAGCGGCACGCCTTCGCAGAACAACTTCTTTGGTTGGCAAAATGCGGCTCCGATCAACCACTGCCCGAAGCCGTTCGATCTGAGCTATTTCGGTGTTTATTTGTGGTGTTATTGTAAATCGCGGGGTGTACATACAAAGGAGTATACCACAATCGCGCCACAATCGCGCCACAATCGCGCCACGAAATCAAAAACTCTGGAGGCAACAGACCTAGCAGTGAAAAGCGGCCGCTTGTTACTACTAGGTCAAATATTTAAGCCTACGTCTTCGCCTACTTCTTTCTTCAACCGCAAAGCCTTGGCGATGGCGGTCTAAAATCTCTTCCCAACTCTAGAAATTTTAGAAGATTATCTATGTTAAATTTTAAACATTAGTCCGCCATTCCCGCTCACAATTCTGCCTGCTACTGGATTAGCAAAATGTGAACCGATTACTAAAATGTCTTTATCTTTCACTTCATTCAAAAATTTCTTGCGCGTTGTGACGGTCTGATCTGGATATGTATCAGCTTGTGTGGTCCACTCTTGATGGGCTATTTGACAAGGATGATGCATTACATCCCCGGTGATTAGCGCTTTCTTTCCTGCCGATTCAATAAAAACACTTACGTGATGTGGCGTGTGCCCTGGGGTCGGAACAAATCGGACGCCTTCACTAATTTGGTAATCATCGGTCACAAATTTTACTAGGCCTGCTTTAACAACTGGGGCTACCGAGTCGTCAACTGCATTAAGGTCGTCAATCGTTTCCTTTTGGGGCTTTGCGATCCAGTACTCGTACTCCTCTTTTGAAAAAAGGTAATCGGCGTTCGGAAAAGTTGGAACCCATGACCCGTTTTCCAATTTTGTGTTCCAGCCAACATGGTCAAAATGAAGGTGAGTACAAACTACAATATCTATATCTGATTCGCTAACGCCAACCTCATGTAATATTTTTAAGAAATCTGTACTCAAATTTCCCCAGGTAGGCATGCTCGGGCGTTCTTTACCATTCCCATTACACGTATCAACCAAGATATTCTTTCCATTCGATTTAACTAAGAAGCTTTGGACTAGTGCTTTTAAATTCCCTTTCTCGTCTGAAAAATGTGGCCTAAGCCACTCAATCTCTAAAATTTTCTCTGGTTTTGCTTCGGGAATAAAACTTGCAAAGAGCTCATTGTCCTCCATCTCGACAATTTGAACTATCTCAACATTGCCAATGTTCCACTTTAAGTTATTCATATTTTATATTCCCGTCTAGGATTGTCAGGAAAATTTACCTCATCAAACAAAACATAGAGACTTGGTGTGATTTTGTAACAGACGTGCCCATCGCTACCATCAAGGATTGCTTTCGCTCGCTCTGGCTTCATACCATAACGATCTGCGTAATATTTCATTCCAAGAGCTGCATCAACTTTTTTAGTTAACTCTTTTGCGATTCCTTGGAATTGAATACCTCGTACTTTGTCGCCAGGAACATGAGGGAGAACTATCGCTCCAGCAACTTTTTCGTTATTTCTAATTTCTTCCGAGTGACGACTTGAGGGTTTTGAAATCCAATACAGGTTTAGGCTATCATCAAAGGCAAAGTACACCGTACAAACCCAGGGTTGATTATCATGTGCGGTAGCAACCTGCATCATCTTTGCTTCCTTAAGATAGTCTTCTATAAGTTTTCTTAGGCTCATAATTTTGTTTTACCGAGCGTGTCGAAGTGGTCCGGACGGTAGTCCCCTTCGCTTTCGGCTTCGGCGGACCAAAGGAGAAAGTTCGGAACTTTTATAGATTGACAATATTGACTGGTTTCCCCTCAATTATGGAAATCATTGAGTCGGTCATTATACGAGATTCGTTGTCGAGTGTTTGTTTTGTATAATAGCCAATTTCTGGAGCCGGAAAGACATTGCCTTTATAACTAAGCGGGGTCTTTTCATCTGACTCAAAACCTAAACCGCCCAATTCGTTCTTGGCTACTTTTTCGAGAATATATTCTCTGTCATAAGCGATCTCATCTATGGGACTTAAAATTATGGCTGTTTTTTTCATCAAGTCAATTCGTTTTTTATTTATCAATCCCTTGGTGGACTCATCAGCAACAGTGGTCAGAAAAATTACGTCAGCTTTTTTACACAAATCATTCAGTTCGAAATACTTGTATTGTGATTTCTTTTTATGACGACTCCAATATATAACGTACATTTCGTATCCGTGACACAAATCAGCGATTTTGCTGCCAATTTTTCCCAATCCGACTATTCCTGCAGTTAAGCCTTTTGCATCTGTCCCCAAGACATCTGGTCCGTAAGAGTATTTCCAGGAATTTTTTATGACGCCTGGTAGCTTGCGGAGCAAGGCGATCATAAGAAATACGTAATATTCGGCGACGGCGTCGGTTGATTTTCCAGGAACGTTGGCTAAGGGGATTCCTTTTGCTCCCATCTCCTTAAAAGGGGCCCACCCGTAAGCAGTTGTAGACAAGCAAATACCTTTGAGATTTTTTATTTTCTTAATTTTTCCCCAGGGTAACCCTTTCCAACCACCGTCAACCCAACTCGGCTGAACGCCCAAGACAACACCCTCGGCAGATGAGAGTTCCTTTATCGTTTCTAGTTTGTTGTTTTTGTTCTCGTAGAAGACGGGCCCGTATTTATTTAGTCTTTTAAGATCCTCTGGCCGGAAACGGCTCTTCGAATTTAAAATTGCTAGCTTCATTAACTCCGATTATATACCTTAAAGAGGTCTAGACAAGGGCAAAATCCGAACCGTCTACTGGGACTTTAAATTTCGAGGTTTACCCTGAGTGTATCGAAGGTCTAAAAAGCTGGGATCGCCTACTGACGCATTTAGAAACAGGCTGGTTGCAATTGATTTAGCCCTCAACATCTAGATAAATCTTTGGATTGTTTACTCGTAGCTACTTCTTCAAGTTTGTATGAACCAACAAATGCAGAAACATCAATATTCGGATCATAAAGTCTTATCAAATCAAGATCTGGCCGCTCAAGTATCTTTACCCCTTTTATAACCTTTCCGGATAATAAGGATTGTTTTAGTTCTTGGTATTTGTTGGGTTCGAGGTAAAAATCTACATCACCAACATGGGGATGAGAAACTTCAGGTTTACGAATATAAAGATAAGTATATGTTGTTTCGGGTATGTCATTTTTAGCGGGAATAATAATTGGTTTATGAAGCCGAAAATATTTCTGATTCCAATTATTCAACAGGTCTGTTAATTCTTTTCTAATTTTAATCAACTGCTCAAACTCGTCTTCATAATGACAAAAGACGCCTATATTGCCGGCAACTGGTAAGAGATACCCAAGATTTTGCAGACAAAGTTTGTGTGATTGAAAATGAATGTATTCAATTGCCTTGAATAACTGATCTTCGTTTTTTATTGGGCTAAATCGGTATAGCTTCATAGTTAAATTACAGCAAACGCTCTCACTGGCGATCCGTCGCCATTAGTGATTTTCAAGGGTAGTCCGTAAAACGTAAATGCTTTGTTTCTTGGAAGTTTATCAACGTCGATGAGCCCCTCAAACGAAATTATCCCCTCTTTCAACAAATATTTTTCCGTTTCAAGCTCGCTGTCGGATTCAAAATACCCTTGCACTCCCACAAATTTGGGTTTAATCGTAATAATTTTCTGTACAACTTCGTCTTGTATAAATGCACATTCAAAAAGTAAACCTACTCCCGTTTGAACGCTCTCCAGATTCTGAAACACCACTGACGTGCCAAAAAATGAAGCGATAGGGTAATCATCTAATGTTTTACCTCCTTTACATGCGTGAATTGGAACGTTGACGTGTGTTGCGATATGTGCCGGGAAGGAAATACTATTCATATCCCAACCGTTTTTTTGTCAACGTCAGCGCTTGTTTTATTTCAACTTTTGGATCTCCGGGATATACCGGCATGTTATCATAGAGTGGTTGCGTCAAATCAATATATTTAATATCGCTATTGTAACATAGTAAAATAGCCTGTATTGATGGGATAAATCAAAGCTTGTCCCAAGCGATAGCGGAAGGTTAGACTTTTTACACTACAACCTCTCGATTTGCCTCCTGTTCTACTCTTCCTCCAACCTCAGCAGATTTATCTCCCGAAGGTTTTGCATAAATTACGCTCAGTTCTTAATTTTCTCTAATTTTCAGAAATTGACTGGCAGTGATTATTTGTATATTCCGGAAGTGATCAAGCGTTGTCTCCGGCGACGACTAAAGTTGGAGACTATTCTGTTCTCGAGATATACCCGAAGCGCCTCGCTAATGAGCTCGCTTCGGTTGTGATATTCCCGTTTGGCGACCAGATCGGCCAGCTTGACAAGATCGGTGGGAAGAACCGTATGTCTTTGTCAAGTACCGCAAGCGCGTTTTTTCATCAAGATGAGTCTTTGGTATAATAAGAGTGTCTTTCCATTCCGGGGTGGCGCAACGGTAGCGCGAGATCCTGTTAAGATCGAGGTTGCGGGTCCGAATCCCGCCCCCGGAGCCAAATATAATTTTGGCCCGTAACAACGGGCTATTTTGTATGTTACAACTGAGCGATGAAGCTCTATCGCTTTAGCCCGATACAAGACAAAACACATATATGAAGACGCAAAACGCTGTGGTTGGCGCAGTAGACGCTTTATTACGGCAGTACGCGGAGACCGATTTTTGCAAAATCCGAGTCAAGCGTTATGATGGCGTCAATATCATAGCGCTTCATGATGGCGACAGATGTTGCATCAGTAACGGATAATTTGTGTTCCCGATATTTTGTAAATATTCGGAGCGCCTCTGCCTCTATCTGCTCATCAACCCACAGCTCCTGGATGCTGCCAGTTGTAATGCTGTCTTTGAAATAGCCAAGAAACTTTTCCGTAAGAGGCCATCCCGTATCATATAAAAGCCGGGTGATAGTTTCGTTAATTACGTAATTTGATGTGTAAATCAGGGCACCGCCCGTAATTTCATCTTTTACAACCCTAGCCGTACGATCGTGAAATTTTTCTGTAGGAATATAGAGCGCAAGCCAAGCGGAAGTATCAATAAAAAGTTTTTTTCTCACAACTAATCACGTAAGTAAATCTCATCCACATTCAGTGATACATTTTTTGCCGACGTCCTGCCCATTCCGATCATTTTTAGGAGCGGGTGATTTTTCGTTGTGGTGGGGGCAGAAGCCTGTATTAATTTGTAATATTCACGAACCACGCGTCCAACCACATCCCGGATGATTTGGGATCGGGACATATCGAGGAAACGTGCTATTTCGTCAGTTTTATCTACGTCGTGAGGGTCGAGATATATTTGATATCGCTGCATATACACCATGTTATACGCTATATGGTGTATAATGTCAAGGTCGCTCCCTCCTTTACACTCTTTCTGCTTTTTTCCACCACTCTGCAAACAACTGAGAAAGAATTGCGGCAAAGGGCGGATAGCTAATTTTCATTCCGAGATCTTTCTTCGAATCAACGTGGGTGTAGGACATGAAGTAAACGACACTAGCATCATATAGCATGAGGCAGATATGACGTAACGAGGTTTTTCTTACTAATATCCCATTTTGTTTCCAGTAACTTACTTGGTCAACGTTTTGCCGTGAGTAATTTTGGATAAGCATGCGCGTTAAGACATTGCGCTTTTTTGCTTCCACGATGGCAAATACGACCTCGGCGGGCATCTCCCGACCGGAACGCAAGAGGTCAACTGATTTTGTTGCACGACTAATTTCTTCCAGGGACGACCAGTCCAAATCATAAAAACTCCGGCTCATTTATACGCTGAGGGCATGCCCCTAAAATTAAAAGAATTGCTATCTAAAAACAGACGAAGGTTAAAAACTGGTGAAAAAATATACGTTACCCCAAACCACCCCATTGATGCAGCCAATATTACCGTCCAAACAATGTCAGAATTGGGAGTACAACTTTTAGCCAAATTGCCAGACATAACAAAGCCTCTCCGCGTGGTTGTTTCTATGGGAAACGGAGCCAGTTTGTGTGCGTTGGGAGAACAAGTTAAAACGCACGTCCCCGGCTCCAAAGTCGTCGCGACTGAAGACTTTGCCTACGGAGGAGGCTACGACTGGTTTGCTAGACTCCGTGGCCTAGCAAGATATAGCGAGTTATTTGGCATTGATCCCGGTCACCCAAAGCTTATGGCAAAATTTGGAACCTATGGCACTAACGCTCCCTTGGGGGTACCGCTCCCCCTGCAAGAACGAGCAGTGAGTGGAAGCCTCATTGATGAGTATGTGTTATTTGCCTCTGCCGAAGTGCTAGATGAATTTAAAAAAATTGCTCCTTCTGAAACAAATCGTGCAAACGCATTGGCCCTTCCTAATTATGATCGGCTGCCGCAGACACTTATAGCGCATTTTGGAATTCCACTTTAGCCAATATAGCCGTTGCGTCTACTTTCGCCAACGAGAGTGAACTTGTTGTTGCCATGGCTTATGACAGCCGAAAAAACTATTAAAATCAGTTCCACGACCCCGCTTAACAAAATGTATATTTGAATGTATAGTTAAATATACATATGAATATGATTACCTCTACCGAGATTCGAACCAAAATGCCGCGGGTTATTGCGTCGCTTCGTGCTGGTGAATCAATTGAGTTGATACACCGATCAAGAATCATCGGTCAAATAAAACTGCAGAAATATCAAGCAAAACCATTGACAGAAAAAGACGTTAAGGAAATAATTGCCGCCGCAAAGAAACTCAAACTACCAAAGCTCACGGATAAACAAATTGAGGCGCGGTACCGAAAACACCTCAGAGAAAAATATGGCAAGGGTTTATCTTGATACAAATATCTATATTGACGCAGCCTACCGCAATCCACAAATTAACAACCAGCTCCTTGCTCATGAAGTTTACTATTCTCCTCTTTCAACCCATATTCTCTTTTACACGTTTAAACTGAACATTCCTCAGCCAACCATTGATATACTGGGAAGTAAATTCAAAATAGTGGATCTTGCCGCAAGCATTTTACAGGATGCACTTCGTGGACCAACAAAAGATTTGGAAGACAATATACAACTTCACTCCGCAGCTGATGCCGAATGTGTCTTTTTCCTCACCAGCGATAAAAAGCTTCTTGCTATGAAATTCTTCGGAAAGGCAAAGATCGCAGAAACCATAAAAAGATAGATTTATGCGTTGTACAATGGTTCTATGCGAAAAAAACGCCGCAATCGATGGCTCCTGGTTTTGGGTATATCAGGCATAAGCGCGATGGGCTGGTACACCAACTCCTACCAGCCGGATACAACACTTAAAATTGCCATATTTTTCTTTCTATTTTTCGGCACAAGCTTCTCCATCACCCACTTTATCTTCAGTAATGTACGACGCGCATTCCTCTTGTCCTGCTTTCTTACCATCTTCCTTCTCCTCCGCCTCCTCTCACTCCATGAGCCAATCTATATCATCCTTCTTCTTGCAAGCCTCGCTTCCTTGGAGCTGCTATTCTCGAAAAGATAAATTCAATACATTTGATTTACGTGTTCTCTTAAATAACGAAAGCTGACTCCTCGTTAGGCCAAGAAGAATCGCATTCAGTTCGACGGGAAATTTTTTGAGGTCAATTTTTTGTTGCCTTTCGTTAAACGGTAGCCGTCCGAAGTTGCCTGGCATTAAGCTTGATCATGGCAATAGTATACCCTAGCGGGAAACTGACCGTACGCGTTTGATGGTTTCAGCATGGATTTTCCCTAACAGATCTTCCATTTGGGCTGATTCCCAACGACGATTGTGCCCAAGAAATATTTGTCGATGCGCTTCAACAAATGGCGCCAACTGCCGGAGCATAAGTTGAAATTCTATACCGGGAAGTGCTTTTGCTGCCGCTAGCTTATCAGAAGAGGCCAAACGAAGTTCTCCCCCATCAATAACACCCGGCAGATTGACCATAACGGCATACCAAGCTGAAGCCGGATAGTCTAATGCATCAAATCGTTTGAGTATCCATCCGGCTGGATCATTTCTTGCTCTATTATCGCCTTCCAAACCTTTCAACCGAAGGATGGTTCGCACAGATTCTTCTTCCGGTCGATCTTCTACTGCCCAAATTGTCCAATCATTTTTCTCTGCTGCTGTCAAATTTACTAAAGGGTTATTTCTTTCTACAAGAACACTGAGATTTGCGGCAACAGTATTAAAGGCGGCCCTATTGTCCACAAGCAACCTCGCTCGAAATAAATCAGGCGTTTCGCCTACTCTTCTAGTAATAAGTTCCTTCAACTCATTTTGCTGTTTTGTCAATCTGCCTCCCCTTTCCAATAAATTGCCGATAATCTCTTCACAAAGAAATGCCATGCTGCAGGTCTGTGCGTATCGTGAAAGATTGGCTTGGTGGCTTTTCATTTTCCCAGCATCTTCAGAAAACCCGTTTGCAGATGCCAAAGAAAAAACTTCTTCTTGAGTAATAGGGTCGGAAAATACTTTTTGCATTAGTGACCACACCCCTATCGGACCAGCATAAAGGGTATAGTCGCCAGGTTGTAGACGATCAGCAGGAAGAAGATGTTCTGTTTCAATTAATCGTGCAAACCTACCAGTAAGCGCATCGGTGTCGAAACGGTTTAGACCTCGCAGCTGTGTTATGTTTTCTCCGACCCGACGCACGACCGCGCTCAGGCTAGGAAAAAATTCAAAAGAAACCATCTCGTCCAGATAAGATCCAATGGCGTTTAAATGAGCGTGAAGAGAAGCAAGGCGCGCATTTTTATCAATGTTTCCCAAATGGGCTTCTCTGACTGTTCGCGCAAGATTTGTGAGCCGCTCGAGATACAAATTGCGATATTCATAATCATATTCTTCACGTTTAAACGTAGCACGAGCCTTAAGCAGTAGACTCACTTCCTGCGCCAAGGCAAGTAAAAAGTACTCCGGATCTTCAACCATAGACAACCGACTTTCTTCTAAAGGCCGGCGGTGATCGTGGTCCAATGTAAATTGAAGGGCGCGTCCCCCGCGGTCATCTGACAAAAGCGTTTCCCGAAGCTCCTTAGTGCGAGCGTCATGAAACGGTATTGGTTGGTATATCCCAAAAACCGTTGGATCAAAGACGGGAAATGAAGAATTTTCTCTGTTTACCACTAAAGAACCGTCAATGTCCGGTCGGATGTCTCCGGTCATAGTTGTTTCGGAAGAAACACGATTCCTTCTCCTTTTTTTGTAACAATTTTGCCTTTATATTTCATCGACGCAAGCCGTTCGCGCAGGGTGCTGAGAAGCTGGTCTATCGCCCAATCGGAGTAGCGGTCAGCCCAATCTTCCCCCCAGAGGATTTGGGCAATCGTGTCTTTACTTATTATCTCCCCAGGATGCTGTTCAAAGTGAGCCAGAAGTTTGCGCTGGGATAGGGTCAACCGTAAAATTGTCTCATCTACCCGAAACCGATCGATTTTTTCGCTATGAGGCGTCTCTTTAATATGTTTCGCAATAAACGAAGGGATAAGCGGTGAAAAAATACGCATGTTCCCCCTTTCTTCAAACAGGTATCCAAAACGGACCAGTGCTACAATCTGCGAGGAATTTTCTTGCGTCTTTTTTAGCGACACCAAAAGCGACCGCATTGGTTCTGGAACATCTTCGACTATCCCTTTCAGCCGGAAAAATAACCGCTCGTCAAGCATGTCCGGGTAGTCCCACTTTGCGTCTTCCAGAGCTTGCAAAGTCATTGCCTTGATGAGACCGGAGTTGCCGCCTGATAGTTCAACGATCCGTTTTCGTTGGGTTTCCGTGATGTTTTTACCGTAACGCTCCTCGTAGTTATTAACAATAATTAGGGAGTCGGACGGCGATCGAGGCAAGATAGGAACAAGGTTTCTTTTGATCACTTTATCAAACACCGGCTGGCTCGATGCGCCAAAGACGTTTTTGGTATTCATGAACAACACGTAGGAAAACCGCCATCCAAGAAGATTTCGCAGCCGGTTTAGAAACAGAAAAAATTCGGGATCAATTGGCGCATCCTGACCTAAATAAATGTCAAATAGAATTCTTGCTTGTTCTGCCTGTGCTCGAATGATTTTTGTGAGTCCCAGATACGTTTTTTCAAACGCAACATCAGAAAGTTCAGCTGCTAATGCAAATCCAAGCTCCGATTGCGTTGACTCCCTTGACGTAACCCCGGAAAGATCCACAGCTATTACTCGAATGTCCTTGGGAAGCTCACTAGAAAAATAAGGAACAGATAACGAGAAAAGATAGTCTACGCCTGCGTCAAACATGCCGCATAAACTTATAGGCTCTAGATTTTTTGCCGCTTGGAGGGCTTTTTCTAATAATTGCTGGGCGTAAATAGCGATTTTCATGGCCTAAAGTCGTTTATTTGAAGATCAGGAACTGATCAGGAATCACTCAAGTACGTTTCCTTTCTTTGTCCTATAATTTTCCCTCATTGATGTTGCTATAGGTTATTTTAGCACAAAAGCGTGCTTAATATCAACTATAGCATATCAGATTTTGCTCTTTGATAAACCCTGAAGGTTGAGGCTTTGCGAAATCCGCCAGGAGCGCTCCTTGGGCCGTGTACGAATAGTACCTGAAGGCACAAGGGAAGCGACGGCGGACTTCCTCTTTCTTCCGTTCCTTTTGAAGGCGGCAATGAGGAGATGAGGCATCTCACCTCTTCCCCGCCGCCTTTTCAAAAGGTTCCCGCGAAGGGAATTATTTGTCTGAACGAATGGGCAAACGATGGCAAAAACGGAGGTGTAAAATGCATGACGACGACACGGGGTTGGCGCTAGTCACCCTTGCGACCATTTTTTTGCTGCCGTGCATGGTTCTAACGTTCATTTTTGGCCATTACGCGCTATGGAAAGAAGAAAGCCAACAGGTGCCAAACGAATACGTTGTCGCGGTAAGGGACAGGGGCGATACATACTACACTACCGCGTACAGCAACATCGCGTTCCCTTCTACAGCGAGACAACCACTCACGATCGCGCAGGCAGGAACGGGTGGGCATGATCGAAGAACTACATTCACGATGCAAAGTCAAGTCTCTGTGCCGACGATTCAGATTCACTCGATCATGGCTAAAGCGCGCGAGGAATTCGTCATCGTTGACCCACAGTGCTTGGTCAATATACGTGTCGCATACAGAGATTACTATGAACTCGTCGCAGAAAGCTGTGAATGGGTGATCGATCAAAACGTTGGACTGGTTTTTCTCCACATGAGCCGCGCAATCATTCTCGACGGCCGGACGCCGTGGAAAGACCATCCGTGGCTAAGTGAGGTGAAGATCAATGGAAAATTCTTTACAGACAAAGACAACCTCATTGGGCCACAAAAACTTCCACCGAATATGCCAACCGTTTACTAACCTTCAGGGTGCCTGGCATCGTCAGGAGAAAACAAAAACA
>CAZUOM010000005.1:0-88505 GCA_964621305.1 uncultured Gammaproteobacteria bacterium | reverse complement strand
GAGACTGTAGGCGATTTTAGAGAAAATAGACAATGGCGAGCCGCCCCCTAGGGCGGCCTGCGAGCGAGGATGGGGTCGCGGCCACCATTTTGTTCTGGGAGGGCGGGATGATGCGGAATCAAAATAACCCTGTATTTTTCTTTTCTTTTTAGCTACAATATAGGGGAGAAATTCGTTTTCCGATCCTTCCTTACTCGCCCGTAGGCGAGAAGGAGCGCGCCGAAAACATTCATAATTACCGAAAGCGCGAGCGACCGTGTCCGCCCGTAGCTTTAGCGGAGGAGGAAGCGAGCGCAATAATAAGAAGCGAGTCCCGCGAAGGGGGACGAGCTGGCAGTTTAGCGATTTTTGCGAAAGGAAGTTCGGATTTTTTCAAAAAGAGTCCACTGCATATGAAACAAAACCTGATCTATACGGTGGGAGGCATTGGCATTGGACTGATGCTGGCAGCTACGTTTGCTGGGATTGAAAGGTGGCAGGTGACAACCGGAATTACCTTGTTAGTTAGCTCGATTGTGCTGCGCTATTTCTTCGAGAAATAACGCTTTAAGAGAAGCAATACGAGCGTCAGTAGAACTCCGACGATCCACTGGATCATACCAGACGGCCATTTTGTGGGTTCTCCATAGGTTTCGATGGTTGGGACTACTGATTCGGTTGCGGCGTTTGCCGATTTAGTTGCTAGACCTAAGACCTCTTTTTGAATAGCGGCCTGCGATAGCGTTGGTGTAGGCGCAGGTGCCCCTGTAAGTGCTACACTGGGGGATGTGGAGGTGGGAGTGTTGCTTGGAAAAAGTGGGTTGCTGGGGAAGTTGATGAAATAAATATCCGTCTGGTCGCCTGGCGGAGATTTTGTTATTTCTCCCTTGACGTCTTCCCAATGGTCGGCCGTTTCGGTGATTTGGCCTATGGTGACGGTGTATTTTCCTTTGGCTTTTCCTCTGATATTTAACTGGTACATGCCGTGGTCAGCATTTTCGATGAATATTATTCCGTCTTCTTCTGTATATTTTTTCCCGTTGCGCTCGAGGCTGATGGTTGCCGGTGACCGGATGGTGACGATGAGGTCGGGAAACAATTTGGTGGCTCGGCCTCCAACGATATTAGTATCGGAGTAGGGAAGATTTAGACTGTTGAGAATTTCTTTTATGTTGTCTTTGGCATAGATAAGCTCTCCATGCTCAGCGGCAAGAGTTTTGACGTCGCTATCTGCAGCCGCACTTTGGGCAACCACTGAAAAGTCGCCGGTGGCGCTACTCTCCGAGATCGGTCGGCCATCCGGGTATATGCCTTTTGCAGTATCCGCCGTGCTTGCTGCAGTGATGAGGAAACCAAGCGGAGTGGCACCTTTTTGACCGATGATGGATTGGAAAACAGGGAAGATGGCAGCAAACGTATTCTTATAGAGGTGCAGCGTATCATTTTTGTATGTCATAGTTTCGGTATTCACCAGTGTGCCGTCGCCTTTTTGGAGAAAATTATAAATTGGCAGAAGATCCTGCGTCACAGGGACGCGGTCGGCAATCACACTGCGATCGGTTTGGCTGGTGGAACGGTTGAGGGTAAAAATAAATTTCATCGCAAGCCATCCGAGCGTGTTGTCACGGACAATATCCCCACCAGCAAACGCTTTATATGCTTGAGGAATGCCCTGATGGGGAGAACCAACAGTGATGAGTTTATCGATCCGGCTGGTGCCATATTTTTGGGCATAGATGCGGCCGACGAGGCCACCGAGCGAATGACCGACTATGTTGACCTTCTTCTCCGCTGGAATTTTTGTGAGGATAAAAGTGTTGAGTGCGTCAGCCAGATTGGTCAGTTTCTTTCTCCAATCGTAGTTGAAGACAAAGAGCCCGCTGCCATCGGCAAAGCCGATATTTTTGAACGTCTGGATAAGTCCGTCATACTCATGGATAAATGCTGGTAACTTCCACGCCGCATCATCGACCGCTTTGTTGTGGAGGAGGGCATCCTTGTTCCAGGAAGCAAACATGCCTGGAATTATTACAACAGGCGGGATAGGAGTTGGAGTCGGTGTGGGAGTAGGCGTTGGCGTGGTAAGAACTATTGGGCCATCGGTGGCAAGACCAATGCGCCAGCCACCAACACCGCCCATGTCTCCGTTGGCGCCGTAATAGAGGAGTGTAGTTGCGTTGGGGAGGCGCAATGCACCGGGACCAGCTAAATAGTTGGCGTCAAAGGTGCCACCGGGACCGCGGGTTAGGACGGGATTTTTATCCGCCGGCTTATTCCAGTTGATGCCATCGGTTGAGGTGGCGTAGGATATGTTCGTGCTGCCGTGATAGAATATTTCGTAGGTGGTCCCGTCGTAAAGGACGCTAGCCCCATCAGCATCCGCCCCTTCCCAGGATTGAGTAGGGCTGATGACGGGATTAGAGGCGTAGGAGGTCCAGTTTATACCATCAGAAGAAGTCGCATAACCAATTGCCCAATACCCTAGGTCAGCAGAGCTGAACCACATTTTATAAGTAGATCCGACCTTGATTACAAATGGAGATGATACGCCGCCAGATCCCCAGCCTGAAGTTGGTCGAAATACAGTATCACTAGGATTTGTTGTCCAATTGATACCGTTGTTGCTAGTTGCTCTGTAAATAGAAAAATTCGAAGAACCTCCATTATCTGAGGCTACATACCACATTTCATAAGATTGCCCGTCCTTAATAACAATTGGGTCATGGGTATCTTTGTTGTCAATTATTAGTCTAGACAAAACTGGGTTTCCTACGTGTTTTGACCAATTCGTTCCATCTGATGAAGTAGCATATCCAATTTGAAATCTAGAGCCATTATATCCCGCGTACCACATTTTTACTGACGTACCATCAAGTAATATTGATGGTTGCCAGGCGTAAGAGGAATCCCAACCTGACGCTCCTTTATTTATCACTGGATTTGAAGATGATTTAGTGAAAGGATTGATACTATAAGTAGGTTTTGATAGAAATAAGAATACAAATGCGCCAAGTAGAATGAAAATTAAGACGATAAAGTTTTTTGTTTTATTAACTATAAGTCTTTCATTAAACATATCTAAATTATGAATGTTAATAATTGTTATCTGTGTAACTATAATAAATCTAAAACACTGTACATAAAAAATAACTTCACAATAGTCCGTTGTAACAATTGTGAATTTATTTATGTTCTTGAAAAACTTGATAAAAATATTATTGAGAAATACTATAATAATTTTGACTATAAGTCAATAATAGAGGCAGAAAAAACAATTAGGAAAGATACTAGACGAAGCTGTGATGTGCTAGACAGGCTGATTAATAATCGCGGTAGATTATTTGACGTTGGATGTGGGAGAGGGTTCTTTTTAGAAGAAGCGAAAAGTAGAGGGTGGACAGTGTTTGGCATAGATAGATCCGCTTCAATGGTGAGTTATGCGAGAAAAAAACTTCATTTGAATGTCATACAAGGAGATATAAGGAGCTACAAAAATAAAGACAGATTTGATCTCGTAACTTTGCATCAAGTTATAGAGCACTTTGAAGATCCGGTAGATTTGCTAAAAAACTGTTATAAACTACTTAATAGAGGAGGATATATTTATATAGCTACACCAAATATAAATAGTGCTTCTTCACGAATTCAAAAAGAACGCTTCGATTATTTAATCCCACCAGAACATCTATCTTTTTTTTCTGAAAAAACTTTAAAGATTGCTCTTAAAAGTGTGGGATTTGATATGAAACATATTGATTTTTGGAGTTACCCTGCCGATTTAGGAGGAATTATTAAGACAGTAATAGGAAAACGAACCTTAAAGACCGAAAAAGTCCTGTCATTAGGCTTTATGTCCAACAGAATGAACAATCAGATAGATTTAGTGAAAAGAGTTAAATCGTTCCTTTTTGATGACATTTTTTGTCAATTATTTTATCCAGTTCTCAATCTTGACTCTTGGGGAACGAACTTAGAAGTAGTTGCCCAAAAACCATGACTGTTTCTGTTGTAATGATTACGAAAAATAGTGCCGGGGTGGTGGGAGAGGCCCTAGCGAGTATTAGGGGACTGTGGAGTGAGCTTCTGGTAGGGGATGCGGTGAGTACGGATGGGACGGTGGAGATTATTAAGAAATACGGAGGACGGATAATCCGACAGACTACAGAAAACCTTGGTAAGAGGAAACAACAATTAGTAGAGATGGCAAGAGGGGATTGGATTTTGATTTTGGATGCAGATGAGAGATTGTCGGGGGAATTAAGAGAAGAGATGGGAAGATTGGAAGATGGAAAGGCAGGAAGAAAAAAACCGATCGCTTATAAAATTTGCTATCAGAACTACGTTTTCGGCAAGCCGGTGTATTACGGAGGAGAGAAATACGCAAAGGTGCGGCTGTTTAAGAATGGTTTTGGACGTGTTAGAGAGATGCCGCTGCATGAGGAGATTGAGATAAGGGGAAAGGTGGGAGAATTAAAAGGGAGTATCCATCATCAGTCGTATCGGTCACCGGCGCAACTATTTTCGAAGTTTACTGCATACGCACGAATCGCGGCGCAGGAACAGAAGACTGTTTCGCCTAAAAAACTTTTTTTCTACGGCCCGCACATGCTCTGGGCGAGGTTTGTAAAAGAAGAAGGATATCGCGACGGATGGCGCGGATTTGTATTGGCTTTGGCATTTGCCTATATGGAAACACTCACTTACTGGTTACTGTTGGTAAAGAACAAAAAATTATGAAAGATGCAGTGTGGTTCATTTTTGTGTTTTACAAACCGACCACTGAACAAAGGCGCCAATTTGAGCAAATTTCTAGATGGGTTAAGGCACTTATCGTAGACAATACCGAAGAAAACCGCGGTTATGGTGGGGGAGCCAATGTGGGAATACGGCATGCGCTCACGCAGGGAGCTCAGTGGGTGGTGGTGTGTAATCAGGATATTTTTCTTTTGGAAAAGGACATCAAGAGGCTCGTTGAAACGTTAGAAAAATCAGAGCCCGGTATTGCTGGCCCTGAGGTCGGGTCGTTTGACAAAAAACGATGGACTACAATATTGCCGGCCAAGGACCAGGTAGAGTATATTTCCGGATCGTGCATGGCTATTCACAAAAGGATCTTTGAGAGAATCGGCTTTTTTTATGAACCTTACTTTATGTATTACGAAGATGCTGATTTTTCCGTGCGGGCAAAAAAAGCCGGCTTTACACTCAAACAGGTTCATTTGGCGGGGTTTCAGCATGAGGCGCGTTCCATGGCGAAAAAGAAAGACTATTATCTTGCGCGAAACCAGCTTCTATTTGTTTTGCGCAATGCTCCCTCGCAGGTAAAACTACACGAATTACTGCGACTACCCAAAACACTTGTCGAGTTCGCAAGGACTCTCCTTGCAGCTTCGCAAGGAGAGTCCTTAAAAACAAGCGTATGATAATTGGCGTTGATGCGGGAACATTATCAATTGGCGACGAGCGGCTTAAGGTCGGTGTTTGGCGTGTGGCTGACAACCTCATTCAGGAACTATTAAAAATAGACAAAAAGAATACGTACAGGCTCTACAGTTTCCGGCCGCTAGCGATAGGGGGCCAAAACGTCGTGCTTCCTAATAAAGGCTTTTTTCGCATTTTTCTTCCGCTTGAACTACGGCGTCGGCCGGTTAACGTGTTTCTGGGACTGTCGCAAGCTCTCCCCTCTTTCACAGGACGTACTATAGGTTTTATTTATGACTTAGGATTTCTTCATTACCCACAGGCTTATCCAGATTCTCTGAATAAACTGAAAAAACAAACAGAAAACGTGGTTAAACACGCTGACCAATTAGTAACAATTTCTCATTCAGTTGCAGATGATATTAAGAGAATTTATAAAGCCGACTCGTTAGTTTGTTATCCGGGAGTCGATAAGCTTTTCAATCCAATCGGAGAAAAATATAAATCTAAAAAGCCTTATTTTCTTTTTGTAGGCGCACTCAAGCGCGGTAAAAATATCCCGGCGTTGATAAAGAGTTTCGCAAATTTTTCCAAATCTTATGATCTTTTATTGATCGGCGGCGACTATTGGTTGGATCCAGAAATAAAAATAATTAACGGTGTTAAGAAATTGGGTTTTGTTCCCGACAAAGAGTTACTGAAATATTATCGTGGAGCGACCGCTTTAGTAGTTCCATCTCTTTGGGAAGGATTTTGTTTGCCCATTGTTGAGGCAATGGCCTGCGGATGTCCTGTCGTTGCTACTAATGTTGGAGCAATGCCGGAAATTATCGGGAATGCCGGATTAGTTGTTGAGGAAGATAAATTAGCCAGTGCAATGAAGAGAATATCGTCAGATGATTTATTAAGAGAAGAACTAATCACAAAGGGGTTAAAGAGAGCCAAAGACTTTTCTTGGACCAAAATGGCAACTTCGGTTCTGTCGCTTATACAATGAACGCACGGCGCGAAATCCTTTTTCTTTTTTTTGGCGTTCTGGCTTTTTTCCTTCCGTTTTTTCTACTTACTCAAGGAAAAATGCTCCGGCTCGATACGGATTATGATAGCAACCTGCCTGTTTACCGGTTTATAGTAGAAACAGTTCGTACAACCGGCCGCTTTCCCACTTGGAATCCGTACGTTTCAACTGGGATACCGATAATTGGAGATCCCTTACTTTCCATACTCAACCCGTTTTTCACCGTGCCCGTCCTCATTTTTGGCGTTGAGAGCGGTATGTACGTTGTCTTTCTTCTGAGTCTTCTTACGTCAGCGATTGGGATGTGGTGGATGCTCAAGTTTTTGGCTATTTCTGTCTGGTTTCGCATATTCGGATCTCTGCTATATGCTTTTAGCGGCGCTTTAGCAGCGCGAGTAGCTAGCGGCCATATTGAGAAAGTTCTTTCGTATCCGCTATTACCGTTGTTTTTCACTGGCCTTTTTAAACACAACGTATTTATTATTTCTTTGGCTTGGACTTTGATACTTTTTTCCGGTGATGTGTATGCCTTATGGCTTACTTTAACTATTTTTTTAATTATAAATTTTTATAAAATTCGGCGCATAATTTTAATCTTAGTTTTATTTATTTTATTTTCCGGCATAATACTAATTCCAATGATTGCCGATGTTTATCCTAATTTGGCGCGGCTTTTTCCTATTGATCCTTTTGCCGGTTCTATTCATATTATTTTCTTTTTTCTGCCTTTTCTTGTGCCTCTTCAAACATCTTTCTACGACACGCCGATACTTCAGAAGCTTTTAGGATTTCATTTTAACTGGTACGAGTACTTTGCATTCATTAGCCCCTTACCGTTTGTGTTTCTTTGGAAACTACCAAAGATTTGGGGGAAGTTTCAGGTGAGATTGCTTTTAATTATTCTTGCTACTGGCGCATTCTATATTTCTCTCCGCCATCCCTATTCTCCGTTCTACTGGCTTTTTCAGCTTATTCCCCAAGTGGATATTTTTCGGGTCCCGCAGCGGATGTTTATGGTTGTCACACCGGTTATGATAGCACTCATTATGCTTTGTGCGGAAAAGTGGAGTCGGCGATTTAGTTACGTTTTACTTGCTTTGGCTGTTGCATGGACTTTCGTCGTAACACTCCCAATTTGGGTGCGAAGCTTTGAACAAAAACGTGAATATGCCGAGTCAGTTATTAGAGATCTTCGCAGTCGAGACCCATCGGAGTATTACGTTGCTTCCTTTGTTTGTTGTATGCAGTGGTATTTGGTAGGTGAACATATTCCAATAATCAATTATTACTACGGTTGGAAACCAAAAAGCGCACCAAGCTTTATAAATGAAAATGGTGATGGATATGATTTTTCAGCTTTAAACACAGTTAGACCTAAATATATTCTTGGATCTACGGGCGCGGACTTTTCTTCTTATTCTTACGATAAATATTTTGAGAAAAAATCAATTACAATATGGAAAAGTAGATTATGAAGCCTAAAATAGCAATTGTTCGCGGAAAATTTCTCAATCGGTATGAAATGCAGTTTTTCGAGCCGCTCGTAAAAGATTTTGACATTACTGCTTTTGGATCGCTTACTCCCTATCACGACCGATTTGCTTTTCCGGTAGTTAAGCTTGCCTCGCCGATGGATATGCCGGAGTTCCCGTATAAAATGGCGGTTTTAAACCGTTTGTTTGTTGATGCGCACTATCTTTGGGGATTGGAAAATAAACTACGTGATTTTGACATTATCCACACGGCAGAAACATATTTTCGGTGTACGCAGCAATGTCTGGACGCCCGTGGTAAATCAAAATTAATTGCAACGGTTTTAGAAAACATTCCATTTAATAATGAGAGGATTTGCGGTAGGAAGGCTTTTAAGAAACGCGCTAGAAAAGAACTGGACCACATTATTGCGTTGACTAATAAAACGAAAGAAGCGCTTCTTGTAGAAGGCGCAGACCCAAAAAAAATTAGCGTAATTTCACATTTCGTTGACACAAAACGGTTTTATCCTGTTAAAAAAGATCGCAAGATCTTGACGATTCTTTTTGTCGGTAGAGCAGTAGAAGAAAAAGGAATTTTTGATCTAATGGCCGCAGAAAAAATTTTGAAACTGCATCACGCTCGTTTTCTTTACGTCACCGGGCAAAAGTCATACGAAGAAATGCCGGCTATTTATCAAGAAGCTGATATTTTTGTTGCCCCTTCAAAGCCGATTCCAACCTGGGAGGAGCAATACAATACCGCGCTTTTGGAGGCGCAGGCGAGCGGCTTGCCGATCGTGACGACGAAGACCGGTGGAATTCCGGAAAATGTTGGCGATGCGGCGGTCCTCGTTGACCCAGGAGATGTCTCGGCGATAGCGCGCGCAGTCAAAAGATTTATTCTTGATGAGAAACTACGCTCTTTGTACGGTCAAAAGGCACGCGAGCGAGCGGTTGCGGTTCATGATATTTCTATCGGAGCAAAGAAACTTAAGCATCTTTATTGGTCACTTTTGAAATGAAGATTTTCTTTATTATTGTCGTCTGTTTTATCGTTTTAACAACCGGCAGCGCACTTCGTGAGTCGCTTACATATGACGAAATAGTTCACTTGCAGGAAGGATACAACCATCTTGTCAATCATACATTCGCCATTGACACCAATAATCCGCCTTTAGTCCGTGAACTTGCAGCAATACCGTTTGTAATGGGTATCGAAGGAACTCTCCCGGCACGGTTGGTTATCGTAGCCCTGGCCACATTACTAGTTATTCTTGTTTACCTTACTACTAAAAGATATTTTGGACAAAATAGCGCGCTTCTGGCTGCCTTATTGTTGTCATTTGAGCCGACGTTTTTGGCTCACAGCCATTATGTGACGCTAGACGTCGGAGCGGCATTTTTTATTTTCCATGCGTATCTCGTATTTTTGGAGTTTCTCAGGCGGCACTCATTTCGAAACGCACTATTTTTGGGAATTGCTTCCGGTTTTGCGTTTGCGTCAAGAATTCAATCTCTCATATTTCTACCTATATCAATTGCAATCATATCGATAGTGAATTTTAGAAAGTTACAGTGGGGGAAAATAATCGTTGCATGTATGGTGTCAGTTTTAACAATTTGGTTAACATATTCTTTTAGAAGTGACGTTGTTGTAGCCCAGCGTCAAGACCCCAATAGAGTATCGAGTAGGATTATGCAGACAAACAATTCACTGTTAAGAAATTTAATTCTTGTCGCGTCTGTCCAACCAATTCCACTGGGCAATTATCTGGCGACCATAAAAAATTCTCTTGTCCGTTCTACTCAAAAAGCTAAGCACAGCTTGTACGAACTTCCCGTTAATTTTATTTTGAAAACTCCAATTCCATTTTTGATTTTTATAGTTCTAGGATTGCGTAGTAAGAAAGTTTTGCTTTTTTTTATACCGGCTGCCGTAATTATTAGTATTTCTTCGCTTGTCCCGCTACAGCCGTGGGTACGGTATGTCATACCGTCTCTTCCGTTTCTGGCAATTGTTGCCGGGAGGGCGATAGGGGAAGTTAAGGGGAAATATATGAAATTAGGGATCTTGCTTTTGCTCATCTGGTACATAGTCGGGACCCTCGTACAGTTTCCCAATTTTATTTCCTATGCCAATGAACTGGCTGGCCCCCGGGACAAACGCTTTGAAAAACTTAATGACAGCAACCTAGATTGGGGACAGAGCCTGCCTGACTTAAAACGATATATCGACAAAAAAAAACCAGAACACGCGTCTTTTTCCTATTTTGGCCGTGACAACGGGAACCTATACGGTCTGATCAGTAACAGACCATACGGAAGCCACAAGTTTGAAGAAATCTGTGCATTTCACGAGATTGACTTACCAAAGAATTCCGGTAGTCGCTTAATCGCTATCAGCGCCACAAACTGGTACCAGTGTGGGTTTTCGACGCAACAACAATTTCACAAAGATAAAATTAAAGACGTTGTCGCTGATACAATCCTAATTTTTTAAATATGCGATCGATAATATTGTTTATTGTTTTAATCGCAATTTTCTTTTATCGCGAATTATTTCTTAACCGCGTTATCTATTGCTGCGACAACTTCCTTATTAACGTTCCCGCCAAAGTCTATTTAATAGAAGAGCTCAAACAGGGTAGATTTCCACTTTGGAACCCGTACATTTTTTCCGGCACGCCGTTTTTTGCTGATATTAACAATGCTCTTCTGTATCCGCTTAACATTCTGTACGCATCGGTGTCGCCATTTGGAGCGTTAACGTGGGGAATCATTCTTAACTTCATGATCGCACTTGTGGGTATCTACCTTTTTGCTCGGTCTCTTAAAGTTTCACCCTTCGGCAGCTTTGTTGCTGCGATTGTCTTCGGTTTTTCCGGCACGATGGTGGTGTACACCAATAACGCGCCGATGATTCAGGTGGCGTCGCTTCTGCCATGGGTTTTGTGGGGAGTGAGCAAAAATTTAATAGTAGGAGTATTATTTGCGTCGCTACAGATTGTCTCAGGGCATCCTCAGCTAACGTACCTTACATGGCTCTTTGTCTGTGTGTATTTGCTTTGGCTCTTGACAAGGTCTCACCCTGTCAGAATACAGGGTGAGACCTTTATAAAACAATTTATCATTCTTATTTCGTTAATTTTTCTTCTTACTGCCGTCCAGACAATTCCGTTTCTCGAGTTTGTACGGCTTTCAACGCGGTTCAACGGAGATTATAGGTACGCGACATTTGACTCACTCCACCCTCTGTCTGTGGCTCGTTTGATTATACCCAACATCGTTGGAAACCTTTCAGAAGGATTTGTGCTAGCACAGGGCGGGAGTGTATATGGTTATGTTGGCGTACTGGCCTTACTTCTGGCGCTTTTTGCTCCACGAAAAAAAAGCGCGGTACGGTTTTTTGTTTTTACTGCAATCATTTCTTTTATGTTGGCACTTGGGAAACACACGCCAGTATACTGGGTTGCCTACCATGTGCTGCCCGGTCTTTCTTATTTTCGGTCCCCTCAACACTTCCTTCTGCTTTATACATTTTCTATTGCCATACTTGCCGGATTTAGCGCTCAACAGCTGGTTCAAAAAAAATTTATCCAGAAGTTAATCATCATCATAATTTTTGCAGAATTATTTTTGTTTAGCAGAAATAATCTTTTAACGGTTCCGGAGGCGCAGGTTGCCGACTGGCTCGCTGACGCAAAGGTCACAGCGCAAAAACTAGACGATCAAGGTCGAATTCTAGTCGACCAGAAGACTTTTCCCAATCCGTATGCAAAAGGGAAACCTTTTATTGATGTTGCCGCAGAAACATCTTGGCAAGCTAAAATCCTTCGCCCAAACCTCAACATGCTCTATCACATTCCCTCATATGATGGGTATGCATCGTTAGTGTTGCAGAAATATCGTGATTTTATAAATCCAAATAGCAAAGATCCGACCGGAGTTGATTTCCGAAACATTTCGATTGAGCAACTTAAATCTTTTGGATCTCCTGATATTACCAAAGAACGCGAAGCGATTGACCGTGCAACGCGAGTTGGACTGCGGTTTTCAATTGTTGGATTGTTAGCACTTGGTGTAGTTGCTCTTACGTCCGTAAGAGAAAGAAAAATATCAAGATGACATTTAAAAGTGAAAGTGGAATGATGACAGCTGCTAATACAAAATTTATTGAACGGATTGCCCGCAGTAGCAATTGAAAAGTTGTCGCGATTCCTAAGGCAAAAAGCGGGAGACTCCCGACAAACATCCGGCCGCCGTAGCTAGCCCCTTGCCACCAGGTGCTCCAGGAGGAGATGGCGAGTAACTCTAGGAGGATGGCAAGAGAGAAAAATAGACGCAATCGGTTTTTCCAGAAAAAAAGCCCGAGTAGTCCGAGGATCAGAATGGGAGAATAAACAAATAGGCCAAAGTTTGTCGAAAAAAGAACCTCCAGAAGGTGTGGTTGCAGTAAATTAAATCCTTCGCCGGAAAAATATGGGATGTTCCAAAAGTTTCCGTAGAGTGCTTGCCAGGCAACGAGTTGCGGCAAAAAGCCGATTCCTGCTCCGACCAGAAATTTTGTCCACTCTTTTTTATGCAAGAGTCCGAATGCGACAATGCCAAGAATAAGGTCGTGAGGGCGAATGGCTCCGAGGAAGCCGAGTGCCAATCCGGCTAACAACGCTTGACGATTGATAAGGAAGGCCAAAAAGAGTGCACTGGCAAAAAACGATACCCCGTGAGAATTGACAGTATCCAGCGACCCGTAAAAAAGGAGATTGGTCGTAAACGCGATGGCAAGTATGGTTAAAATACTTGCTGATTGACTAAACCATCTACGAAGGAGTTGGTAGAGAAGAATCAGCCCGAAAATCACGGCAAGGACGCTTGTTAAGCCAACGGCCAATTGGTAAGGAAACTCGTAGCCTGTTGCCTGAACAGTCTGGTGCATCCACCAAAACGGGACAATCCACAAAAGCGCCGGACCTACGGCGTGTTTATTTCCCTGTTGATTTACCCCAAAATGTTGATAGTCATTTTGAAAATCGATGTCATGGTCAACAACCATGGAACGCACCCACGAGTAGTAAAAAATCCCATCCCCGTAGACTGTTTTTTTAAGATGGAGCACGTGCGCAAAAAATCCTAGAATATAGATAACGAAAATGAAAAAAAAGATCCTTGGCGTGTTCATTTTTTTAGAGAGTACGCGTTGACGTAGTGTACACGAGATTTATTTTCCGGTAAATTATTACTTCAGTCCGTGGAGGACTCACTCTTCTTGGAACCTAGTAGTGAAAAGCGACCGCTTGTTACTACTAGGTTGATGGTATTGAGAAAAAGGAAAGTTGTACAATGGGATTATGATATCTGGAGTTGTCTTAACACATGATGACGAAGACATTATCAAACGATGCTACCAGTCTCTGACCTGGTGCGATGAGATAGTAGTTATTGACGACGAGTCGACAGATGGGACGGCGCAGCTAGCTAAAAAACTGGGAGGAAAAGTATTTCGGAGAAAACTCAACGGTGATTTTGCGGCCCAGAGGAATTTTGGGTTGAGTAAGGCGAGAGGGGAGTGGGTATTGTTTATAGATTCCGATGAGATTGTGAGTCAAGAATTGGCTTCTGAGATTCAGAATGTCATCAAAAAACCAGCGGAAATATCAAATAGAGAGGTTGGATTCTACGTCAAGAGAAAGGATTATTTTTTGGGGAGGTGGCTTACACACGGGGAGACGGCCAATGTGAAACTGTTGCGACTGGCTAAAAAGGACGCTGGAAAATGGACACGGCCGGTGCATGAAGTGTGGGACGTAAAAGGAAACGTTGGAGAACTAAGTCATCCACTCCTCCACTACCCCCACCCTAACGTCGCACAATTTTTAGATGAAATTAACCGGTATTCGACTCTCAACGCACGATATTTACATTCCCAAGGAGTTACCGTGTCTTGGTGGCAGATCATCGCATATCCGAAAATCAAGTTTCTTGTCAATTATTTCTGGCGCCTGGGGTTTATGGATGGAACTGCTGGAGTAATTTTAGCTCTTATGATGAGTTTTCACTCCTTTCTTGTGCGTTCTAAACTTTGGCGCTTGCAGAATGAGCATTCATGAAACTGCTTCTTTTAACTTTCTTCTTTAGCCTGTTATTGGGCCAACTTGGTGGTATGCAAGTGGCGAGGGGGGTGGTAGTGTACGCGCACGAGATAGTTTTGGCGATTATCTTGGTTGTAGCGTTTAGAAAGAAAGCTTTCAGACGGTCCATGACAGGGTCTCGCCTTGTCAGGCCCATAGCGGCGTTTGTAGTGGTGGGAGCTATATCGCTTCTTGCCAATAGCTCCCAGTTTTCCTGGCAGGAGTTAGCAAGGAGCAGTCTGTATTTGGTACGTTGGGTGTTTTACGCTGGGCTGTATTTTGTCGCCGCATGCAATGTCGTTAAGAAAAAGAATCTGTTGAAGGCATTATTCGGGGCGGGAGTAGGATTATCAGTTTTGGGGTTGTTACAATTTTTCCTTTATCCGGATCTGCGCAATCTCATGTACCTTGGGTGGGACCCGCATTACTATAGATTGTTTAGCACGCTTTTTGACCCGAATTTCACAGGTATAATCATCGTTTTAACAATATTACTTGCTGTCGATCTGAAAAAAATTCACTTTGTTATTTTGGCTTTCATTGCGCTACTTCTTACGTATTCACGTAGTAGTTACCTTGCGTTGCTGACAGGAGTCTTTTTTGGGGTTTTGGTAAAAAGCCAGTGGAAAAAGGGGCTGTTTGTCGTGCTGCTTGTGCTTCTAGCGATTGTTTATCTGCCGCATCCGGGCCGGGAAGCGCTTTCGCTCGATCGATTTGACTCGACTGTTTCGAGACTTGTCAACTGGAAGGAGACCTTCTCTTTAATCAGTCAAAAACCGTTGTTCGGGTGGGGATTTAATACTTTGCCGATTCTCCGGCAGCGCGAGACGAGAGACATAACTCCCTCGCGTGCGGGGGCAGGGGTAGACAACAGCCTTCTTTTTGTGGCTGCGACAACTGGGATTGTTGGGCTGGGAGCTTACCTTTGGCTTTTGTTGAGGATGGGCAAAATTGGGCGCAAACCAATGTATTTGGCAAGCCTTGCCGCAGTCTTTGTGCACAGTTTATTTGTCAACAGCCTTTTTTATCCTTGGGTGATGGTATGGATGTGGATATTGGCTGGTGCATCTATCTCTGATACGTGACACGGCGCTCTAATTGTGTTTGGTTGCCGGCGGCGTCTGTTGCGACAATAGTTAGGGTGTTGCCTCCTTCGCTGAGCGGGTGTTCATAGCGAAAGCTGCCGCCGCTTCCTACCACGACGAATCGGCCGTTGACGGTCACGCTTGTACTATCGTCCCTTACAGATCCAGCGACAGTTACTGTATTTTTTTCTCCGATTAGAGTCGCTCCCTCTGCCGGAGCGGTTACATCAAGCGTCGGTGGCGTCCGTTTAACCTGAATCGTGATGACGTTAGAGAGATCGCTGGTGTTGTCTTTATCATCTTTTTGCTTGGCGCTGACCGTGTTGGTTCCTTCAGAGACAGTAAGATTCTTTATAGTAAAGGTTCCGTCATCGGCAACGGTGAGTTTTTTTGTGTCAGCTTCATTTAGATAAACGATAAGTGTGAGGCCAGGCTGTCCTTTGCCGGTGACATCGATCGTTGCGCTGTTGGTGGCCTCCGGTAGAGGATCAATGATCGGAGGCAGGACGATCGTCTGCGACTGCTCTTTTGGTGCCGTACCCTGGAACTTATCAAGAAATAGGCTAAAGCCGACGAGGATTTTCAGGCCGAAAAAGCCTAAAAATAATATGATAGCAACAGATCCAACGATAGCAAGGGTTAGTCTTCTCTTTTGTTTCCTTTCCTCAAATCGCCTGAGTCGCGATGAGCGCATATATAAAGGTATTGTATAACTTTGGCCTTACGAAAGCATTGACAGTGGAGATAGTTAAGTGAAGGTAGCTGGCTGGATTGTTATAACGACTAAATCGAGGCCTGACCCCATGAGCCGATAGACAGAATCGGACTGTCATCTACGGTTTACGAAACCGCTGCTCTGCCATTGAGCTATATCGGCAGATTCTCCTGAGCGGGTGAGGGGAAGTCGAACCCCCGCCTCATCCTTGGGAAGGACGCATCCTACCATTGGACCACACCCGCATTAGATTGCCGCCTACGCGCGACGTCACCTTACGGCAATACCAGGACGTTTCCGGCGTGGATCAGGTCTGGATTAGCTAGCTTATTGATAGCTGCAATTGATGACCACTTGTAGCCGTCGTTGTATTGCTTGACCGCGATTGCCCACAGGGTATCGCCACGTACAACAGTGTAGCTAGTTTGCTCCGGTTTTTTTGCCATCATGCCGCCTGCCACCTGTCCTTGAGGCACAATCGGCGTGACAAGGGGAATTTTCAGGGTCTGGCCTATTTCTATACGATTGGCATCAGCAAGGTTGTTGGCTTCCACCAAATCTACCCAATTGTACCCGGTTTTGTAGTACTTCTGTGATACGCTCCAGAGCGTATCGCCAGAGGCAACTGTATGGGTGGTTGGCGAGCTAACCGGCTGCATCTGTTCTGTTTGACCACCTGCGCCCGGTGCGGTTGTCGTTGTTCCGGGAACTGGCTGTTTGTCTTTGATGTAATTAAAGAGCAAGGCGCCTAATACAACTACTACTGCCAAGCCTAAAACTAAAGATGCTGCGGAATCTGTTGACGAAAAGCGTTTTTTAAGTTCATCCCACATTTGTAATCTCCTCCGTTCCAGGCAGTTGTGGCAGTAAAGCGGTCGCGGCCGGATTTGAACCGGTGATCTCGTCCTTGACAGGGACGCGTGTTAGGCCAGGCTACACCACGCGACCAAATTTATAAGATCTTACCATGTGGTAGTATAAGAATCAATGAAGTCGTTGACAAATCTTGAACTTGCCCAGCTTCTGCGCCAGATGGCGGCTGCGTATCAAATACTCGGTGAAAACCGTTTCAAAATTATCGCCTACGAGAGAGCCAGCGATAGCATCGAGCACTTAACTAGCGAAGTAAAAGACCTCTGGGATGATGGGAAACTCGACCAGATTCCGGGAGTAGGCCCATCTATTGCCGGCCACCTCGACGAGCTTTTTCGCACAGGAAGGGCTAAACATTTTGACCATGTGATGCGAAAAGTCCCTCAGGCGGTGTTCCCCCTCCTTCTCGTTCCCGGTATCGGTCCGAAGAAGGCGTACAAGCTAGTGACGGCGCTCAAAATCAAAGACGACGAAGATGATGCGGTGGGAGAACTTGAGTTTTTAGCCAAAGCCCACAAGATCGATCCGATTGAGGGATTTGGTGAAAAGTCCGAACTGGATATTTTGGAGGCAATAGCCACATACAAAAAAGGCCAGATCAAGGAAAATCGCATGGGACTGCCGATTGCCGATGCGATAGCCCAAGATGTTATGGGTTACCTCAGGGAGCTGTCTGCAGTCGATCGAGTCGACGCCCTTGGCAGTTTGCGCAGGCAGGTTTCAACCATCGGTGATATCGACATTGCTGTCGCCACAACCAAACCTAAGGACGTCATAGATCGCTTCGTCAAATATCCGCATCAAAAAATAGTTGAACAGGGGCCAAGCGGCGCGACTCTCCTTCTTACCAACGGTCGACAGGTGGATTTGCGAGTGATTGAGCCGGTAAAATATGGCGCCATGCTCCAATACTTCACCGGATCCAAAAATCACAACATCAAGCTGCGTGAGTACGGTCTTTCCAAGGGATTAAGCCTGAATGAATATGGGATTAAAAAAGTTCAAAGTTCAAAACTTATTTCGTGCGCAACGGAAGAAGATTTTTATAAACGCCTGGGTTTGCCGTGGATTCCTCCTGAGCTGCGGGAAGATAAGGGAGAGATCGAAGCCGGTATTCGAAAACGATTGCCCAATTTGGTTAAACTTACTGATATCAAAGGAGACCTGCATATTCATACCGATTATGATCTCAAGCCTTCGCATGATTTGGGAGCGGATCCTTTGGAAAAATATCTGGAGACAGCAGCAAGCCTCAAGTATGAATACATCGGTCTAAGCGACCATAATCCGAAAACTTCGGATTTGTCCAAACAACAGATATTAGACATCATGAAGCGACGAAAGGACTTTTATGAACAAAAATATTCCTCATGGACAAAAAAAGTACCCAATATGAATATATTTGTCATGTGCGAAGTGGATATTCAGTCGGATGGAAAATTGTCTTTGCCAATAGATGCGTTTGTTTTTGTAGATGCGGTGATAGTTTCTATTCACTCCAGCTTCGCCCAGCCGCGGAAAGAAATGACTAAGCGTGTGATTGCGGCCCTGACTGCTCACCAAAAAGTACGAATCTTCGGTCACCCAACGGGAAGGCTTCTAGGCAAGCGTGAGGGAGTGGAACTTGACTGGCAAGAAATTTTTGCCGCTTGCAGAGAGAAGAACATTGCGCTTGAAATTAACGCCTACCACCAGCGGCTTGACCTGCCTGATACAATCGTCTACGATGCAGTTAGAGCCGGGGTCAAATTTTGCATTAACACTGACAGCCACGCTGCTTATCAGATGGACATGATGAAATATGGCGTTTCTGTTGCCAAGCGTGGGTGGGCGGAAAAAAGTGACATTGTAAATACAATGATGTATACTGATTTTAGAAAGTGGCTTTTTAACTTATGACTACACTAGTTTGGATACTTGTCGGTTTAGTAGTTTTAGTCGTCCTTTACTTTTGGAGTCTCTATAACAGTCTTGTTGCGCTTAAAACCCAGATTGAAGAAGCATGGAGCCAAATTGACGTCCAACTCAAGCGCCGCGCTGAGCTCATCCCCAACCTTGTTGATACGGTAAAAGGTTATGCCAAGCATGAGAAGACCGTGTTTTCTGAGGTAACCAAGGCTAGGAGTGCACTTTTGGGGGCCCGGAGCCTTGATAAAAAAGCTGCGGCAAGCGACATGCTGACTAGCGCGTTGGGCAAGCTGTTTGCAGTTGCGGAAAACTACCCGCAACTCAAAGCCAACGAAGTGTTTCTGCAACTTCAGAAAGAACTTTCAGACACCGAGGACAAAGTCGCTTACAGCAGGCAATACTACAACTCCGTGGTCAACGACTACAATATCAAGATCCGAACATTCCCAAACACCTTGTTTAACGAAATGTTTGGCTTTGGTGAAAAAGAATTCTTCGGCGCAACGGAGGGAGAGCGCAAACCCATTAACGTCAACTTCTCATGACCATTCAGTCCGAAATTGCTTCCAATAAAAGCAAAACGCTGGTACTTATGGCGGGATTTATGGCGTTTGTGGTCGCCGCCGGTTACGTATTTGGGGTAGTTCTTGGCTACGGGACGAGCTTAATGTGGATTGCAGTCGCATTTTCCGTTATTTCAAGTTTTGTCAGTTATTACTGGGGGGACAGAATGGTCTTGGCTATGTCCGGTGCGCGGCCGGCAAACCGAAAGCGCGACTTTGACTTTTTTACTGTTACCGAGAACCTAGCTATTGCCTCTGGCATTCCGAAACCTAAATTATACGTGATTGACGATACCGCCATGAACGCATTTGCCACGGGCCGCGATCCCGAGCATGCGGTGGTCTGCGCTACAACGGGCATCCTTTCTCGGCTAGAGCGGCGCGAGCTGGAGGGCGTCATCGCTCACGAACTTTCGCATATAAAAAATTTCGATATCAGACTTATGGCGGTGGTTGCAGTACTGGTTGGAACTGTCGCGTTTTTAGCTGATATGTTTTTGCGCAACCTCTGGTGGGGAGGCCACCGTGATCGAGATAGCGACCGGTCCAGCGCTCCGCTGCTCGTTATCGGAATCATTTTAGCCATCGCCACGCCGATTTTGGCAACCCTTATCCAGCTTGCTATCTCGCGCAGACGCGAATTTTTGGCCGACGCATCTGGTTCCCATTTGACGCGTTATCCTGAAGGCTTAGCAAGGGCTCTCGAAAAGCTTTCAAAAGACAAAGAAGTACTCGAGGCGGCAACCAATGCTACCGCTCACCTTTACATTACCAACCCCTTTAAGGGAAAACAGTTTGCTGCCTGGTTTTCCAGCCTCTTCAACACCCACCCGCCGATTGAGGAGAGGATAAAGATATTGCGGGCGATGTGAGATAATCCCACTCAGAGGCCTTTCTCATGATTTTTCCCGTCTTTCTCGGAAAAATTGTTTCATTGCTAATTAAACTACTCAACCTCGGCGCTGGAGCAACTTGGCCGGGGGAAATTGCGTTGCGGATTGACCCCGATATTTTATCTAAAATAACACCTAAAAATATCATCTTGGTTGCCGGAACAAACGGAAAAACAACGACAGCTTTCATGATAAAAACAATTCTTGAGAAAGACGGACAAAGTGTCGTTCACAATTCAAGCGGCGCAAACCTTCTTAACGGTATCGTTTCTGCCATCATTACGAGTCCGCCGGGGGAATGGGGAGTGTTTGAGGTAGACGAAAACTCCCTTCCGGGAGTACTGGCTAACTTGTCATCGCGAGACCGTTCTGACGGCGAAGCGATCTCAATTAAACAGAAGATTGCTTCGTCGAAGACTCCTCGCAATGACAACAAACAAAAAGTTGTTGTTGTCTTACTTAATCTTTTTCGGGATCAGTTGGATCGGTATGGAGAGGTGGATGTGATCGCGGAGAAATGGGAGAGAGCCCTTCGTCGTCCCTCGCAAGCTCAGGACTCCTCAGGACGAGCCGATCGCTTCTCCCTCGCAAAGACTCGGGATCGCTCGAGGCTCGGCCCTAGTATTCAGGTAATTGCCAATGCCGATGATCCGCAGATTGCTGAGATAGCACGGCCTTTGTCATTGCGAGACCATTCTCATGGCGAAGCAATCTCAAATCAAGTCCGAGATCGCCACTCCGCCAGCTGGCGGATCGCGATGACAAAAAGGGTCATATTCTTTGGTCTCGATGATCCGGCGCAGTTTGTCGAAAAGCTCGAGCATGCAACTGATTCAACGTTTTGTCCGCGATGCGGTACACGGTTAACGTACAAGGGCGTTTATTATTCTCACATAGGCGACTGGCGCTGCGCCAGGTGTAAAAACATACGACCAAAACCGGATATTTCGACGTGGGAGTATCCATTGCCAGGCTTCTATAATCGTTACAATACCCTTGCGACTGTCGCGACAGCAAAGTCATTAGGCATTGCCGATCAGAAAATTAAGCATGCGCTTAGGGGCTTTTCTCCTGCCTTTGGCCGCCAGGAAGAATTTGAGATTGATGGTCGAAAGGTGAAGATATTTCTCTCAAAAAATCCTGCCGGATTTAATGAATCGTTACGAACAGTTCTCCAACTGGGCGCTAAAAATATTTTGTTTGTCCTCAACGATCGTATTCCGGATGGGCGAGACGTTAGCTGGATCTGGGATGTGGATTTTGAGATGATCGCGGAAAAAACGATAATGGTAATATCGGGAGATCGATGTTGGGATATGGGATTGAGAATAAAATACTCAAATCCCTCAAAATTTCAAATTTCAAATTTCAAATTTCAAATTGAAGAAGACTTAAAGAAAGCAATAAACCGGTGTCTAAGACAAACTCCAAAATCAGAAACTCTTTACATATTGCCTACGTATTCAGCTATGTTGGAAGTGCGTAAACTACTAACAGGCAGGAGAATATTGTAAAAGTCTAAGATCCTTTAAAACCTAGTAGTAACAAGCGGCCGCTTTTCACTGCTAGGTCATGAAAAAGATGAAACAGAGCATTACCATAGGGTGGTTATATCCCGACCTAATGTCGACATATGGTGATCGTGGGAATATTATTTGTTTGACGAAGCGGTGCGTGTGGAGAGGCATTGAGCTAAGAGCTGAACGCATCACTCTCGAAACTCGATACCCGACTCTCGAGCGTTGCGATCTTCTCTTTATGGGTGGGGCGCAGGATCGGCAGCAGAAGATTGTCGCAGAGGATTTTTTGGGCAAAAAATCAGAAACAGTCAAAAAAATGGTCGAAAAAGGAATTCCGGCGCTATTTGTCTGTGCGGCCTACCAGTTCGTCGGCCATTATTACAAACCCTACCAAGGCGCAAAGATACCCGGAGCAGGTATTTTTGACCTGTACACCGAGCACCCGGGAGATCAGAAGAAGAGGTTGATTGGGAATGTGGTTGCTGAGCTGAGTTCATGGCTCATGGCTCATGGTTCATGGGAAAACAGGAAAATAGTAGGTTTTGAAAACCACGGTGGGAGGACGTATTTAGGGGCTAAGATGAAACCGCTCGCGAGAGTGATTAAAGGATATGGAAACAATGGAGAGGATGGATATGAAGGGGCGGTTTATAAAAACGCCATCGGCAGCTACTTCCACGGGCCGCTACTCCCGAAAAACCCTCACCTCGCCGACTGGCTGATTGGTAAAGCGCTTGAATTGAAGTATCAGAAAAAAATCGACTTACAGCCCCTTGACGATGCGCTTGAGTGGCAGGCTCACCAATTTGTATTAGTGCGTCGATGAGATACGAGGAAGTTCCTTGAATTTTTTATTCATCCATTAATGATCGAAGCGTCGGTGAAACTTCGACACGGTGTGCATATTTTTCATTTATAGGACATTTAGTGCATGATGCATATGCGGCTTGCCTAAATTGTATCGCTACGTCATTCTTTACAAGAAGATTTCCATTCAAACAGTTTCCCGTTAAGCTTGTTCCTTCTATAGCTAAATCTACAGCCTGTTTCAGCATGCAGACACCTGTAGCTGTGTCAGATGCCCCACCCTCTGGAATATATGCATCAAGATAAGGATAGATATTCCTAAGATAAGGATGAACAGATATGTCGCGATCCATTTCTGACATAAGAATAAGAAGTTTACCATAAATAGATTTCAAGTCAAATATTACAGGCTATAGATAAAAAGTCTTCTTTCGTAGTTTCCATTACTCATCTATAATCACTGCATATGTTAAAAAAACAAACGCCGGTCATTGATATCGATCGAGTGGAAAAACTTGCAATGCTCAGGCTGACTGATGAAGAGAAAAAACTTTTTACAACACAACTTTCGTCAGTATTAACGTACGTCACAAAACTAAATGAGTGCGACACGACGAGCGTCGAGCCCACAGCCCAGGTAACAGGATTAACGAATGTTTTCCGTGAGGACGAGGTTGATACCTCGAGAATGCTTTCACAAAAAGAGGCGCTCAAGAATGCCCCCGCATCATATAGCGGTTTTGTGAAAGTCAAAATTATAGGAGCTTTTGAATGACGTTGTTTTTTCTCCGGTCGGAGGAAAAACAACCTAGTTTACAGGTATTCTATGGATATTAAGAACGTGGCGATACGGTCGGCACTTGAATCATTGGGAAAGAAGGAGTACTCGTGCCGCGAGCTCGTTGGCGCGTGCCTTAACAGAATAGAGACTGTAGATTCCAGAGTTCACGCTTTCCTTACAGTCAACCGTGATGAGGTCATGGATCAAGCGGACAGTGCCGATAAACAGAGAGCCAGTGGGACAAAGAAGCCGCTTCTGGGAATACCGATTGCATGTAAAGATCTATTTACGACAGAAGATTTACGAACAACTGCCGGAGCAAAAATTATTGATAATTATTTGCCGCCGTTTGACTCGACAGCCGTGGAACGGTTAAAGGAGGCGGGAGCTATCATCATCGGGAAAACAAATGAAGATGCGTGGGGGCATGGATCGTCCGGGGAAAATTCCGATTTTGGACCGACAAAGAATCCTTATGACTTAAGTCGCGTACCGGGTGGATCTAGCTCCGGTTCGGCGGCTGCTGTAGCAGCTGGCATGTGTCTTGCGGCAACCGGGACTGATACGGGGAGCTCTGTGAGACTACCGGCCGCATTTTGCAATCTTGTTGGCATAAAACCTACATACGGACGAGTATCACGCTACGGCATCATAGCTATGGCGTCGTCTTTTGACACAATTGGCCACATGACCAAAACGGTTGCAGACTGCGCGCTGCTTTACGAAATTACTGCGGGTAAAGACGTGCATGATGCAACGACGCCCGCTGTTTCCGTTGCCCGCTATACGAACGCTCTGGGCAAAAACATGCGAGATTTTGTCATCGGCGTACCAAAAGAGTATCTGTCTTTACCCGGTATGCAGTCAGATGTCCGGCACCTCACAGAGGATGCGATACGGAAATTGGAGGAGTTGGGAGCACGGACTGTGGAGATTTCATTGCCGCATACCGACTATGCGATGGCTTGCTACTACATTCTCGTCCCGTCGGAGGTCAGCTCCAACCTTTCCCGCTTTGACGGCATCCGCTACGGGCACAAACGATCAATGTTGGGGGCAGAAGCAAAACGACGGATTATGCTGGGGACGTTTGCTCTTTCTCAAGGATATTATGAGGCGTACTACAAAAAAGCTGCAAAAGTCCGGACGCTTATCAAAAAAGACTTTGATGAAGCTTTTAAAAAAGTTGACATAATTGTCGCCCCTTCATCGTCCACAGTGCCGTTTCGTATCGGGGAGAAAACCAACGATCCGCTTGCCATGTACCTTTCCGATATTTTTGTGTGTCCGGTCAATCTGGCAGGCGTTCCGGCTCTTAATATTCCGTGCGGATTTGCCGGAGAGTTGCCGGTCGGGATGCAGCTGATCGGGCCCCAATTTTCCGAAGAACGACTGTTTCAAGTGGGTTCTGTTTATGAAGCAGCGACCCAGTGGAATACAAGACGGCCAACATTATGACATACCAACCAATTATCGGCCTTGAGGTCCATGTGGAGCTTGCGACAAAAAGCAAAATGTTTTGCGGCTGCCCGGCGGATCATTTTGGCAGAGAGCCAAATACGATTACGTGCCCAGTCTGTCTGGGATTGCCGGGATCTTTGCCTGTACCTAACAGGAAAGCAGTTGAATGGACTGTCCTTCTTGGCTTGGCTCTGGATTGCAAAATCCCATTAGAGAGTAAATTTGACCGCAAGCACTATTTTTATCCTGATCTTCCAAAAGGCTATCAAATATCTCAATATGACGCTCCGTTTTGCGTTAACGGATCGTTTAATAACATACGCATTAGGCGGGTACATTTGGAGGAAGACACCGGGAAGCTGCAGCATGCAGGAGTAAACGGCGAGCGAGTAAGCTTGATTGATTTTAACCGAAGCGGCGTACCGTTGGTTGAGATTGTTACCGAGCCGGATTTCCGTTCATCGGAAGACGTTCATATATTTCTCAAAAAACTCCAGAGAATCATTCGGTATCTGGGTATTTCCGATGCAGATATGGAGAAGGGTAGCATGCGAATCGAGCCCAGTGTCTCAATACTACCAATATCCGATACTACCAATATCCAATATCCAAATTACAGAGTGGAAATCAAAAACATTAACTCGTTTAAATTTGCAAGAAAAGCGATTGAATTTGAGGTTGAACGCCAGACTGAGATGTTGGAACGCGGCGAAAGGCCGACGCAGCAGACGCGGGGGTTTGTCGAATCCAAAGGAATTACGCAGGCTCAACGGGAGAAAGAAGAAGCCCATGACTACCGGTATTTTCCTGAACCGGACATCCCTCCCATAACATGGGAGAAATCCCAAATCACAAATCTCAAATCCCAAATTGGAGAATTGCCGGAGGCAAAAGAAGAGCGGTTTATGAAGCAATATAACCTAAGTCAATATGATGCGGCTCTTCTTACGGAGACGCGAGAGCGTGCAGATTACTTTGAAAAAGCCGCCATTAACAAAAAAACAAGCCCGAAAACAATTGCGAATTGGATAATAAATAAAAAAATAGATATAGCGACGGTTTCGCCAGAAGAGTTGCTTGCGCAAATTGCTCAACAATCTGGTGCCGGGTCGAGTGTCTCAGATGAGAAACTGGAAAAAATTATCAAACAAGTCCTTTCCGAAAATCCAAAAGCGGTAGAAGATTATAAAAAGGGAAAACAGCAGGCGATGTTTTTCCTGGTTGGTCAAATAAAAAAACTTCTTCCGACGGCGCAAGCAGAATTGTCCTTGAAGAAGTTAAAAAATTTTCTTTTATGACACTATGTCAGCAGAAATAACAGGCGATGATAAAATAATTTTTGCTAGAGCAGATTTTAGAAGAATACCAAATGACATGCAGAAACGGCTCCGCGAACAGTTGACTTATTCGATACATGGTGAATTAGAAGACCCTTACCATCACATGCTGCTTGAGGCATACCGTGCGAAATGGAACGATCTTTTGCCGGGCGTTCTTGCTCGAGTCCATGTGAAACAGTCTATCAATTCGATTGTGAGTCAATTGCGGCACAATGTTGGGGATTCAATGAGAGAAAAAATAAAATCTGGTAAAGATCCTTTAACTGGTCTGCCAAATAAGGAATCGATGGCAAGATCTACTCAGCGTATGATTAATCTTGCAAAAAGACAAGGCGGCAATGTCTATTTCCTATATATTGATTTTGATCATTTCAAAACTAAAGTAAATGACGTTTTGGGCCACGAGGCGGGGGACGAAGTAATTAAAACTATGGGAAATATATTCGACGCTGCTAAACGACCCTATGATGTAGTAGGTAGATTTTCTGGAGACGAATTTGGAATAACGCTATTAAATGTCCCAAAACCTATTACTATTTATCAATTTATTCAAAGAATCGAAAAAGCAATGGAGAGTTTTGATCAGGTACCAGGGATGAGAGAGATTGGGTTAAGTGTTGGAATAAGCTTTTATGACGGGCCAGACGAACCGATTAAAACAAACGAACTATTTAACCAAGCGGAAATAGCAATGTCTCATTCTAAAGCGCAAAAAGACACTCGGGTAAAACTTACTTCTTGGAAACCCGACCTTGAAATGATGCCTAGAAATACGTCTCGCTAGAAAAACTATGTCAGACTTCGTTCATCTTCATGTTCATAGCGAGTACTCGCTTCTTGATGGCTTGGGGAAGCTGGATCACCTGTTGTTTTCCTCAAGACTAATAATTACAATTGAACTGTTATGAATGATATTCAAGAGGAGGCGAAACAATTGGTTCAAAAGATCGTCGATAGTTATAAACCGGATAAGGTAATTCTTTTTGGTTCCCTTGCTCGAGGAGAAATTCACAATGATTCTGATATCGATCTTTTAATTATTAAAAAGAGCGACAAGAGAAGACCATTTCGTACTAAAGAAGTGTTCGCATCGCTTCGGGGGATGGAGCGCAGGTATCCACTGGATGCTCTCGTGTATACTCCTGATGAATTAGAAAAAAGAATATCATTAGGCGACTATTTTATTATCCGAATACTATCCGAAGGGACTATGCTCTATGGACGATCATAAAAAAAAATTAGCAAAAGAATGGTTTGATTCCGCGATTTCTGATTACCGTTATGCGGAGGTTGGACTAAAAGAGGAACAAATATATCCACAAATATGTTTTCTTTCCCAGCAGGTCGCCGAAAAATTCTTAAAGGGATTCCTTGTGTTTCACGGCGTTGAACCGCCTCGGGTGCATGAATTACCATTATTATTAAATGAATGTGTAAGAATAAACGCAGTTCTTGAAGAGCTTAGAGATGCATGCGAACTTTTGACCGGTTTCTATATTGAATCTAGATATCCGCCTGATATACCTCAATATAGCAAGGCAGAAATCAGCGAAGCATTTGGCAGTGCTCGACTAATAAAGGAAAAGATTGAAAAGCTAACATAAATTCCCTCATGTCCGATTTTGTGCATCTTCATGTTCATAGCGAGTACTCGCTTCTGGATGGGTTGGGGAAGCTGGATCACCTTATTGAGCGGGCAAAGAGCTTTGGGATGGATGCATTGGCTTTAACCGACCACGGGGCGATGTACGGGAGTTTTAAGTTTTACCTTAAGGCAAAAGCAGCAGGCATCAAGCCGATTATTGGCGTTGAGACTTATGTAGCCAAAAGATCGCGCTTTGATAAAGAGGCCAAAGTCGACGTTGACCCCTTTCACCTGGTTTTACTTGCCAAAAACGAAAACGGTTACAAAAATTTGATGAAGTTGGTTACTCACGCGCATTTGGAGGGGTACTACTACAAACCCAGGATCGACTGGGAACTATTGCAAAAATATCACGATGACTTAATCTGCCTGTCTGCCTGCCTCAACGGCCAAGTACCTTCACTTTTGCGAAACAATCAGGATGAAGAAGCCCAAACCGTTGCCAAACAGTACGCGGAGCTTTTTGGGCCCCAGCACTATTATCTGGAGCTTCAAAAACACCCAAAGATTCCTGACTGCGATATGGTCAATGAAAAGCTTGTGGTTCTTGCAAAAAAACTTGGTTTGCCGATTGTGGCTACCAACGACATTCATTACGTTGACCCTGATGACGCCGAGGCTCAGGAAATTCTTCTTTGCGTGCAGACCCAGCACACGATCATCGAGAAAAACCGACCCTTGTCAATGATCGACTCTCCGGATTTTTACATGCGTTCTCCAGAGGAAATGCGCGGTCTCTTTATCCAGTATCCTGATGCAATCGAAAATACGAAACGGATTGCTGATATGTGCGATATTAAATTGGCTATCGGAAACTGGATCCTGCCGCATTTTCCCCTTCCGAAGGGTGAAGATAGTCCTGCAGAATATTTAGAAAAACTGGTTTGGGAGCGGTCTCCGCAGCGGTATGGAGATATTACCCAAGCCATCAAGGAGCGCATAACGTATGAGCTAGACATCATCAAGACCAAGGGATACGCGACGTATTTTTTGATTGTTGCAGATTTCGTCAATTGGGCCAGAAGTCGCGGGATAGCAGTTGGTCCGGGTCGAGGATCGGCGGCAGGGTCGGTTGTTTCGTATTCACTGGGGATTACGGGTATCGACCCGTTTTACTTTAAGCTTCCGTTTGAGCGCTTTCTCAACCCCCAGCGGCCTAGTCCGCCTGATATCGATCTAGATTTTGCCGACGATCGGCGGGATGAAGTCATAGCCTATGTGACTGCCCGGTATGGTGACGATAAGGTAGCTCAAATCGTCACCTTCGGTACGATGGAGGCGCGCGGATCTGTGCGGGACGCGGGCCGGGCGCTAGGTATGCTGTACGCGGCGCCAGACAGGATTGCTAAAATGATCCCCCCAGGCTATCAGGGTGCACCAATGACAATTGATAAAGCGCTTGAGCAGTCACCGGATCTTGCTAGCGCTTATAAAAATGAACCGGAAACCAAAAAACTTTTGGATGTAGCTAGGAAACTTGAAGGGGTTGCCCGTCACGCATCGGTGCACGCTGCAGGAGTAGTAATTGCTGATAAACCACTAGTAGAATACACGCCACTTCAGAAAGAAACTCGTGGCGAAAAAATTGTAACTCAGTATGACATGTACACAGTCGGTGAGGACGGGGTTGGGCTACTTAAAATGGATTTTTTGGGGCTAAGGAACCTCACGATCCTTTCACAAGCGCTAAAATTCATTAAAGTTGTTCACAAGACTGAAATTGATTTGTCAAAAATAGCTCTTGACGATAAAAAGACTTTTGAACTTCTATCGCTTGGCGAAACCACAGGCATATTTCAGCTGGAATCGACAGGCATGCGCCGCTACGTCAAAGAGCTCAAGCCGACGACTGTTTTTGATCTTATGGCAATGGTAGCTTTGTTTCGGCCCGGGCCGATGCAAGTTATTCCGGAATTTATCAGGAGAAAACACGATCCCAAGCATATTACTTATCCGGATCCGCGACTAAAAGACGTCCTCAAGCAATCATACGGAATCATTTGTTATCAAGACGATGTGCTTTTAACGGCTATTACGCTTGCGGGTTACTCGTGGGGTGATGCAGATAAGCTAAGGAAAGCAGTTGGTAAAAAAATTCCGTCTGAAATGAAAAAGCAAAAAGAGAAGTTTATTGAAGGTTGTGTCAAAAATGGGATAAATAAAACAAAAGCTGAAGAAATTTTTCACTTAATCGAGCCGTTTGCCGGTTACGGATTTAATAAAGCGCATGCAGCTTGTTACGCGATGATTGCCTATCAGACTGCGTACCTAAAAGCCAATTTCCCCGTCGAATATATGACCGCTGTCCTGACAGCTGAATCTCGTGGAACCACAGGGCCGGCGCGCGATGAAAAAATAGCCCGTGCAGTTGAGGAGTGCCGACGAATTGGGATAGTGCTTTTGCCACCAGACGTTAATGCTTCGAATGTAGAATTTACAATAGAAGGGGGGAAAATCCGTTTTGGTCTATCTGCAATCAAAAATGTTGGAACTGCCGCGATTGAAAGCATCCTTTCGGCTCATTCAGCCGGAGGGTCGTTTAAATCACTTACTGATTTTATAAGGCGAGTTGATTTGTCTAAAGTAAACAGAAAGACTCTTGAGAGCCTTATTAAAGCGGGCGCCATGGATGTATTCGGCAGCCGCGCACAACTGTTGGAAGCACTTCTTGTTATTCTTGAGGAAGCCCACCGGGTAAGAAAGGCTGTTGCCTGGGGTCAAGTTGGTCTGTTCGACACAGATGAAAATGGTTCGGATCAGCTGGTGGATGCGCTTCCGGCTGTAGCCGAACTGCCCAAGCAGGTGCTTCTGTCCTACGAAAAAGAGCTTCTCGGTTACTATCTCACCGAGCACCCCCTTGCGACGGTCCTGACACGAATTTCAGTTGACAGCGCAACTCCGATTGTTTCGCTCGCTGACGTTAACCAGGATTCTGTCGGCAGCCGCGTGACTGTCTGCGGCATGGTTACAAATGTGAAGAAAATCCTTACCAAAGCCGGCAACAGCGAAATGGCTTTTGTGCGCATCGAGGATTTAGGAGGAGTCATCGAATTAGTCGTATTCCCCAAAATATTTGCCAAAACGAGCGACCTCTGGAGCCGCGATGCAATAGTTCTTGTATCCGGCCGCGTCGACGAGAAGGACGACCGCCTTACCATTTTGGTCGATGATGCAAAAAGGATCGAAAGTGACTAGCTGGTTACAGCCAAGTTGAGGTGTTTTTCAATTCGTTCCAGGCGGTAGTCATGATTGGATAGCGCTTTACTGTTGAGTTCTTGCTCCTCTCGATATTTAGTCACTTCACCGGCAATTTTGTCGACCCTAACAAATATTTTGTCCAAGACGTCGAGTCGGCGTTTGAGTCCGCCTAAGTCCTTCAGGTTCTGCTCGTTTTCCTGAATGATTCGAGCGGCGTCGTTTACTTGGTCCATTCGATTCGATATGTCATCGACTCTTTTCGACAAACCATCGACTCTTTTGGATAAACCATCAAATCTTTTGGACAAACCATCGACTCTTTTGGACAAACCATCGACTCTTTTGGATAAACCATCGACTCTTTTGGATAAACCATCGACTCTTTTGGATAAACCATCAAATTTTTTAGGAAGGCCGGTAAGTTTGGCTTTTTTAAGTTCATCTCTAATAATTAACGCAGTTGTCTTTTTCATTATTACCAAATTTAGCTCGTAAAAATTCTATTGTCAATCTAGGAGGTTTTTGCTTATTTTTGCTTATTTTTCATTTACTCTCCCTTCAGTAAGAAGTAAAATACTTTCATGGTTAAACCAAAATTTGATAATATGAAACAATGGATCGGGTGGGGGCTTATCGGAAGTCTGGGGTATGCGGTTGTTGTGCCGTTGGTGGCTGGAGCCTTTATCGGGAGCCTGATTGATAGTGCTTTGGGAACTTCGCCGAAGGTAACGCTCGTATTGCTGCTCTTGGGGCTAGCGATTTCTGTTGTAAGTTTGTATACTATTATAAAGGATTTGGATTAGTTATTTGAACTCATGCTTCATATTTCGCTTGCTGCCGAGACTATTTTCTCTGTCGGAGGGTTTGCCATAACCAACTCTATTCTGACAACCTGGTTTGTAATGGCTCTTGTAACTCTTCTAGCCATTGCCGCCACCCGTAGACTATCTTTGGTTCCAGGTGGTGGTCAGTCGGTCGCAGAAATATTAGTAGGCGGCATTGAGTCGCTTTTTAGAAGCGTCCTCCACGAAAAAACTAAACAATTTTTTCCTCTTCTGGCTACTCTATTTTTATTTATCGCCTCCCTCAACTGGGCCGGGCTAGTTCCTGGCGTGGGAACTATTGGATTTAATGAAGTCAAAGACGGCCACGAAGCATTTATCCCTTTATTTCGCTCCGGCACGGCAGACCTCAACATGACGATTGCCTTGGCTGTTATTGTCATAGTGGTCGTTCAATGGACGGGGCTCAGAAGCCACGGGTTGACGTATTTGGGCAAATTTTTTAACTTCAAAAGTCCAATGGGTTTTTTTGTCGGCGTTTTGGAGCTAGTTAGTGAGTTTTCCAGGATAATCTCATTCGCGTTTCGTCTCTTCGGCAATGTTTTTGCCGGAGAGGTGCTCCTTACGGTTATCGCGTTTCTGATTCCTCTCATTGCGCCGATTCCGTTTCTCGGGTTAGAATTGTTTGTAGGATTTATCCAGGCTTTGGTATTTTCGATGTTGACAGCAGTGTTTTTGCTCTTGGCAATGCATAAAGAGCACTGAAGGAGGTGAGTTATGCCGACTGAAGGATTATTAGAAGGACTCAAAGCAATAGGAACAGCTCTGGCTATCGGGCTTGGCGCTATCGGCCCGGGAATTGGTATCGGAATTATTGCCGGCAAAGCAGTCGAGGCAATCGGAAGGAACCCCGAAGCAGAGGGCCCCGTACGAAACAACATGATCTTGGGCATCGCGTTTGCTGAGGCTGTCGCCATTTACGCGCTCGTAATCGCGCTGATTCTGAAATTTACATAATGGAGAAGTTAGGCATTCAACCAACACAACTCCTGTTGCAGGCAATTAATTTTGCCATAATGGTAGTGGTTTTGACCAAGCTTTTGTATAAGCCGATTACAAGCATGCTTGAAAAACGCCGGAAAGAAATCGAAGAAGGCTTGGCTCTTACTGATAAACTACGCGAAGAAGAGGAAAAGCTTAAGATCAAACGAGAGAAGATTCTCGACGAAGCGCGCGCAGAGGGCAGGCGCATCTTAGAGGAAGCAAAAGTAGCCGGAAAAGAGCGAGAGCTAGAAATCACGGCAGCTGCGCAAAGAGAAGCCACTGAAATCGTTGAAAAAGGAAAAGCCGATGCCAAGAGAATCCATGACAGTTTAGCAGATGAAATCCGTAAAGAATCCGTCAAACTTGCAGCAGAAATGGCTGGCAGAATCTTGGCAGGTATGTCCGCATCAGAACGACACAAAATTATCAGCCGGCAATTGAGAGAATTATCTACTTGGGTAAAAACCTCATGAGTATCACACGAAACGACACAAAAACATTTGTAAATGAAGTAACCAAACGCCTCGTCCGCGAGGGTGCCGGGGAGTTACTCACAAAAAAGATTGGAGCGCTTTTTCATAAGATGAGTATGGCAGCTAGTGGTAGGCAAAACGCTATTGTTGAATCCGCAGTTTCACTTACTAGCGAGGAGCAACGAAAACTTTCTTCGCTTTTGGCTAAAGTATCTGGCGGTCAAGTCAGCGTAACATATAGAGAAAAAACTGATCTTCTTTCCGGCTTAAAAATTCGGATGGGAGATATCTTAATTGATACCAGCAGCAAAAAGCTTCTCTCAGAAATGACATGGATGCTCTCTTGACCAAAAACATTGCCAAAGAACTTACCAAACGCCTTGAGGCTATTGAGCCTACTGTAAGGACCCAGCGGGTCGGTTGCATTACAGCCGCTGGCGACGGAGTTATTAAAATATCGGGATTGCCAAAAGTTGCCTACATGGAACTTTTGCGATGTAAAGGTGGGGTAGCTGCCGTTGCTGTAAATTTAGAAGAAGACTCAATCGGTGCAATCGTTTTGGGCGACTGGCTAGCGCTTTCTGAAGGAGATACAGTTGAGGCTGTCGATAGTCTTTTATCTGTTCCTGTAGGCGAGGGTTTTTTAGGCAGGGTAATAGATCCGCTTGGAAATCCGGTTGATGGGAAAAGAGAGATTAAGAGTGTCAGTCGATACCCGATGGAAAAAGTAGCTCCTGGCGTTACGGTGCGTCAACCTGTTAATAGCCCGCTTCAAACCGGAATAAAAGCAATTGACGCGATGATTCCAATCGGCCGCGGACAAAGGGAGTTAATTATTGGCGACAGAAATACAGGAAAAACTGCAATTGTTATTGACACGATCATAAATCAGAAAAAGGAAAACGTCATCTGCGTTTATGTAGCAATTGGGCAAAAGACAGCGCGCATTGCTCAAACAGTAGCAGCTCTTAATCGATTCAAGGCCATGGCTCACACGATAGTAGTTGCTGCCTCTGCCAGCGACCCGGCGGCTCTCCAGTATTTGGCTCCATACGCCGGATGCGCTTTAGCTGAATACTTTATGGATAAAGGCCGCGACGTCCTCATTGTTTACGATGATTTATCCAAACACGCTTGGGCTTACAGACAAATTTCTCTTGTTTTGCGTCGTCCCTCCGGACGTGAGGCCTATCCCGGGGACGTATTTTACCTACACAGCAGGCTCTTGGAACGGGCCTGCAGGCTTGATGAGGCTCATGGTGGCGGCTCGATTACCGCTCTTCCCATCATTGAAACGCTAGCCAATGATGTTTCCGCCTACGTCCCGACTAATGTCATTTCTATAACTGACGGCCAGTTGTATCTGGAGTCTGACCTTTTTTACGCAGGGCAGCGGCCGGCCATTAACGTTGGTCTTTCGGTCTCGCGCGTCGGAGGAGCTGCACAGAACAAAGCCATGAAAAAGGTAGCTGGGAGTCTGAGACTAGATTTGGCTCAATACCGGGAACTAGCAGCCTTTGCCCAGTTCGCATCGGATCTGGATGAAGCCACCAGAAGCCAGATCGACCGCGGCAGCAGGATGACCGAACTTCTCAAGCAAGGTCAATTTGTCCCCATGCCTGTTGAAAAACAGGTTGCGTTGATTTGGGCAGGAGTCAATGGTTACCTTGACGACATTGCTGTTGCCAACGTGACGCAATTTAGCGAGGCGTACCTGTCGTTTCTGGAAACAAAACACACTAAACTCATCAGTTTAATCGCCAAGGAGCGCGCAATTACGCCTGAAATTGAAGAGCAGTTGAAAAAAGCAGTTGGAGAGTTCAAAAAAGTTTATGGCAAACATTAGGCTTATCAAGCGCCGTATTCGTTCGGTAAAAAATATTGCCCAGATAACAAGGGCGATGCAGTTGGTTGCCGCATCTAAGATGCGCAAAGCCCAAGAGAAGGCATTAGCCGGCCGCCGTTACGCAGAGAAAATTAGCGAAATGGTAACCAACCTCTCCTCTAACGTTGATCTTTCCCAACATCGGCTCCTTCATACTCCAGCTCCGAACGGTAAAGCGCTTATTGTTTTAATTTCCACCAATAAAGGCCTTTGTGGCGGGCTAAACACCAACCTATTCCGTTTTTTTCTAAAAGAGTACACTAAGCCAGCGGTTAATGAATACATAACGATTGGTCAAAAAGGCGCGCTTATCTTGGAGCGAATGAGACTCACGGTGGTCGCTGACTTTTCAGCAAGTTTACCGTTTGTCAACGTGGTGCCGCCAGTTGTTGAACTTTTGATTCAAAAGTTTCAAACCGGAGCATTTGAGCGCGTGGATATTCTTTACAGCAATTTTATCTCAGCTCTTAGTCAGACGCCGAAAAAAAGGGTTCTCTTGCCGCTGACAATTGCGGCAGTTTCGCCTGCCCAAAAAAGTCTTGGGCAATACCTGATTGAGCCTACGCCCGCGGAGGTTTTAAATTTACTTATTCCACACTACATAGAAAATCAAATTCGAGACGCCATTTATCAGGCGGAGGCAAGCGAACACTCAGCGCGGATGGTTGCGATGAAAAATGCGACAGACAACGCCGTGTCTCTGACAGAGGAGTTGACGCTTGTCTACAACAAAGCACGGCAAGAGAAAATTACTTACGAAATCTCAGATTTGATAACAGCAAGGATAGCGGTGGAACAATGAAACAAAATAACAAAGTGACAAATACCAAACAGATGACCGGGCAAATTGTGGCTGTCGTCGGGGTCGTTGTTGATGTGCAGTTTGAGGAGGGGAATATTCCGGCAATTTACGATGCTCTGGTCGTCGAGCCAAGCGGGAAACGAAAAGAACGATTGATCCTCGAGGTTGCTGTTCACTTGGGAGAAGGCCGCGTACGGGCAGTCGCCATGGGTCCTACTGACGGGCTTGCGCGTGGAGACGTGGTGGGGGCGAGCGGAAAACCGATATCGGTACCGGTCGGAGAAAAAACACTCGGCCGAATTTTTAACGTCCTTGGCGAGCCATTGGATGATAAAGGAGCAGTTGGTGCTATAAAAACCTACCCAATTCATAGAAAAACTCCTGAGCTTACAGCCCAAAGCACAAAGCTGGAAGTTCTTGAGACTGGCATAAAAGTCATTGATCTGATGGCGCCGTTTGTCAAAGGAGGCAAAGTCGCTATTTTCGGGGGAGCCGGAGTAGGAAAGACAGTACTGATTCAAGAGCTTATTCACAATGTAGCAGAGCATCATGGTGGAGTATCTGTCTTTGCCGGAGTCGGAGAGCGCTCGCGCGAGGGCAACGACCTATGGCTTGAGATGAAAGAGTCCGGCGTTATTGGAAAAACCGCTCTTGTTTTCGGACAAATGAATGAGCCACCGGGAGCTCGTTTGCGAGTAGCTTTGACAGGCTTAACCATGGCCGAGTATTTCCGTGACGAAAAAAATCAGGATGTTTTGCTTTTTATCGATAACGTCTTCCGATTTGCCCAAGCAGGTAGCGAAGTGTCTGCTCTTCTCGGACGCATTCCGTCTGCAGTCGGCTACCAGCCAACGCTTGCCTCAGAAATGGGAGCTCTGCAGGAGCGTATCACCTCAACGACCAATGGCTCCATCACGTCGGTACAGGCCGTGTACGTGCCTGCTGATGATATTACTGATCCAGCTCCTGTAGCGACATTCTCTCACTTAGATAGCTCGATTAGCCTGGAGAGGTCTATAGCAGACAAAGGACTTTATCCGGCTGTTGACCCACTGTCTAGCGGGTCGCGAATTTTGGAACCTGGCGTCATTGGGCAGGAGCATTACGACGTTGCAAAGGGTGTACAAAGGGTACTGCAACGATATAAAGATTTGCAGGATATTATTGCAATTTTAGGAATTGAGGAATTATCCGAGGAGGATAAACTTACAGTAGCCCGGGCACGTAAAATCCAACGTTTTCTTACACAACCTATGTTTGTGGCAGAGGCTTTCACTGCCCGGGCCGGCAAATATGTCACCAGAGAAGATTCGGTTTCCGGATTTAAAGAAATATTAGACGGAAAATACGACGATAAATCTGAACAAGCGTTTTATATGGTGGGAGGGATAGAGGAGGTGAAATGAAAACATTCTCTCTTTCTATCGTAACCCCAGAGCGGGAAGTATTTAACGAAGAAATTGACGCTGTTTCGGTTCCTGAGGTCGGCGGTCGCATCATGGTGCTGCCTCGTCACACTAAGCTTTTCGCGGCGCTCTCTGAGGGCTCAATTAAAATCATCCAAGGCGCCAAAGAGCATTTGCTGGCTATAGGCGGCGGATTTATCGACGTCAATGGTAATGGCGTTACTATTTTGGTCTCGCGTGCTGTGCACGCACACGAATTAAACGAGGTAGAAATTGAAAAAGCCAAAAGAACCGCACAGGAACTTCTGGTCAAGGCAACCAAAGGAATTGAAAGGGCAGAAGCGCTCTCAATGTTGCGGCGTTCAATTATTGAGTTGAAACTATATGATACAATCACACGTCGCAGGCCACTGTCCTAACATATGAAAGTCCACCAGATCATGAGTATTGACATTATTGCGGTCAAGCCTAAGACGACTTTTAGGGATTTATGGAAGTCTATCTTCAAGCATAAAATCCATGCCCTACCCGTTCTTGATGCCAAGAAAAAGATAATAGGTATCGTTACAGAAGAAGATCTTCTCAAGCCGCTGTACCCGGATTACCAGCATCTTGTTGAAGATTTTATTTCCGCAACAGATTTTGAAGATATGGAGGAAAAAATTCACGATTTAGTTAAGCTGCGCGCAGAGCACGTGATGAATCGCCGCGTGATATTTACCCGTTCTGAGACCCCAATTCTTCGAGCGCTCTCCCGCATGATCGTGCGAGACGTCCAACAATTGCCGGTATTATCCGAACAGAATGTGCTCCTTGGCGTCATATCCAAAGGCGATATTTTCGACACGCTATTTAAAAAACACTTACGGCTGCCGGGGTTTTCAAAAAAAAGAGGATCATCGCTTCGTCGCCACCTCGCATCAAAAAAGAAGAAAAAATCTGACTTTGTCTCTTGACAGATCCCGGTGCTGGTCGATAGACTAGAACCCCAGGAGCCTGTCTGACGCCGGGCAAGCCCACAGAGATGAATACCCTGGGTTTTTTTTTAGGAAAAAAACGAAATCAGCATAGAGTTGTATCTCATTGAGAGCCGCAGTGGCTCTCTTTTTTTATGGGACGCACATACCTACATCTTGAGGATGGCACGCGAATTGAAGGAGAAGCTATCGGCTATCCAGGCCAAGCTAACGGTGAGGTTGTATTCTCAACAGCCATGGTAGGCTATCCTCAGAGCCTGACAGATCCCTCATACAACGGTCAAATTTTGGTTTTCACCTTTCCGTTGATCGGCAATTACGGCATTCCATCACCCAGAAAATTGGTAGGAGATATTGTACAAAATTTTGAATCTCAGCGGATTTGGGTCCGGGGCGTAGTGGTTGCCCAAAGTTGCGACACTCCCTCACACTATCTATCAAAAACAACATTTTCCAAATTTCTCTTCTCACAAAAAATTCCCGGAATTTCTGGTATCGATACGCGCAAATTAACACTTAAACTTAGAGAATATGGAACGCTTCTAGGAAAAATTAGTGCAAGTTCCAAGGTTCTGTTTGAAAAAGATTCAAATCATTTAGTTAGCGAGACGAGCTGCACAGATGTACAGGTATATCGGTCCAAAAATTCGCGAACTAAACACGTTGTGCTCATCGATTGCGGAGTCAAACACGGCATTCTTCGTGCGCTTTTATCCCGTGGGTTTACGGTGACTCGGATTCCTTGGAATAGTGACCCGCTTGTCATTTCAGACATTGATACTGTTCTCTGTTCCAATGGTCCTGGCGATCCGAAAACTTGTCAGGAAACGATACAAAATATCAGACGTGTTGTTGATGCTGGTATACCGTTTATCGGTGTCTGCCTTGGGCATCAACTTTTGGCACTTTCACTCGGAGCCGACACCTATAAAATGCCTTACGGTCATCGCGGGATAAATCAGCCAGTGGGCGATAGTCGAACTGGTAAGGCATACGTGACCAGTCAAAATCATGGGTACGCGGTGAGACGGGAATCGTTGCCTAGAGGAATTGGCGAGTGGTTTATTAACTTAAATGACCAAACTAACGAAGGCCTGATTGACGAAAAACGGCGCATATGGACGAGCCAGTTTCACCCGGAAGGAAACCCCGGTCCACATGACACAGAGTGGATATTTGATCTTTTATGAAAAAAGTTCTGTTGCTCGGATCCGGTGCCTTGAAAATCGGAGAAGCTGGTGAATTTGACTACTCTGGAACACAGGCTATTAAAGCGCTCAAAGAAGAAGGCTGTAAAGTTGTTTTGGTAAACCCAAATGTTGCCACCATTCAGACTTCTCAGGGGTTCGCCGACCGGGTCTATTTTGTGCCCATAACGCTAGAATTTGTCAGTCGCGTCATCGAAAAAGAGAAACCTGACGGCATACTACTGTCTTTTGGCGGCCAGACGGCGTTAAATTGCGGCCTAGCTCTTCAGACTAGCGGCATCCTGGAAAAACATCATGTTGCCATTCTGGGAACACCAATTGAAGCAATTCTGACAACAGAAGATCGTCATCGGTTCGCCAAGCGCCTGGCCAGAATTGGTATTGCCACGGCAAAAGGTCAAACGGTGACTACTACAGGCATGGGACTAACAGTTGCTAAACGTATCGGTTACCCCGTCATGGTTCGGTCCGGGTTTGCTTTAGGAGGAACGGGAAGCGGCATTGCAAGAAACAGCATCGAACTAACTAAAATCCTTAGTTTTGCCTTGGCAACGAGTTCTCAAGTGTACCTTGAAGAAAGCTTATGGGGTTGGAAAGAGGTGGAGTATGAGGTGGTGCGCGACGGAAAAGATAATTGTATTACCGTTTGTAATATGGAAAACATGGATCCAGTTGGTGTCCATACTGGAGAATCGATTGTGGTTGCACCCTCCCAGACGCTTAACGATAAGGTATATTATCGGCTGCGTCAGATATCGATAGATGTTATCCGTAATCTTGGAGTCATTGGTGAGTGTAACATACAATTTGCTATTCACCCTAAGCACGACGATATCCGTATCATCGAAGTCAACGCTCGACTTTCTCGCTCATCGGCACTGGCATCCAAGGCCACCGGGTATCCCCTGGCCTACATTGCTGCCAAACTGGCTTTAGGTAAGAAATTACCCGATCTTATAAATAACATAACTGGTGTCACCTCGGCCTTTTTTGAGCCAAGTTTGGACTATATTGTAGTTAAAATTCCCCGGTGGGATCTGGATAAGTTTTGGGGAGTCAAAACCGAAATCGGTAGCGAAATGAAGAGCGTTGGTGAAGTTATGAGTATCGGACGGACATTTCCCGAGGCGATCCAAAAGGCTGCTCGGATGCTTAACGACGGATTTATCGGTGTTATCGATTCGCGTTTCGGGAAACTGTCAAAACAGGAATTGCAAAAGAAACTTAAAGTACCCGATTCTATGCGTTTATTTAGCATTTGTTCGTCCCTACGAGCGGGGATTTCTATTGATAAAATCAGCAAAATCACTAAAATTGACCGTTGGTATATAAGTGAGTTTGCTAGCATTGTTGGTGTCTATAAAGTGCTCAAAAATGCCAAGAGACTTAAAGCAAAACTTCTGAAAATAGCCAAGCAATATGGGTTTTGCGATGAGCAAATAGCCCTCCTTCGTAAAACCAACGCTGATAGCATAAGAGTAAAAAGAAAACGAGCAGGAATTGTCCCATATGTTAAGCGAATCGATACCCTAGCTGGAGAGTTTCCAGCCCAAACCAATTACCTCTATCTCACCTATCACGCCAAAACCAGTGACGAGATTCCCCTTCATAAAGAAAAACAGATCGTGGTAGTTGGAGCCGGTCCATACGCCATTGGAACGTCGGTAGAATTTGATTGGTGCGCTGTCAATACCATAAAAACGCTTCGCGATCGTGGCTTTGGGACGATTATGGTCAACTGCAATCCCGAAACCGTCTCAACGGACTATGACTATTCTGACAAGCTATACTTTGAAGAGCTAACCTTAGAGCGGGTGCTAGATATATATGATATTGAAAAAGCTCCGTTTGTCTGTGCGGTTGGCGGACAAATACCCAATAATTTGACACGCGGCTTGTCCGACTACGGTGTGCCGATTTTAGGGACCCAATCGGTTGATGTCAGGAGGGCTGAAGATAGACGGACTTTTAGTTTACTCTTAGATAAGTTAAAGATCGCCCAACCTAAGTGGGCCAGCGTAGCGAGTATAAAGCAGGCTCGTTCAGAAGCCAGACGCATAAGTTACCCAGTGATACTTCGACCCTCCTTCGTTCTTTCAGGTAAAGCTATGAAGGTAGTCGCCAGTGACCAGGAACTAGCTTTATACCTGAAAAATCAGATTGAGGTGTCGAAAACCTACCCAATGGTTATGACTGAATATCTTGATGCTTGCCGCGAATGTGATGTTGACGGAGTTTCCAGAAATGGCAAGGTTATAGCGCTTGCCATCTCTGAGCACGTGGAGCCGGCTGGTGTTCACTCTGGCGATTCAACTATTCAGTATCCTATAACTTCGATTGAGGCAGATTCTAGGCGCGTTATAGAAAGAGCAACAAAACTAATATCTGCTAGCCTTCATATACACGGCCCGTTTAATATTCAGTTTATAATCGGACAAGATTTGACATACGTGATCGAGTGTAATTTGCGAGCTTCCCGAAGCATGCCATTTGTGAGTAAAACTAGCGGCGATAACTTCATTGAACTAGCCACAAAGGTCATCCTTGACCTTCCTACACCTAAAAACTCGATTAATCAGCAGCCGTTTGTTGGTGTCAAAGTACCGCAGTTTTCATTCCATAAGCTGCGAGGTTCCGATCCGATACTGGCCGTTGAGATGCGCTCAACCGGCGAGGTTGCTTCCTTTGGACTTGATCCACTTGAGGCCTATTTTAAAGCAATTCTTTCTACTGGCGTGGCATTTCCTACTAAAAAAGCAGTACTGATTAGTCTCGGAGGGAGCCGAAATAAACTTCAATTATTATATGGCTGCCAGAAGCTGGCTTCCAAAGGATTTAGGATATATGCAACAGACGCAACTTCGCTTTTTCTCAGAGAAAATGGAATAGACGCAACCAGGATTGGAAAAGTAACGGATCGTCGTCCCAACGTCTTGGATTTATTAGAGCAAAAAGCGATCGATTTTGCAGTAATTGTACCGAGACAAGAGAAGCCAGACAATGTTAATGGATATCATGTCGAGACAGAAGGCTATCGTATGCGTCGAGTCGCAATCGATGCCGGTATTCCCGTTTTTACCTCAACGCAAACGGCGACTTATTTTATTTTGGCAACGTCACGCTTTGCTATTGCGTCAGTTCCTGTGAAACCACTGGAGTGGTATTATCGGGTTCAACAGCGGAAGGAGGCCTATGGCTAAAAATAATTTTTCCCACCACGACATCTTGAGTGCGGAGCAGTTTAGTACGTATGACCTTGATATAGTGGTCGAGCAGGCTAGTCGAATGAAACGGCTTGTTGAAACAAAAGGAGGCAATGATCAACTCAGAGGAAAGGTTATGACAGCGCTCTTTTACGAGCCATCAAGCAGGACATTTGGGTCATTCATTGCCGCTATGCAACGGCTTGGAGGCAGTATTATTCCTTTGCAAGGCGTGACCTATTCCTCCGTCTCAAAGGGTGAGTCGCTGCCAGATACTGTGCGGACTTTCGAAAGTTTTTCCGATATTATCGTGATCCGTCACCCGGAAGTAGGCTCTGCCAAGATCGCCTCTGAATTTTGCCAAAAACCAGTCATAAACGCCGGAGATGGCATAGGCGAGCATCCGACCCAGGCGCTTCTCGATTTTTATACGATTACCCGCCATTTTCCAAAGTTGGGGGGCCTTGCGATCAGCATGATTGGCGATATGTACAATGGCAGAACCATCCATTCTCTTGCCAAACTCGTATCGCTCTATAAAGGCGTGAAACTCAATTTTGTCTCGCCGGACCATTTGCGCGTATCGCCCACTCTCCTTGCTCTTCTTAAAGAGCGGAAAGTCAACTTTTCTGAATATGAGAATCTTGATCCGATTCTTTCTGAAACGGACGTTTTATATGTTACTCGTGTTCAAAAAGAACGATTTTCTGATTTTGAGCTCTACGAAAAACTGAAACATCGTTATGTTGTGACACCCAAAATCTTGGCGAAAATGAAAAAAACAGCAATTGTCATGCATCCGTTTCCCAGAGTTGGTGAAATTACGATGGACAGCGATCAAGATAGGCGAGCTGTCTATATAACCGAACAAATGCGAAACGGTATGTACGTGCGTATGGCCCTCCTAGCGCTTATGTTGTAAGAGGAAAATGAAGTATAAAACAATAATCACCGATCTTCTGATAATCGGCGCAGGCGGCGCTGGTTTGCGGGCAGCCATTGAGGCGTCTAGCGAGAAAGTAAAAATAGCTATAATCTCGAAAGAACCCTTCGGCAGGGCCCATACAGAAAAAGCTATGGGTGGCCTTAATGTTGCAATTAAAGCGCCAGCCACGCCTAAACAGCACTATGATGACACTATAAAGGGAGGAGCGCTTATTAACAATCAAGTCTTGGTTGATATCTTTACTCGAGAGATGCCTGATAGGATTTATGATCTTGAATCCTATGGCGTCCGTTTTGATCGACTACCCGATGGCACGTTTTATACCTGGGCAGGGGGTAAACAGTCTGCACCCTTAAACCTTTGTGTAGGTGACTACACCGGCCGAGAAATAATGAAGGGTTTGGCTCGCGAAATCAAACGTCGAAAGGTTCCTTTTTACTCAAACTACTACGTGACAAAAATATTTACCTCCCATGGAAAAGCCGCAGGAGCGTTTGCCTATGACACTGCGCATAAAGAATTCACTTTATTTAAAGCTAAAGCTGTCGTTTTAAGCTCAGGCGGGGCTGGTCAACTATATCTGGTTACGTCAAATGAACCGAGTAATACTGGAGAAGGGTACGCGTATGCCTACGATATCGGTGCAAAACTTGTGGACATGGAAATGATTCAATTCCACCCTACTGGTATGGTATTTCCCCCATCGGTGAGGGGGAGTTTAATCACAGAAAAAGTTCGTGGACATAAGGGAACTCTATGGAACTCAAAAAACGAACGATTTATGAAAAAGTATCAGCCAGAGCGATTAGAACTAGCAGGTCGAGACGAGGTGACCCGAGCTATCTATACGGAAATAAAAGAGGGAAGAGGGACCCAAAATGGTGGGGTGTGGCTCGACGTTACTCACCTCTCTCGTCAGGAAATAATCAAACTCATTCCAGATGTCCAAGAGAAATATCGAAAAATAGGCGTCGATATAGCCAAAGAGCGCATGGAAATAACTCCTACAATGCACCATGTTATGGGAGGAGTGAAGATAAACGAGTGGGGAGAGAGCACAGTTGCCGGTTTTTTTTCCTGTGGCGAGGTCGCCGGAGGAGTGCATGGAGCCAATAGGCTGGGGGGGAATTCACTAGCTGAACTACAAGTATTTGGCAGGCGTTGTGGCTTACGGGCGGCATGGTATATAAAATCGCAGAAATTCCCAGATATTCCTAAGTCAAAAGTAAACTCAGAATATAATCGTATTCAGAAATTATTGAATAAACCCAATGGCGCGAGTTTTGAAGAGTTGATGTCCAAACTTAAACAAACAATGTGGGATTTTGTAGGAATCGTACGAAACAAAAATAGCTTAGTAAAAGCTAAAAGAGTTGTAGAAGATCTTCAAAAGAAAGCAAATAATTTAAAAGCAACACTAGATACACTTCAAAGTACGTTGGAGACACAAGAAATGCTTGTGGTTGCAAAAATCATCATTCATGCAGCTCTTGAGCGAAAAGAAAGTCGAGGAGCTCATTTTAGGTCGGACTATCCTAAAATAAAGAGTGAATGGCAGAAAAACATCGTAGTTTATAAAGAAAAAGGAAAACTACAAATAAAAAAAGTACCTGTCGTTACACTGGCTACCCATTAGAATTAGAATGATCAAGGGTATTAAAAACGCACGTATAGTGACCGCAGACAAAATCATTCTGGGAGGCATTCGCATTGAAAAAGGCAAAATTAAACAAATCAGTTCACATCCAGGTGACGAAGCCCAGTTCTTTGATGCCAATGGGAAATATGTACTTCCGGGACTTATTGAAACACACGCACATTTTCGGGAGCCTGGACTCGAACATAAAGAAACAATAGCTCATGGGTCTCGGGCAGCTTTGGCTGGCGGATTCACAACAGTTTTTGACATGCCCAATGTGCTTCCTCCGACAACCACAGTTAAATTACTTCATGAACAGATCGAACGCTATAAAAAGAATTCATACTGTGATTTTGCCATTAATTTCGGTGTTTCTGTTTCTGATATACCAGAACTTGAGAAAGTCGATCCCAGAGAAATCACTGGTGTCAAAGTATTTACAGCAGGGCATCAGACGACGCCAACGACGATTCCTAAGCTTTCTGACCAAGCACGTATTTGGGAGATAGCGGCGAGACGTTCATTTCCGGTTCTTGTGCATGCTGAAAATCAAGATCTAGTCACGAGCCGTGAAAAGGCATATAAAAAGGCCGGACGCATGGACATGTTGGCGTACTCAGAAGCTCGGAGTGAGCTTGTGGTAGAAATGGCGTCATGGGAAGCGATAGTTTTGGCTAAACACTTTGGTACAAAGTTATGGATTCTTCATGCAAGTACGCAAGGAGAATTTGAGGCTATAGCTTATGGCCGAAAACAAGGGATTCAGACAGGAGGAGAGATTGCTGTCTACCAGTTGTTTTTCAGTACAAGAGATTACAAGAAATATGGCAAGCTAATCAAAGTATGTCCTGCGCTTCGAGGCGTAAAAGAAACGCGACAGTTGTGGCAAATGGTTCGGCAGGGTATGGTAGATGGGATTTGTTCTGAACACACTCCACATCCATTAAGCGAGAAAAAGGGAGATATCTGGAAGGCGGTTAGCGGCACCCCTGGAATACAAGAAAGCGTCGCGGCTTTTTTGACTGGCTGGGTAAAAACGTTTGGACTTGATACTCTTGAAGAAGGACTAATCCGTCTTGCTCGTTGTAGTTCAACTAATGTAGCCAAGTTTTTTGGATATCCACAAAAATCTGGTATAAATATAGGTAACGATGCGGATTTCACCATTGTCGATCTGAAAACACCTTGGGTTGTAAAAAAAGAAGATTTATTTACAAAGCAGCGCTGGTCAGCCTATGAAGGAATGAAGCTTATCGGTAGGCCAATAGCAACATTCTTGCGAGGAAACCTGGTATATGAAAAAGGAAAAATTGTGGGACAAAATTCTGGTCAATGGCTTACTCGCAGAATATGAATAAAAAGTCTAGGCCAATTGAGCAGAAACTTGATGCGATCGTTAAGAAAAATAATTCTCTTGTCTGCGTGGGGCTAGATAGCGATATTCGTAAGATTCCGCAACGTCTACAAGAGGACAAAACGCCCCAGTTTACCTTCAACAAATCCATCATTGACGCGACTCATGACCTCGTCTGCGCGTATAAACCGAATAGCGCATTTTATGAAGCGCGCGGGGCAGAGGGCATAAGAGAGCTAAAAATGACGTGCGATTACCTACGCGTAACGTATCCGGATATACCCATTATTCTCGATGCTAAACGAGCTGACATTGGGAGCACAAACGAGGGGTATGTGGCCTACGCCTTTGATTACCTTGGTGTCGATGCCATCACGCTTCACCCGTATCTTGGCCGCGAAGCACTTCAGCCGTTTTTGGATAGAAAGGACAAAGGCTGCATCATTTTGTGCCGCACATCCAATCCAGGGGCAGGAGAGCTGCAGGATCTCAAGACAGGTGGCAAGCCGCTCTACCAAGTAGTTGCCGAAAAGGTGAGCCGTGAGTGGAATACGAACGGCAACTGTGGTTTAGTCGTCGCAGCTACCTACCCTACTGAGCTTGCCATTGTGCGACGAATAGTGGGAGACGAAATGCCGCTCCTTGTGCCAGGAATCGGCACGCAAGGAGGAGACATTCAAAAAACCCTTCAGGCAGGCCTTAACAACCAAAAAGGCGGCTTGATGATCAACTCCTCACGAGCTATCATTTTCGCATCATCTGGAGAAAATTTTGCTCAAAAAGCACGACAAGCCACGCAACTGCTAAAAGCAGGAATCAATCGACACCGATAAGTGATATGAACAAAGGCATTATTCAAATTCTCAAAAAGATAGGAGCGGTACTTGTGGATGATCATTTTGTCTATACGTCGGGAAAACATGGGAGCGTCTACATCAATAAAGACGCGCTCTACCCCCACACTGGTGAAACGTCAAAGGCAGGGAAAATGTTTGCCGAAAAATTTAAAAACAAGAAAATTGATGTAGTGGTTGCGCCAGCCGTAGGTGGAACGATTCTTTCACAGTGGGTAGCCTATCACCTTTCCGAGCTGAAAAAGAAAGAAATACTGAGCGCTTATACTGAGAAAGATAAAGGGACGCTAGCCTCAGCAGTCGAAAGCGAGCAATCATTTCGACGTGGCTATGACAAGCTTATCCCCGGAAAGAACGTATTAGTCATTGAAGATCTCACGACGACTGGCATGTCGGTAAAGAAAGTCGTGGACGCCGTGCGCACTGCAGGCGGTACCGTTGTAGCCGTTTGTGTTATGGTCAACCGAGATCCAGAGCATGTCAACGCAGATTTGGTCGGCGCGCCATTTTCTGCTCTCGGCGTCCTGAAAGCCGAAGCATTTGATGCGGCGGTCTGTCCTCTGTGTAAAGCTGGTAGACCAATTAATATCAAAATTGGCCACGGGAAAAAATTTTTAGAAGAGAAATCCGCGTCCGCATGAAAGCGGCATGTATTAAGAATCGGTAGAATAACAGTATGACGACGCAACTCAAACAGTATTCGGATATCCTTACACCCATCATGCGGCGGTACGGTGTGGTAAAAGCGGCTTTTTTTGGATCTCTCGCGCGGACAATTTTGGCAGGAGGAAAGTGACGTTGATATTCTTGTCCTTCCCCCACGGGGCATGTCTTTACTGGATTTTATCGGTTTAAAATGCTCTCCATTGATACCTCGTTAGACTTATTACTCCAATCCTGGAGACAAACTCGTACCCGCATTTTTTACACTTCAACTTACCTCTTCTGACCATCCAAAACTTTTTTCCGGAACATTTCTTGCATTCAGCCCGTAAAATCAACCTAAGTTTAACACACTTAATAGCTAATTTTGAACATTACACTTGATTTTTGTATCCGAATACAGTAATTAATAATTTCGAAAACGATCTTTGGGAAAGGATGGTGATGGATTATGCAAATCAAAGGAAAACTAACGGAAGCAGGTAAGTTTCTGAATACTCATAAACGGGATTTAGTCGTGGGTACAGTTTTTGTTTTCGGCAATACAGCGGCCGGCGGGGTGTTGATAGATGCTCTTAACCGCCTGTCGGCTGCGGAAGCCAAGATAAGAAGGCTGACGGCTGAATCTCTGGACGCACGGGAACTGGACAAGACTTATGTAAAAGCATGGTGCGAACTTGCGGTAGCGACTGGGAATATGCCCGAATACTCGGATTGTGCCGAAATGGCGGATCAGGTAATGGGTGCAAGGGATAGGATTTCCAGAGAATTACAGGGGAAATGAAGTAGATAAGAGGAGTAACCATTAAGGCGATAGATTGCATAATGCCGTATAAGCAGGAACTGGAGTGGTCCTGCGGCCCGGCATCTTTGCGTATCGCCTATTTATCCCTTGGCAAAGACGTACCCGAAGAACAATTAGTAAAGGAAACAGATTGCGACAAGGACGGGACAGAGTGGGAAGATATGCTCGCCAACCCTCCCAAACGCGGCTTCGGAGTGTGGTTAGGATGGGCGATAAAAATTCATTTAAGGAGTACATAGCGAATAACCATAGGTGGCAAGAACAGCCGATAACGAGGATTGGCGATATTATAGTGGGGATCGTGTATGAAAGAAACAGACAGAGGCACGGTAAATAATACCCACATGGTTATTCAATCCCAATGGGAAACCGCTATCTTTGGAGAAGAGCGGACGCTTGAGGGGCGGCTTGCCAAACTTCGTGAGGAAGCGGATGAAGCACTGGAGGAAGGACTTATGCCGCGGGAGAGGGGCAGGAATAGGGATCAAGGCATGACGGTAGAAGAAGCAATGCAAAAAGCGAAAAAAGATTGGAATGTTACTTTAAGCAAACTTCGAATCGAATAGAGTTGTCGTTTTTTTAATATTGACGAATGTGGTTATCTTTTGGTATCTTAAATTGTGCAACCCACAAAGTACATTTTTGTCTCTGGTGGCGTCATCTCAGGCCTTGGAAAAGGCGTTACGACAGCCTCTATAGCCCTACTTCTCCAGTCTCGCGGATATAGAGTTACTCCTGTAAAGTGCGAAAATTACCTCAATATCGATGCGGGATTGATTAACCCCATAGAGCACGGCGATCCCTTTCTGTGCGAAGACGGAACAGAGGCAGACATGGACATGGGCAGCTATGAGAAGTTTCTGGACAAAAATATGTACCGGCGCAACTTCATCACCATGGGGCAGATTTACAAGGCGGTTATAGATCGCGAGCGCAACTTTGAATACAATGGTGAGGACGTTGAGGCCGTACCAGATGTGACTGATGAAATTATCCGTCGAATTGGCGAAGCCGGGGAAAAAGAAAAAGCAGATATCGTTGTGGTTGAACTCGGTGGCACTGCGGGCGAGTATCAAAATGTTCTTTATTATGAGGCTTCGAGGATTCTCGCGCACAACAAAAAAAATAAAGTCGTCCACGTCCACGTGAGCTACTTACCGACTCCTTATCACTTGGGGGAGCCAAAGACTAAGCCCACCCAACTATCGGTTCGAACTCTCAACTCCATGGGTATTCAGCCGGATTTTATCGTCGCCAGGTCGGAAAAACCCATGGACGAGCGTCGTCGCAATCGTCTGGCCCTTTTTTGCAACGTCGAAACTGATCACATCATCAACAGCGTGGACCAGACCAGCGTCTACGAAACGCCTCTGTCACTTGCCTCGCAAGGCATGGATGAGAAAATTCTTACCCTTCTTGACATGCCTGGCAAGAAACTACATCTGACTCAGTGGTCGAATATGGTTTCGCGTCTAAAAAAGAAAAAATCACAGTCTGTCAGAATCGCAATTGTAGGGAAGTACTTTGCCACAGGCGAGTATCAACTCCGCGATAGTTACGCCGCTCTCATGGACGCAATCGACCATGCCTCGTGGAATCTCGGCATCGCGACTAACGTCCGCTGGATCCAGGCGGAGAATCTGGAAAAAGGAAGTTACGAGTACCTTTCTGAGGCAGATAGTATTATCGTGCCGATTGGCTGGGGGCCGCGGGGGGTGGAGGGGAAAATAAAAGCCATTAATTTTGCCCGCGTCAACAAGATTCCATACTTAGGCCTTTGCTACGGCATGCAATTGGCAGTTGTCGAGTTTGCTCGCAACGCCTTGGGGCTTCGTGATGCTCATACTCTCGAATGTGATGTAGATACCAATCACCCCGTTATCCACATGATTAGCGGCCAGGACAAAATTCTTAAACGCCGCGCCTATGGCGGTACTATGCGTTTGGGGCGGTGGGAGTGCAAAGTAAAAGAAGGAACGCTAGCAGATCTAAGTTATACGAGCGAGAAAGGGTATGACAATGCATCCAAAAAAATTGTTGGTGAGCGGCACAGGCACCGCTACGAATTTAACGAAGCGTATACAAAGCAATTTGAAGATGCCGGTTTTGTGATTTCGGGAAGATCGGTGGTCGAGAACCTGGTTGAAATCATTGAATTACCTAAAAGCGTTCACCCATTTTTTCTCGGCACGCAATTTCATCCTGAATATCGTTCTCGCCCACTTCGGCCACATCCGCTGTTTCTAGATTTTCTCACTGCCGCCAGCCGAGCATGATTAACTGGGAGGCTTCAGAACCGCTCTTTGCCTTGACCCATTTTGATGGGAGAAATAGCCGTAAATTGGTCAGTCTTCGCCAGTATTTTTCGGAATTTGCATGGATGGAGAGACGGCTTTATGTGATGGTTGAATACTTAATCTGGATTGTAAAAGTTGTTATGAAAAGGAATTATCCTAAATTGAGATCTGTCATCAACAATTTTTCTTTAGATAAAGCCAAAAAAATTCAAGAGTTCGAACGTATAACCAATCATGATTTGAAGGCAATAGAATTATTTCTCGAGCATCACACGCGAGCTGAATATAGACAATTTGTTAATCTCGGTATCGGATCTGAAGATATTAATTCAATCGCGCTATCACTAATTCTTAAGCAGAGCAGGGAAGACGTGTTGCTGCCACCACTAAGAAATATCGTAAAAAAGCTTGTGGTGTTTGCTAAGGCCGAGCGAGATACAGTGCTGGTCGCCCGCACGCACGCGCAGCGGGCAAACGTGACAACTTTTGGGAAAGAACTAGCCGTTCCCCTGTCAAGATTGTGCGACGAGGTAGAAATGTTTCAAAATTTTTCTTTCTTTGCAAAATGTTCAGGTGAAGTGGGATCATTTCAGGCTCTTTATGCTGTCGAGCCAAAGCTAGACTGGATTGTATTAACTGACCATTTCATCGCTAGTCTTGGCCTAGAATCTTGCCATGCGACTACGCAGATCGTGCCTTACGAGGGATTAGTTCGTTATTTGCAGAGTCTATTTCGGCTAAACAGCATCCTTATAGATTTCGTAAAAAATCTTTGGCTATACGTCTTACTTGGGTATCTTAGAGTAATTCCAGTTAAAAAAGAAGTGGGTTCTGGCGGAATGCCTCACAAAGTCAACCCCATCTATTTTGAAGGAGCTGAAGGAGGGCTTGAGTTTGCCAATGGAGTCATCGAGGCAATGTGTAGAAAACTTCCTATTAATCGCTTGCAGAGAGACTTTTCAGACTCGACTGTGCGCAGGAACCTCGTGATACCAATTGCGTATAGCATCCTATCCTATCAAAGCATTGTCAAGGGACTGTCGCGCATTAGTGTTGACCGAAACGCAATAGCTGCAGATGTCCAAAAACATCCGGAAATTTGGCTAGAAACAATCAAGGCGTATGGACTGGTTAGTGGAATTTCCGATATGTACGACAGGCTCAAGGAAAAAACTCGCGGAAAATCGTTGAACCCACAGCAACTGTGGACCATTGTTGACAGGTTATCTCTTAGTGAAAAACAAAAGGACGAATTGAAAAAAATAATCACTGAGCAGAACAATCCGTTTGCCGGACGAATAGTTGATGAGGCAGTCAAGCGTGCCGAAAAAATGATATGAAGTCGCTCATCGTCGTTGGCCTTCAGTGGGGAGACGAAGGCAAAGGGAAAGTAATTGATGCCATAGCGCCAAGATTTGATTATGTTGTCCGCTGGAATGGCGGCAATAATGCCGGACACACCGTGGTCGCTGACGGAAAAAAATTTCCCCTATCCTTGATACCGTCTGGAGTGCTTCACGGAAAAAAACTTCTTATAGCTCAGGGCGTCGTTATTACGCCAAACGTGCTCTTAGACGAGGTTGCTTTCCTTGTGAAGGCGGGTTATCCAGTACATTTGACAATTGACCCGCGCTGCCACATCGTCATGCCTTACCATAAACTTCTTGATGCGGCAACCGAGCAGTGGAAAGGTAAACGCGCAACAGGCAGCCTCCATCTAGGGATCGGCTATTGCTACGAAGACCGCAATAATCGCGCCGGAGTTCGTCTCGAAGATCTCGTGACGCCTAAAGTTTTGGAAGAAAAATTAAAACACCTTTTACCACTTAAAATCGCCATCATAGAAAAGGCCTATGGTATGAAAACTAACTTGACAGAGGAATCAATTTTATCGGAGTGCGTTTCGTACGGAAAACAACTCGCTGCGTATATGGGCGATGTGTCGACTGAGGCGTCGGAGAACCTTGGTTCAAAACGTTTTTTGTTTGAACAAGCTCACGGGACGATGCTGGATCCCGTATTTGGCACGTATCCATATACTGTCGCTCCTCCAACTATTGCCGGGGCAGTATTCCCTAGCGTTGGAATAGCCCCATGCGATATCCCTGTTTTGGGCGTAGTCAAGGCATATACGACGCGTGTTGGCAATGGCCCTTTTCCAACGGAACAAGCCAATCAAATAGGGCAGTATCTGCAAGAGGCAGGTCGTGAAGTTGGCACGGTCTCTGGACGAAAGCGCCGATGCGGGTGGCTAGATCTACCGATGCTGCGCTACGGCGTTGGACTCAACGGTTGCAGCAGCCTTGCCATTACCAAACTTGATGTTTTGTCTGGTCTTACACAACTAAAAATTTGTGTGGCTTATCGCTTTGGGAATAAGCTTCTCCGTGAGTTTCCGTCAGAAGTAAATACCCTCGGTCATTGTTTACCAGTCTACAAAACATTTGACGGTTGGCAAGAAAACATTGATGACATTAAGTCAGCAAGAAAACTTCCCAAGGCTGCACGGCGATACATAAAATTTCTCTCTGTTCAGCTGGGCGTTCCGATTAAGTATATTTCTGTAGGACCGGAACGAAGAGCTTTTTTGCGGCTATGATAAATGCAAATCGCTTGCCACTTGGTTTAGTTTACGACGACGTACTTCTTGTGCCGCAGAAGTCGCGGATTACATCACGCAAAGTCGTTTCTACGAAAACCAAGGTTTCCCGAAACATCGAGATTGCTATCCCTTTTGTTTCCTCCAACATCGATACGGTTACGGAAAGCAACATGGCTATCGCTATGGCTAAACTCGGCGGTATCGGCATAATCCATAGGTTTATGACTATCGAACGGGAAGTAGCGGAAGTGCGGAAGGTTAAACGTAGTGAAGGATTTATTATGGGTACGCCATTTACTCTTGGGCCTGGCCAGACAGTTGCAGAGGCCAGAGCGCTTATGAGGCAGCATAATGTGAGCAGCGCCATTATCGTAGATGAAAAGAATAAAGTCTTGGGTTTAGTCTCCGATCGAGACATGTGGTTTTTAGATAACGAGGGTAAAAAAATGAGCCAAATTATGACTCCGGCGATTAAATTGGTTATCGCTGGTGTCGGAATAACGCTTGATCAAGCAAGAAAGCTTTTCCGTAAACATAAAGTAGAAAAGCTGCCTCTTCTTCATCGTGACGGTACACTTGGAGGGCTAATTACATCCCGGACTGTCCTTAATGAAAACCGCTACCCCAATGCTACACAAGACAGTCATGGAAGGTTGCGGGTGGGCGCGGCTGTGGGCGTAGTTGGCGATTACCTAGAGCGGGCAACAGAGCTTGTTAAGGCCGGAGTTGACGCGCTGGTTGTCGATATAGCGCACATTCACTCAACGCATGGCATGCTTGCAATTAAGAAGTTAAGGAAACTTGCTCACAATACAGATGTTATCGTAGGAAACATAGCGACTGCCCAGGCGGCCCGTGACTTGATTCGGCTTGACGTTGATGCGGTTAAAGTTGGTATTGGCCCTGGTGGCATTTGCATTACTCGTATCGTGGCTGGCGCTGGCGTACCGCAGTTAACGGCGATTTTGGATTGTTCGCCAGTTGGTCATCGAGCTCAAGTGCCACTTATTGCCGACGGAGGAACGAATTACCAGGCTGACATGACGAAGGCGCTTTCCGCTGGGGCTTCATGTGTCATGATTGCCGGCTGGTTAGCAGGTACCGATGAGAGCCCGGGGAGTATTCTTCTTCGCAAAGGGCAAAAGTATAAAGTCCACCGTGGGGCAGCGTCATTTTCGGCGGTAGCATCAAGGAAGGAATTTGCGGAGGGAGAGCTTGACAAGGAATTGGAAGAAGTTGTGCCAGAGGGGGTCGAAACGTTTGTGCCGTACAAAGGAGCGGCAAAAGACGTAGTCAATCAGCTGGTTGGCGCAGTGCGCAGTGGCATGAGTTACTGCAATGCCGCAACCATCTCCGAGCTCTGGAAAAACGCACGCTTCATCCGAATTACCCAGGCCGGCTTTCGTGAATCTACCCAGCACAACGTTGAGGAAATGTGATCGCCATGCTATAATTTGCCTAATATGTCAAATTTTGCACATTGGAATGATGTAAAATTTCATGTCGGTGACACGATCCGCGTGCACTACAAACTCATCGAGCACGAGAAGGTAGCGGGTAAAACCAAGCGAGAGGTTCACGAGGAGACGCGCGAGCGGATACAGGTTTTTGAGGGCATTGTAATAGCGATAAAAGGAAGCGGACCAAACACGATGATTACGGTGCGCCATGTTGCCGCAGGAGGTATCGGAATCGAAAGGATTTTTCCCCTGATCTCGCCGTGGATCAAAAAAATAGACGTCAAAAAGCGCGGCGACGTCCGGCGGGCAAAACTCTATTATTTACGAGGCAGGCAATTTAAAGAAATTCGGGCCGTTAGCTCAATGGCAGAGCAGTAGCCTTTTAAGCTATTGGTTGCAGGTTCGAGCCCTGCACGGCTCACAACCCCCCATGATGGTGTCTAGCTAGAGCTGTATGACGATCTTTTCGAGGCCTGACCCCGTTTCCACTTGACTGAAGTAAGAAGAGGCGCGTAGATGTCCTCTTCAAGCGAAATCCTCATGGAGCCGATTTCTTTTTGTGTTGGCGGGCGGTATTGAAAGGATACACCTGACACCTCGGAAACAACTGCAATTGGTGTTTGCTCATTACCCTCGCCAATGACCAAGTTGGCAGCAGCGGCGAGGTCATCGGCGATGTTTTGCTTTGTCACACGGAGCCTTCTCCCGAAGATATCCGGCGTTCCAATGTAATCTTTAAGCCCGTCAAATCCGCACCAGCCCACGGCCAGTCCGCGCGTGCCCCAGCGCAGCGGCACGATGTTGCTGTCGACAATAAGAACTCCTATACGATTGACGCGGTATTGACCGCGTAGGCGCAGCCAGATTTCGGCGGCGGTTTTGAAAGCGTCTTTCGGCCAAAGGATAAAGTAGCCGTTTCCGTTGCTTTCGTCTATGCCTGCGCTAGCGATAAGCGTTGAAGTTGGCTTTTCTTTTAGTGTAAGCGTGATACCATGGCGGCGGGTTAACTCGTTTTCAAAATAATAGTCTGCCTCGCTACGAATAAGTTTCTTTTTATCAACTTTTCCATCGTTTTTAACGACTCTCCCTTGACAGATGCTGACTATTTTTGAGGTAATAGCGATGATATCTTTTTCTTTTAGTTTCGGCAGATACTTGTCTAAAATTTGATACAGATTATCGCCAATCTTGATTTTATGCGTTCTGATAGCTTTAACTTTCATATTTGTACATATATAAGATGGTAAAGAAAATAATTATTTGAGCGAGACTACTTTTTATTTTTCTGTTCTTGTTCTCGCGGGGGATATTTTATAGTCTAATTTTACTATAGGTTAAGTACCCCCAGCCGGATTCGAACCGGCGGTTTACTGGCTGAAAACCAGTCGTCCTAGGCCGCTAGACGATGGGGGCCTAGGCCTTATTATAGCATCTTCTGCGTCTTGACTCTTGACAGAAATTATTTTCGGGTATATTTTGGTTATATAGCTTTATGCCAGAAATAATCGATGAGTCTGTTTCGGTAAATCTTTTATTTAACCACATCAAGAAGTCAGCAGCACCGACGTCGATTTACTGGCACGGGAGGCGCTACCAGATTGTCAAAGTAGGCCTGCACCATACAACGCGGGAAGGGAGGGCCTTAACCCACGTTTTTTCAGTGACCGATGGAACAACGGCGTTTAAGTTGAGCTTCGATACAGAGTTATTATCATGGAAGCTCCTTGAGATTGACTCGACTGTTTAGAGAATGGTTACATGGCTACATTGCTACATTGTTGAAAGAAAAACTTTGTAACAATTTAACAATGAAACAATATAACAATTTTTCTTCAGCTCCTCCCACCATCATGCATATCGACCTTAACTCCTGCTTTGCTTCCGTTGAGCAGCAGGCAAACCCGCTTCTGCGCGGCAAACCAGTGGCTGTTGCAGCCTATGTCCAGTCAAACGGGTGCATTTTGGCTGCCTCGCGAGAGGCCAAAAAACTTGGTATCAAGACCAGCATGCGCGTATGGGAGGGCAAGCAAATTTTTCCCAATCTTATCGTTTTACCTCCTGATCCGGAAAAATATCGATTTGTGAACCGTAAGCTCGTGGAACTCCTTTCTTCATACACGCCGAATTTTTCCGTTGAATCGATAGATGAAATAGTGCTTAAAATGCCAAATGACAAATGCCAAATGACAAATACTGCACGGGAAATAAAACAACGGATTAAAGAAGAAATCGGTGAGTGGCTTACAGTCTCTATTGGCATTGCGCCGAATAGGTATCTGGCCAAGGTTGCTAGCGGACTTCATAAACCCGATGGATTTGACGTGATTACAAAAGAGAATATCGAAGAAGTTCTGGGCAAGCTCGAACTTGTTGATCTGTGTGGCATTAAGGAAGGTAACAGTCTGCGGCTGCGGTCAGCCGGAATAAAGACTCCGCTTGATTTTTATCGAGCCTCACCCGTTGCGCTCAAGCGCGCGTTTCGAGCAGTCACGGGCTATTTGTGGTGGCTTAGACTTCATGGATACCCTTCATGGGAAATTGAAGCCGAGCAGAAGAGCTTTGGTCAGTCCTACGCCTTGGGGAAGCCTTACTTGCCAACCCAGAATGAACTGCATAAAATCCTTGCCCAACTCGTGGCAAAAATGGGCAAACGCCTGCGGGACGGGGGATTTGTAGCATCGGGAGTTCGCGCGTCCTGTTTATTTGCCGATCATACATATTGGAATCACGGAGAAAAGTCGACAACTGCGTTTTATGCGGACGCTGATTTCTATAAACGTGCTAAAGCGATTCTAATGACTGCGCCGGCCAAACCGGTTCGAATCTTAGCAATAAGCAGTTTTAATCTCCAAAAAAGTTTGTACCAGCAGGAAAGTTTATTTGTTGAAGAACGAAGGAAAAGATTACTAACTCAGGCTATTGACCAAATTGCCGATCGCTGGGGAGACGGAACGATTGTTTCTGGACGCGTGTTGGGAACGGCGCAACAGATTCTAGACCGTATTGCCTTTGCAGGAGTAAAATGATCATCATGTTTGTGTTAATATTTTTATTGGACATTGGGATTTGAGATTTGTGATTTTGAGTCAACCGCCGAAGCCCGCTTTCGTAGAGACTTCGGCGGGCGAGGGAGGTGATACAAATGGACATTCAAATAGGTAAAGTTACACATTACTACGACAAAATTGGGGTGGCTGTGGTTTTGGTGACGAACCAGCCGCTTAAAGTTGGCGACACGGTAAAAATTTCCGGCCACGACAGCGAGTTTAATCAGACTATAGACTCACTTCAAATAGAACATAAACAAGTTAGTGAGGTGCCATCAGGGGAAACGTGCGGAATGAAGGTAGATAAACCAGTCAAAGAAGGCGACGTACTTTTTCTTGTGCAGAAAAAATGAAAACTGAAATATCTGCTGGTGGCATAGTTGCTCGGAAAAAGGGAAAAGGCTGGAACGTGTTGGTTATGCGTGACATGAACGGCAATTGGACGTTTCCCAAAGGAATTATTGAAAAGGGCGAATCGCCAGAGAAAGCAGCGCGTAGGGAGGTTTTCGAAGAGGTGGGTATTAAGTCGCTTAAAATAATTAAGAAACTAAACACGGTACGATATATGTATAAGCGAGGCGACCTCATAAGTAAAACCGTTCATTACTTCTTATTTCTGTTGCTAATAAACGAGACTCTTAAGCCGCAGAAAGAAGAAGGTGTAAGCGAGGTAAAATGGGTAAGTTTATCAGAAGCGGTTAACATTATCGGATATCCAAAGACGAACAAGCCGATTTTAGAAAACGTTTATGGAAGTCTCTCCGGCACCTGATATTACCAAACTAATGCGCTACGTTTTAAAAAGGACACCGTTTGGGCATGTGAAACCATCGCAAATTACTTGCATGCGCAGCCGTGGCGCCACAAGCCGGGCGTATGCACGGATTTGGAGTTTTCCAAAAATCTGGCAACAGGCTCTAAACCACCCTCCGCACTACATCATTGAAGTCATTTCTCATCGCTTTGACAAGCTTTCTAGCGACGATAAAATTAGGACAATCATTCACGAGCTCATGCACATACCCATGAATTTTTCCGGAGCGCTCGTTCCCCATCGGGGCCGCTACCGGCAAATTGAGCGAAGAACAGTAGAAAAGTTTTTTCAGATTTATAAATCCACAATAAAATGATTACAGTTATTCACGGCGACCATACAGAAGCTTCTCGCAACGAGCTTAACCGCTTGAAACTTACGGCCAAAGGAAAAGAAATACGCCAACTTGACGGCAGAAACCTTGATAAAACCGCTCTTACACAGGCGCTTGAATCCAGCTCGCTTTTTGGGGGAGATACACTAGTTATTATCGAAAATCTTTTTAGCCGGATCGGAAAGAAAACAAAACTAGTTGAGGAACTGGCTAAAATTATTGCAGCTTCATCCAAAAGTAGCGACGTTGTGTTGTGGGAATACAAGGAGGTTGGCGCAAACGTTACCAAAAATCTCGGCACTAACATCCAAATCAAGCTATTCAAAATGCCGGCGATCATTTTCCATTTTCTCGATGGTCTGGCTCCTTCGCAAGCAAAGACACTAATTGACTTGTATCAGCGCTTGGTTGAGAACGAAGCGCCGGAGCTTGTGTTTACCATGATCGTCCGACGGATAAGGCAGCTTATTCAACTGCGGGATGGCGTTACCCCAGACGGCCTTGCTGGTTGGCAGGCAAGTCGCTTGACAGCTCAAGCTAAGTTGTTTACGATGAATTCTCTGCTCCTTATGGAGAAAAAACTTCTCGAGATTGAATACTCCATAAAAACCGGCGCCTCACCGTTTACGCTTTCTCAACATTTAGAGCTATTTATCGTTAACTTATAAATTATGGTGCCTATACCTGATCATGTATTTCGCGGGTATGACTTACGGGGACTCGTTGATAAAGAATTGACTACGGAAAACGTAGAATATTTGGCCCGAGGGTATGCAACGTGGCTGCTAGAGCGCCGAGTTTTTGATTGCGTCGTAGGATTTGATTGCCGGACAAGCAGCCCCGCGTTTCGTGATGCTGTTGTAAAAGGGTTGACCGAATCAGGAATAACCGTTTATGATATCGGTATCACTCTTTCCCAGATTTCCTATTTCGCTCAATACGTATTCCGTACACGTGGTTTAGTCATGATCACTGCTTCGCATAACCCTAAGGAATACAACGGTTTTAAGTTCGGCTCGGGATTTTCCGAAACCATGGTGACGGAGGAAATTATCGAGCTTCGCTATTTGGTCAAAAGTGGCAAATTTACCGCCAAAGCCCCCAACGGTATACACCTCCAGAAGGATGTGTTTGCGCAATACGTTGACGATTTAATGAGAAGAATCGGCCCCATCAAAAATTTTAAAGTTGTTGTTGACGCCTGCGCTTCAACGCCAGGCCTTTTTTTGCCGGAAATTCTACGACGAGCTGGGTGTACGGTAATTGAGCAACATACCAAGCCTGATGGCAACTTTCCCGTCGGTACTCCTGACCCAACAGAGCGAGAGGTTCAGGAACGGTTAGCCAAACGCGTCGTTGCGGATAAAGCTGACATTGGATTTTCCTATGACGCTGACGGCGACCGCGTCGGCATAGTGGATGGAGAGGGTGGGCTCATCTGGAACGATACATTCGTTTCAATTTGCTCAATTGATATTTTGGACTACTTACCTGGTGCAAAAATTGTCTACAACACGCTTTGCTCCAAACAGGTGGATGAGGTGATTAAGAGCCACGGCGGCAGGCCGGTTATGTGGAAAACAGGGCACTCGTTTATTAAAGCTAAAGTCCGCGAGGAAGGCGCTGCATTTGGTGGAGAGATTTCCGGGCACTTCTTTTTCGTGGATAATTTTTATGGACATGATGATGGCGCCATGGGTACGCTTCGGTTGCTTGCGTACCTGACTAGGGTAAATAAATCGCTTAAGCAGGCGGTTTCTGAGTTGCCTCAGTACATTTCAAGCCCTGAGATTAAAGTCGGCTGTCCAGACGCGGTCAAGTTTGACCTTGTAAGTCAAAAAATAGGCGGAGAAATGAAAAAACTTTATCCGGCGGGTAAATACGTCGAAATCGACGGCATTCGCATGGATACAAAGGAAGAAATGCTCATCGTCCGCGCGTCCCAAAACGGACCATACTTGACTGTAAAGTTTGAAGGCAAAACCCAAGAAGCATATGATAAGCTCAAAAAACAGGTTAGTGAAATTTTGCACAACTATCCTGAAATTGACTTTACTAAAGGTGTTAACGTCAAGGCGCTCGAATAATGAAGAATGAAAATAAACCCTATCTGCAGTTCCAGAAAGATTGTGAAGATTTTACACAACGCGCGATTGCATTTCTTCAAAAATATCAGGCAGAAAGTACCATATATCAGATGAAAGATGAGGCAGATCTGGCGACCACTGCAGATATTGAAGCGGAAAAACTTCTCATTTCTCTCATCCATGAGAAATATCCAGTGCACGCGATAGAATCAGAGGAATCTGGTTATCTCACAGGGGCAAGCGGCTATCTGTGGATTGTCGATCCACTCGACGGGACCAAGGAATACGCAAGGGGTTTGACTGAATACAACTGCCTTCTTGCTGTTGAGGAGAAAGGAGAACTTATAGCGGCGGCAATTTGTCGGAGCTCCAATAATGAGCTTTATAGCTGCGCAAAAGATTATGGTGCGATACTGAATGGCAACCCAATTGCCGTATCCCAAACGTCGGATATTGCACGTTCTTTCGTTGGTTTTCATCTGCCTACGAAATCGAATGCTTCTACATATATTGCACGAACGACAAACCTTCTTGAGAAACTCATTAAATGCGTCTACCGCATCCGGCCGGGCTGGGATGATGCCAAACATTTGGGACTTGTTGCGCGAGGAGTCTTTGACGCGCATATTATTTGCGCAAACGTAAACAAATGGCATGATATTGCATCCGGTTTGTTGCTTGTGGCTGAAGCAGGCGGAACCGTGACTGACTGGAGCGGGTATCCATTGAAAAATCACAACCTGTCAGGAGGAATTCTGGCTAGCAACGGAAAAATCCACGAACAATTATTGAGGATTATTGGATTGAGTCCGTAGTACATTAGCGATATGCAAAATCTTGATGATATTGCTGCGGTTAATAGGCTTGATGAGGAAAATGTTTTGGGGTCGATTGAACTCTTAGGAAAACAGTGTCAGCAGGCGTGGGAAGACGTTAAAAAAATCCGGTTTCCGGACTTTTACAGAAACGTAAAAAACATTGTGTTTGCCGGCATGGGTGGGTCGGCACTGGGCGCCTATGTTATCAAATCGCTTTTTTTCGATGAATTGAAAGTACCATTTGAAATTATTAACGGCTATCATTTGCCGCCCTACGTTAACAAAGATTCCTTGGTGATAGTTTGCAGCTACTCGGGAACTACCGAAGAGGCGATTGCCTGCGCCAAGGAAGCCGGAGAAAAAAACGCACAATTGACCGGTATTACCATCGGAAAGACACTTGGAGATGTTTTCGCAAGCTTTAAAGTCCCGGCATATATTTTTAATCCGCTTTATAATCCGTCAGCACAGCCGCGTCTTGGTACAGGTTATACCGTATACGGTCAGATGGCTATTATCAATAGCCTTGGTTTTATTTCGCTTTCAGATAAAGATAGCGGCGATATTGAAGCGGTTGCCGATAAGGGAAACAGATCTTTTGGACTTTCTGTGCCCACGACAAGCAACTCCGCTAAGCAGTTGGCACTTACGTGGTTTGAGAAAATACCGATTATCGTCTCAGCAGAATTTTTATTGCAGGTTGGCCGGGTCATTCGCAATCAATTCCATGAGTGTGCTAAAGCGTTTGCAGCCTACCATGACATACCAGAGCTCAACCACCACCTGATGGAGGCACTCACATTTCCAAACAAGAATAAACAAATACTTACGTTTTTATTTCTCACGTCTAATCTTTATTCAGAGGTTATTGAAAAGAGAGTCGCAATAACCAAGGATGTCGTGCGAAAGCAGGGAATGCATATAGAGGAATTTGTCCCAGAGTCGAAGACAAAAGTCGCGCAAGTGTTCGAATGTATCCAGTTTGGCGCTTACGTAAACTACTACATGTCAATGCTCTACGACATCAATCCCAGCAAAATCCCTTGGGTTGACTATTTCAAGGCAGAACTGGCAAAGACTTAATTTCTTAAGGTCTCGCCTTGCAATACTGCAAGGTGAGACCTTGTAAAGTCGCAAATAACTCTTCATACTTATTTCATGCCCGCAAAGTATGTTGTTTGGTTTAATGAGGTTGATCGCGAAGACGTAGATATCGTCGGCGGAAAGGGAGCAAATCTTGGCGAGATGACAAAGGCCGGATTCCCAGTGCCTCCTGGTTTTATCGTAACTGTAAAGGCTTACCAGGATTTCCTAAATCATAACCAGCTAGAAAAGAGGATTAAGAAGGAACTAGAAGGATTAGAGGTAAGCGATAGTAAAGCCCTTGAGAAAGCTTCAAAAAATATCCAGCATTTTATCACGCGCTTCGAATTTCCTAAATCGATCGCACAAGAAATAATTCGAGTCTACTTTAAACTTGGCGGCGACGGTGTCTTTAAACATCCCCTCGTTGCCGTACGCTCATCAGCGACCGCTGAGGACTTACCGAATGCGTCATTTGCCGGCCAGCAGGCGACGTTTCTCAACGTAGAGGGTGAAGCTAACCTCATTGAAAAAGTAAAGGAGTGCTGGGCGTCGCTTTTTACTGCACGAGCGATATTTTACAGAGCAACGAACAATTTTGATCACTTTAAGGTTGGTATTGCCGTTCCAGTACAAAAAATGGTTGAGTCGGAGAAATCAGGTATCATGTTTACGATCGATCCGGTAACTAACGATAAATCAAAAATTGTCATTGAAGCAATTTACGGACTCGGAGAAATGATCGTCCAGGGCGCCGTGACGCCTGATCACTATGAAGTAGATAAAAAGAAGTTAACGATCTTAGTTAAACAGACCCGCACGCAGGATTTGATGCTCGCGCGAAAGGGTAGTAAAAACGTGGAAACCAGGATAACAAAAACACTGGGAAGTAAGCAGAAATTGACCGATGCGGAGATTCTTGAGCTTGCCGTATTGGCCAAAAAATTGGAACATCACTATTTTTTTCCTCAGGACGCCGAATGGGCCATTGAGAAAAAAAAGATATATTTAGTGCAGACGAGGCCGATAACAACCCTTCACCCCGCAGAACGGGGTTCAGGGCAAGCAACACAGAGGGTTTACCCTGAAGCAGCTTTGCTGCTGAAGGGCGATGCGGCAAGTCCGGGTATTGGCAGCGGACCGGTGGCTCAACTTTCGTCTCCCAACCAACTGCACAGAGTAAAATTTGGCAGCGTATTGGTAGCAGAAATGACCAACCCGGATTATGTTCCCGTTATGAGGAAGGTCGTTGCAATTGTCACAGAACAGGGAGGTAGAACGTCTCATGCGGCCATCGTCTCTAGGGAACTGGGTATCCCGTGTGTCGTTGGCGCAACTGGAGCAAGGAAACTGCTCAAAGACGGTTTGGTAATAACGGTCAATGGATCGATGGGGGAGATATATCGAGGAGTTGTGAAAAGAGAAGGTGGAACCCAAAACCCAATCGCCAAAGGTGTTTTCAGGAAGAACTTAAAAACCGCTACCCATGTCTACGTCAACCTGGCTCAACCGGATCGTGCAAAAGAAGTGGCAAAAATGAATGTAGATGGCGTGGGGCTCTTACGCGCGGAGTTTATGATGGCTCAAATAGGTACCCACCCAAGGAAACTTATCGACGAAAGGAAAGAAGTATTTTTTATCAACCGTTTATCTTCCGGGATGACTACGATTTGTGAGGCGTTTCATCCCCGGCCGGTTGTGTACCGGGCCAGCGACTTTCGCACCAATGAGTTCCGAGACCTCAAAGGTGGGGAAAAGTACGAACCTAAAGAAGAAAACCCCATGCTCGGGTACCGCGGTGCGGCGCGCTATATTGCCGATCCTCGGGTGTTTGAGTTGGAGCTGGAAGCAATCAAAGCGGTTCGCAACAAGCACGGACTGAAGAATCTTTCTTTGATGATACCATTTGTGCGTTCGCCCAGAGAACTTTTGGAGGTTAAGAAAATCGTCACAGGATCCGGGCTCTGTCGCTCATCAACATTTCGTTTGTGGATGATGGTCGAAGTCCCGACAAATGCCATTTTGATTGAAAAATACCTTGACATCGGGATTGATGGTGTTTCCATTGGCTCCAATGATTTAACCATGCTCATACTGGGCACGGATCGAGACAATAGCGAGGTAGCCAAAGACTTTTACGAAGTTGATGATGCAGTCCTGTGGGCGTTTGAACGTACTATCAAAACCTGTGCCAAACGCGCAGTTACTAGCTCTATCTGCGGGCAAGCGCCGTCAGATTATCCGGAGCTCGTTGAAAAACTTGTCAGTTGGGGCATCACAAGCGTCTCGGTAAACCCGGATGCCGTAGATCACGTAAGAGAAACTGTTTATCAGGCGGAAAACAAAATAGTTAATAAAGTTATAAAGTTATAAAGCTTTTACTTTAAGGACTTTTAACTTTATAAACTTTATAACTTAATGTATGTCATCAAAAATTTACGCCGTCATTGCTCGCGAGATCCTAGACTCTCGCGGCAACCCGACTGTTGAAACGATGGTGGTTTTTGAAAGCGGCTACCGCGGTGTTTCTTCCGTGCCGGCAGGGGCCTCGATAGGCACCTACGAGGCGGTGGAGCTTAGGGACAAGGACATGAAGCGCTACGGCGGCATGGGGGTACTTTCAGCAGTCAACAACGTCAACACGATCATCGGGCCGAAGATACGTGGCATGGACGGACTAAATCAAGGCGCTATCGATTCTGCCATGATCCAGCTCGATGGCACGCCAAATAAAGCTAGGCTAGGGGCAAATGCCATTCTTTCGGTTTCATTGGCTGTGGCTACTGCTGCTGCGGCGCAGGAGCGCAGTCCGCTGTATGCATACTTAAATTCGCTTTTTGCTACACTTCTGCCGACACCCATCAAGCGGATTCCCACACCAATACTAAATCTTATCAACGGCGGAAAACACGGGGCGGGCAATTTGGACTTTCAAGAGTTCCATGTCGTGCCAGCGACAAACAAGCCGTATCATGCTGCCCTCCGGATGGGGGCGGAGCTTGATCATGTCCTCAATGACATTTTGATTTACCGCAACGCCGTTCATTCCGTAGGTGACGAGGGAGGTTTTGCTCCCAATCTCTTTACCAATCTGGAGGCTTTTGCCTTGCTACTGGATGCCATCAAACAATCTCCATACACTTTTGGCGTTGATGTTTTTTTGGGCGTGGACGTTGCCGCCAGTCATTTTAAAACGCCATCAGGCTACCGCATCAAGGATAAACCTCAAGAGCTTGCGCCAAAAGATTTTGCCAAGTATCTTATTGACCTTCATCGTCAATATCGACTTCTACTTTTGGAGGATCCGTTAGATGAAGATGATTGGGAAGGTTGGAAGATAATGACTGCTGAAATAGGAAAAGAAATACTCATTATTGGTGATGATTTGGTTGCCACTAATGCTACTCGTCTCGATCAAGCTATTGCGCAAAAAGCCTGTTCTGCCGTGCTTCTTAAGCCAAACCAAATCGGCACGCTGTCTGAATACCTTCAGGTAGTGACCAAAGCAAAAAATGCCGGACTTTCAACCATTGTTTCACATCGCAGCGCAGAGACCAATGATGCGTTTATTGCTGATTTGGCTGTTGCCGTCCAGTGCGATTACGTCAAATTTGGGGCGCCAGCACGGGGTGAACGCGTCGCCAAATATAATCGGTTACTACAAATAGAATCAGAGTTGTTTTTGGGTAAATAATGGTTAAACCTACTATTCTTATCATCCTCGACGGTTGGGGAATAGCACCTTCTGGCCCAGGGAATGCGATATCGCAAGCAAACCTTACCGCGATTCCTTCATTGTGGCAAAGCTATCCGCACAGTGAACTCATTGCATCGGGGGAAGGCGTCGGTTTGCCACCGAACGAAGATGGAAACACGGAAACAGGCCACGTAAACATTGGTGCGGGGCGTGTCGTTTTGCAGGATCTACCAAAAATAAATATGTCGATTGCCGATGGAAGTTATTATCGAAATGGGGCTTTTGCAGCAGCTATCGCTCATGTAAATAATCATGAGTCTTCACTCCATATTATAGGCTTGTTAAGCGATGGCGGAGTTCACTCTAGTAGGGACCATCTATATTCTTTGTTAGAGATGGTAAAACAACATAATTGCTTTCGACCGGTCTATTTGCATGTAATAACAGATGGGCGAGATTCTCCTCCACAGGCTGGGCTTCGTTTCATCAACGAACTAGAAGAAACTTGTACGACGATGGGAATCGGAGTCGTTTCAACTATTACTGGCCGGTATTATGCTATGGATCGAGATTGTCGCTGGGATCGCACCGAAAAAGCCTATGTGGCGCTGACGGAGAGTACATCCCGAACGGCGAAAAGCGCCCGCGAGGCATTGGAGCGATCTTACGCCTCTGGTGTAACTGACGAGTTCGTCGAACCAACTATAATTCTCGATGAGACGGGTATTGCGAGGCCCCGGATAGATAATAACGATGCCGTCATTTTTTTTAATTATCGTATCGATCGACCGCGACAACTTACTCGTGCATTTGTATTGCCTGACTTTGAAGTAAAAACGTCGATGGCATTCGATCCGTATACGATCAAATATGTACACAAACATACTCTTGAACCCGCTGGGCGCAGGCCGTTTTTCCGCCACAAAGTATTAAGTTCTCTTTTTTTTGTCTCGATGACAGAATATGAGCGTAATCTTCCCGTTATGGTTGCATTTCCACCTGAGCAGATTCATAATTCTCTTGGTCGGGTGATTGCTGATCATAAATTGAGACAGCTGCGCGCTGCAGAATCAGAGAAAGAGCGATTTGTTACGTATTATTTTAATGGACTACATGAAGATGCATATCCTGGAGAAGATCGAATTATCATTCCCTCACCCCATATAACGACATACGACTTAATGCCTGAGATGTCTACCTACGAGCTCACTGATCGTCTGATCGACCGTCTCAAGCTCGGTGTGTATGCATTTAGCGTGGTTAACATCGCTTGTCCGGATATGGTAGCTCATACTGGAAATATCGCTGCAGCCATAAAAGCCTGTGAAGCAACAGACAGATGTGTAGGTGAGATAGTCAGTCAGGCATTGGCTATGGACGGAACATGCTTTATCACGGCTGACCATGGAAACGTTGAGGAGATGCTTACAGCTGATGGCAGCATGGACACCGAACACTCGACATATCCCGTGCCACTTATGATCATCCAGAAAAAATTTCAAGGCTTTGGATATAGTTTACCCAAAGGAAAACTTGGAGATGTTGCCCCAACAATCCTTTCGCACATGGGGATACCTATCCCAACTGATATGACCGGAAACAACCTCTTGCAAGATTTTTTGGGGAATGGTTAAATAAAATGAGATGAAAATAACACTTTCTATAATAAAAGCAGATACCGGCTCTATCGGTGGCCACAACAGGCCCAGCGAAGCCATGCTTGAAAAGGCGAAAGAATTTCAAACCCAAGCCATCAGCAAAGGATTGCTCATCGACAGCCGTGTTACGTTTACTGGCGACGACATCGCGCTTCTTATGACTCATACCAGAGGTGTCGATAATGCTGATATTCATAAATTAGCATGGGATACTTTTGTGGAGACGACAAAAATAGCTAAGTCGCAGGGCCTTTATGGCGCAGGTCAGGATCTTCTCAAAGACGCTTTTTCAGGCAACGTCCGAGGAATGGGCCCGGGATCGTCAGAGATGGAGTTTGAAGAGCGCCCTGCAGAACCATTTATAGTCTTTGCCGCTGACAAGTGCGGGCCTGGGGTATTTAACTATCCGCTGTTTGAGGCGCATGCAAGTCCATACCACAATGCTGGCCTTCTTTTGGCTCCAGATATGAGTGCAGGATTTAGGTTTACAATCATGGACGTTAATTACACAGATGCAGATAGAACAATTACGCTCACGGCCCCGCAAGATTATTACGACCTTTGTACACTTCTACGAGATCCTAATCACTACGTTATTGAAAGCGTTTGGGAAAACAAATCAGGATTACAAGCAGCTGTCGCATCGACCAGTCGCCTTCACAACATCGCGGGAAAATACGTAGGTAAAGACGATCCCGTTGCTATCGTTCGATCACAGAAACAATTTCCATCGACTGGTGAGATTCTTTCGCCGTGGTCGCTTGCTCATTACACGCTTGGCGACAATCGAGGAAGTCACCACGTGGCTGTGATGCCAGTTAAACAGGGCACGATCATTTCCTATTTTGACGGCCCCACTATTGTTTCTGCAGCCGGCTACTGTGTTCACGAGGGAAAGCTAACTGAGGCCGTCGACCTCTTCGACCAGCCATTCTGGGACGCCATCCGCGCTAAAGCAACTGAGAAAACCCTCGAAATGCGCCGTCAGGGCTTCTACGGACCGGCCATGGCGGGTATGGATGAGCTGGAGTACACAGGGGTGGTAGAAAACCTGAAAAGATTGGACGAGAAGTTTGTGGTGAAAAAGACATGATTATAGACACCTACAAAAAATTCTCCAAAGATTTCCCCTCTCCTCCAAACCTCGACGATTACGATCACGCCAGACGCGTCTTCGATTGGAAAACCGCGCGCAAAGAATTAGATTGGTTTCACAATAAGATCAACGCCGCTTATAACGCCGTTGACAGACATACTCATACGTGGCGCAAAAATAAGGTAGCGCTTTACTGGGAAGGTGAGGATGGATCCCAAAAAAAGTACACGTTCGAGGAACTAGCCCTGGCGAGCAATAAATTAGGTAATATTCTCAAGGATTTTGGCGTAGAACGAGGAGAAAGAGTGTTCATTTTTCTCCCCCGAGTACCAGAATTATTCATTTCTTTTCTCGGAACCATAAAAATAGGGGCTATTGCAGGTACGCTCTTCAGCGCATTCCAGGAACAGGCACTGGCGGATCGACTCGGCAATAGCGGCGCTAAAGTCGTCATAACCAATAGTGAACTTAAGGGTCGAATCGACAAAGTACGCGGAAAACTTCCTGACCTCAAACATATTATTACAGTAAACACAGACGATTTTGCAAAGTTCTTTGAGCACGCAAGCAACCAGCTCCATATCGCCCACATGGATCCGGATGACTACGCGTTTATGCTCTACACATCCGGGACCACAGGAAAACCTAAGGGAGTGGTGCATGTTCATCGCGCTATCCTCCAAGAGCACATGACGGCCAAGTGGGTGTTAGATCTAAAAGATGATGATACATATTGGTGCACTGCTGACCCGGGCTGGGTCACGGGCATTGCGTATGAAATTCTTGGGAGCTGGTCCAACGGGGTGGCTGCAGTAGTTTATTCCGGCCGTTTTGACCCTAAGCGCTGGTATGAAATACTCGCGAAATATAAGGTTTCTGTTTGGTACACGGCGCCGACTGCGATCCGGATGTTGATGGCTAGCGGAGATGCGCTCGTTAAGAATCACGACTTGAGCAATTTAAGACACTTATGTTCAGTCGGAGAGCCACTAAATCCGGAAGCGATAAGGTGGGCACTGAAAGTTTTTAAAAAACCTTTCCACGATACCTGGTGGCAGACGGAAACCGGCGCGATTTGTATAGCAAACTATCCATGCATGGATATTAAAATCGGATCCATGGGTAAGCCGATTCCGGGGCTAGTCGCTGCTATCATCGACGATGAAGGGAGAGTGTTGGAAGATGGAAAAGAGGGGAATATTGCACTCAAACCAAAATGGCCATCGATGATGCATACAATCTGGAAGCGACCAAATAAGTTCGCTACCTACTTTAGTCACGGTTGGTACATAAGCGGCGATCGCGGCTCCCGTGATAAAGATGGATACTTTTGGTTTGTTGGGAGAGCCGATGACGTAATTAAAACCGCCGGCGAGCGCGTTGGGCCGTTTGAGGTCGAATCGGCTCTCGTCGAACACCCGGCTGTTGTTGAGGCAGGCGTCATCGGAAAGCCGGACGCCGTGCGTGGCGAGATCGTAAAAGCATTCGTTGTACTTGAAAAGGAGTCAAAACCTTCAGTAAAACTTAAAACTGAACTCATGGATTACGTTAAAAAACACCTGGCCGGACACGCATATCCCAGAGAGATAGAATTTATCGATAGACTTCCAAAAACCCGCTCAGGCAAAATCATGCGCCGCATTTTGAAAGCCAAAGAATTAGGCCTCCCTATCGGCGACACCTCCACGCTTGAAGAATATTAACTATGCATCTTGATTTGATCGAGCTTATTAAAACGATCGGAGTTCTCGGGGTATGGGCTATAATATTCGCCGAATCGGGCCTCCTGATAGGCTTTTTTCTTCCCGGAGATAGCTTACTCTTTACCGCAGGATTTCTGGCCTCTCAGGGGTTTCTCCCGATTGTTCCACTTGCTATCGGTTGTTTCATGGCCGCAGTTTTGGGTGATAGCCTCGGCTACGCATTTGGTCACCGTGTAGGGAAGCGGATATTTCACCGCAAGAATTCATTGTTTTTTCACAAAGAAAATTTGTTGAAAGCACAAAAATTTTATGAAAAACACGGCGGCAAGACCATTATTTTAGCACGCTTTCTGCCATTTATTCGCACGTTTGCCCCCATTGTTGCGGGGGTGGCTGATATGAACTACAAGAAATTTCTCTGCTTCAATCTCATCGGAGGCTGTCTTTGGGCTGTTGGCTTAACCATGATGGGCTATCTACTCGGAAGCGTGATTCCTGATGTGGATCGTTATCTATTGCCGATTGTTGCCCTCATCGTAGTTGGTTCTTTGGCTCCAACCGCCTACCATATTCTCAAAAAAAAGTTTAGCTAAATCTCCGAATCAACCCGATGCATTTTCCCTGTATTTTAATGTGGGTGGTAAAAATTGGGGACATGGTTGAGTTGGCCGGTTTGAGCATGATCCGGTCCTTTTCAAAATAGATTCGCTTAAGTGTTGCCAGCCCATTGGGCAGAAGCGCGACTACAATTTCACCGCTTTGCGCCTCCTGTTGGTGCTGAATTACAACAAAATCACCGTCGAGAATTCCGTCGTCTATCATTGAAGATCCCTTAACCTGAAGAATGTAATGAGGTTTATTGGATGCGATCATTTGAGGAGCAACAGAGATGTAGTAATTTGGGTCTGTATATGGTTCAAGGGGAACTCCGGCTGCGATATAGCCAAGGACAGGTAATTCGATGCCGCCGGCAGTATCGCAGGACTGCCGGTAATTTTCCTTGACAATTTCTAATCCGCGGCTGGTGCCGTCTAGTTTTTTCAGGTATCCTTTTTCCCGTAGGCGCCTAATGTGTTCATGGACCGTTGCTGGAGAAGCCATGGATAGAGCATCTCCGATTTCCTTAAGTGTTGGAGCATAGCCATAACGTTGGATAAATTGATCGATAAACTCCAGCATTTGTCGTTCGCGTGTATAGAGAATAGCTGGCATGGTACAATGAGTATAGTAGAAAAACCCGAAACGTCAACTAGAACAAAAGTGATCAATACGGATAATACTGCAGAAAATATACGAATATGAAACAGTTTGAATTAAGTTCGCCCTACAAACCGACAGGAGATCAACCGCAGGCAATTGGGAGGCTTCTTAGTGGTCTAAAAGCTGGTGACCGTGAGCAGGTGCTCTTAGGGGTAACCGGCAGCGGGAAAACCTTTACTATGGCTAACGTAGTGGCGGCACTTCAGCGTCCTACCTTAGTTATTTGCCACAACAAAACGCTTGCAGCACAGTTATATCAGGAATTTCGAGACCTTTTTCCAAAAAATGCCGTGTCGTACTTTGTTTCTTACTACGATTTTTACCAGCCCGAGTCTTATATTCCCCAGACTGATACGTATATCGAAAAAGAAACCGAGATCAACGAGGAAATTGATAAACTCAGGCTCGCCGCAACAGCCAGTCTTCTTACAAGGGGCGATACTATTATAGTTGCGTCGGTTTCTTGTATTTATAACATAGGCTCGCCGCGTGAGTATGGCCATTTTGTATTGGAGCTCAAGCCTGGGATGCAAATAGCACGTGAAAGCGTTTTCGACCGGTTAGTTCAACTACAGTATGAACGCAACGACTATGGTTTCCACAGGGGAACATTTCGGGTTCGGGGAGATACGATAGATCTTTTTCCGGCGTATGAAGACTTTTGTATACGTATGGTTGTCCAAAACAACAAATTAGCCCAGTTAGTCAAATTAGACCAATTGACCGGCAAGACTTTGGAAAAATTTAATGCGACCATGATTTATCCAGCTAAACACTACATGATCGACCCAAGATCCTATAAAAACGTTTTTGACCAGATCCGAGCGGACATGGTCGAGCAAGTGGCATTGTTTAAGAATCAAGGTAAGTTTCTAGAGGCACAACGAATTGAACAGCGAGTGAATTTTGACCTCGAGATGATCTCTGAAATGGGTTATGTCAATGGGATAGAGAATTACTCTAGATATTTCGATGGAAGAAGGTCCGGTGATCCACCCTATACACTTTTCGACTACTTTGAAGAGGCGGTCAAAAATAACTGGATGCTTATTATCGACGAGTCGCATATAACCATTCCTCAAATTCGCGGCATGTACAACGGAGACCGCAGTCGCAAACAGACGCTAATTGACTACGGCTTTCGACTGCCGGCGGCTCTCGATAACCGCCCCATGCGTTTTGACGAGTTTCTTCGTCGTAAACCGCAGACGATTTACGTATCGGCCACACCAGATGAGTGGGAGATAGGCCGTGCCGAAGAATCGGAGCGGAATGTCAAAGCTCAAATATCAAATGTCAAATCGGAACAATCCGGTGTTGTCCAACAGCTAGTTCGGCCGACGGGCTTGGTGGATCCGAAGATTTCAGTCCGGTCAACGACTGGACAAGTTGATGACTTAATTTCCGAGATTGAAGCCAGGGTTGCCAAAAAACAGCGTGTGCTGGTCACGACCTTGACGAAGCGTATGGCCGAGGATTTAGCAAAGTTCCTCGAAGATCGGGCAATCAAGGTGCATTATCTTCACTCAGACATCGCAACTCTTGAGCGGACAGATATCTTAGCTGATCTTCGTGGTGGAACCTACGACGTTGTAGTTGGCATAAACCTACTCCGAGAAGGTCTAGATCTTCCGGAGGTATCGCTGGTGGTCATTCTTGATGCGGATAAAGAAGGATTTTTACGTAGCAAAACAAGTCTGATTCAGACCATGGGCCGCGCCGCTCGACACGTGCAGGGAGAGGTGATTATGTATGCAGACACAGTGACTGAGTCGATGAAGAAGGCGATTTCAGAAGTGGGGCGCAGGCGGGCGGTTCAGGTTGCATACAATAAGAAGCACGGTGTAACGCCACAGAGTATCCAAAAACCCATCAGAAATCGCTTAGTCGAAAAAGTTGAGGACGAAAAACCTCTGGATATTGAGAGCATGACGCCGCAGGACAAAAAGAAATATATAAAAGAATTAACCCAAGCCATGCGCGCTGCCAGCCGGGACCTAGACTTCGAATCCGCAGCCAAGCTGCGGGACTTGATTGCCCAAGTAACTCGTTAAGCGTGTTACAATGACTTTGCCACGGTGTGTCGGTGGGAGTTTCGCCTATGGAAAACGTGATAAAAATCAAGGGCGCAAGGCAACACAATCTCAAAAATATTAATCTCGAGCTTCCGAAGAATAAGCTCATTGTGTTTACTGGTGTTTCTGGATCGGGGAAGAGCTCGATGGCCTTTGATACGATTTACGCTGAGGGGCAGCGAAGGTATGTTGAGTCGCTTTCTTCGTATGCTCGTCAATTTCTTGGCGTCATGGATAAGCCGGATGTGGATGCTATCGAAGGCCTTTCGCCCGCGATCTCAATTGACCAAAAATCTACATCACGCAATCCTCGTTCGACTGTCGGAACAGTGACGGAAATCTACGATTATTTACGGCTTCTGTTTGCAAGGATCGGCCACCCGCATTGTCCGGTCTGCGGACGAGAGATCAACAAGCTTACAAGTCAACAAATTGTCGCACTGATTTTTGAGGAGGCGCGTAAGAGACTTGTCGAAAAGCAGTCGAAATATTACCGGTTTATGATTCTTGCTCCCGTCGTGCGCGACAGGAAAGGAGAGTTCAGTGGTTTGTTTAGTAACTTGCGTGCTAAAGGCTTTCGGCAAATTCGTGTTGACGGGCATTTTTTGGACGTAGATGAAGATATTTTGCTTATCAAAACAAATAAACACTCAGTCGATGTAGTTGTAGATAAAATCAGCGTTCAACTGAAAGATGTAGCAGTGCGGTCGAGGGTCGCTGATGCGGTTGAGCAGGCGCTGGCTCTTTCTGATGGCGTTGTGGTGGTGACTGAGATTCTTGACAGCGGATTCGATATCCCAGATAAGCCGAAGAAAACGATCGATCACCTTTATTCCGAAAAGTTTTCCTGCCCAGTTGACAACATTTCGCTTCCTGAGATTGAGCCGCGAACGTTTAGTTTCAACTCACCGCACGGAGCTTGCCCAACATGCAGCGGCTTAGGTGAAGTACTCACTGTCGATCACGACAGAATACTCAATCCCGAGCTATCAATCAGTGAAGGCGGCATTTTGCCGTTTGCCAAGATGTTCTTCCACGACAGTTGGTATAGCCGCGTGGTCACGACGGTTGCCAAAAAATACGGAATTGATCTGCGAAGCCCGCTCAAACACCTCACTATCAAGCAAAAAAATGTACTCCTTAATGGTACTGGCGATGATATTCACATAGTTGGCGGTACGAATAGATTTGGCCAGATGACAACGATAGAAGAATCTTTCGCAGGCCTTGTGTCGGAACTAAGGAGACGATACTCCGAGTCGGAGTCTGAGTTCATCCGCTACGAAATTGAGAAGTATATGAAAACAGAAACGTGCGAGGCGTGCGAGGGTCGGCGGCTCAAAAAGGAGTCGCTGACCATTACGATAGATGGGCTTTCCATAGCAGACGTCACTGCTTTGTCGATTACAGATGATTTAGAGTGGATGAGAGCAATTAGGGCGAAGTTGACCAGTGAAACTGACGTTAGTATCGCGTCACCGATTCTCAAGGAAGTAGAAGCGCGGCTTGGTTTTCTTAGCGCAGTAGGGCTTGACTACCTAACGCTCAATCGCTCCGCTACGACCTTGGCTGGCGGAGAAGCTCAAAGGATAAGGCTTGCATCTCAAATCGGCTCAGGACTCTCAGGCGTCCTTTACGTTCTCGACGAGCCGTCGATTGGTCTCCACCAAAGGGACAACAAGCGCCTGATTGACACGCTTAAACGACTCCGGGACCTAGGAAACACTGTTGTCGTTGTCGAGCATGACCGGGAGACGATGGAAAGCGCAGATTGGATTGTAGATTTCGGTCCGGGCGCGGGGATACATGGAGGCGCAATCGTAACCGAGGGAAACCTCACGGACGTCCGAGGGCACAAAAAATCACTAACTGCGGAATACCTACGCGGCGACCGAGAGATTTCTCGTCCAAATAAGACGTTACCAAAACCGGACGACCGTGCTATGCTAACACTTAAAGGCGCAACACAACATAACCTCAAAAGCATAGTGGTCTCGTTTCCCCTCGGTCACCTCATCTGTGTTACCGGAGTCAGTGGCAGTGGAAAGTCGACACTGGTTGTGGAGACCCTATACCCTGTGCTCCAAAATCACTTTAATTACGCTAGCCACTTGAAAGAAGGAAAGTACGAGGCGTTAGTGGGAATAGAGAAAGTTGATAAAGTTATTCTGATCGACCAGTCTCCAATTGGTAGAACTCCGCGTAGTAATCCAGCTACCTACACCGGGATATTTTCCTATATACGCGACCTTTTTTCCGATCTTCCGGATTCACGCCTCCGGGGCTATAAACCTGGAAGATTTTCGTTTAATGTTAAAGGCGGCCGCTGTGAGGCATGCGAGGGTGAAGGGCAGAAGAGAATCGAAATGCAGTTTCTTTCTGACGTCTATGTAACGTGTGAAGTGTGCCACGGAACGCGCTACAGTGCCGAAACGCTAGATGTTGCCTACCACGGAAAGTCAATTGCACAGGTATTAGATTTAACCGTCGATTCGGCATTTGAGTTTTTTCAACATTATCCCGGTTTGGCAGAAAAACTTAAGCTTATCAGCGATGTAGGCCTTGGTTACATTCATCTTGGTCAGCCTGCTACGACACTTTCAGGCGGGGAGGCCCAACGGGTAAAACTAGCAACTGAGCTCTCGAGACGTGCTACCGGGAAAACTGTATATATTCTCGATGAGCCAACGACAGGACTTCATTTTGCTGATCTTCAGAAACTCTTAAACGTCCTCCACCGCCTTACGGACCTTGGTAACACAGTCATAGTGATCGAACACAATCTTGATATGATCAAAAACGCTGATTGGATTATTGACCTCGGACCCGAGGGGGGAGAGTCTGGAGGAAAATTAATAGCAACTGGTACTCCCAATGATATAAGCAATACAAAAAATTCCTATACCGGTATGTTCCTTCGTAGACTACAATAGTCGTATAGATGAAATCTATTTTTTTTATCGTTGCCATTTTTGCCTTGTTGTCGTTTGTGCCGCCTACATGGGCGCAATCGCCTTTCGACGCAGAGTACGATTTGGATTACTCTATCTCCCCTTCGGGTCTGACCATCGTTACGCAGAAGGTCACCCTTACGAATCTACAGACGAATCTGTATCCAAAAGAGTATTCTATCGTTATCGATAGTGAGAAAATTCAAAACATTATTGCTCGAGATCGTGTTGACCTCATTAAGCCGGTTGTAAGCCAAAATTACGGTAAAACAACCATAGGACTAACGTTCAATGAACAAGTCGTAGGAGTTGGAAATAAATTGACCTTTACTTTACGGTACGAAAATTTAGACATAGTAACCAAAAACGGCAATATATGGGAAATTTATGTGCCAGGAATAGAAGACGATGAAAGCTTAAGGGAGTATATGGTAACGCTTAACGTTCCCCCAACATTTGGTCCTCTTGCATACCGTACACCCGCTCCATATGACGGTAGACGATGGAACAAACAGCAAATGGTTAAAGGAGGTATTGCAGCCGCCTACGGAAGCGAGCAAACGTTTGCTTTGACCCTTGATTATCACCTGCAAAATTCTCGTATTACACCAGTTGTGAGTGATATTGCCCTCCCGCCCGATACCGCCTATCAACGCGTCATAGTTCAATCGATGGATCCATTGCCAAAACAAGTTATACGTGATAGTGATGGAAACTGGCTAGCAACATATGAAATCCCGGGTGCTTCTAAAAAGAAAGTTACTGCTAAGCTACTCGTATCATTATGGCTTTCAGCGCGGCCTGGGTGGAAGGACGAAATTGACGTTGGTGACTATGTCAAAGATGATCAATTTTGGGAAGTTAGTGATGATCAGATACAGAAACTTGCACGAATATATAATAAGCCAAGGGCGATTTATGACTACGTCGTCGGCTCGCTTACATACAACTACGATCGAGTCAATCTTTCCCCTGTCCGTCGCGGAGCATTAGGAGGCCTTACGAAGGCAGACGATGCTCTTTGCATGGAATTTACCGATTTATTTATCGCGATAGCACGTGCGGCAGGAATTCCGGCACGGGAAGTTGTTGGCTATGCTCACACCACTAACTCACGCCTGCGACCTTTATCGTTTATTACTGACGTGCTTCACGCATGGCCGGAGTATTACGATACAGAAAAACGTCTTTGGATTCCCATAGACCCGACGTGGGCAAACACAACAGCCGGAGTGGATTATTTCACAAAACTAGACTTCAATCATATCGTTTTCGCCATTCACGGTAAATCTAGTAAATACCCATATCCTGCTGGCTCTTATAGAGAGCTGGGACAAACTGGTAAAGATGTTACTGTCTCATTTGCCGGGCAAGTGACTACGTTAACGCCTGGAACTCTTACGACGGCAATCGATATACCCAAAAGAGTAAGCGCTGGCACTACACTATCTGGTTTTATCCGTGTTACGAATCAAAGTAACGTGTCAGTGGATACGGCCGATATTACCATAGAGAGCCAACCCTATAGCTTTCAGCTGAAAGCTATAGAAAATCGAATCCCTCCAAATTCATCGTTTTCTTATCCGGTAAAAATTCCAATTGATAACTATATAGCTAGCGGATACGGACGAGTAATTGTAACGGTGAATGGACAGCAGTTCCTGCATATATTTACTATCGTACCAATGTACTGGCTCCTGTTGCCGGTATTTGGTATTATCATGAGTTCACTCTTTTTAGTTTGGCTCTTTACCCATGGACGTTTCACCAGTCGATCTTCATAAGCTACCACGTCATCCGGGTACTTACGTCTATCGTGATAAACATAACGTGGTTTTATATGTAGGCAAAGCGCGTGATTTGTCCAAACGAGTCAGGGACTACTTCACGAATAATTATTCTAGAAACGATAAAACACGTCGGATGGTTTCGCAAATATACCGCATCGAAGTAACGACGACGCCAACGGAATTTGATGCGCTTCTTTTGGAAGCGCAGCTCATTCGGAAGCTCAACCCAAAATATAACGTTAGTTCTCGTGACGATAAAAGTCCGCTATATATTATCCTTACGCTGGGAGAACAGCTTCCGCGCATTTTACGGATCCGCAAGACATCCATAACCGACAAATTACCCAAGCGGTGGGCAATCTTCGGACCGTTTCAGTCTAAACGCATTGCTTACGGCCTTCTACAGCGCATTCGCAGAGTTATACCATATTGCACGCAAATGAAGCGCGACGGTAAACCGTGCTTCTATACGCATCTTGGGCTATGTGACCCTTGCCCATCATATATAAGCAAGCTTGAGGATTCTACTTTCAAAAAGGAATTAACTAAACGCTATCGCCGCAGTATGATCCGAATCCGCGATATTTTTTCCGGCCGATCATCGGCCGTCATCGAAGGACTCCAAAAAGAAATGGAGACACTAGCCAAAAAAGATCAGTTTGAAGCAGCCGATCGAATCAAGCAAAGCGTCGTAGCGCTCATTGCACTCCAAGAGCGCAGGTTTGACCCCATGGTCTATACTCAAAAAGATTCCACGATAGAACTAGTGCAACTTCGTGCGCTTCTGCAAGCGCATATACCTAAGCTCGAGATCCTATCGCGTATCGAATGCATAGATGTTTCCAATATCGCTGGGCATCAATCAACCGGTTCGCTTGTTGTATTGACCAACGGAGTTGCGGATCCGAGTCAGTATCGCCGTTTTCACAATAAGACCGCTCCGCAAGCTGGTAGAGTTAGTGATGTGGAGATGATCAAAGAAGTGCTAGCTCGACGACTTAGACACACGGAGTGGGAGTACCCAAGTCTTTTGGTGGTTGACGGAGGGAAAAGCCAGGTGTCTGCGGCAGCAGAAGTACTTGAGAAATCGGCGCTGACTATTCCGCTCATCGGTTTGGCCAAACGATTTGAGACAATTATACTTAAGGAAACAAGCGGGAAATTTCGCAGCATTCGTCTGCCGCTTAATAGCCCAGCTATCCACGTTTTGCAACGAATTCGCGACGAAGCGCACCGATTTGCCAAAGCCTACCATCTCTTGCTTCGTCGAAAGCTGCTTGATACCATGAAAGTCTCATGAGAGGCATTTTTCGTAGTTTCTTGTTTAATATTGTGGCGCTCTGGTTTACTAGCCAGTTACTCCCGAGCCTCGTCATCATCGGAAACTGGCAAACCATGGTTGGAGCTGGTTTTGTACTGACGCTGCTTAACCTGTTTATTCTACCGCTTCTCAAAATCCTTTTCATACCGATTAACTTTCTGACGCTCGGCCTGGCTTCTTGGTTGACAGACGTCGTTCTTCTCTGGTTATTAACATTAGTAGTGACGGAGGTTAAGGTCAAAGCCTGGGATTTTGTTGGTTTCTCGTTAGCAGGATTTACAATTCCGCCCATGCACATTTCGTATATCATATCTCTTGTAGTCACAGCGCTTGTTCTTATGTTTATAACAGGAGTTTTGCGCTCGGTTAGCGAATCGTAATCTATGAAAAACATTGTTTGTATTGGAGGTGGAACTGGCACGTTCGTTTCGCTGCGAGGGCTTAAACTCTACCCTTACCATCTATCTGCCATCGTTTCCATGGCAGATTCCGGTGGCAGCAATAAACGTATTCGCGACGAGTTTGGTCTGCTACCTACGTCCGACTTGAGACAATGCCTTGTCGCCCTTTCCAATGAACGTGGAGGGGTCGGCTTGCTACGGAAGCTGTTTATGTATCGTTTTCAAAAAGGCGAGGGCATTTCGGGTATGACATTTGGCAATCTATTTATGGCAGCCCTGTCGGATATTTTGGGCTCGCAAGCAGAAGCCATTCGACAAACAGGTAAAGTTTTGAGAATTAGTGGATCCGTCATTCCTGTTTCATTTACAGACATGAACTTACACGCAAAATACGAGAATGGTTATACAGTGACCGAGGAACATCTTATCGACATGCCCGAGCATGATGGAAAACTACGTATTCAGCGTGTTTGGCTAGAGCCGGCAGCAAAAGCAAACCCAGAAGCACTGTCTAGGATTTCAAGCGCTGATCTCATTGTGCTAGGCCCGGGAGACCTTTATACGAGCTTACTACCAAATCTTTTGGTTGACGGCATTGTCCTTGCACTGAAAAAAGCTAATGCACCAAAAGTCTACGTAGTCAATCTCATGACCAAATTAGGCCAGACCTACAATTTTACCGCATCCGATCATTTGAGGATACTAGAACAATATATCGGGCCGTCTATTGATATAGCGCTGGTTAATACTGGGAAAATTCCTAAAAAAGCGTTGGATTTTTATGCCAAATATTATGAACTACCAGTTATCAATGATTTAGTCGCAACCAACCGGATCCGTGTAGTAACGGCCGATTTAATCAATAATACGTTAATCCAAAAGACCAAAAGTGATGCACTAGTGCGCAGCCTCATCCGCCATGATTCAGACAAGTTAGCAAAAACACTCGTATCTTTGATATCATAAGTACTATCAAATATGAACACTGGAATTTTTATAAGTCAAATGGTTGTAGCAGCCTGTCTTATAGGACTAATTTTACTGCAATCTAGCAAAGGTGGATTGGGGAGTTCGTTTGGCGGAGCGGAGTTTTATCGTACGAAGCGTGGCGCTGAGAGAATGGTGTTTGGTATAACAATTATTTTTGCCATTCTTTTTTTCATAACATCAGTACTCAACCTGATCGCGCGTTAAATAGTTCGCCTTAAGGATTATGTTTCTCCGCTATAGTCGATTTCTATCAAGATTATTTATAGGATTAGCAATGAAGCACCGTTTAGCGTTGGTATCTGGTTTCCTTATGGGACTAGTCGGGTCGTTAATTTTGGTTCGAGCCTTTCCGTATGTTCAGCGTAATTTTTTTTTGCCAATAGAGCGAATAGGCATAGTTGGCCAATATTCTCCCACAACTTTACCTCAATCACTCCAATCGCTTGTCAGTGTAGGTCTGACAAAAGTCGGCCCCGATGGACTGGTTACGGCCGGTTTGGCACAGTCATGGAATACGACTGATAATGGAAAGACCTATGAATTTTTTTTACGGGATGACGCCTACTGGCATACGGGAGGTCAAGTAAAAGCTAGCGACGTTAATTACAATATTGGCAACGTAGCGTTTACCGCTCATGGACCTAAGAAAATCACTGCTTCTCTAAAGCAGTCTTACAGCCCGTTCCCGTTTTTAGTAAGCAAGCCGATATTTCGTCCTGGGCTCGTAGGTTTTGGTCCATATCGTGTTGTCGCAATACGACTGAAAGCTGATATAGTGCAGTATCTCAAGCTTGAACCAGTTGTGCATAATTTGCCAGCCAAGGAGTTTCGCTTTTACCAGAATCAGTCACAAGCGATAATAGCCTATAGACGCGGAGACGTCGATTATATATCAGAACTATCGGTCACACCTGACATTTTGAGCGGTGGCAATACGCGCATTGACTCAACAACACATTATGATCGTGTCGTTGCGCTTTTTTTTAACACTCGTCAAAGTCGTTTGTCTGAACGCTCATATCGACAAGCTCTTTCCCATGGTGTTCCCACACTCAATGAAGAACCTGCATTCCATCCGTTCCCCAAATTTTCCTGGGTTCAAGCTGACAATATAAAAAAATACAATTATGATGTAGATCAGGTGAATAGACTTCTAAAGAATTCTCAAGCAGCGTCTTTCTCCGGAGAACTTACTATTTCCACATTCCTACCATTTTCTGCTGTTGCTGAAACAATAGCCAAAAGCTGGACGACGTTGGGAATTCCTTCGAAAGTTAAAATTGTCAACGACATTTCTGAGGGATTTGATATACTTCTGACATATCAAATTCTTCCCCCAGACCCTGATCAATATCCACTGTGGCACTCAACACAAAAAGATAGCAATTTAACAGGTTATTCAAATGCAAAAATAGATAAACTTCTCGAAGATGGGCGACGTGAGCACAATATTGAAAAACGCAAGAAAATCTACGACGATTTTGCCAGAAGGCTCACCGACGACGTACCGGTTCGACTCTTGTATTACCCGAAATCCTTTACCATCAGACGCATACGTTAATTGGCTGCCGGGCTAGGATTCGAACCTAGAGTAACCAGATCCAAAGTCTGGTGTCCTACCATTGAACGACCCGGCAAATTCCTTGCCACTTTGAGCGGATGAGCGGAATCGGACCGCCGTATCAACATTGGCAATGTTGCGCTCTACCATTGAGCTACACCCGCGGAATAATTTTTAAGAAAAATTTCCCGCGTAAACGCTCATATTATATCAGTTTTTGAAGGAGATGGTGTCGCCGATCTTTATGCCGTACTCTTGGATGCCTCCGGCGTTTACTTCCAATAGTTTGTCAGCAGGTATGCGGGGCTGCACCTTTACGGGAGGCTCGGTTCCCTTAGGGTTGGGCACGTTTTCGGTCAAGTCGACAACTGTTTTTTCACTAATCCAAATAAAATCAAGTGGAAACCGCATATCCTTCATCCAAAAGCTGTGGTGGGCTGGCTCGCCCATGATAAATAGCATACCGTGATCTACCGGCATCGATGATTTATTGCTCAAGCCTCTTACTTTTTCCTCGTCCGTTATGGCTATCTCAACAAAAATTTTTTTATGGTTGACTGTGACTGAGCTAGATAGTGGATTTTTCCAGTAGTACCAGAACATAACAATGAGGATACTTGTTCCGATGAATAAAAAAGCTTTTGTCATAATTTTGTGTCGGGACGGCCAGACTCGAACTGGCGACCTCACGCTCCCAAAGCGTGCATTCTACCAACTGAACTACGTCCCGAATTTTACGGGGCAAACCGTACACTCTACACTGAAAATTACTTGGTAATTTCCAGTGTAAACCAACTGTTTACTCGGTACATCTTTCAAGATGTTACCGAGAACTACACCCCGTTCGTGCTTGCACTGAGTCCGCCGGCTGGCGGACGAAGTGCTGAGGGTGGGGATCGAACCCACACGGTGTTTTACACCACAGGATTTTAAGTCCTGCTTGTCTACCAATTCCAACACCCCAGCGATGTACTTATTGTACAATGGTTGATCTCTTAAGCAAAATGTGGTACGACCAATATAGGGATGAGAAAAAAGATTCACAAGCAAACAAGTAAAAATACTATTGCGATTCTTTATCATCAGTTAACTAATGCAGATAAAAAAACTTATCCGGATCGCGATCATATCTTAGTGGATGAGGATACGAAATCGACGGTTTCGTTTATTGAAAAACTTTTGACCAGAAATTATTTCAACGTACAGGTTATTCCTCTTACTATTCGTTCGTATGCAAACCTAAAGAAGATAAATGCTGACTATATTTTTAATCTCGTCGATAGTCGAGCGTTGGAAGTGAGAATTGCTAAAATTTTAGACAGATTAAGCATTCCTCACTCTGGTTCTACCGTTTGGTCGATACAGGCGAGCAACAACAAGCTACACACCAAAAAACTGCTGCAGAAATATTTTTTGCCCATTCCAAAATTTTCTATCATTGCTCAATCCGATCGCTTGCGACGTTCTTTGTTACCAAGTAAATTTCCTGTCATCGTCAAACCAGCCTTTGAACATTGCAGCATCGGCATAACGAGTGCATCGATTGCTCAACGCTATGAACAATTTAAACGTATCGTAGCCAATTTGCGCAGAAAGTATCATCAGACGCTAATTGCCGAAGAATTTATCCACGGCGAGGAGCTGCAGGTTACAGTCTACGAAAACGGCGGTAAAACCGTGGCGTTACCCCCGGCGCAAATTACATGGAAAGGAAGAACTTGTAACAAGTGGAATATTTACGGCTTTGACGAAAAGTGGGATAGAACATCGCTGCTATGGAAAAACAGTCAGTTCGTTTCGCCTCCAAAAAAAATTTCGTCTGTTGATTTACTCGAGATAAAAAAGCAGGCAATCCGAGCATTTTACGCTATGCAGTTTCGCGATTACGGGAGATTTGACTTACGATATAATCCAAAAGTTCACCAGTGGTATTTTTTGGAGTGCAATGCTAATGCAGGAATTTCTCCTGGGGCAGGAGACGCTATGACTGCTTCTATACGAGCAGCTGGTATGACATTAGATGACTTTGTTCTTCAAATCGTCAAAAATTCCCTACATTAAAGTGCCGCAGAGAGGACTCGGACCTCCACGTCGTTTGTGACACACGCTCCTGAAGCGTGCCTGTCTACCAATTCCAGCACTGCGGCTTCTCCCAATAGTGTCTAACTCTGGTTCGCCAACCAAAGTGGGCTGGAGAGGAGTTGAACCTCCACGGGTTTCCCCATACGCACCTCAAGCGTACGCGTATACCAGATTCCGCCACCAGCCCAAATGCATAGTCTACTATTGTAGCATAGTAGCTAACTGGTCAACCCATTCTTGTATTTTTTTTCCTGAGTCTGGCCTATAATAATAGCGGTCAATTTTTAAAGACGGCACAAGCTGAATCGTTCCTTTGCCGTTAAGGATTGACTCGATAATTTCCACTGCTCCGCAAAAATGCATATAACTTGTATCTCCCAAACCAAAAATAGCATACTTTTTTCCAGTCAGGCTCGACCCGTCCAGACGTTTTAATAAATTGGTAATATCCTCATGAGGTTGTCCTTCCTTGCCTTCATAGTCCCAGCTTGGTGAACCAAAAATAAGAAGGTCGTAATTGGCAAGCTCCTGGGGTCTTGTTTCAAATGCCTGTTTGACCGTCACGGAGTGGGCCTTTTCTTTTAATGTGGTTGCGACGAGTTCTGCAGCAGACCCTGTTGAGCCAGAGTTGGTGGAATATACGATGAGGATGTTCATAAATTGATTATAACAATATCCATGGGTTGCTCCAACAGAGAAATTACATTAAAATAAAACTGTATGGACGATTAGCTCAACGGCTAGAGCACTTCGTTTACATCGAAGGTGTTGGGGGTTCGAATCCCTCATCGTCCACGCCGAGATGGCCGAGGTAGTCAAGGCGCGTGTCTGAAAAACACGTTATCTGGGTGCAATTCCTAGTCTCGGCACCGAACAAAATTAAGAAATTTTTCGGTGTTAAATAGTAATTGACGTTGACGCAAAAAATTTTAATGTAAAATTGTCCTGCGGGTGTAGCTCAATGGTAGAGCTCCAGTTTTCCAAACTGGTGACGGCGGTCCGATTCCGCTCATCCGCTCCCAAACCCACTGGAAGTGTTTACCTCTTACCTGGTGCAATCGTAACTAGAATACGGGTCTCTCATATCATTTATTTAGAGTTAACAGTCTATCTAACTCTTGAAAGGACAATTGCTGTTTTGCGTCAGTGCGAGCGCCAGATGGTGTTGGGTGAACCTCTACCATTAAGCCATCGAAATCAGAATCAGCAGCCATTTCAACAGCCTTAAATACATTCTCCACGCTGCCTCCAATATGCGATGGATCAAGAAGCATGGGTAATCCCGTAGCCTCTTTTATTCTCATTGCCATGTCAAAATCAGGGAGGTTTCTGAAACTATCTGAATTTGCTTGTCCGTTTGGTGAAAAACCCCTATGACAAAGAACTAATCTATTGGGGTCTATCCCTGCGCCAACTACATGATCAACAATGCCCAACCAGTGGGCTTCATCACTCCACGGTTGGTTTTTAATGAGTAGTCTTACATTATTAGGTGCTTCTTCTAGGATTCTTCTAGCGATTTCTCGCTGAATAACATGGTTTTGGTTTCTAGAGCCTAACCAAAGAAGTATATTGGTGAGATTTCCGTTGTGTTCATGTATCCCGTCAATTAAACCAGTAACTTGGTCGGGCAATAGTATCTCTGTTCCTGTGGTTATACCTAAATTGGTTGCTTCCGCAAACCATGACGATCCTTCTAGCCCAACACCTTCAAACCCAGGTTTTGTCCTAGGTTTCCAGAGGCTAGCTCTCATTATTTTGATTCCTCGTTCTTTCAGGGCACTTGCGCATTCCAAAACCTGATCTCTTGATTCAGCTGCGCATGGTCCTGCGATTATCATTCGTTCGTGATTCATATTTTTTTGCCATAAAAAACCTCCCGTTTGGGAGGTTCGTCTGGCTTTCTTTGTAATTAGTTTAATCTGTTACACCAGCAACCAACCTCCCTGTCGGGGGGTAAAAATAGAAAAAATAAAACTTTTGGTTGCTAGTATGCATATTTGGTAGTTGTTATTATACCAAAACTTTTCAAAGATTCAAGTGGCACTCTTCCTCAATGGTTCTGTGGAAGCGTTCCACTTTACCGTTACTCGTCCGGTGTCCGGTTCCAGACGCGGTGGTAGACCTTTGGGCCACGCTTGTTTCCCAGGACCATCTCCATGCCGTCACGGGCAACTCTCCTTCTCATCTTCCAGAGAGCTTGTCTGGTGATGCCCAGGATTGAGGCGGCAGTACCTACTGCCAAGATTCCCTGGTTTACCTCTCTGACCACCTCCTTTCTTGTTTCAATGAGCGAGACAATGGTACGATGACTCATGGCAACCTCCTTTCAGGTAGACGTTTTTACCTACTACTTAGTCTACCGTACCGGGAGGTTGCTCTGTTTTGGGTGAGCGTCGATGTAAACTAATTCGCTGATACTTTAAGAACAAGCTCAGTGCAAGCAGGATGGCCAAAATGGGCGAAATTGGCCATCCTCGTTCTTGTTTTTCTTTTGGTTTTGTGGCGGCTCCGCCGCCCCCGCCCC
>CAZUOM010000004.1:0-90057 GCA_964621305.1 uncultured Gammaproteobacteria bacterium | reverse complement strand
AAGGTCTCTCCTTGCCTCGCAAGGAGAGACCTTAAAAAACCTAGCACTGCTTTTCTTCGAATACGCGGACCATTAATGATAAAGCCCAACCCCTCACGCAACAATGCAATTTTTGTTCGTATGGGCGCATAACGCAGACCGACGAGCGACCGATTGCGCGTCATGTAGTACTGATGGATTTCACTGCCCACCGCACTTGATCCTGCGTTTTTGTGCCAGATAATTGATTGCGGCACATACAGAAGTTTATAGCCGGCTCGTCTTGCTCGTAAACAAAAATCCAAGTCTTCCAAATACGCGAAAAACTTCTCATCGAGGAATCCAATTCGTTCGAACACTTCTTTCTTCACCATCATTGAACAGCCAGTAATAAATGGCGTTTCCTCTGCTTTGTCAAATTGTCCATGATCAACTTCGTCCACGCCCCGGTGTGAAGCATACATATTCTTCCAATCGATAATGCCACCGGCATACCAGAGCACCTTTCCCAATTCTGACTTTTTATACCGCTCGCGGTGAAACTCTCGACCGGGAGAAAAATAAATCTTGGAGCCGGCAACGCCAGCAACCGGATTTTTAAACGCGTCAACAAGATAAACCAGTGCATTTCTGTCTACAACCGTGTCGTTATTAAGAAGCCACACAAAATCAGCACCACCTTCTATGGCCTTACGAATACCGATATTGTTGCCACCAGCGAACCCAAGATTTTCTCCAGCTTCAATAATTTTAACTTCTGGATGTTTTTTGCGAATCGCTATCACTGAGTCATCTTCTGAACCGTTATCTATGACAAAAACTTTGAACTTTGAATTTTGAATTTTGAACTTGCCCAGAGAATCGAGGCAGACCAAGGTATCCTCTTTTCCATTCCAATTTACGATAATTACTGAAACTCCCAGCATATTATTGCGTCACGATTCTAATTCTTGCGTTGTCAATCGCGGCGACGGCCCGAAGTGATGACTTTGCATGGACCTGATATTGTTTGCTGCCATGATCAAGCGTAATGATTGCTTCCCGGCGTATGGACTGATCTGATTCTGAGGTAACCTCGCTAAACCACACGTCGTGTTTATCTGTTGCGTTAAAGAGCTTCACTTGGAGCGTGCCGATCCCTGGCGTTAACTTGAGATTGGCTTCAAAAGTCACTTTCTTTATCGCGGGATAGAGTGATGTGTCTATCGTAGCCTGCGCGCCAGCAATCTCCTCCCATTGATCGTTTTTTGTGGTCCCCGACCCAAGCGGAACGAAAAATTCTTTAGGTGAAGTATTTGAGGATGCCGTAACCTTTATGTTAGACTTTGCTGACTTAGGCTCCGCTTGAGCAATCTGCTTGGAAACTTCAGCAACAATAGAAGAGCGACAGGACTCGTCGCATGAAGAAACAGACTTAACCTCTTGGATTACCGTTGCGACTGGTTCTTTCTTTTGAGATGATGAAAAAACCACAATGTCCAACAGCACAATATTGACAGCTAAAAATAACAACAATGAAGCAATTAGAGTATGTATAAACTTAGAATCCATATCGTCTTTTAACTTTTAGAAGAATCTTTGTTAGAAAATTAGCGGACTCATTCATCTGCGATGTTTTTTCCCAATAGGAAATTTCTTTTTGACCGCGCGCGATCTCTTGAGAAACCGCGGGCAGTGTGATCTCTCTTTCGACGAAATTCTGTTTCTCCCATAACTTCACAAACACAATAAAAGAATAAAATGATTGCAAAATGCTTAACACTAAACCGTGCAAACCGTCTTTATATCCCTCCTGGGCGAAGTAAATTTTGACAAAATCTGAGACTGGAAACCGGATGGCGTCATACCAGGCAAACTGGTAGTTGGCAGCCAACAAGTTGTTCACCTCATTGGGTGTATAGATGGTTTCCATTTTTCGTAAAAACTGACCAATGGTTTGGTAATTGTAGTGGAGATATGGCTCTTTTAGATCTTCCGTTTGCCCGTCAACTTCTATATATTCGTGAACGTGCTTGCAAGGAAATCTTCCGCGGGCTCTACGAAATAACCTTAACTGCTTATCTGGCCACCATAACCCGTGTTGAATCCATTTACCGAAAATGATGTTTTTACGAGGAATCCAGTAGCCGGATATAGAGTTTCGAGTTTCGGGTTCCGAGTTTCGCAAGACACTTTTTATTTCATCTGCGAGCTCCTTTGTGATCACTTCATCCGCATCCAAACAAAGAATCCAATCTCCCGTAGCTTTAGTAAAGCCGAAGTTTTTATTGACATTCAGCATGGGATTGTTCGGACGATGAAAGATTTTTTTTGTAAATTTTTTGGCAATTGCGGCAGTTTTGTCCGTTGAGCCGCTATCGACAAAGATAATTTCATCTGCCCACATCACCGACGATAAGGTACGCCCAACTTCGGCTTCTTCGTTCCACGCGCTTATGACGATAGTTAATGTATTCATGAATTTTTCTTATATAAGTACCCTATGAAAACAATGAGTTTTTGCCGTTCAAAACACCACAACGTGACCATATATAGTATAACACCAACCAAACCAGCTGCCCCTAGCCACAGGATATTGTTCATCATCGGCACGCCCAAAAACGCATAAAGACTGCCTTGAAGCAATGCGCCCAGCAATGGTCCACGCACAGATCCAACAAAAGAAAATTGGGATATTTGCTTGGCCCACCGGATCACTAGGGTGATGGTTGTAGTAATCAAAAGGAGGGACAAGGCAACTCCATGAAATCCTATTACCCCAACGAGAAGCGTGGTCAATATCCACGTCATTGCTGTCCACAAGGTCATTAACTTCAAAGTTGTTTTGATTTTGCCAACAGCGTTAAGCGCATTGGTAAGTGGTGTAGAAAGTGCGGACACGGCTGACGCAGCGGCAAAAAGCACAAACGACAAAATCGCCGGCTCCCATTTTGTGTATTGCGGCACCAGGGTAAGCAATGGGTGAATAAAAAATAGTAAACCCACTGTTATGGGAAAAATGGTGAGCGAGAGGCCAAAGAGGGCTTTTGCAATCGCCGCCCCTAACGCTTTCCTATTATGTTGTAGTCTCGAAAATGCTGGAAAGGTTACCCTGATGACGCTGTCCATAATAAGTCGAAGTGGTACCTCTGCCCATTTTTTGGCCCAGCCTATGTAGCCAACTTCAGCAAACGGTAAAATCTTCCCAAGGTAAACCGTCAATAAATCATCTTTAACAAGCGCCAAAAAAGAATTGGCTTGAAACGGAATTCCGAAAGTCAAAAGTTTTTTAGCAGAAGGTTTTGAGAAACCGAGCGACATCCGCCACGGCGAGAGAATATACATGATTCCTAGACCCAACACCGCCCGTACCATCACTGCATAGGTAAAACTTGTTATCCCCCAACCTTGCCAAGCCAAAGATACCGCGACAATATAAAACCCTGTGGTTTCCAAAATCTGGGGGATAATCAGTTTTCCAAACTCCAACTGGCGCTCAAGTATCACCGACGGAATTGTTTTTAGAGATGAAAGGAAAAACGCGATCGCTAGTGACCTAAGTAGCCAGACACCGGCCTCATCTACATTATAGAAGGAAGCAATCCTTCCGGAAAAAAGCAGCGTAACAATCACTACTGTACCTACCAGAAGTTGTTGGATGGTGAAGGTGGTAACTAGATCCTCACGGGTGAGCTCTTCTTTTTTTTGAACGAGTGCGGCGGCAAGACCAATGTCGGAAAAGTAACCCAAAAACGCAATGAGCGCGGACACGACGTAAAAAACACCAAACACGGCAGGGGAAAGGAAAACAGTAAGGAAAAACGTTGCACCAAATGCAACCAGTTGGAGAAAAAATGTCCGCGACGTTAGGGCCAAAACGCCGGTGACCGTTTTCCGATTAATGTTGTTTAACTCTACGTCTTTTTGATGTGTTTCCATGGCCGAGTGATGAAGAGCCGCCACAATCCAGCAAGATCTCCTTGCACCGTCTTCAAAACACGAACTGTGGAGCCAGGATTGTCGATCCACGTCACCGGTTCCTCGTAAATTCGCAATCCGCTTTTTTCCGTCAAAAGCAAGAGTTCGCTATCAAAAAACCACTCGTTGTCAACCACGCTGGGCAGAATCTCCTTCACTACTCGTCGTGTAGCAGCTTTAAATCCGCACTGTGCATCAGAAAAGTGCACCCAAAATAACAACTTGATGAGAGCAATGTACCCTTTTGAGGTGATATTTCGCAGCATACTCCTGCCGTACACGCGCGCGCCGTGGGCATTGCGACTGCCAACAGCCAGATCGTAACCGCGCCTGAGCGCACGTAGCAACGGTGGAAAGTGTGTAAGGTCAGAAGATAAATCAACATCCATATAGGCCATCAATTCAGTGCCAGCCTGCTGCCATACATACTTGACAGCTCTACCTCTCCCTTTTTGATCCAGATGAACCACGCTTACTTTCGGATTTTTTTTGGCAAGCCAGCGAGCAATGGTCAGCGTCTCGTCCGTTGAAGCGTTATCTGCAACCACAATACGCCAGTCAAAATCAGACAAGTGCTCTCTTAAATAACTGATCAGTGTGACAACGCTGTCTGCTAATTCTTTTTCTTCGTTATAAACCGGAACTGCAATCGTTACCGTTGGTTTTTTGCCCATATATAAACTCCCACAAAAAACAAACTAACCAGCGAAATAATATTGCCTAAAATTTGCACTTTACTATTAATCAAATGAGCCTTTATGACATTTTCTCCTTTGGAGATAGTCAAGATGGGCAGTCCATTGGAAATTATCGGCTCGGTCAAAACACCATTGACCCAGTAGCGCCAACCGGGAAAATACGCCTTATGAATCGTCACCTCTCCTGAAGACGTACTGGTTAGGTTCAAAGAGAATGACCTTGCTTCATCCACTATTATCCCTTGCGGCAGTTCATCCTGGGACGACGGCTTTCGGAAACCTGCTGGCAGATATTCATCCGAAATCTTCGATACTCGCCATCGCAACTCCTCGTTTGTCTCATAGGCTGTGGCCGGCCGATCAATTATATACTGAGGCTGAAACAGTTTACCATTAATAAAAAGTACCGCTCCAATGGTAAAAATTGCCAATAAGCGAGAAAAAGCTCCTGACCGATCAAGCCCAAAACCAACCGCTCCTAATAAACTCATGCCAAAAACCGCTGTTGCTAAAAATCGCCATGGGTATTGAAGATATGCGCCATATGGCGAAAACTCCCATAGGAAACTGGAAACCGGCAACATAAGAAAAATTGAGCCTGTTGTAACAACCAGTCCCAGCCACCCGATACGTTTTATGCCAGGTGCTTGTTTGACGAACCACAGCAGGGTCAACGAGAAAAAAGACAAAAGAATATGCACTTTACCCAACCGAAAAGACATACCGTCAGTGCATCCGAAAGTTGACCCGCCGAATCCCCACTCAGAGTTCCACAACTGCGGCAGACACACAAAATGATCGCGGAAATCTGACGTTGCGCCTACCTGCCCGGCCACATCAGTGAACCTCATCTCGAAAGCTGCCGGCAACCAAAAAAAGGCAGAAAGGCAAAGGCCAAGTAAAAGAAGTGAAATGTGAGAAGTGAAATGTGAGAAGTGAAATTGTCTTCTTAGTACCTTGTATATCCAATACACGATCAATCCGATAGTCACAAACAAAACGGTTGCATATCCCAAAAGCGTATGAGAAAGCACAACACCGGATAAACCAACACCTCCAATTAAGACCGCTCTCGACAAAAGCCCCCAAGCCAAAAGTGGATAAAAGCCAAGGGTCCAAAGTTCTCCAACTGCTCCGCGTACATACAGTTGTACCGCGTGATACGGTGCGTAAACCAGAAGCAAGCTCCCGACTAAACCAGCAACCGTTCCCCCAAACCGTGAAAGAAACAGAAACATCGTAATGGCGGGCAATAACATGCCAATTGCCATCATAAACTTGGTAGCATCGAGTCCAGATAATCCAATAAGGCTACCGATGGCGCCGACATAATACGGAAGTGGTCCGTAGAAATTAAAGATAGGATATCCATACCCATAGCCCAAATCTGCTACCCACCGTACCGGAAACTGTCCCTCAGCAAGAGACCTCCTCATTGCCACTACCCTACCAACCTGTGTGTCATCATGCATGGGAAAATATCCTGGTCCGAGGAGAGGCTTTACAGTCGGGATGCTCAAAAGAATTGCTAAAGTGAGGAAAAAAAGTTTCTCTTTCATATTCACCGCTTGCGCGCGTTCATAGTATTTTTCCTATTTTCCGTCATAAAAATATACACTATCCAAACGATAAAGCTTCCCACCGACACTGCATCGGCAGCCAGTCGCAGCGGTATCTCATGAAATTCCACCACAATCGTGTGTGTGCCTGCAGGAACCCGAAACCGCATAAGCCCATACTCGTTGCCGTAGTCAATTTTTACTGGAATATCGTCAACCAAAACCCCCCACCCCGGATAGTAGATGGTGTTTACCTGAATTATGCTCTCGGTTTCTAACGATGCAATAGCCGAAATGGTTTGCGTAGTTACCTTTGTCGCTTTAACAGACCCTAACCCATCGATCACGATGATTTTGTCAGATGCGCGCTGGGTGAATTTCATCTTTACCCAGCGGGGCATATACTCATCCGCCACAGTCGTTGTTGCCTCGTTGGTGGTGTAGTAGCCGCTATCCCGGACCACCCAGGGGGTATTGGTGATCGCCGGGATGGCCTGCTGCATCCAAAAAACGATGGCAATGACGGCAAACCCGATCACATACTTGCGGCCCTTCCCTGTCAGAAGCAAAGCAACGATGTAACTACCAACCACCGAAGTAACTGCAAGCAAGCGGTAGGGAAACTGGATGAGGGAGGCCCCCGGCATTGCCTGCCAAAACGGAGTACTTGCTGGTAGGGTTAAAAACACGCCCATGGCGAATATGGCAAGGTGCACCAGGTCCCGTAATGTCTTTTTTACCGAGAGTAATACTCCCAAAAAACCCAGGAGAAAAACCGGACCCATGAGGACGAGTCGGGTTCCCGACAAAAGGTACTCCACCGGCTTGGATACATTGACGGAGTCAAAAACCACATAGGCACGCTCAAGGAGTGCCGGTATCCAAAAAAATGACGCCAGGCCAATTCCGATAGCGGCCGCAACGAAGCTCCGGCGGTCTCGGTTCGCAATCCACAGAATCGCTCCATAGATGCCAAACAGGAGGGAAAGCGAGTTATGCGCTACCAGAAGGAGCCCAACCGCTGGCGCAAGTAACCAATACCATCCTCGAGCAACTGCTAAAAGAAGGGTCGCCGCCGGAAGTAAGGCAAAAATTTCGCCTACTGATCCGCGGCTGTAAAGGTCAAACAGGAGGTAGGGAGCAAAAAGAAATGCCAAAGCTCCGAACAGACTTGGTAGGTAAGAAAAAAACGTCCGCAGCCAGAAAAAAATCAAGATGGTGGCTCCCGTAACGGATCCGGCTAAAATAATCTTCACTGAATCCACGAATGAGGGACCCAACCCGTGGATGAGGGAGCCCACGTAGAGAAATCCTGGGTATAAAAAGTTTGCGACCGGATAGCCGTAACTGTGATTCAGGCGTCCGAGAAACCGTACCGGCAGCTGACCATCTCTGAGAGTCTGAAAAAATGCCGTGAGTCGGATAATCATCCACTCCCCATCATCGGAGAGGAAAAACCCCGGTTGCGCTAAAGGCCGAAGCACAACAAACGAAGCCATTAAAATTACAATAATGCAAAAAAGTGTGGTGAGTAGTTTGAACGACCAAGGCCGGATATTCATGAAAAAGACGTCGAGGCACCAGGAGAAAGCACGCGGAACAATCGGAGTTTTTTCTCTCTATTGGTCCCTTTTTGATATTCGGCAATAAGCTCAAGTGGCCAACCAATGGGAATATATTGAGTTTGATTCAAAATCATATATGTAGATTTTACTAACGCGCTATCTATAATTTCTTGCGGTGGTATAGCAGGAATGGGCCAAGTGCCACGTATGCTAACGTTTGGGTGATCGACAAGGTACAGCTCTATTGCATATGGAAGTAGTCCAAAAGTTCCTTCAGTAAAGACGGCAATTTTTTCTTTGTGTGCTTGAATTCTCAAAAAAGCGATTACTTCTCTTATCCCGCCTCCCGCAGGCCAGTCATTGACGTATTGATCCAAATCAGCTTTGGGAATTGATGCAGTTTGTGGGTCGATGATCAATCTAGTACTTGTATAAATATTTGGCAGTAACAATAGGGTCAACAATATAAACGCAAACGTTTTTCTCTTCAACAAATCCATAATCTCGCTCCATCCGCATGCAGCAAGAACGAGTACGGGAATCGTCATAAAGAGTATAAATCGCGGGTACAATACCCTCCCAAAAGCTGCAAGAGCGACAAATGGAACAGCTGACCAAAGGAACAATAACAATACTTCTTTGGAAACACGTCTCCTTATTATTAACCAAGATGCAACAACCACGACAGGAATTGAAAGGTACTGCCAGAGCCAGTCAAACATCCCACGCAGATTGCCTTCTATAAAACGAAGTGGATGGTAAATCCACTCATAAAACGAGTACACAAATAATGCATCTTTTTGACTAACCATATGGAGAAGCGGTGAAAGACGAAGAACGCTGTAAAGTGCCTGGGAAACAAGAGCTGCAATGGCTATAAGCGCAATCCATCTCACGAGTCTAACCCATCTCTCTTTTTTTCCCCAATCAAACAAAAGAAGAGTCAACGGTAAAAGATACAGGCTTAAAAACCCCGATGTCTTATTGAGCATACCTGCGCCTAATAACATACCTAAAAGGAGCGCGATATCGATTCGGAGGGTCTTTACTAAAACCACGGCTAGTATAAGGTTCCAAAGTGAAAATGTAGCAACCAAAGAATCGTAAAGCGCCATCCGATCATAAAGAAGTGAGAACGGAGATAACAAATACAATACTAACGCCCAAAATGCGATACTTTTCTTTCCAAACAATATTAGACTTAATATTGCGATACCAACAAGGCTCCCTGCACCAGCCAAAGCAGATGTGAGTCTACCGACAAACAATGGGTCAACAGTAGGAAGCAGTCGCACAAGCACCATCGTAATCCATATAAACATTGGCTGTTTGCCGTCAACCAGGGAGATGAAGCGCCAGTTAGCATCCTTGGCGCCTATTTGTGACCAGCGAATATAGATTGCCTCGTCGGTAAAAATCGGCAGGAGCGTGAGGTTGACCAGGCGGGTTACAAGATACATCCCGCTCAAAATAAAAATGATGAGAACAGCCCACCTCCATCGACTCAAAAGCCGAACCATACCGCCAATTATACGTTAGTGGGGTATGACAAAACAATTCTCCTTTTACGCACGGCGACGCAAAATGCCGGTGAATAGAATCAAAACCGATAATCCGATGGGCACGATCGTCAACCACCATTTGAGGCTCGGCACTGGGTCATTCCAGTTACCGTAGTAAAGATACGGTACGTATCGCAGAAGAAGTCCGGCAGAGGCACCAACAGTAAAAGTCGTCAGCCATCTTACGGTAGGCATGAGTGCAACAAACGGGATAATCCACAAGAAGTACCAAGACAAAATTTCTCTTTGTGAAACAACAATCAGTAGCCCAATCGTCATCAAAACAAAGGCAGGAAATCGCTTCCAGCCAACTAAAAACAACGGCAGTAGAACAATCGTCACTAGCTTGAGGGCCACTGAAATGCTCCATAGGAAATATGCGTTGACGGTTTGTTTGCGAATAAAAAGATAGTAGGCTCCAACTGCCGCCGCCATCATCAGCATGTCGTTGTGCGGACTCACCACTGCCTCCACAAGCACCAATGGATTGAGTGCAAAAACGGCAAGACCAAAAAGCGCGTGTTTGCTCTCAACCGCGTTAAGCGACTTTTCTATCAACAACGCGCAAAGGAGATAACTAGCAACGATGATAGACTTTATAGAAAACAGAATCGGCAAGAAGTAGCCAAACCCCAATAGATACGCGGGTAAAGTCAAAACATTCCAAAGCGGCGTATAAGCACTCGGCAAGTGCACCCAACGCATAAATAAAACCCACTGGTCAACTGGAGCAAATTGCTGCGGAGTAACCAGGTAGGGATTTTTGTGATATAGAAGAACTTCTTTCGCCGCAAAAATGTAATTGAAAATATCATAAGAAAATGCCGGATAGGAAAAAAGAAGAATTGCTGTCACAACAAAAATAAGCCTCCAGACGCCGCGTCGTTCTATGCATTTGCCCCCTATCCATCGAAGAAGGAGACCATATAAAAAAAATAAACATGCAATAAGAATCAAATATATGATGGTCGAGAGAGGTCGATCAAGGTAACCGATATGTTGCAAGAATTTTTGAATGCTCTGCCAAATGGTAACTTTGGATATAGTCAAATTGAGATCAACCTGAGTATAGGAATAAAGATTTAGTGCCAATGCGGTAAAAACATATCCTCCAAAAAGGAAGTGCCAACGAAAATTGTTCGCTTTCATTTAATTGTAGGCACCTTTAAGTGCATTGATACGAATATTGACAATATCCCAAAAACCTTGCCATGAATCTAAAAGTGGATTAACTCTTCTTGTCTCAACATAGTGCCACTCTACCGGCACTTCTTTGATGGGGAAACCTAATGCTTTTGCTAAAAATAAAACCTCTAAGTCAAACCCCGCGGTGACAGAAGACCCCACAGCTTGGTGTCGCACCCCGTAAAGCTTTAGTTTGTCAAAGATGCCCAATGCGGCTAGTTTTCGAAACGCTTTAAACCCGCACTGCGTATCAGTAATATCATCAAGGCCTAAAATCATCGACCTAATGATCATAAAAGCCCGTGCCATAAAGAATCGTAAAACGGGAGCCCCTTCGCGCTTCGTATTCCGCGAGCCGATGACCACATCAAATTTTTTTTCAAACCACGGAAGTATCTTTTCTAATTCACGAATTGGAGTTGCTTGATCCAGATCGGTAAAAACTACTATCTCTCCATTGGCGGCGAGCATTCCCGAAATAACTGACGCAGCTTTTCCCTGGTGTACATTGTGCATTACGCGAAAGAAACCATTTGTTTTTGCGAAGGCATCCAGAAGGAATGAGGTTGCATCAGTTGATCCGTCGTCTACGAGAATTACCTCCCACAGGTATCGTTGCTTTTCTAAATAGCGACCTACTTGGTCTAAAGCACCGAGTCGTATGTTGGTCTCCTCGTTATATGCTGGTATTATTATAGATACATCAATCTTTTTTTGTTTCATCGTAATGAACGAGCCGATAAATTCTAACAAACGGACCGTCCCACAATCCATCGACCTCGGCTCTGCCAAATCCAGCTATCTCCCAAAGCGGATGTCCCAAAGGTTTACATGATGGATCCTCACAAATAATAATAAGCTGATCTGTGACGCTTTTGCGCTCTGGATCTTTCTCTAGATTTTCTATAGTAACTGGTTTATGGTTCCATATCTCAAAAAAATATCGATACGCATGATCAGAGTTAAATGGAGCAATGAGAGCGAAGTTAAATGGCTTTCCCTCGGCTTTAGTTAATGCCAAAGCGCTTATTTTTCTTACTTGCTCTAACTGGTTATTGGGTGCAAATTGAAATGGTCGCCCCTGCCAGTTAAGAATCAAGAGAGCTATTGCACTTACAACAGCAACCACTCTGCCCACCGATTGTACCCAAAACTTAGAAAAAATGAAGCCTGTCAATAAAAATGGCAACGCAAACGCGATTCCAAAATAGTAGTCATAAATACCTCGTTTATAGAATCCGAATAAAAATATTGTCGTTATTAACCACAAAAAAAGGAGAGAGCTTCCAACCGAACGATCTCTTGAATTCCTATTTCTCATCGTCAGGAAAAGATTTACAATCGAAAGCGCTAGTATCAATCGAGCACTTATATTCCAAAGGGCTTGTTGCCAGTGTGGGACAGAGATCCATATTTCAGGTTGAGGATGGCGCAAAACAAGTCGAGCAAATAGTCGGTAACTTACGTCGCGAATATTTGACAAAAATGTAAGCAAGGAAAAGCCTGTCTCATTGCCAGTAAGAAGAAATTGGGTGATCGCATGGGTATTGGGAAATCCGTGTCTTAGCTCAAAAAGGAGAAATGGTCCATAACCGACGACAAACCCAACCAGTCCTATTCCATAAAAACGTAGGAGTGACGTTTTTCGCCCCCATAGAATAAACCATGCAACTGTAAGAACGATAAGAAATAAAAATAGATAATGGAGTTGTAACCCGATGCCAATAATGATTCCGATGGGAAAAATCAGCCGCCATTGTTTACGACTTACTGCGCGGTAGAGTAGGTAGAGTAGGAGTGTTGAAAAAAAGGGTACCAAATTCGGATTCCAAGAGGACCGAGAATATGCGATGACTACAGGCGATAGCGCATAAAGTAAGGCAGCAAGAAGGGCAGGATATTCGCCAAATAACTCTTTACCAAATCGGTATACCAGATACACCGTAGCAATCCCAAAAAGCGCGACCATGATCGCTGGGCCTACTGGGTCCATCTTCCAAAGCCACAAAAAAGGAATCATGAAATAATAGTAGATCGGCCCGAGAAAAAATCCTCCGACGGATGCCGTTGGTCCTAAGAGGGTAAGCTTACCATCTACTATCATCCGTTTAACCACCAGAGCGTCCCTTCCTTCGTCCCCCAAAAATGTCATATAGCCAGAAATATTGTAGAGACGAAAAAACGATGCAAGAAGAATAATCGCGATTAAAATTACCTGTTCTCTTTTGATCGATACACGAAGTTGATTTTGTATCATGGCAAAAGCTTAATCATAAAATAAGGTAATGTTGTTAACGTTGCCTCCAGATCAATCTCGAGTACATCGTATAATTCCAAAACAAACCGAACCCGACGCCTATGAGATAAAAAAATCGATAGCTTGGAACACCAAAAAGAAGCGTACCGACAGCGACTGTTCCTGCTTGCAAGAGTATGGCACCAACTGATGTAGTATTAAATTGAAAAAACTTTTTTATGATTCTAAGACCGATGATTTTCCTTGATCGATACGTCCAGTGATTATTCAATAAGAAATTGGAAACTATGGCAAATTCGGCACCTATGGCACTGCCAAATGTCGGATGAAAACCTAAAATTACGACAGTTTCAAGGAGTATTGTGTTAATGGTAAACCCAATCGTTCCCACTATGCAAACCTTAAGAAAGGGGCCAACAATAAGTCGTTTAATCCGTTGGCGGAGTACAAAGACTAAAACGTCACGGATATACTCAGAGGGAGCAATTTTAGAATGCCCGAAACGACGGTCTAAAAAATGTATAGGCACTTCCCCAACTTTGGCTCCTTTTAGTATAGATTTATAAAGAAAGGCAATCTGAAACACATATCCCTTGTGCTTACCCATCTCGCGTCTAGATAGTTCATAGTATGTTCTGGCATAGAGACGATACCCGCCAGTCCAATCATGCACGGCCGTAAATCCCAGACCATAACGTACAAAAGCATTGCCTACTACACTGAAAATTTTTCGGTGCAAACCCCAGTTTTTTGGAATAGATCCTCCCTGAATATACCGACTTCCCACGACAAAATGAAACCCTTCATCATACTTCTGAATAAATTTTCCAAGCACGTTGGGATCATGAGAAAGATCCGCATCCATTTGGCCGATAATGTCTGCTTTCAGTACTTCTGCCGCGTATTTCATGCCGCGCAAAATCGCTCTACCCAATCCTTCCTTATTTCCGGTTAAAAGATAAACGTTCGGGTGATGCCTACTATACGCTTCCACAAACTGACCTGTTCCATCTGGTGACGCATCGTCTACAACGAGAAACATAAATGTGTGTGTCGAGTGCTTTCCTGTTATAGCAACAAGTTGTTCCAGAAGAGTTTCAATGCTTTCCCTTTCATTGTATGTGGGAAGTACGACTACGACTTTCATGTGGATTTATACCCTAGCACGCCAGTAATCAAGGAGATCTTTCATAGTTTTTTCAAACGGAATCTCCGGTTTCCAGCCAGTTTTTGCGACAAATTTACTATTGTCCCCAAGTAAAACCGGTACATCGGATGGTCGCATGCGCTGCTGATCTTTCTGTATATCAACTCTAAGTTTGGAAAATGAAAGAAGGAGATCGAGTAAGTCGCCGATTTTGATGGCTTTGCCCGTGCAGATATTGTAAGACTGACCCGAATCGCATTTTTCAACTGCGAGTATATACGCTTTGACCATGTCCCGCACGTCCGTGTAATCGCGACTGGCTTCTAGGTTGCCGACGTGTATGATGGGTTCCTGTTTACCTTTTTCAATCATGGCGACCTGCTTAGCAAAGTTAGACTCTGCAAATGTCTCTCCCCTGCGCGGCCCGGTGTGGTTAAAGCCTCGTGTTCTTATGATACGAATTTTATAAGACTGAAAATACTGGTAGCCCAAATAGTCCATCGCTAATTTCGAAACCGCATAGGGAGATAATGGCCGCATTGGATTGCTTTCTTTAATGGGCAACTCATCAGAGTGGACTAATCCATACTCTTCAGACGAGCCAGCAATTTGGATAATCGGATCAATGCCAGCCATACGCACTGCCTCAAAAAGATTAGAAGATCCCACAATGTTGACCTCGAGAGTAACCGACGGTGATACCCAGGACGTTGGCACAAATGACTGTGCAGCCAGATGAAAAATCATATCCGGCTTAATGCGAGATATTGTGCTGTATAAACTGTGAGAATCCAAAAGGTCTGCATCTTCCAGATGCAGCTTGTCGATAATTCCTCCAATGTGATCAGTTTTACTTCGTGGCCGGCATAATCCATAAACCTCCATGCCTTCATCAAGCAAAGATTCGGCCATGTGACTACCCACAAATCCAGCAATTCCAGTGATAAGTGCTTTTTTAGCCATTCGTTCTCCCTACAAAAATTACATACGTCCTACTCCATAATACATAAATCCGAGACGTTTAACACGAGCTGGTTCATAAACGTTGCGCCCGTCAAACAACACACGATTTTTGAGTCCTTTGGCCAGTCGAACCAAATCAATCTGGCGAAACTCGTTCCATTCGGTTACCACTGCCACAGCATCTGCTCCTTGGGTGGCTGCGTATGCATCTTTGGCATACGCCACGTTGGACGGCAAAACTTTTTTGGCATTTGACATTGCCACCGGATCATAGGCCACCACCTGTGCACCAAGTTTGAGCAAATGTGTGATAATTTCAATGGATGGCGCCTCACGCATGTCATCGGTATTTGGCTTAAACGATAAACCTAAAACTGCAATCTTTTTTCTCTTGAGCGCGTCCTTAAAATGGTGTGAGATTTTTTCTACAAAGCCTGCGGCTGCCTGACGGTTGATCTCTTCGACAGCCTTGAGCAGAGCAAAGTCATACCCATGCTCCTTGGATAATGCAATCAGTGCTTTGACATCTTTGGGGAAACAACTGCCGCCAAAACCCACGCCTGGAGAAAGAAAACTTCTTCCGATACGTTTATCCAACCCAACTCCGTCCAAAACTTTTTCAACGTCTGCACCCACCTTATCGGACAAAAACGCAATGGCATTGGCAAAGGATATTTTGACCGAAAGGAGCGCGTTTGATGCATACTTAATAAGCTCAGCAGTCTCGATGTTGCACAAAACATACTTTCCGTTAATAGATTTATGAAGTTCAACAAGAAGCTCTTGTGCCCGATCTGATGTAGTTCCGATAACAACCCTATCTGGATGCATCGAATCTTCTATGGCAGTGCCTTCTCGCAAGAACTCCGGAACTGAGGCAATGACAAATGATGAGCCATCGGGCTTCATCTTGCTGATGATATCTGCAATTTTTTTGTTGGTGCCCGGAGGGACGGTGCTTTTTGTCACAACGACTTTATAACCAACCAAGGCACTACCTATTCTTTTGGCCGCTTCAAACACGCTACTAAGATCCGCTTGTCCGTTTGAGCCGGATGGCGTACCTACGCAAATAAAGATAATCTCGGAAGTATGCACTGCTTCTGCATAATCCATAGTAAAAAAAAGGCGCTTGGCTTTTATGTTGCGCACAATAAGCTCTACCAAACCAGGCTCATAAAAAGGTGCAATTCCTTTTTTTAGTCTTTCGATTTTTTCTTTGGTGTGCCCGACCACCCAGACGGTGTTGCCTAAGTCGGCAAACACCGCAGCCGTAACGAGCCCCACATATCCGTGACCGACAAAGGCAATTGTCATATTTGTTTCTGTATAGCAGCTAGTCCTTCGTCAAAAGTTGACATTTTTAGGCCGAATTTAGCTATTTTATCATTTGATAGACACCCATAAAAGGGGCGAGGCGCACGGCTCTGATAAAAATCGACGAATCGTGCGCTTTGCACTCTCTTTGAATCATAGCCAAATACAGCAGCAATCTTTTGCCCGGCCTCATAAGGAGATAGAACTTGTGAACCGACGAGGTGATATATCCCAAAGGCTTGCTGGTCAACCAGTTTTGCGATGGCGGCAGCGATATCATCAATAAAAGTAGGCACAAATAGTTGATCGGAAGGCGCCGTCAGATCTTTGCCGCCTTCAAGAACTGCGAGCATGCGATGCAAAAAATCCGGTTTTTTTTCTACTTTAGCCCGATAGGGAAACGCGATACGGACTATTAACCCCAGCTTTTCAAGTGTTTTCACCCGGAGTTCCCCTTCATATTTGGTCTTTGCGTACCATCCAGCAGGACTAGGCTTGTCTTCCTCAACATACATATCTTTTTTCCCATCAAAGACAAAATCTGTCGAAATATACAAAAGGTGTTTTTGCCTCTGGCGGCAGGCTGCAGCAATTGACTCAGTAACCCCAACGTTGATCCGCCATGCTTCACTTGCTTTGCCTAACTCCTTTTCTTTCTCACATTCATCGACGTCGGTTTTTGCGGCAAAATGAAAAATCCACGTAGCATCAGAGCTGGCAATGCGGGATATCAACGTTTCTCTGTTGGTAATATCCACGCCAGACCTGCTGTTGAGATTTTCAAAAGAAAAAACAGAGGAAAGAAGTTCAACAACGCGCGAGCCGACGAGTCCAGTAAGGCCGGTGCCAATGATTTTCATTGTTTTATCCGCCGCCACCATGCTTCGTGCTCCTGATACCATTCGACCGTTTTTGCTAACCACGCATCAAGATCATGAGCCGGACTCCAACCAAGCTCTGTATTAATTTTGGTCCAATCAATGGCGTAACGCCGATCGTGACCCGCACGGTCTTTGACAAATTCAATGGCTGACTCATCTTTACCCATGATAGAAAGAATTTTTTTAACGATAGTGAGATTGTCTATGTCTTTTGTCAGTCCTCCCACGCAATACGTTTCTCCTGGTTTGCCATTTGTCAGTGCCGCATCTATTGCCCGACAGTGATCCTCCACATAAACCCAATCGCGAACGTATTTTCCGTCGCCGTAGATGGGCACCTTTTTCCCCTCTAAAACGTTCGTGACGGCAAGAGCGATGAGTTTTTCAGGAAACTGATACGGACCGTAGTTGTTTGAACAGTTGGTGATGGTAATAGGTAATCCAAATGTATGAAAATACGAGTTTACTAAATGATCTGAGGCGGCTTTGCTTGCTGAATAAGGACTTCTAGGATTATATTTTGTTTGTTCAGTAAATTTACTCGGATCATCAAGCTCAAGAGATCCGAACACTTCGTCCGTAGATATATGATGAAATCGTTTTACCCGAGCCTTAACAGCCGCCTCCAGCAATATGTGGGTGCCGACCACATTGGTCAACACAAAGGGGGCTGCTGCCTGAATCGAGCGGTCTACGTGGCTCTCCGCGGCAAAATGTACCACTACTTCAATGTCCACAGATGCTCGAGCAACAGTTCCCGCATCGCAGATATCTCCTTTTATAAATTGATAGTGAGGGTTTGTTGCTACGTCCGCCAGATTCTCGAGGTTGCCTGCATATGTGAGTTTGTCGAGGTTGACGATAGTATCGTCAGAATGATTGGTAAGCCAGTAATGAATAAAATTGGAACCGATGAATCCAGCCCCGCCAGTAACCAAAAGTTTCACAGTTGCCCTTTCTTGACCATGTATGCCACCTGCATATTGGCGGCAAGCAGTTCATCAAAAGACGTTCCCGCATCAACCCACCAATCAATAATCTCACACGACAAAGCACCGGCGTCCAAATACATGTTATTAAGACCGGTTACTTCCAGCTCGCCCCGTGCCGACGGAGACAGTCCTTTTATTTTTGTAAACACGGTTTGGTCGTAAATATAAATACCTGTTTGAGCCAGATCACTCTTGGGATGTTCCGGTTTTTCTTCAATAGATAGCACTTTACCATCTTTGTCTACTTCAATGACGCCATATTGGCGGGATTCTGTGTCTTTGTGGACACCAAATACCACAGCCCCTTTGCTTCCACTGTCTACATATCGCTTCAAGGCGCTTCCCAGATCAAAAGTGAAAATATTATCACCCAAAAGCACTAAAATCGGTTGATCCTTGGCAAATTCTTCGGCAAGCTTGATGGCCTCAGCTATCCCGCCCTTGGAATTTTGTTGCACCGCGTAATAAAGTTTGAGATCAAAATCTTCACCGGCTTTGAGCAGATTGGCAAAGTGACCGGAGTGATCCGCCGACGAAGTAAGAAGCACTTCTTTAATGCCAGCTTTTTTCATCGCAGTCAACGGGAAGTAAATCATCGGCTGGTGATAAACCGGCAAAAGATGCTTGTTAGTAACGAGGGTAAGGGGTCGAAGTCGTGTAGCTAACCCACCTGCCAAGATGACGCCTTTCATAGTAAGTTACGGCCCGATGGCAACCTCTAGAAGCAGGACTGCGATGGCCGCAATGAGGATATATTCTATCACAATTTTCTTGTGAAGATCACCGGCAACGGTATGATGAAAAAGACCCCAGAGTACGTAGGCGATTGCCGTAATGACTCCTACGAGAAACTGCAAACCCGTATTGCCTGCCACAACAAAAAACGACATGACGCCAAGCACAAGAATAGCAAATAGGACGACAAAATGGAAAACATGAGGTTTCATATATTATAAAATGCTACCTCGGGTTATGGCTCCCGTCAAAATAAGCAAAGAACTAAAAAATACGAGATGTCCCACTGTATGACCGGTTAAACGTACAAGTTTACGCTGCCGGACGAGCCAAAAATCGATAGCCAGCACCCCTAAGAGAAATCCGATAAAAAGAAACGTGATTGTGTGAGTGAGTGTGGCGGCGTCAATCACTGGCTTGATGACGGCAGATCCAACGACAGCAAGGGCAGAAGGTTTTTCCTGCGTTACGGCGACTTGGCCAATAGAAGCACTGGTTGTTGGCACTTCAGGCCGCTTAACTGGCGCCGGGGCTGCTTGGGCAAGTTCTGCTGATGTTGCTCCAAACATTTGAACCACCAGCGTCGTTTCTTCACCAGCGAGGACTCCGTTGACGATGGCAAAGCCGACGTCGCGATATTCTGATTTCACGATATTCTCCCTGTGGGTGGGTGAAGCCATCCATGCGTCCACAACCGCCGTACTTGTCGAGAAGTTTTTTGCGAGATTTTCACCGGCGATGGCATATTTATATCCAGAAGAACTAACAAAATCCCACGGCGTCTTGCCATCTGGGGCAAAGTGCGCCCAATAGTTATTGGCAAACATATCTTTGGCTTTTTGTGCCGCCGCCTGTGAAAGCTCGTTGTTAAGTTGTAGATCTGATAACCCTGCTTCCTTTCGCTTCGCATTAGTTGCTGCCAAAAGCTGTTCCAGATGAATATCTGTAGCATAGCCAAGCACATCAGGCCGAACGTGGCGTAACCACTGAATCCCAAGATGAAACACCGCAAATGCCAAAACATAAAAAAGTAGCGCGTCAAGATGCAAGACTCGCGCTCGGTGGTTATTGGTGTGATTGGGAGTTAAGAAATGAAGAACAAATTCGGGCATACTATATCCATAATACACTATTCCCACTTTGATTCCTGATAGGTCGCCTGAACCTCTCCAGCAGGTTTCCCGTTGACCGAAATGTTGAGAAGCTTGCCGAGCATCTGCGCCACCGCAATCCCGACTCTAATACCGGTAAAAGAACCGGGGTGAGTATTTACCTTAATTTCTGAGATTTCAGAAAGCTTTATTTTATGATTCTTGAGAATCTCCTCAATCATCGGCAGCACCATCTGTGCGTGAGAAGGCCTCTCCGCCGTCTTTTCAAATTTTTTACCGTTCAGCTCAAGTGAGACTTTGATTTGTTCCGAGCTTGAAGTGTCGATAAAAAGGACAGCCTTCATTTGAGTCGATTACGGTTTAAATATCTTAGGCTTTAGGGATTTTGCAAGGCCCACGAAAAACTCCTCCATTTTATGCCGATCTACGGGGATAAGCATTTGTGGTATTTCAGTAAATTCTTTAACACGAAGAAGTTGCCTTGCAATAAGAAGAATTTCAACATGGATACCAAATTTTATGACAGAATCTTTTCTAAGTTGTTCCAAAGTCCATTGATCTTCTTTCAAGATGCTATATAGATCAACGTAATCTCTTGCTCGAGGGCTCGTCGCTATTGTATAAAACTTGTTGACTGCAATATCATAGAGACTATCGATCATCAAGCCTTTCCAGGTCACGCCGCGTTCAATTCGTTCAGAAGGGTAATAGTTAAAATCCACTTTAAGAATTTCACGGTCAGGAAATTTCAACTGATATGTATTAAAACCAAACTGCTGGCTATGAGTTAAATCTGAATAACCAATGACTTTTTGTCTCTCTGCTAACCACTGGTTAATATACGATACATTTACTTCTTGCTCGCTAAAGAAATCTATGTCATTCGAAACCCGGTGATGAAGATACCAGTAGCTTAAAGCAGTTCCTCCAGTCAGGTAGAAACGTTTGAGGAAATATGGCGTTTGAAGTACCACTGCCAGAAATTTTTTCTGTCTGGGCGTAAGCCCGGTTCCAGCCGCCACGATTTGCCCCATAGATAGAATTCTATCGCCTTTCGACTGTCAGGATCAAGGCGATCTTTGATTTTCGGCCATGCCTTTTTGACTTCCTTTTCGCTCAATTTTTCCCCGTCGAGGCCGTAGTTAATAAGCTGTTCAAGTCGCCACAACCTGTACCCCGCCGGATCGCGCTTTTTAAACGCTTTTTCATCCACTGACCAGTTCCACATACACGTATTATACCACCCCTGGGTGTAATCTCACCGCCCCCTGGCGGATAATTTTGTAGGGCGAAACGGAACAGTCGATGACGGTGGAGACGTTGCCGAATTTGCATTTTCCAGGAACTACTAGATCAACGAGTTTAACTAGATCCGGATCGAGGTCTTCCTGCCGGTAGGGGGTGGGGCCGCCGTGAAAGTTGGCAGATGGACCCAAAATCGGTACACCGACTCCTCTAATGATTGACAAGGCAGTTTCATGGTCGGGCATTCGAACGCCAATAGTTTCGCCGCCCCCACGGATAGGGGAGTCAACAAGATTTTTCTTACATTTGGCAACGATTGTGAGCGCTCCCGGCCAATACTCCCTCATAAAACGTCGCACAATTTCTGGAGGGTTATCAAAATAGGCGATGGCCGTCTCTTTAGTGTTAATTAAAACAGGTGTCGCCTGTGTGAACGGTCGATTACGAATTTTAAATAGTCGATCAACAGCACGAGGCCGGTCGATCCTGCACCCTATGCCGAAAGCCGTATCCGTCGGATAGATGACAATTCCCCCTTCTTTTAGTACCTGAACGGCAAGTGCTATGATATAATCATCATTCATACTCAGTAGGATTGTATGTTTTTTTATTAGTACTATACAAGACTATATGCTAGATAAATTGGCTGATGTTTTGCATGGACGTCGAAGACAAGATGTCCCAATTCAAATACTTCCTTGGTACCACCGTGCGAATGAAAACACAGTCCTGGCTGATACCAAGGCTATACAAGACCAAATTAAAATTTTACAACCAGAAGATTTCGATACGCCTGAAGAATTAGCAGGTATCCGATCGTTGATTCGAGTACTTAATCAAGAAGGTGAAAACCCAAAAAATAGGATAGTAATAACAGTAGATGATGCTCACGATTATGCTGTAGCACATCCTGGATACGAAGACGCTTTAGCCAGTCTTTATATCACGTCACAAACAAACAGAGAGGCCGCCAGTATCTTTGTCTCAAGCCTACGACCAAAAATGAAAGATCTCATTGCTAAAACAACCATTAGCTCACCTACTCATAGTTCATACAACAACGGAGAATGGTTCTCTGGATCAGACCTTTTTGCACTTGCGCAACGATGGCAATTGCCTATGGTTTTTTATCGGAGTGCCGGTACCCATTGGGTGCTTTGTTTGCGTGCGCCGGAAAGAACAGCAAAAGGATGGCGTGTCCTGACATATAATCCAACACAGAACAATGAAGAATGGATGGATTTATCGAAATGGTCTGAAACAGCCGCTGACCCAGATGAAATATTTAAAGGATCGCAAGCTGCAGTCTATGCCAATGAATTAGCTGTTGAGATGCTAAAAAATAAATCATATGACCTGAGCTTATCCGGAGATCAAGAACTAGCAGACCACCCAGAATTGTATGCGGCAAAACAGACAAAAGTCCAGTTTAATGCTGAAGATTGTGGCCCCCTGTGTCTTTACGCAACTGCGCTTCGCTGGGCCATGAAGCCCGAATGGAACGAGTTTAAATTTTCTGGAAGAGATATCCTGCAACAGGATACGGGATTAAAAATTCGAAACAGAGCAGAAGTGTTTGGCAAATAATTGCAGACTCAGGAAATTTTTTTAATCGTAATCTCTCGCTTGGTCAAACCCATCAAGGAGAAGTAAACGTCAATCCTTTTTTTGGGTAGAAGTTTTTCAAGCCGGTCGGCCCATTCAATAATAATAGTTGCTGACGGCTCGGCAAAAATTTCCCTTAGTCCAAGGCCTTCCAACTCCTCTTTTGTCTGTATTCTATAAAGATCAATGTGATAAAAAAACTTGGATGACTTTGGAATTTGATAACGTCGTACAATAATGAAGGTAGGGGAAAGGAGGCGGGAGCCAATACCTAATCCTTTTGCAAATCCCTGCGCAAATGTCGTCTTCCCGCTTCCCAATTCCCCATACAGGCAAATGATTGCCGCACTCTGTCCCATTTCAACTACCTCACCGGCCAACGCTTGACCCACACGCGCAGCTTCTTGGGCGTTTTTGGTAATAATCGGGTTATGAATATCCATGTAAGTGCTACTCCAATGCCATCAATTATAACATCGGTCAACTTCCCCTCCCGGGTAGGCACATAAAGTTGGTGAATCTCATCGGTGAACGCATAGACAATTGTAAGAGTCGCTGCTGTTGTTAAAACTTTTTTCAATCGCTCTTTTGAAAAAGATAAACGTAACGCACGGACATTGAGGGAAAATAAGATTGCGTACTCAATGAGGTGTAATGTTTTGAAAAATAAAAAGTTTATTGCCTCTTGATCTGAGATCTCCACACGCTGACGCGAGGATAAAAGAAAAATAATAGACATCCAAGCAACTGACGGCAACCAAATCCCAACTAGCTTCATCCGTGCAGTATACCAGCTTCTTCTAGAAATGTTTGATGAGTTTTGGTAATTTTTTAACCAGCAACAGAAGAGACAAAATCGCCAACCCAAACGATATGAGAAGTAAAGAAATGATAAAGGGCTGTATTGGCCTTGGCTCCTCTGGTTCTGGGTTGTCTTCTTTGGCTCCCAATACGGTCGCGGTTGATTCGGGTGGTAACTCAATTAAGGTTGGTGCCGGCGTTAGGGTTCGGGTAGGAGTCGGAGTCGGAGTTTTTGTGGGCGTAGGAGTCGGCGTCACCGTGGGCCCCGGCGTGGGCGTAGGAGTCGGAGTTAAAGTAGGAGTTGGTGTGGATGTTGGCGTGGGAGTTGGTGTCGGTGGCGCTAAACATGATTGACCAGTTGAATTAACCTTATCGCGTGTCGGACTAGTAAATGTTGTGAAGCTTCCTGTTCCGTCTGGCGATCTTCCATAAGAAACCCCGCTACCTGGACTTTCAGAAAAAGAATATTCATCAACAACTGTCAAACCATTAAGCAAGCGTGCGCTGTCGCTAGATGCGGTATTCCAGTTAAAATTTCCGCTCTGGAAAGATATACACGTATTTGCAGAAATGATACTTCCAGAAGGGATTGTATATTTTTCTGATCCTCCATTGTCGTCAATAAACCAACCGGAAATATTCACTGAATCCGGTCCGGTATTGAGAATTTCCGCCCATTGAGAAGCTCCCGAAGGTTCTAATTGAAACTCATTAATAACAACAGCTGCGGAAACCTGTTGAGGAAGAAGGAAGAATACAACAATAATAAATACGTATAGTACTTTAATAGCGCTATCTATACTACTGCACATGAAGATAAAAACTCAAGAGGCTATCGCTGTGGTCTATGTATTTTATTTTTATGATACTGCTACCGCAGGATTGACTTGACGAATAGAGCATACCGTCTTTGGGCGCACGGACTACTTCCGTAGATGTTGAAACCATATCAATGCCCGTATGAACGCCTCCGGAATAAGTATAGCGCCACGAATACGGCGTCCTGCCGAAGTACTGGGTTAGCCTTATGGTGTCCGCAAGTGGCCAGTCCCAAGAACCGCGTCCCACTAACCGATCGCCGCCGTCCTGTTCGTCTTTTACGGTTTTGGCGCTAATATACTCTCCTGGATCCGTCCAAACGTTGTTCTTCCTGATTTCAAAATGAAGATGCGGCCCAGTAGAACAGCCCGGATATCCTGTGTTGCCTACCAGTGCTATCGGATCGCCTTTTTTGACTGGACCGATTTTCACTGCGTCAACGAGCGCTTGCTCCAGTGCCCTTTTTTCCGCCAACGCCTGCGCCAGCAATTGCTGATAGACCGCTTCACTATTTTTTGTCTGATCCAAAAGAACCTGCTTCTCTTTTTTTCTTTGTTCCAGATCTCGCGTTTGGGCCTCCAGTTGCTGTTTAAGTGCTTCTAATTCTGCTTTCTTTTTCTCCCGCGCATCCTTGCGCTCATTATATCTGACTTGAGTAAGCTGAAGCTGTTTATACAGTTGTGCGTCGACTTCTTGCACCCGCGCAAGGTATTTGACACGTGAAAGCATGTTGGAAAAATTTTGACCCAGGAATAAAAACCCAATCAAGAGCTGGCTCCGTCGTTTATATGCTTCCGGCGCACGATGGAGAGCTAATTCAAGTCTCTTGGTTTTGAGTTCTTCGAGTTGTTCTATTTGAGCGGTAAGCTCGTCTATTTCTTTTGCCAGTTTATCTATAGAAATTCTCGTCGAACTCATTTTGAGCTGGGTTAAGGAAATTTGAGAGTTTTTCAGCGATATTTCTTTAGAAAGCGAGCTTGCCTGACCTTCCAGCTCCACAATTTTCGCCTGAAGCTCAGCAATTGTCTGCGCCGCCGCCGGCTGTACAACTATCAAAACGAATCCAAGAGCAACGACTAAAACCAAAAGCTTCATGGAGTTATCGTTCAGACTGCAGGTAGCGGCTTACTGCAACGAAACTGCCGAAAATGCCGAGGGAAAAACCGACGCAGATCATAATCGCAAACAGCAAGAACGCCGGAAACAAAAAACCGGCACTCATAGGATGTTGTAAAACTTCGGCAATAGCCGGAATTCCTAAAAATGTCAGCAGTCCAGCTCGCAGCCACAGTACCCCTCCGATGATGATGCCCCAAGCGGCAAGAGCGCCAAATGCTCCATAGAGCCCACCTTCCAAAAGAAACGGCGCACGGATGTACCAGGGAGAGGCCCCAACCAAGGTTAAAATTTCTACTTCCGTTTTTTTTAATGCTATCTTCATACCGATAATGGTCATAACCACCAGAAGCGAATCAATGGCTAATAGTCCTGCCAGTATGCCGCCAACAATGCGAATGGCCCGGGTCCAGGCCAAGAGGGAATCGACAACATCTTGCTGGAAAACTACTTCTTCAACTCCTTGGGATCCGGCAATGACCTCTTCAAGATCCCGAAGGTACGAGGGGTTGGTGGCGGAAATCTCAAGCGACGCAGGCAAAATTTCTGCAGTGACCATCTCCAGAAGCAAAGGGTCGTTTTTATTCTGTTGGCGATAGATAGCCAGCGCCTCTTCTTTAGAAATATATTTTATTCCTGAAGTTTTCCCCGTTGCCACAAGCTTCCGCTGGAGTGCATCCACTTCAGTTACTTCTGTCTTATCCGTAAAAAAGACCGTAATTTGAGGCTTGCCCTCAAAGTATTTGAGCACGACCACCGAAGCGACAGAGGTTACAAAAAAGAACCCGGCCAATAGCATGGTCAATAACATCGTGAGGATTGCCGCCAATGCCTGATATGGTGATCTTCGAATATGCGTTCCAGTTATGGTAAGTAGTTTCATGATTTCCTTTTTGAGAGGTGATACCTGCCTTTTGCTTCATCGCTAACGAGCCGCCCATTTTCGAGCGTAATCGTTCGTTTTTTTAATTCGTTAACCACCATAGCGTTGTGGGTAGCCATGAGTACGGTCGTTCCTATTTTATTAATCTCGACAAGAATCCGGAGAATTTCTTCTGCTGTCTGCGGGTCCAAGTTACCTGTGGGCTCATCAGCCAGTAAAATTGTCGGTCCACCGGCGATAGCGCGTGCTATACTGGTGCGCTGTAGCTCTCCAGCTGATAACTGCCGCGGGAACATCGCGGCTTTCCCCCCCAACCCCACCAGCCCAAGAACATCATGGACATCTTTCTTTACCTCCGCATCTTTTCTTCCAAGAATTTCCAATGCAAGGGCAACATTTTCATAGATGGTCCGGTCAGGAAGAAGTTTAAAATCTTGGAACACTGTCCCAACCTTCCGCCGCAAGAGGTACTTTTTGCCGGCAGGCACCTGCCGGATGTCTATACCATCTACTTCTACGTTTCCATTCGTCGGAAGAATATCACAGATAATCATGCGAAGACATGTAGTTTTTCCTGCGCCGGAAGAACCGATAAGAAAGACAAATTCGCCCTTGCCGATTGTAAATGCTACGTCGGACAAAGCGCTACTGGTGCCATATAATTTGCTAACGCCATTGAAGCGAATCATTGCAGGAGTTCAATTTTCCCGACATCCATAAGCCACGCGGCTTTTTTTGCAGCGAACGTTTCCCCCCACACGCGCACCTTCTTGCCAGAAAATTCGTCAAGGTCAACGACAGAAGAAATAAGAAAAGCAGTCTGGGATGGGCCTCCCTCGCGAACAAGCTTGTGTGTGCCTTCTCCATCTATACCGCCTTTTTCGATCATTCCTTCGGCGAAATCTTTAAACGTTTTGGTATCTGTAATGCCTACAATTTTATCTGTTTTGACCATTGATGGTTTCTCATTGACTCTCGTAGCGCTCACTTTTGATAGAAGGTATCCTGTTGCTACGCCCAAAGTAATTAATATAATATAAACTCCTACAATAGCCGGTTGAATTTTCATGTTTTGCTTCTCCTCAAGGGTTTTCAACAACTGATCTTCTGCCTCATTATTCATGGTTTCATTATTAACCCTTACGCCGTACTTTTCAAGTACGCAACGACAAAGTCTTCAATGTCCCCGCCCAGCACCCTATCCGTATCGCCGGTTTCGTGCCTGGTGCGTAAGTCTTTGATCATGTGATATGGATGAAGAACATAAGAACGGATTTGATTGCCCCACCCCGGCGTCTTGTATTGCCCGCGGATTGACTTTTCTTCCTCAAACCTTTTCCTCTGTTCCAATTCCCACAACTTACTGCGCAAAATAGTAAGAGCATGCTCACGGTTTTGCCCTTGGTAACGCTGTGCTTGGCTAGTTACGACGATACCTGTGGGTTTGTGACGAAGACGTACGGCGGTTGAAACTTTGTTGACGTTTTGGCCGCCGTGGCCTCCACTTCGGTAAAAATCCCACTCAAGATCTTCCTCTTTAATCTCTAACTCAACTGACTCTCCTATAACCGGCAACACCTCTACCATCGCAAATGAAGTCTGCCTCAGTTTATCAGCATTAAACGGTGATTGTCTAACAAGTCTGTGCACACCCGCTTCAGCTTTAAGAAATCCAAAGGCAAATCGCCCAGAAACACTTGCAGTAACACTTTTTATCCCTGCTTCATCTCCCGGCGTATAATCAATTTCTTCAAGCTGCCAGCCTTTGCGCTCGACGTAGCGGCTGTACATTCGGTAAAGCATAGCAGTCCAGTCCATTGCCTCGATTCCTCCTTGGCCTGCATGAATGGCAAAAATTGCATCTCCCCGGTCGTAAGACCCGGACAAATAAAGTGCAAACTCAAGACGCTTCAATTCTCTAATAACCTCGTCTTCTTTTCCTTCGCTAACCAAAAACTCAAACATTTCACCATCTTCAAGCTCCTTTCGGAGGCTAGCGAGCTCCTTCATTTTTTGCTTGGCCGCTTGATTGTCTTTCCAGAAATCGGGGTGGGAGATTTCCGCCGTAAGATCACGTATGACTTTACGCTTTTGGTCAAGGTTGAGTTTAACAAGTACTTCGGCAGCTCTGGTTTTAAGGGTATCTTCCATGAGGCTCATTCTACCAGATTGCGAATAGCACGAATCGGGACGGGCGGTTGAGGCAGATGTAAAAGACGTTTATCGTTAGTAACGAGATAATCAACGTTTTCTATAGCTGCTGTGGCTAGCTGAATGGCATCGGGTGTCCGTAGCTTAGAGTACTTCTGCCGCAGTCTCGCTGTTGCTAAAGACACTTCCCAATGAGGAAAGACTATAGTCAACGATGGGGTCGTTTGAAAAAATGAAACGATATCGTCGTACAACACTGGGTTGGTTTGTAGCTTTGCTACCGACAGGGTTTCAATAATGGTGACGAATGAAGTAACAGCCAGTATCTTACCGTTTTCAATCTGGGCAATAAAGTCTCTGGCAATAGATCCGTAGGGCTCGCGTTTTTCGAAGAAATAGATAAACACCATGCTGTCCAGCCCAATCCGCCTGATCATAGATTATCTCCAGCTATTGCGCTCTTTTTCAATATACTTGTCCACGTCGCCGTATACACCCTTGGCTGCTCCGTACAGGCGATCAACCCATCGTTTGGCCACCGGTTCAATAACGGCAACAACTGTCTTCTGGCGCTTTTCTACTCGAAGCCGTAATTTATCCCCCGGCTTGGAACCCAAGATACGCCGCACTGCCGCGGGGATCACCACCTGTCCTTGAGAAGAAATTGTTAAGGTTGCATTCATATACCATTTATATTACTTCAAAAACTAAATGGTGTCAAATAAACCATTTAATTAGTAGGGATCACCTATCCTGCTCTGAAAACTTGTTCGAGCTGTGGTATTGAATTTATTCTCCCGTTAAACAGTTCTATCATTCCTCTTTGTAAGCCTTTTGGAATTGAAGTTACATCAGGCAAACTTCCTGATTTTGCAAGTTCTGCATAATTAGTTACAAAGGCACCTTGACCGTCAAATAGTTTTGTAACTTCCTCAGCAAGAATAGGCACCCCTCTTCCCCTTAAAGGACGAAAGAGTCCTTCTTTCATCAGTCTATCTGCGTCGGCTCTATTTGTCGCAAATTTAACGACACCCAAGTCTATCGCAGTTATCTCGACTTCATCGGCATCATAAAATACATTATCCATTTTGGGATCCAAATTTATTATTCCCTTCTGTTTTAATGCTTCTAGAAATTTAAGATACTGATATAGGATCATAAGTTTGTCAACCGGAGACAATGTTTTCCCTCTACTAAAAACCCTTTCGCTCCTCACTCGCTCTTCGATAATAACGTTCCTAAATGTAGATTTATCCTTTCCGTAGTCAAACATCTTGACCAGGTACGGTACACCCCCCTGGCTCGTAGAAATGCAGCTACTTCATCTCTATAGAACTCATAGTTAGTTACAGAAAATTCTTTTGCAACGAATAACTGTCCTGTATTACGGTTAGTCCAACAATCGTATATGTCAGCTACTGATCCGCTCCCAATACGATCACCATGTTCGATCGTCCATTCACTAGAAATATAGCGACCCGAGGAAGGGTATTCCGGTCGAGGGAACGTAACCGCAGATGGGTTATCTTTTCCAAAGTCATTCATAGTTTATTCAAAGAGGCCTCGTACGACCACCATAACCAAAACGCCCCCGATAAGCAAGAGGATTTGGGCAACTGATGTTGGCAGTTCGCGTTTTTTCTGGAGCTCAGGAATAAGGTCGCTGGATGCAATATACAGAAAGTTGCCAGCCGCAAATGGCACCAACAAGGCAACCAGATCGCCAAACACAGTCGTCACAATAAGGACAAAGAGAGCGCCAACAACGGCTGTAAGAGCTGAGAGAAGATTGTACCAGAGCGCTTTGGCAGTGGGAAAGCCTCCGTGGATGAGGATGGTAAAATCGCTCATCTCGTGGGGGATCTCGTGAGCTATCACGGCAAGCGTGGTCGTGACACCGATCGGAATAGAAACCAGGTATGCAGCGCCGATAATCACCCCATCGACAAAGTTATGAATGCCGTCCCCAATTAGCGAAAGATAGGCCACAGCTTCTTCTTCTTCCCGGTGATCTCCGGGAACGTGATGGTGCCAGCGGAGAAGTTTTTCTAATGCAAAAAAACAGATGATACCAAGAAGGGTCAACGGGAACGTTTGCTCGGGCAACATACCCAGACTTTCGGGTAACAAATCGAAAAATACGCTCCCCAACATTACTCCCGAAGAAAACGCCAGTGTAAAGGTAATAAATTTGTGAACAAGTTCTCGCTGAAACACCAAAAACACGGCGCCAAGAAGTGACAGAAGACTTACAAAAATAACTGAAATTAATGCGTAAATAATAGCCATATCTTACTTAGGTTTGCATATAAACTCTTGAACTTGTTGCTGCTGAGATTGTGGTAGCTGGGTGTAGTGACTAATGATCTGGTTAGTAATTTGTTGTGTTACAATTTCCTGCGCTTTCTGCGCAATGGTTGACGATATACCCCCAGCTACTGAGGCGGCCGCTGAGGAAAGATTGACTGGTTTGACGTTTTTCTCCTCCTCAACTCCCAAAACTTTGGCTGCCTCCTGGCCAACTCCGGTTGTTAGCGCAGTCTCCTGTACTGCCTGGAGAACCTCCGGACGCGGCTGGCTGGTTAAGCGCGGCCAGAGTAAACTGACAATCACAACAACTGAAGCTGTAGCTCCTGCTACTAGAAGAAACCGGATGATGGGGTTCATAGATTTATGGTATAACAAATCCACATGAAAATCCTTGGCATTGATCCGGGGACTGCGCGGGTTGGGTGGGGCCTGGTTAATGAAAGCAAAGGAAAAACCGTCGTTGGCAGTTTCGGCTGTATCGAAACAAAACCATCAGACGCTCCAGCCGACCGGCTTAAGCATATTTTTGACAAGCTCACCCACTTGCTTACAAAAGAAAAACCCGATGCCATTGCTCTGGAGGAACTTTTCTTTGCGACAAACGCCAAGACCGTTATTCCGGTTGCCCAGGGCCGAGGCGTTGTTCTTTTGGCTGGGGCAAAGGCTAGTGTCCCCGTGATATCATATACTCCGCTTGTCGTGAAACAAACGATTATCGGAAACGGCCGCGCGGATAAAACACAAGTACAACACATGGTGAAAAATCTTCTCCACCTTAGCTCTATTCCAAAACCGGACGACGTGGCCGACGCTCTGGCTATAGCCTTAACGCACGCATACTCGTATCGCACGAAAGCAAAATTTGTATGATCGGAGCATTAAAAGGTACAATTTTTTCATCGAGCACTAATCCCGTTATCGTCATGGTCGGTGGCGTCGGGTATCGTGTTTATCTTGCGGACAAAGTTATTTCAAATTCTCCAGTCGGGAAAGATATTGCCTTGTTTACTCATACGCATGTGCGAGATGACGCGCTCGACCTCTATGGCTTTACCACGCAAGAAGAGCTCTTACTATTTGAGCTATTGTTAACTGTCCCAGGCGTCGGACCGCGCACGGGTCTAGCTATTGTAGATCGGGGCGCACAAGCGATACGCAAGGCGGTGGCAGCCGCCGACGTTACCTTTTTTACCACAATTCCCCGTGTCGGCACCAAAAATGCTCAAAAGATTATTATTGAATTAAAAAATAAATTAGGCAGTGTTGCTGAGCTCGACCTTGGAGGCGAGATTGGTGGCGAAACAAAGGATGTTCTTGATGCACTCATCTCCATGGGTTTTGCAAGAAGCGAAGCGCTGGAGGTAGTCAAGAGGCTGGACGCCGACGCCGTAAGCGTCGAAGATAAAGTCAGACAAGCACTCAAGCTCTTGGGAAAACCATGACAAAAAAACTAAAAAAGGTAACGACGCCTGACGAAGAAATACTCTTTACTTCACTTCGAGCTACCTCATGGGACGAGTTTGAAGGACAGGAGGTAGTCAAACGTTCGCTCAAAGTCGCCCTTGCTGCAGCCAAAAAACGCAAAGAGGCTGTCGAGCACATTCTCCTCTACGGCCCTCCTGGACTAGGTAAAACCACGCTCGCTCACATCATCGGCAAAGAACTTGGCGTCAATGTTCGCGTCACAAGCGGGCCGTCTCTCGAGCGTGCTGGAGACCTCGCATCGATACTCACTAACCTTGAACCAAAAGATATCCTCTTTATCGATGAGATTCACAGGCTCAACAAAGTCGTTGAGGAAACTATCTATCCGGCTATGGAAGACTTTGCCCTTGACATTGTCATCGGCAAAGGTCCCTCGGCCCGCACGCTTCGGCTGGACCTGCCGCCGTTTACCATAGTCGGGGCAACCACGAGAATCGGACTCCTCTCTTCACCAATGCGGGATCGCTTTGGAGTCGTCTCGCGATTAAGTTTTTACCAACCCATGGAACTTGAGCAAATCATCGAACGCGCAGCCAGTAAGCTCAAGATTGCCATCCACAAAGCGGCAAAACAAGAACTTGCTGTCAGAAGTCGTGGCACACCGCGGATAGCGCTACGGCTCCTCAAGCGTGTCCGCGATGTAGCCCAGGTGGAAGGAGACGGCGGAATCACCGAGGATATTTTGCACAAGGCACTCGACATGCTTGAGGTTGACCCGATGGGACTGGATAGTTCTGATCGGCGGCTGCTGACGGCGATTATCGAAAAATTCTCCGGCGGCCCGGTCGGCATCGAAACCATTGCAGCAGCATTATCCGAAGACATCGGCACGGTTGAGGAAGTACTTGAGCCGTATCTTATGCAGATTGGATTTCTCAAGCGCACCCCCCGCGGCCGCCTCGCAACCCCCGCCGCATTCAAACACCTAGGAAAAACACTACCAAAGAAGTTGCAAGAGGAGTTATTCTAAATCACCCATGAACTTTATTTCTTTTCGCAAAAAAGATACGATACTTTGGCTTCTTGCCGTCGCCGGTGTTTGTCAAAATCTTTCTGCCGCTTGGTTCGGTGTCATTTTTATTTCTCCTGGATTTGAAGTGCTACAAAAACCAGAATGGCCATTGGTCTTGATTGTCTCATTTACTTTTGGTATGGTAATGTTGTATCTATCTGTCTACTTAACCAAACAAGCGAAGCGAATATGATTGACTTCTGGAACGTTATCACCACAGCACAAATTGCATTTGCTCTTACCCTCATCGCGGTGGCATTAGTCCTCATCGCCGCCAAGCTATACGAGCGCGGCAAGTCGCGCTCGTCAAGATAAAACACACCCCTCCATCAACATCGAAAATCATGCCATTTCTGGCACAAATTCCGACTCCGGAGGGGCTTGCACGTTTACTCATTATCCATATACATAATCGCACCGATTAACATCAACGCGATTATCATCCCCGCATACCATCCCTGCAGTAACCACCAAATACCCAGGGTTATGACAATGAACAGGGGTCCAAGATTCTTTTTTTTCATATTGCCTCCTTTCTTGGACCTTACTTAAACGCGCAAAATTTTCGGTCATGAACAGGACTCGAGTTATACACACAAGTTCAAAACCCCGAGGTTTCCCGATGACCGATAAACCAAAAAAATTGCGTCGCATTTAGACGCGCTTTTTTGTTTATCTAAGGATGGAGTTTAGAAGAAGAAGAAGAAGAAGAAGAAGAAGTCAAGTACTATGGGACAAAAGTGATTACTCTTAACCTTATCCTTTCAACATTTCGTCAATCACTGGTTTGATCGAATCAAACGGTACTGCACCAGGAAGCAAGCGGGTCTTGCCGCTTTTGGTATCAAGAAGAATATTGCCCGGAGTCCCGGTAATGCCTGCACGGACCCCTCCTTGGTACTGCTCTTCCACCCGTGCCGCCTGACGTCCACTATCCAGGCACTCTTTGAATTTGGCGGCATCTAGCCCCGCTGCTTTTGCCAGTTCCGGCAAATCGTCCAGGGAGAGCCCATTGTTGGATGGGGTCGTCTCGAAAATCTTATCCGTCATTTTCCAGAATCCGTCGTCTCCTCCCAGTTCCCAGGCACATTCGGTGGCTTCGGCCTCCTTGTCTGCTTTAGAATGGATCTGATCCAGTGGAAAGTGCCGATACACCCACATCACCTTACCTTTGTACTCATCCACCACCTGCTGGGCTGTCGGGTGAAAGCGCTTGCAGAAAGGGCACTCGAGGTCGGAGTACTCGATGAGGGCAATTCTGGCTTTTCGATCTCCCTTGACGTGGTCGTCTTTAGTGACTTTGGGAACGTCCCCTGCTGACTGCGGCGGTGGCGGCTGGGGAGCGGCCGGTGCGTTGGGTCCTGCTGGGATCGTTGATTTCTGACCCGAGCCTACCCCTCCACGCTCGAGAATCTCCACTTTCGTTTTGAGAGACCCGAGATAAAACGCACCGACGATAACTGCCACGAGAATAATTATTTGAAACGGATTATTGCCAATAAATGAAATTTTCTTTTCCCCTTCTTCCATGCAACCATTCTAATGGATAAAGCGGTTGTGAGCAAGAGTATAATAAAATTTGTGACCGCACTACCGTCGTTGACCACCGAAGAAGCCGATAGACTCTATAACCAATACGGCCCAAATACCATCCGGGAACGAAGACCGCCGTCAGATGTCAGTCTTTTCCTTTCTCAATTCAAAAGCCCCCTCATCTATGTCCTGCTTGCGGCCGGTCTCGTGACCGTGCTTTTACAAGACCTGGTGGATGCCACAATTATTTTTCTGGCCGTATTCATCAATACCATCCTGGGATTTGTTCAAGAGAGAAAAGCCCAACACAGCCTCTATGCGCTCAAAAAGTTCCTCATCCAAAATGTCCGGGTTATTCGCGATGGGAAACCCAAGATCATCGACGCGAAAGGGCTCGTGCCAGATGACACGGTACTGCTTGCCGCAGGCGACCGTATCCCAGCCGACGGTATACTCCTTGAATCACATGAGACATCCGCAAACGAAGCAATCCTCACCGGCGAGAGCTTCCCGGTGTCTAAATACGTGGATGGGGACTCAACCGTGTTTGCCGGAACTACCCTGCTTTCCGGCAGGGCTACCATGCGCGTCACAGCCACGGGAATGCATACCAGAATTGGCTCCATTGCCGAAACATTGGAAGAAACACCCGAGGAAGAAACGACACTCCAGCTGTCTCTGCGAAGTCTTGCCCGCACCATGACCGGCATTCTCCTGGGTGTTAGCTTCTTTGTGTTCCTCATCGGTATCAACCGTGGAGAAAAGCTCGTCGTGATGTTTACGACCGCGGTGGCACTGGCTGTTTCCTCTGTTCCCGAAGGTATGGCCGTTACCCTGACGGTGATTTTAGCCATCGGCATGCAACGGATACTCAAACAGCGAGCCCTAGTGCGGCGGCTTATCTCGGCTGAGACGCTGGGATCAGTTACCTGCCTGGCCGTTGACAAAACTGGCACCCTCACCGAGGGAGTCATGCAGGTGGTAAAAGAAAGAGTTGTTGACCCACACGAGGTGACGCTGGCCGCTGTCATCGCCAACGACCTTACCGACCCTTTAGAGATAGCCCTCTGGGAGTGGGTGCAAAAAAAAGATCATACCGATCCTCAGGAAATAGCCGATGAGCACCCACGGCGATCCGAGCTTCCTTTTGACAGTACTAAAAAATACATGGCGGTTGCCACTGCCGGCAAGATCTGGGTGAAAGGAGCTCCCGAAGTGTTGCTTGAAAAAAGCACGCTTTCGGCCGCCGCACGCAAGAGGTGGCTTGCGACAGTCAACTCCCTCGCTGACAAAGGGCTTCGCGCGATCGCACTGGCTTCTAAATCTCATACCTTAAACCGACTAAAAACAGATGACGTCGATAAGCTGACATTTCTGGGAGTCGTGGGTATTTCCGATCCAGTCAGACACGACGTTTCCCAGGCGCTTGCAGCCTGTCGGCAGGCAGGAATTTCAGTAAAAGTGGTAACCGGCGACTACCGACTGACCGCCGAGGCAGTGCTTGCAGAGTTGGGTATACCCATTGACAATCCTAGTTCTGAAATCATCGAAGGCAAAGAGCTTGCACATCTTTCACCGGATGAGCTTGCCCGGCGGGTAAAAACGATCAGACTCTTCTGTCGCGTCACCCCCGAGCAGAAACTCGCCATTGTGGGGGCACTTCAGTTAAATGGTGAAGTCGTCGCCATGACTGGTGACGGTATCAATGATGCGCTGGCCATCAAAAAAGCCGATATCGGCATTGTGGTGGGAACCGCATCCGATGTGGCACGGGAAACGGCGGACATGGTGCTTTTGGACTCCAGTTTCCGCACCATCGTGGCAGCGGTTGCAGAAGGTCGCGTGATTTTTGCCAATATCCGTAAAGTAGTCATCTATCTATTGTCTGATGCCTTCACCGAGGTGCTCCTTATCACGGCTTCCCTCCTTGCCGGCTTGCCGCTGCCACTAACCGCCATACAGATTCTTTGGATCAATATTATCTCCGACGGCTTGCCAAACCTGGCACTAGCCGTGGACCCAAAAGATGGAGAGGTGCTTTCCGTAAAACCTCATGACACCAACAGGTCACTTTTTCCACTTTCCGTGAAGCGGTTCATTGCTACAACAAGTACGGTGAAGGCGGCATTGGGCTTTGTTTTGTTTGCTCTCTATGGCCTGATGATGAACGATCTGGCTCTCGGGCAAACGACGGTATTTGTCTTTGTTTGTTTGTGTTCCCTAAGTGCTGCTTTTTCGCTCCGAGCACTAGATAAACCCGTCATCAGTTTGCGTTTGTTTGACAATCGCTGGCTCCTCGGTGCCGCCGCCTGCGGACTAACGCTCTTGATTGCACTCATCTACCAACCGAGGTTATCTGCCGTGTTCCACACGGTCCCGTTGCCGATAGGAAATTGGCTGGCTGCTGTTGTGGCAACAGGGGTCTTTATCTTCTTTCTTGAGGCAATCAAACAAAAAGCGGTGACTGCCCAAACAGCCCATCATCTAAGGGGGAACCAGTTGCCGTGGAAGTCGCGGTAGCCTCGGCGGTAGTTGACTTCCCACCCATCTCCTTCTGGTAGGGGAACTTTTCCGTATCCTTTCGGTGTGTCGATGACAAAGCGGGCAGTTGCTGCCACTCCCGAAAGCATGGGGCGCAACTTCTGCCACATTTTGACGGCACGTTTGATGGACACCGTAAAATGCTCGGCCCAATAGACCGGATCGTTTTGAAACACGTAATACGGAACAATTCCTTCAGAAGTCAGTTTTGTAAACAGTAAGTAAAGTGTCTCAACATCGTCATTGACGCCTTTGAGTAAAACTGATTGTGACATGACGACAGCTCCGCACTCTTTGCGGAGTCGCGCAAGAACCCCAAGAGTTTGCTCTGTCAACTCTAAATAATGATTTATATGAATCATCATCCGAGGGTTCTTAAGTTGAGATATTGCCTTAAAGTGATCATCGCGAAGAAGTAGTGGGTTATGTACCGGCACGCGCGTTCCAATCCGTACGATGGCGAGCCTGCCTTTTTTCTGGAGCTCACCCAGTTTCCCTAATATATATTGAAGGATGGTAGGGTGCACCGTCATCGGGTCGCCACCGGAAAGTATGATTTCATTAATTCCCTTCTCTTTCTCAATAAAGCTCAGTGTTTCATTAATTTGATCCATAAGAAGATGCGGTGTATGGGCCAAGGCCGCAGCACTGACTCCCTCGACTCCAGTGGGAATCCCCACTTCTCTCCCCCGTGTACAAAAACGGCAGTAACTAGCGCAGTGGCGGGTGATAGTCCAAAGCGCCCGACCCCAGTAAAACATCTCACCGTTCTTCTTCCCAATATTGCTTCGATATTTATACACAAGACCCGGTGCCACCTCGTGCTCGTCTTCGATAAGTGGGTCTTTCATCCCTGTTTTGAAAAACCTGCGCTCCAACTCCGGCCGCGACACAAATTGGAGCCCGATGGGTCCGGTCGGTCCACCGGTTTTTTGTATGAGATCTGCCAAATACGGAGGAAAAATTTCCGGTAGTCCCCCGTGCGGCAGCATCACTCGCGTGCCACGAGGTTTAAGACCTTCGCTTATCGGCAGCGGTAAAGAAATTATGGGCGTTGCTTGTGAGATAGGTTGGAGCATGAGGTGAGCCGTTTTAAAGGAATAATAATGGTATCTCCTTTTTGCATGATTATTTCTTTTTTGTCAACATGCATTTTTGCTTTTAATAGTGTAATCTTTTTCCAAATTCGTTCTATTGTTGATGCCGATGCAACAATTCATCCTGTAATTGCAGCGGGTATTGTCACAAAAGTTCATAGAGACAAACTGATGCACCAACTTCATAAACAGTCTCCCGTTTACAACTGGAGAATAAATAAAGGTTATGAACAAGAGCCCATCTGATGACAATCTAAGAACATGGTATGACCTACTACCACAGATCAATCTTCGTAACAACCGCGTTAAGGAATAAAGATCAGTAAAATTACGACTTACGTCTTACAGCTGCACTCAGAGGATTTTTTATTGCAGCCCGCGCACTTGCCGTTTTTTATTTCCTTGCCGCATTTGGCACACGGCGTGCACCCGCACATCTGACACATATCTCTCACCTCCCCTCCTATCAATTATACTACCATACGCTTTACATTTTTAATTTTAGAATTATACATCTTCAGGATAAAAGTTTCTGATCCATCTTTGACTGTTAAGATAATCTATTTCTTCCGGTTTTAATTCAACGTTAATACTTTCTAGGTTCTCGGCGACATGATTAGGGCTACGCATTCCAACAATACCAACATCTGCCCCCTCATCTAACAAACAATACTTCAACGCAATCTGAGCCATTGATCTCTTTGGAGTAAAAAGCCCTCCAAGTGAGCCTTCATCTAGCGGTACTCTTGCAATAATTCCAATATTATTTTTACGAGCAAGTGGAAATAATTTATCTCTGGGGGCTTGATCAAAAATATTAATGAAAGTCTTTTGGCGGTACTTTGGTGGCGACTATAATATTTTTACCTTTTAAGGTATTGGCGATCAGTCTCTCGCTATGGCCATCTGCATATACTAAAGCAGTGTCGTAGAAATTTACGCCGAGATCGTATGCTTTAATCAATGCCTGTTTAGAAAGACTGTCGTTAGCCTTCCACATATCAGACCACCGCAAGACTGGTGCACCCCCACCAATACCCCAACCTCCAAAACCGATTCTTGACACTTTAAGTCCGGTTTTCCCTAAGATTGTGTACTGCATACCTTTATTTCGGAAGATTTGGATAATGACATTTTTTCCATTTCTTGCCGCTTCCACACCAGCACGGATCGTTGCGGCCAAGCTTCTTAGCAATTACAGGTAATTGGTTAACGGGTTGATTATTTTTAGTTTGCACAGGTTTTTCTGGTACTTTTGTTGTCGGTTGTGGGTTGTTCGTTGGAGGTTGTGCAAGCTGCACCTGCACTTTAAAAAGCCTGTGCACAATTTCGCTGTCGATGGTGGCGATTAGTCGCTCGAACATATTGAACGCTTCGTTTTTGTACTCGACGAGCGGATCGCGCTGGCCATAGCCACGAAGGCCAATGCCTTCTCGGAGATCATCGATGGCATCCAGGTGATCCATCCAGAGATTATCCATCACCTGCAAACTCACCCAGTGCTCGATCTGACGCATGATCTCGCTAGATACCTCCTTCTCTCGCGTTTCATACATATCGCTTATGAGTTTTATAAGGAATTCAATCGTTTCGCCCGTAGTATGGAACTGTTCAAGTTGTTTCAAAAACTGGCCTTGCGACGCCAGGTCAAACGGAATTATTGCGATAAATTCGGAGACAATTTTCTCCCGTTCGATTGTTCCTCTTTCATCTGAATAAATCGAAACGACTTTCCTTATTTCTGTAGTAATTTTTTCAATAATGGCTTCTTTTTGCGACTCGCCCTCCAAAATTTTTCTCCGGCGACGGTAAATAATTTCCCGCTGTTTATTGAGAACGTCGTCGTATTCCACCAGGTGTTTGCGGCTATCAAAATGGAAGCCCTCGACTTTGGTCTGCGCCTGCTCGATAGCCCTAGAAACCATTCCGTGCTCCAACGGCACGTCTTCAGGCAGCTTAAAGATATCCATAAGCTTTGCTACCTGTTCGCCTCCAAACAGACGCATAATGTCATCCTCCAAAGACACATAAAACCTGCTCGTCCCCGGATCGCCCTGACGGCCACTTCGGCCTCTGAGCTGATTATCAATGCGCCTGCTCTCATGTCGTTCACTGCCTATCACATGAAGTCCACCAACACTTACAACCTCATCGTGCCGCTCTCTCCATCTGCCATCTTCCATCTTCCATTCTCTATCATCCCCCACCTCCCATTTCTCTTTCCTCGATCCTCCAAGAATGATGTCCACTCCCCGACCGGCCATGTTGGTTGCGACAGTCACGGCGCTTTTTTTGCCTGCTTCGGCGATGATCATAGCCTCTCGCAGGTGATTTTTAGCGTTTAATACGTTGTGTGGGATACCCTTGCGCTTGAGAAATTCGCTGATAATCTCATTTTTTTCTATAGAAGTGGTGCCAACAAGCACAGGTTGTCCCCTTTTGTAGGCTTCAATTATGTCATTGACGATGGCAGCATACTTGGCTCTCGGCGTTTTATAGACGCTGTCGGCAAAATCCCGGCGGATCATCGGCCGATGTGTTGGAATGACAACCACATCAACGTTATAAATTTTCTTAAACTCCTCTGCCTCAGTCGCTGCAGTTCCTGTCATGCCGGCCAGTTTTTCGTACATGCGAAAATAATTTTGAAGAGATACGGTTGCCAAGGTTCTACTCTCCTGTTGAATAGTTACGCCTTCTTTGGCCTCTATTGCCTGGTGAATCCCTTCGCTAAATCGTCGGCCCACCAGAAGCCGGCCAGTAAACTCATCAACAATAATCACTTGTCCGTCTTTGACAACATAATCTTTATCTCTTTGAAATAAGGTCCTCGCTTTAAGTGCCGCCTCGATATGGTGAACTGTTTCGAAGTCTGTCTCGTATATATTGCCCAACCCCATCATCTTTTCTACTTTGACAATACCGTGGTCTGTCAGGTGTGCGGTACGCAACTTTTCATCAATTTTATAATCGATCTCCGACGTCAGCCTATCAACTAATTTGGCGTAGTCGTAATACTTGTGTGTGGCTTCCGCTGCCGGGGCAGATATGATGTGCGGCGTACGCGCCTCGTCAATTAGAATCGAGTCAACTTCATCAATGACTGCAAAGTGATACTCGCGCTGGACGAGCTGGTTCATATCAGTTGTCATGTTGTCGCGTAGGTAATCAAATCCAAATTCGCTGTTGATTCCGTAGGTAATGTCTGCTTGATAGGCCTCTTTGCGGCTGACTGGCCGAAGATGTTTAAGGCGCCAATCAGTGGCCGTTGTGTCGTCGGTGGTAGGATCGTACAAAAAAGATTGCTCGCTTATGATTGCTGCGACTTTCATCCCCAATAGACAATAAATAGGCCCCATCCAACCCGCGTCACGCCGGGCCAGATAATCGTTAACGGTTACAAGGTGTGCGCCGCGGCCTGTAAGAGCGTTGAGGTAAAGTGCTGGGGTAGCTGAAAGCGTTTTCCCCTCCCCTGTTTTTTGCTCGGCAACTTTTCCCTGGTGAAGGGCACTGGCGGCCATTATCTGAACGTCAAATGGCCTCTGCCCGATCGTCCGGTGAGCAGCTTCTCGAACGAGCGCATAGGCTTCGGGCAAAATCCCGTCAAGCATTTCTCCACGACTCAAGCGCTCTCGCAATTCTGCAGTTTTTTTGGGAAAATCAGCGTCTTTGAGTTTTTTAATCTCTATCTCAAGACTATTTACACGATCAACAATCGCTCGCAGCTTACTTATTTCTTTTTCGTTACTATCAAGTAGTTTTCCGAGGAACTTAAACATGCCCTTATTGTATCACCAGAAGCTTCGTACCTAAACTACGCAACCAGAAGCAAAAAAAACCAACCTAGTAGTGAAAAGCGGCCGCTTCTTACTCCTAGGCTTAACTTAATGCATACCGGGTGGGATTGCACAGAAAGAACCGGTTATTGTAGTTAAACTTTTCTATGACACTAGGAAATAAACGCTCGAGAAGCTCCTTTAATTCGTCAGATTGCTTGACGTACTCAAACTCGTGTAAGTAATTGATGACCACGCTTCCACGAGGCATCAACATTGTTTTAATATTTTTCAAAAAGTTTTCATCCCTTACGACTTCGGGCACGTGAGTGCCGATAAACAAATCAACAATCACCAGGTCATATGGTCGTTTCGTCTTTTTCTGGACAAATTGTTCCGCATCCTGGCAGACAAAGGAAATGTTAGGAAGCCTGTCCAGACCAAAATATTTCTTCCCTATGTCTATCATGGTCTGGTCAATGTCAACAGCAATAATCGAAGCGTTGGGATAATAGGCATTAAGCATTTGAATAACCGTCCCGCCCCCAACACCCAAAACAAGAATTTGCAAGGGGTCCCCTTGCAAATGGCTCTGAGGCAATCCAAATGCTTTAAATGCCTCTTTCCAGAGCTTCTCGATATACTCACCGGACTGCCGGGAGCCATTAACCAAGAGCTTGAGCTTGCCGCGCTCCTCATTTACCCGAATCTCGCGGTTATATTTTGAGGAAGTTTGCAGTATCGTTTGAGTAAATATATAGGAGAGCCAAGTCATGTTCGGCGGATGACTTCTTTACCAAGGAAGCTTTGAAGTACTTTCGGAACCTTTACCGACCCATCTGCCTGCTGATAATTTTCTAAAATGGCAATCAGGATGCGCGGCGAGGCAAGGGCGGTGTTGTTTAGCGTATGGCAGAACTTTGTCGTGCCGTCTTTGGCCCGGTAGCGTATTTTGAGTCTCCTCGCCTGAAAATCACCCATGACTGAATTGGACATGGTCTCTCCATAGGCTTTACGGCCGGGCATCCAAGTCTCTATGTCATATTTTTTCACCTGGGGCTCGCCCATGTCTCCGGTGCACATGAGCATCACGCGGTATGGAAGTTCAAGGTCCTGCAAAATTTCTTCTGCGTTGGCTAAGAGTTCCTCATGAAGAGTAAAAGAACTGTTCATATCATTGGTCGAAATAACAACTTGCTCAATTTTATTAAATTGGTGTAACCGATAGACCCCTTTGGTATCTTTTCCGTAGCTCCCTGCTTCTCGCCGGAAACACGGCGAAAACGCAACAAACTTTTTTGGTAAATCTTTTTCATTGAGCAACTCATCGGCAAAATATGCCGTCACCGGGACTTCTGCAGTACCTGCCAAATACAGATCGTCTTTTTCAAGATGATAGACTTCTTCCCTGCCCCAAGGAAACTGACCATTACCAACGAGCGTAAAATCCTTAACCAGAGATGGAGCAATAAGCGGAGTGTGGCCTTTGGCAACAAGTTTACTGAGCGTATACCACATGAGGGCCAGCTCCATCTGGGCCGCTTCGTTTTTGAGAAAATACGCCCGGAAGCCTCCCACCTTTACTCCACGCTCAAAGTCGATAAGATCAAGAGATTTGGCAAGCGCTATGTGATCTTTCGATTCAAAGTCAAACTTTGTGGGCCCTCCCCACTTCTTTATTTCTTTATTCCCGCTTGCGTCTTTTCCTACCGGTACGCTTTCATCCGGCACATTGGGCACTGTAAGCATCTGTACCTCAAATTTCTCTTCTATGTCTCGCAACTCTTCTTCAAACTTCCTAAGTTCTACTTTAACTTTTTTTCCTCTTTCTCGATTCTCAACGCTTGAATCGTTTCTCCTTGCGCGCAACAACTCAACTTTTCCGATAAGTTCTCTCCGTTTTTCATCTGCCGCAAGCAATCCCTCCCAATCCACTTCCCGATTTTTGTTCAGGGCTGCCTTCTTACAAAGCTCTAAATTTTCGCGAATAAATTTAATATCAAGCATAGCTTAAGAATACGTCTAAAGCGCTTACCCTGCAAGATTAATAAAATCAAGTTACCAAATTATCTTCAATCCCTGGGCTTTATAATCGGCAAAATCCGGATCTTTTGTCAGTAAATAATAATCGTTACGTATTGCCTGCCAAGCCAACATACGATCAAATGGATCTTTATTTCTTCCGTAAGGTAGTTTGTGGTAAGAGGAAACCGTTTTTACGTCTACGTCTAAAACATCGAAATTGGCCTTTTTAGCAATATCGGGTAATTCATCAGGTAAAACGCCGATTAGATCAATTTTGCCAAGCGAAAACTTCAAAGAAATTTCCCAAAAGGAAAAAATACTAATATGCTTTGCGGGTTCAGGGTCATTGAGGATTTTACTTATTTTCTGAGAAATTTTTTTTGGTGACATTAGCGACCACAGGAAAATTTGGGTATCAACGAGATAACTCATAGACCAAGAAATTGCTCTTCAGTCATCTTAAACCCTTCTTTTATTTTATATGAGGCCTTACCTTTAAGGATACCTAATTTAATTTTTTGGCCTGACGTATGTTTATTATAAGGCACCAGCGCTGCTACTTTTCTTTTGCTTTTACCATACGTAATCCCCACGCTCCCTCCCCTGAGAACAATTTCTAAAATTTCGGAAAAATTGGATTTGAATTGTCCAACAGGTAATTGATACATCGTGCAACTACGATACTATATACTTGACAACTTGTCAAGCAGCAATTTTTGAATCATCGGTTTGAGCAGGTCAAGGGCTTTCTTCCTATGATTATACGCTTCGTTCTCCTCTGGACTCAATACGTCGAAGTTATAGAACTTTCCAAGCTCTGGAATGTAAAGGAGTGAACGAAAGGGAAAGCCTGGCGTTCGCGTCGGAGAGGGCTGCAGTGGAATCACTCCACGTATGACTCCTTCTGCTGTATAAGCCGTGCCGTCGGGAGATCCAAAAGCGATGACTGCCCGAAGCTGCGCTCCCCTCTCCGGAAGCGGAACGCCTTGAAGCCGTGTGATCGTATTGGCAATAAGATCCTCATCAGTATCTTCACGATCGCCGTGCACCCATCGGTGCGACTTCACCCCCGGCTCACCTCCTAACGCGTCTATTTCAAATCCCCCATCATCAGCAATCGTAGGCAACCCGGACTTTTTGGCGTAAAACTTGACCTTAAGAATCGCGTTTTCCTCGAACGTTTTGCCTGTTTCCTGGACTCGCTCGCCAATGCCCGCATCCTTAAGTCCAATAAGTCTGATTCGTAAATCAGATAAAAACATTGATATTTCAGCAAACTTGCCTGGATTGGTAGTGGCAATAAGAAGTTGTTTCACAGGCCTAACTCATTGTGGATGTTTTTCATTGCAGTCAATGTGATTTGAATAAATTCATCTAGTGTAATTCCCAGTCTCACTTCACATTGTTCTATTTGTGACCGATCGACGGCTCTTGCAAACTCTTTGGTTTTCCATTTCTTTAAGATTGATTCGACACTCACGGTTTCAAGTTTCCTTTCGGGTCGCACTAAGGCAACTGCAATAATAAAGCCAGTCAATTCATCGCACGTCTCAAGCGCCCACTCCATAACGCCGTCAAGTTCTGCAAGGCCGGTGTATTTGCGGTTGTGGGACATGAGCGCGTGGACAATTGGCCCATCTGTTTCTCCCAGCTCAGCAAGCCAGCTCAGCGTTCTTTTCGTATGCTCGTTCGGCGTGTCCTTAGTTTCTTCCCAGTCTGCGTCGTGTAAAAGTCCTAAAACTTCCCAGGTTTCCGGATCCCCGCCAAGCTTGCCTGCCAGCGCACCCATCACCGCCGCAACCGCATACATATGCCGCCGAAGGTTTTGGTTTTGCGTGTGGAAATGCAGGAGATCTATAGCCTGTTGTTTGGTGATCATTTTTCTTTTTTCATCAGGGGAAACGGAATCACCTCTTTTATGGATTTGGCATCAGAAAGAAGCATCACTAATCGATCAATACCTATCCCCAGGCCGCAGGTGGGCGGGAAACCGTGTTCGATGGCCTCCAGGTAGTCAGAGTCTGTTTGGTGAGCCTCAACAACACCAGCTTGGGCCCGTTTTTTCTCCTCTGCAAAGCGCGTTTTAAGATCTTGCGGGTCATTAAGCTCGGTATAGTTATTTCCCAGCTCACTTCCTGCGGCAAATACCTCGAATCGTTGGGCGAAGCGGGGATCTTCACATTTCTTTGCAAGTGGCGAAACCTCGATCGGATAATCGTAGACGATGGTTGGGGCAACAATCTTTGGTTGTACTGCTTCATCAAAGGCAAAGACCATGGATTCGCCTAAGGATTGCAGTTTTGCAAGTAGCCCTAGTTTCGCCTCTGGTATCCCCTCCATCGCCTGAATCGCTTCTTTTGCTTCACCGACCCTCTTCCATACAAGTGGATCAACTCCAGTAAATTTATGAACCGCCTCAACGAGACGGTGTCGTGGCCAAGGTCGTCTAACATCCATTTCCAAACCCTGATAGGTAAATTTGGTTGATCCTAGAACTTGGCGCGCAACATACTCGATAAGCTCCTCAGTAATATCCATGCCATAGAAGTAATCCTGATAGGCAATCTGTGCTTCAAACATGGTAAATTCCGGATTGTGATTGCGATCGACCCCTTCGTTGCGAAAAACCTTGGTTATCTCAAAGACTTTCTCAAATCCGGCGACAATGAGCCGCTTGAGATACATCTCGTCGGAAATCCGCAGGTAAAAATCAGTATCGAGTACATTATGGTGGGTCACAAACGGCCGAGCCAGACCACCTCCGTATATCGGTTGCAAGGTAGGGGTCTCCACTTCCAAAAATTCGCGATTGGTAAGGAAATCTCGTATGGCATCAATCACTCGACTACGAGTTTCAAGCCTTTTTTTAACTTCGGGGTTCAGGAGGATATCTAGATAGCGCTTGCGATACCGCTCTTCGACATCTTTGAGGCCGTACCAGGCATCCGGCAGCGGCCGGATAGCTTTAGAAAGCAATTGTATGTTGCTTGCAAAAACAGAGAGCTCTCCCGATTGTGTTTTCCCAACCGTCCCTCGGGCCGCCAAAAAATCACCAATGTCTAAGTAGTCAAGGAGTGCCAGAGCTTCGGGAATAAGTCCGTCAGCTTTGAGCACCACTTGAATCCTTTCTGTCTCATCTCGGAGGTCTACAAAAACAATCTTGCCATGTGCGCGCAATCCCATGATGCGGCCTGCAACCGCAACGTCGCCTTTCTGCATATCTCGAACCGATCGAATGGACTCTTTTCGCTCAACGACCGCCGGGTACGGATCAACGCCCAATTTCTTGAGAGCTTTCAACTTTCCCAGCCGTACTTTTTTGAGTGCATCAATGGTCGCCATAGCTTTATACTAACATAAAAACCCGCCTTGCGGCGGGTTTATTTGTTTCTTGTGTCTGGCTTTATTCTATCTCTATTATTTTGTAGGTGAGCTTGCCCGCAGGTGCCGCCACCTCCACTGAATCTCCAAGTTTTTTGCCGATAAGGGCCTTGCCTAGCGGCGACTCGTGCGAAATTTTCTTTTGGGAAGGGTCTGCTTCCCACTCGCCAACGACAGTAAACACCTCACGTTTTCCGTTAAGGTGGAGTGTCACTTTGCAGCCGACGTCAACCTTCGTCTTGCCGTGTGTAGTAACTACTTTTGCGCTGTGAAGTATTTCCTCAAGTTCGGCTATACGGCCGTCGATAAATGCCAAGTCTTGTTTGGCTGCTGCATATTCGCTGTTCTCGGATAAATCTCCCAGGTCACGTGCGTCTGAAAGCCGCTTGACAATTTCTGGCCTCTTAATTTTAACCAGCTCTTCGTGTTCAGCCCGCAGCTGTACCAAGCCGTCTTTGGTCATGACCATTTTATGCAGGTCGTTCATACGTTTAATCCCAGTAATATGCTCGCCCTTCCCGAAGCTTATAGCTTCACGTCACGGTGTCGCAACTACGGAATTGATGGTTAGTAAATTCGCAAATAAGAATTTGCTCATTAACTAACACATCAAAAAAAATCGCCCCTCAAAGCTACCGAGGGAGCGCTCAGAATAAGTTCGCGTAGGACAACTGTATTGTAAACTAATCTCACTTGTCCTGTCAAGTACCACCATGATAAAATCATGGCACAGGGCGCGTTCGTCTAGTGGCCTAGGACGGTTGGTTCTCAACCAACAAATCGCGGGTTCAAATCCCGCACGCGCTACAAAAGATGGTACAATTTGTACATGTTTTTGAGGCATAAAAGAAAACTATTTCTCCCTTTATTGACCATCGCGATATTCTTTGCCATCGGCCATAAAATAACCAGCAGGTCCAAGATCGTCTCGCCGATCCCCTCACAAAAGGCAAAACAGCCCGACCGCCAACTCATCTTGTTTGCCAAAAAGAAAAACCCGCAGGAGCTGCGGGGCATGATCCAGTCGCTCGTCGGAGCCACGTGGAAAAATTATTCCGTTCTAGTAAAAGACTTAACGAGTACCTTCGAAATGGGCATCAATGAAACCGTAATGTACGAAGCAGCCTCTGTCAATAAAATCCCGATTCTTGTAGCCCTCTACAGCAAAGCGCAGGAAGGAAGTATTAACTTAGACAAGCAAATTACGATCCAAGAGAAAGATATTCAAGACTACGGAACAGGTGTAATCCGCTATGAAAAACCCGGGAGCGCTTACTCAATCAAAACCTTAGCGCGGCTAATGATGCAAAAAAGCGATAACACCGCGGGCTACATTCTTTCCGTCTACTTTGTGTCCACAGCTCATGTTCAAAAAATGTTATCAGGCTGGGGGCTCACACAAACAGAAATGGTTGAAGCAAACCAGACTAGCAACAGAGATGTGGCAATTCTTCTCACAAATCTTCTAGATGGAAAAATTGTCAACCAAGCGCTCACAGAGGAGCTTAAATCGTTTCTAAAAGACAGTGATTTTGAAGATAGACTCCCGCCACTACTACCCAAAACGGCCACGGTTTATCACAAAACAGGAGATGCGACTGCAAAACTTCATGACGTTGGAATCATAGAAGACGGAAAAATGCGCTATTATCTGGGAATTTTTACCAGCGACATTACCGATGAGGCAGAAACGAAGCAATTGATGGCAAAAATTTCCAAGCTAGTCTTTGACTATCTTAAGCCGTAAGGTGTGCCGCTTGACTCCCCAAAGTTGGTTCGACGATCTCTTTTTCTTCATGCACGGGTTTCGTTAAGGCAAACCGCAGAACTTCGTCCATGTGTTCAACGAAGTGAAAAATGAGATCGCTTAAAACTTTTTTGGGAATATCTTCAAGATCTTTTTTATTATTTTTCGGCAAAATCACCGTTTTGATCCCGGCTCGGTGCGCTGCGATAACTTTTTCCTTCACCCCACCAATTTCCAGAACTCTACCGCGCAGAGTGATTTCGCCGGTCATAGCAACCGTTCTGCGAGATGGAATTTTCGTCAGCGCCGAGACAATGGCCGTACCAATGGCTGCACCGGCTGACGGGCCATCCTTGGGCACAGCCCCTTCCGGAACATGCACATGTATGTCAAGTTTTTGGAAAAACTTCTCCGGCAGCCCGAGCATTTTGTAACGGCTTCGCACGTATGAGAGTGCTGCCTGACCTGATTCCTTCATGACATCTCCAAGCTGTCCAGTAAGCGTCAGGCTTCCCCTGCCCGGCATGAGCGCTACTTCAATAAAAAGAATGTCTCCGCCTGCTTCTGTCCAAGCCAAGCCAGTCGACATGCCAACTTCATTCTTTTTCTCAGCTAAATATGAGCTGAATTTATATGGACCGAGATACTTATGAAGTTCACTCGGCCCAATGGTCAGGCCGGAAAATTTTTTACCGTTGGATTCTGCAATTTTTTTGGCTATTTTCCGAAATAACGTAGCAATTTGACGCTCCAGGTTGCGAACGCCGGCTTCCCGCGTGTACCGGTAAATGATTTCATTTATGGCGCTATGGGAAATTTTAACCAGACCGATAGGAATACCATGAGCTTCCCGCTGTTTTTCTACTAAATAGTCCTGCCCAATATGAAATTTTTCTTCTTGTGTATACCCCGGAAAATGAATAACTTCCAAACGATCACGCAATGCAGGCGGAATAGTGTCTAAAACATTACACGTCGTCAGAAAAAAAACATCTGAAAGATCAAAGGCTACATCCAAGTAATGATCCGAAAATGCAAAGTTCTGCTCTGGGTCAAGAGCCTCTAGAAGCGCCGAAGAAGGATCACCTCGAAAATCAGTACCGACTTTATCGATTTCGTCGAGCATAAAAACCGGATTTTTGGTCCCTGCTTGCTTTATGCCTTGAATAATCCGCCCAGGAAGTGCCCCGACGTAGGTCCTCCTATGGCCGCGGATTTCCGCTTCGTCCCGTATGCCGCCAAGAGACATTTTGACGAATTTACGACCCAACGACCGTGCAATCGATTTTCCAATGGATGTCTTTCCCACTCCTGGAGGACCTACAAAACAAAGGATCGTAGGTGCTGACTTACTTTTCTTTTTCTCAGTTGCACCTTTGCTTTGAACAGTCTGCGATTGAGATATAGCTTCTGTTTCTGTAAGGCCGGAACGGAGTTTCATAACGGCAAGATATTCTAATATGCGTTCTTTGATTTTGATCAAGCCATAATGATCTTGATCTAATACCACTGCAGCGGCTTTAATGTCCACATTGTTTGAACTTGAAACATTCCATGGCATCTCGATAAGCCAATCGAGATATGTTCGAAGATACGATGCTTCGGGATTATAGGGTGACATTTGTCCCAACCGGATAAGTTCTTTTTGTGCTTTTTCCAACACCTCTGTGGGCATACCTGCCTTTTTTATTTTATCGGATAACTCCTTTGTTTCCTTATTTTCTCCTTCCTCGCCAAGCTCTTTTTCGATCGTCTTCATGCGCTCACGAAGCACTTGCTCACGAACGTTTTTATCAAATTTTTCTTGCGTCTTACTGGCTATTTTTTTCTCAAGTTCAAGAATTTTAACTTCTTTGGCAAAATAGCCGCTTTCCCGTTCTAACCGCTCGCGTACGGAAGATATTTCAAGCAGTTCCTGGCGTTCACTTGGCTTGATATCTAAAACTCCGGCTATCTGATACGAAAGAGCGAGTGGAGAAAGCCCTGACATAACGTTCATAAACGTTAAAAAGTCCATTGATTTGCCCATGTTGACGGCACGACGTAATTCTCCGGTCAAATGACGCATAAGAGCGTTCGTTTCGTCGCTATCTTCAACAGAATCGATTCGCTCAATAGCTCGCGCGACAAAAAACGGCTCCACGGTTTCATAGGAGAGAATTTCTACCTTGGAAATACCCCGAACGAGCGCATTGATTTCTCCTTCATTGCGCATCATCTGAACAATCTCGCCTACAGTGCCCATCGTATAAAGATCTGAGGGCGTCGGGTCGTTGATTGCTGGATTTCTTTGCATAGATAAAATAACGCGCCGCGGGCCTGCTTGAGCTGCATCTATTGCTGACACAGATCGTGCACGGCCGAACGTAAGAATCATTTCCATTCCGGGAAAAACAATGCCATCTCTAATCGGTACGACTGGCAAAACGTGTTCTGTCGATTTATTAAGTGTATTCATTTCGTTTCTCTGGCACTCAAGTATAACAAGTGCTAAAAGTCCTGTCAATAATGCAACTAAATAAACTCGTCAATAAGCTCCTGTAGGTTTTCAATATTCAACGGCAGCGAGTTGAGCGGGCCGCCTGCTAAGGCTGATTCTCTGTCCTCGCTGGTTGGGCGTTCTTCTTTATATAATAGGCCAACTGGGATGCGATCTCCCCATTCCATGGCTTTGCCCAGTGCTTTAAATTTGTCGTTTGGTTCAAATCCTTCGTCCGCCAGCCGATAGAGCCGAGACCTATACCACTGATATGTATGAACTTTATCAAATGTGACACAAGGCTGGAGGGCATCGACCACAGAAAACCCCTTATGACTGATGGCTTCGGCTATGATTTGAGTAAGTCCCGGCGTGTCACCGGCAAATCCACGCGCCACGTAGGTGGCACCGGAAACCAGCGCAAGGGTAAGCGGGTTGACTGGCTGGTCTACTACGCCTTCCGGTGTGGATTTGGTTTTGAAGCCCTGATCGGCCGTTGGTGATGCCTGCCCGGTCGTAAGTCCATACACTTGGTTGTCGTGAATGATGACCGTCAGATCGGGATTCCTTTTAGCGGCGTGGATGAAGTGATTGCCCCCTTCTCCCAAACAGTCTCCATCGCCGGAGACGACAATCACCGGAAGCTTGTGATTAGCCAATTTTGCTCCCTGTGCCACTGGCAACGCCCGGCCGTGAAGCCCCTCAACTGCATACATATTCATCCAGTCATACATGTTGCCGTGGCAACCAATGCCGTAAACGATCAGCCCGTCGTCCGGGCCTATACCGAGGTTAGAGAGCGCCTGCCGCAGCGACATCCAAATGCCAAAGTCTCCACACCCAGGACACCAGGTAGGAAGAAAACCAGTTTTAAGCTGATCTGCAGTTATTGATGCCATAAATAGAAAGTTTAGCAGCTTAGCAAGTCAAGCAACTTAGCAAAACTAAGCTAGAAAAAAATAAGCTACTAAGCTACTCTTTCAAGTATTTCTTCTGGAAAAAATGGTCTGCCATCGTATTTTAGCAATTTCTCTGTTATCTCAATCCCTGTGTGCTCCCTGATAAGGGCCGCCAGTTGCCCTGTTGCATTCTGCTCTACGTCAATAATGCGTTTTTTTCCAGCCAGTAACGCGGCCACTGCCGAAGGGAAAGGATACACCCAAGAAAAATGAATGATATTTACAGTTTCATTTTGAATTTTGAATTTTGAATTTTGAATTGCCTCTAATACCGGCCCTTTTGTTGATCCCCATGTGACAAATGAAATCGGCGCATCTAGGTTACCGTAGACGGTCGGAGGTTTTGCGATTTTTTCTATTGCTGCCTGTTTTTTCAGGCGCTTGTCTACCATAGCTGCCCGCCCGGCTGCCTTTTCCGTCACGTGACCAACCTCATCGTGTTCATACGAGTTAGCCCAGTAGAGACCATTTTTCATACCCGGTACACTTCGCGGTGAAATGCCGTCAGACGCAGTCAAATCATATCTTTTAAAACCTTCATCTGAAGTAATTACAAGTTTACCTCGATCAATAACCACTTCTTTTTGAAACTCGCTTGCCGGCACACACCACTGGCTTTCATTAAGGTATTTATCGGTCAGAACAAAAACCGGCACTTGAAATTGGTCAGCGAGATTAAATGCCTCAATAGTCAATGCATACGCTTCCGCAGCGTCACCCGGAGCTAAAATTATCCGAGGGAACTCTCCGTGTCCGGCGTGAATAAGAAACTGTAGCTCTCCTTGCTCTGTATAAGTTGGCATGCCGGTGGCAGGCCCTACCCTCATCCCCATGTCGATAACCAATGGCACTTCGATCATGCCCGCAAGCGATAACCCTTCTACCATCAACGCAAAACCGCCACCACTGGTTGCCACCATACTCCGAACCCCGGCAACAGAGGCGCCGATTGCCATATTGATGCCAGCGATTTCATCTTCCGGCTGTTTATACACTAGTCCAAATTGTTTGGTGTGATCGGCTAGATACGTAATTAGGGAATTAATCGGCGTCATGGGGTAAATGGCTGCAAATTTTAGCCCCGCCCGCACCGCACCAATACCAATCGCCTCACTACCATTGACTAGAAGCTTGCGCCCGTTCTCGTTGCCTTCCGAAAGAGCCACACCGGTCAAGTTGGGAAATTTTTCTTTGATGTGATCATAGCCAAGTTTGGCAATGGAAACGTTTGCGTCAACGACTTCCTGCCCTTTTCGCTTAAACTGGTCGCTAATGACTGTCGAAAGCGCTTCAAACGGCTTACCCAATAAAGCTATGGTAGCTCCCAAGGTAATGGTGTTGCGCATCACAGGATCGACAGCCTTTGAGGCGACCATCTGTCGAAGCGGAATGGCTACCAGTTCAGCCTTTTTGGGAAAATCGGTTGCCTGCCAGGCGTGGTCTTGTGGATCAAAGACGACTATAGCGCCGGTGGATAACTCGTCTTTGTGAAACTCTACGGTCTCTTTGTTGAGCGCGACCAAAATATGGACGCCTAGGTTGAGAGCGTGAAACGCAGAAGTAGCAATCCGCATCGTTACCACATTGTGTCCACCGCGGATGAGCGAGGGGTACTCGTTCGTGGCAAACACATGGTAGCCCCCTCGACTCATGGCTCGAGCGAGCATGGTCCCCGAGGCCATAATGCCAAACCCTGCCTCTCCACCGATTTTCCAGGTGACGCTTTCCATATAATCCTCTTAGCCTATCACAGTCGTGTGGTTTTTTCTAGCGAGATTGATTATTATTACGAAATGTCTTTAGACAAGATTCTTTCAGATAATGCACAAAAATATCCAAATAAAGAAGCAATCATCGCCGTAGATCCCGACTCCGATGCGGCGGAGACGATTAGCTACAAAAAGCTCGAGATGCTAATCTCAACCAGGGAAGGCTTAAAAATAGATTTTACGGGTATACTTGCTTCCCGGTTTCGTCGGTGATAATGATGGCCATCACTGGACAACTTTTGGCTGCCTCAAGAAGCGTTTCGTCGGTTTCTTCCTCAGCCGTCTCCAAAATGTATGCTTTTGCCTCCTCATCCAGCGCCCAACCTTTGGGCGCAATTGCAACACAGGTTGCCGCACCGATACACAAACCACGATCGATGCGCATAGTGAATCGGCGAATTTTTCTTACAACTTTCGGATCATTAACATCCATGTGCTATCGATTTTATATCTTCGCAATTGCTTTCTGCAACACTTCAAGAGGTAGTAGTGCGCATTTCGTACGCGAAGGAGTAAGGGTAGTTCCAAGCATGTTTGTAATATCATCAAGGCTCATGCTGAGAATCTTTTTTTTGTCTAACGTCTTTGCTCTTTCGGTGAGCATTGATGCACTGGCTTGACTGATCGCACAGCCTTCTCCGCTGAAGCGAATATCCTTGACTCGAGTATCGAAAGTAATCTCCATGACAATTTTATCACCACAGGACGCATTGTATTCTTCTACAACGACGTCTGGTTTTCCCAAGTGGCCAAAGTTTCGGGGATTGTGGTAGTGATCAAGGATAAGATCACGATAGAGATCCATAATTATTTTGATAATAATCGCTTTGTTTTTTCTATACCCTCAACCAGCGCATCAACGTCTTCTTTGGTTGTATACATATAAAAGGAAGCCCGCGCTGTGGCAGAAAGTCCAAGATACTCATGGAGCGGCATGGCGCAGTGGTGACCGGCGCGGATACAGATGTTGTCCTCGTCTAATACTTGCGCGATATCATGGGGATGAGCTCCTTTCATTGTGAATGTGATAACTCCGCCTCGATCTTCGGCGTTTTTTGGTCCAATAATATTGACATCGCGTAAAATCCGTAAGGCATAATGTGTAATTTCTTTTTCGTGATTTCTTATGTTTTCCACCCCAACTTTCGTTAAATAATCAATCGCTGCTCCTAATCCGATAGCTCCTGCGATATGCGGCGTTCCTGCCTCAAATTTTTGCGGGGGGTTTTTAAAATGCGTATGATCAACGTGAACTTCTGAAATCATCTCGCCGCCATAGTGGTATGGAGCAAGCTCCCCAAGTCGTTCCATCTTTCCCCACAGAACACCGATGCCTGTAGGGCCGAGCATTTTGTGACCGGAAAACGCCACAAAGTCGGCTCCCCAATTGGCAACATCTACTGGCATGTGCGGGACTGCTTGAGCTGCATCAACGACAACAATGCACTTGGGACTAAGACGCTTTACTTTTCCAACAATTGTTTTAATAGGATTAATTGTCCCGAGCACGTTGGATACAGCAGCAATTGCGAGTACTTTTGTTCTTCGAGTAATTAATTTCTCCAATTCTTCCAAATTTAGTGTTCCGTCTTTCTCTACGCTCCAAACTCTAAACTCTAAACTCCTTTCTTTTGCCACCTGCTGCCACGGAACAAAGTTGGAGTGATGCTCCATGATCGTTGTTACTACGTTATCGCCGGAGGAGAGCGTTTTTCCGATACCTGAAGCGACCAAATTAACTGACTCTGTGGTCCCGCCAGTAAAAATGGTTTCGTCAACCGACGGGGCGTGGATAAAATCTGCTACTTTCTTTCTCGCGCTTTCACATTTCTCTGTCGCTTCCTCCGAAATCGTGTAAATGCCGCGGTGGACGTTGGCCGAGTACCAGCGATAATAATTAACTACTACATCGATAACCGGCTGTGGCTTCAGTGAGGTTGCCGTCGAGTCAAGATAAACGATGGGTTTGCTGTTTATTTTCCTCGTCAATAGCGGAAAGTCTTTTCTATATTTTGACATATATCCCTCCGTTTTCTACTTTCGTTTCGTATGAAACAAGATCTCCTGTTGCTGGGAGGGCCAACATTTTACCGCTAGTAGCGTCAAACTGAGCTCCGTGACAGCCGCAGGTGATGACCGCACCATCAAGAAACCCTTCGTTAGCAAGAGAGCATTCCTCGTGGTTGCACGTGTCGTCAACGGCAAAAACTTGACCGTCTACGTTTGCAAGTGCAATACGTTTGCTACCAACGACTACTTGCTTCATGGATCCTTCCGGTAGATCGCCAAAGCCTAATACCTTTACAAAATCTGCCATAGTTTTTCCTCTACCTCCTTTCGAGCAACTTTCGATTGAATTCTATCCAGCGCACTATGTAAAAATCCCGTCACAATGAGCTGCTCGGCTTGAGTTTTAGACACGCCGCGAGTGGCAAGATACCAGAGCTGGTCTTTTGGCACCATGCCCACAGTAGCCCCGTGCGTGCAGCGTACGTCGTTAGCTAAAATCTCTAGTGCCGGCTTGCTTTCTGCCGTAGCAGTTTTGGAGAGCAGTAAATTCTCATTCCGCTGGTATGCGTCGGTTTTCTGGGCTTTGCGTTCAACTTTGATTCCGCCGTCATAAGAAAACCTTGCTTTATCAGATAGAACACTCTTGACCAATAAATTGCTAGTCGTGCCAGGCGCTACATGTTCTTGTAAAGTGTGTAGAGTAAATTGCTTATCGCCCTTACCTACCACAAAACCGAGAATGTCAGCTTTTGCACCGACTCCAGCCAAGCGAATGCGCGCGACAACCTCTTTGGTTGGTCCCGATATGATAATAACTAGCGTCAACTTTTCGTGACTGCCCAGAGAATATTCTAATCTCTCATCGTTTTCCGTAATTTCTCTTACAACAGTTTTCATCCGACTGATCCCTCCATCTGTAATTGGATTAAACGGTTCATCTCAACCGCGTATTCTAGAGGCAGTTCCTTGACGATCGGCTCGATAAATCCGTTGACGATCATCGACTGCGCTTGCCCTTTGTCGATGCCGCGACTTTGCAAGTAAAACAACTGCTCGTCGCCGATTTTGGATACCGTCGCCTCGTGCTCGATGGTCACTTCCTGCTCGTCAATTTTCATTGTGGGATAGGTGTCTGAACGCGAATCCTCATCTAAAAGCAACGCGTCGCAGACCACTTTACTTTTGACATTGGTCGCACCTTTGACCACTTGAACAAGACCTCGATACGATGTCCGTCCGCCTCCACGACTGACGGATTTGGAAATAATCTGCGAGGTTGTTTCTGCTGCCAGATGCACTGCTTTTCCTCCTGCATCCTGATGCTGATGCGGCCCGGCGTATGCAATAGAGAGCACTTCACCTCGAGCCTTAGGACCCATAAGATAAATGCTCGGGTACTTCATGGTGATCTTACTTCCCAGATTCCCGTCGACCCATTCCATCACTCCTTCTTCCTCCACCCGTGCGCGCTTGGTGACGAGGTTATAGACATTGGTGCTCCAGTTTTGGATTGTCGTGTAGCGAACCCGCGCTCTCGGCTTTACGACAATCTCAACAACTGCGCTGTGGAGGGAGTCGGTTGTATAAACGGGCGCGCTACAACCCTCGACGTAGTGCACATAACTGCCTTCTTCCGCAATGATGAGTGTCCGCTCAAACTGCCCCATGTTTGCGGCATTGATGCGAAAGTATGCCTGAAGCGGCAGGTCAACACGGACGCCGGCCGGCACATAGACAAATGAACCACCTGACCAAACGGAGCTATTGAGCGCGGAAAACTTGTTATCAGCGGGAGGAATAACTGTCCCGAAGTACTGTTTCACAATTTCCGGGTACTCGCGAAGCCCCGAATCCATATCTAAAAAAATGACTCCTTTTTTTGAAAGCATAGATTGGATGCTTTTATACACTACTTCGCTCTCGTACTGTGCCGAAACCCCGGCAAGAAACTTTTTTTCTGCCTCGGGAATTCCTATAGCGTCGTACGTCTCACGGATCTCTTTGGGTAATTCGTTCCAATTGCCTGCTTTCTTTTCTGTTGGCTTAATGTAGTAATAAATGTCATCAAAATTAATCGTTGATAAGTCAGCTCCCCACGTCGGCATTGATTTCCTTTCAAATACTTGAAGTGCACGCAAGCGGAACTGTCTCATCCATTCCGGTTCACTCTTATGCCAACTGATGTCCACCACGACAGTAGCGTCCAACCCCTTTTTGGACTTGAAAAGGTAGTTTTCCTGCTTTCGGAAACCGTATTTATAGTCGCCGACGATTGGTTGCGTTTGCATAAGATGTGTATCCTTTTTGTTCAATTTTTTTTGCTAACTCCGATCCTCCGGTTTCAACTATTTTTCCATCCACAATCACATGCACCACGTCTGGTTTTAAATATTTTAGAATTCTCTGATAGTGTGTAATGACAATTACTCCTGCCCCTTCTTTGGCGAGTCTCCCAATTGCACTCGCTACTAAGCGTAATGCGTCTACGTCAAGGCCGGTATCGATCTCATCAAACACGGCAAATTTAGGCTTTAACACCAACGCCTGGAGCATCTCCAACTTCTTTTTCTCTCCACCTGAAAACCCATCGTGGATACCCCGACTAAGAAATGATTCGTCTAAAGATAAAAATCGGGCACGGTCACGAACCAAGGGGCTAAACTGTGCCAAATCCAGATCAGCGCTCTTCCAGCGTCGCGCCAGAACTGGGTTCTGAATTGCTTGACCATTTTTCTTACCACCTTTGTCTCCATGGAGGACTTGATAGGAGCTACGCAGTAAATTCATCGCGCTGACCCCAGGTATCGCAATCGGCGACTGAAAAGCAAGAAAAAGTCCTGCCTTTGCGCGTCCTTCTGGCGAGAGACGAACGATGTCTTGCTTTCCAATTTTCAATTTTAAATTTTTAATTTTTACTTGATATGACTGGTGTCCCATCAATGCCTGCGCTAATGTTGACTTACCGCTGCCGTTTGGCCCCATTATTGCGTGGATTTCTCCTGAGGCCACAGCAAACGAAACGCCTTTGAGGATTTCCTTGCCGTCGATGGATGCTTGTAAGTTTTTAACTGTTAGAATATCTTTTTTCATCGCTAGTGCAAAATAGTTTCAAGTGTAAGCCGCTTTAAACTCTGTTCTATAGACTCCTGGACCACTCGGTTGAGATGCTGTGGCAAGCATTTAGAATTAACAGGGCAAGCTTCCCGCCAAAGCCTTACAGGTACGGATTTTACTCCAGAAACCGCGCCAATAATTTCCCACACCGTAATCATTCGCGGCTCCCGGGCCAGCATGTAACCCCCTCCCAAGCCTTCTTTACTTTCAATAAGGCCGCGCAGGCGCAGGAGTCTCGCAATTTTTTTTAGAAATAGGGCAGAAACGCCGTGCCGACGCGATATTTCAGACAAAGGAACCAATCGCCGATGATACGCATTAGTCAGCTCCCCCATCAGAAGCACTGCAAAATCCTCCTGCTTAGGAAGTTTCATAACTGATACCTCAAGAGTATCAGTTTAATACAAATCAAGGGAAAGTAAAGAGGCTAAAGTCGATTACTCACGTGGTCGTTTTTACCCATGAATACCTCGTCATAACCAGACATACGGAGAATAAAATATTCATTACTAAAGATTGGATTGTTTACAAAAGATAATAGCTTGCCTGTCTTTTTATTGCTAACTTGTGGCTGATGCGCATCCAATGCTTTGATTTTTTTGCTTTGGAAACGTTTGATATTAATGACCGTTGTAATAAATTTATCCGGGGTTCCTACCCAAGGAGTGCCATAAGACTGGCCGAGAATGAGTTTGAGTTTTTTATGATACCCGACGACACTTTCTGGTAAACAGGCATAGTAGAGCCTTGGCTCGTGCTCAAGGGCCAAACACGCATCAAAACTTGCTTTATATGTATGCCCCAATCGCCGCTGTCGAACTCCGGTAAGGCTCGCAAATTGCGGCAAGTCTTTTACGTCCTGCACGTACCGTTGAAAAGCAACCGTAGTCGACACGGATAGCTTTGTGTGGTCTGGGTGGTTAGTAATACCCTTTGGTCCGTAGGTGATAACTACTTCCGGCACAAATCGAACCATCTCCCGAAATACTCTGTCTTCCAACTCGCCTGGACTAAGCCTTCGCAGTGTACCGTCTTTAAAGCCCAAATAGGTATCCGTCGACAATCCTAATTTCTCTCCTGATCTTTCGTCAGTTGTGTATACAGAGTAAACATCACACTCTGCGGCGGCATATTTAGCAATCGTACCGCAACATAGAAATGACTCGTCATCCGGATTCGGAAAAACAAGCAATAATTTCTTCATGCGGTATCTTAACAGTTATTTATTCCCTTTGGCCAGCATCTTGTGGAGCATGTAGAGCCCAGAAAGACCAACAACGATGTATACCAGTTGGACGATCGACGGGCTAGTTCCGAGAACAGTCTTTACCAAGTCCAGATTAAATGCTCCTATAAGTCCCCAATTGAGCGCACCGATGGTTGTAACGACGCCTGCAGCGAAATCTAAATCCTTCATCTTCATTTTGTCATCACCACCTCTCTAGAACTAGAATAAATAATATCAGTATGCTCTGTCAAGCCTTGGCCTCAAGTTGGGCGCCTAGATATAACGGTATATAATGTGACCGATGAGATATCTCTCTTTAGCGATGCTCTCCTACCACACCTGTCCTCTGACCTCAGTTGAAGGAAAGGAAACCGGCGGCATGAACGTCTATGTACTAGAGCTTTCACGTAAACTCGGTCAACTCGGTATTTCCGTTGATATCTATACCAGGTCCCAAGATGTAGTGCAGCCGCACGTCATTGAAATTTCAAAAAACGTTCGTCTCATGCATATCATCGCCGGACCAGAAAGTCCTGTGCCCAAGAAAAAACTTCGCCGTTTTCTCACAAAGTTTGTTGTCAATATTGCATCGTATATAAAAAAAACGGGCACGAGTTACCATCTCATCCACGCTCACTATTACTTATCAGGACTTGCTGCGCTCAAGCTAAGAGAGCTAACTCATAACAGACCACTTGTCACTTCTTTTCATACGTTAGCCCTCATGAAAAACCTCGTCGCGCGTGACATATCGGAAAGAGAAGATGTCACCCGTATTCAAGCAGAACTTCTATTAGTAAAGGAGTCAGATCGTCTCACGGCAATCAGTGAGGTAGACAATGCTTATCTCCGATACCTCTACGATTGTCCACCGGAAAAAATCATCACTGTAACACCGGGCGTTGATGCGGACATGTTCCACCCGATAGATAAAGGCAAATCTCGTCGCGATATACACTTCAACACTCACGAAAAACTGCTTCTGTTTGTTGGCCGCATCGAACCGCTCAAGGGTATCGATGTTCTCATGTACGCGCTCAAAATGCTGAGACAGAAAAATTCTCAGCTAGGACTTCGTCTCTGGATTGTCGGCGGGGATGTCTCCCAGAGGCGAAATATCTGGTCCAAAGAACTTGATCGCCTGGATAAGCTACGACGCCAACTTGGATTGTCTTCAGTCGTTCATTTTGTCGGAAGGCAACAGCAGAATCGACTGATCTCTTATTACAACGCCGCAGACGCAGTCATCATGCCATCTCACTATGAATCGTTCGGCATCACGGCCCTGGAGGCTATGGCCTGCGGTACGCCCGTCATTGCCACCAACGTCTCCGGCATCTCAAGCCTCTTCAGCTCTTCCCGCAGAAAATTTATCTCTTCCGCTGCAAACCCCATGTCTCTTGCGTCGCAAATAGAAGTGTTACTCACTAACTCTCACGTCTATGCGAGCCAACGCCGGCACGGCCTTGAGCTTTCTAAGCGGATGACCTGGCAGAAACAAGCGCGAAAAACACTAAAAATTTATGAAACCGTCATTAACTCCCCCCGCTATACCGCTTCATCTTAAACCGCAGCTTTTCTTCGTAGTGGGCAAGCGTATCTTTGAGTTCTTGTAGTTTTACTTCATTATCCATATGTCAAATCTGAATTTTAAAAGGGACAAGTGCGTTAACGAATCGCTGCCTTCGCGCGGCGTTGAGTATGTCCGCACGAAGTGCAAAAACCATCTTCCAAATCATGGTCCGTAAGCGGTAAATATTCATCTTCTCGGAAAAATTAATTCTTTTTCTTCCCACAAAACCACGTAGAGGTGGAAGGAAAGGGTTAATAAGAAAAAATATAAAAGCAGTAAGATATATCCAAAAAACTAAAAGCATGGGATTCCTTATGTATTTATACAACCCTGCAATAACCAATTTATTTGGAGGTTAGAGCGGAGAGGGGGTACCTTTTCCCAAGGATTTATTTTAGGGCGGATATTATCGATGAAATTGAATATTCACTTACAACAAACTGTTCTTTATCTGATGATCGTTTAACAAGAAAGTCAGAACTTCCTTTATAAAGTTCAAGCGTCTCGCTTTTTCCGTCATATTCAACGATTAAAGTGAATGTGGGTGCAGTTGGATATACTTGTTCTTTTTTTGATTCATATAATGACTGGGCAGTTAAATTTGAAACTTGGGATAAAACTGAATCGACTTTATCCTTTTTTGCCTCCCTTTTGCTGCCTTCTTCAGTCCATTTATTTTCTTTCTTGACTAATACTAAAGTATTAGTTCTCTCTTTCAATGTAATTTTGGTCGCTTTAGTTTGATCAAAAGCAACGATAGTCTTATCATACCAATCTGAATTGTCAGTTGAAAAATTGGATGAAATTCCTGATTTAAGAAGATACACTGTATTGTCTCCATCAAATCTGACATAGACATTTGATCCGGTACTTTTACCGATAAACCAGGTCAATTTATCATCAAAGGTGATACGTATTGCTTTGTCGGAAGTTAAGTTAAATTCATGATATCTTTTATCGGTTTTGGCGATAATATCAGGAAAAATAGGCGGGATAAGCTGATTAACCAGATCGTCTATTTTCGATTTATCAGCTTTTTTTCCGTTTACTTTCCAATCTTCACCTTCTTTTTTTAATTCAACTGAACATTCTGAATTTTTGATAACGATAGACCTGACAGAGGATTTATCGTAAGGTTTCACTTTTTCGGCATAAGGTGAAGACGGTTTATTATATTTGGGTAGATAAGTTTTTACGCCCCAAAAAAGGGTAAGGATTGCCAAAATTGTTCCCAATAGCCACAAAGTTTTATTTTGCATAGCTGCGTTTTGTTAAAAACCTCCTTCTTCTTAGATAAAATATCGCAAATAATATAACTGTTAAGGGTGGAATAAACAGGTTGCCATATTGAACCAGCAGAACATCGACAGGACTTCTGAATTCAAAAACCGTACGTCCGGTTGATTTTGCTGGAATTGCGGCCAAGTCTTTATCTGAGGCCAGATAATCTATGGCGTTACTCAAAAATGCAATATTATCAGGGTTATTTTCAAGGAATTGGTCATCTGCTAGTGTTGAAGACGCAACAACTATAAGTCGCATATCACCTTTTTCCAAAAGTACAGCAAGAGGAATATTTTGGGCGTTTGGAATAAGGTTTCTTACAGATTCTGGTGAAATTGTATTCGCATTTTCAGTCTTGCCGGAATTTCTTCCTGTTGTTAAGAGTATTTTTTGGCTGATTCCCTCTTTTTGAGATAGACTTACGGAGCTTGGCCAGCCTAAGGATACGCTTTTTATCGTTGCCAGTGGAGAAAAATTATCTGTTGCAGGAAGTGCCCGTAGCCAATAAGGGTACTGTGAAAGATAACCTCTTCCGTTTCGGCCGCGGAAATTAAGAATCTCAGATAACTGCAAATCATAAACCAAATCTTTATTTAAAGTAACTCCGTAATCATTAAGAAAACTTGGAATATCTGATTGGCTTTTTTGAGCTGACAATATTTGCGGGACGACATTTACTCCACTTACTAAGAACAAAACTTTTCCGTTTTGGTTAAGATACTCCCTTATCATTGCTGAGGCGGTACTTGCCTGGCTTCCGTCATCAATTGCTATTAATGCGCTTAAATCTTTTAGCTTGTTGGTATCGTCAACCGCTAAATTTTGAGTTTTATATTGAGTTTCCATAAGTTTATCCAATATTTCGCTTTGCAAGAAACCATTTCTATATATTCCGATTACTTTGTCTTTATTTTGTGAAAGTTTTCTTATTCTGCGGGTTAACTGATACTCAAGATCTGATATGTCTTTAATAAAAGGTATGCTCTCGGTCTTGTCCCCAAACCGGAGACCCAGTCCCAGGAATCCTGCTTGGGCTTCAAATTTGCCTGATGAAAGAGTGCTAAATTGGACTTCGTTTATTCCTGCCTGTTGAGCCTCTTGTGTTCCTTCTAAACTTTCATCCGGATAAACTATCCTGAAATTTACGTTTTTACTCAATTTTTCGTAATCTCTAAGCGTGTCAGATATATCCCGGGCAACAAGTTGCATCTGGGCTGGAAGATTTCTTGAAGTAAAAAGCGTGATTGTTACGATATCGTCAAGATTTTTGAGGGTTTGTTTGGTTCCTTCTGAAAGAGTAAACAGTCTTCCCTGAGTCAAGTCGATCTTTACGGGATAAGTGGATAAAAGCAGATTGGAAAATATTCCTATTGCCAATATAAGTCCCAAGGCAATTTTGAGCTTCCTTGCCTCGGCAGGCCTTTCTGCGGTTTTCCGTTCCGAAAGCTTAAGTATTGCTGCGGCAAGAAATACCGCCGTTACTGTCATAAAATAGAATACATCCCTGATGTCCAAGAGGCCGCGGGCGACACTTTCATCGTGGGTTATGACTGAAAGTTCTGAGGCTATACGGCTCAAGGGAAAAGGCAACATTTGGGTAATAAAATCAGATCCTACAATCATCATTACGAAACTTGTGGCTGCCCCTAAAAGGAAACTCGAAATAACATTTTTAAGGTATGAGGAGGCGGCAATACCAATTGATATAAATGTTGCTCCTATAAACAATGCTCCGATATACTGGCCTGCTATCTGGCCTAAATCAGGACGAGAATAAACTATGAGAGTAAGCGGCAATCCTAAAGTTGTAAGTAATATAACGGCAAAAAAGGCAATAGCTCCTAAGAATTTTCCCAAGACAATTTCAAGCTCAGATATGGGATGGGCAAAAAGAAGGTCAAGTGTGTCCAATTTTTGTTCATCAGACAGAAGCTTCATGGATAAAGCAGGTGCCAGCAAAAGCAAAAACCAGGGTAAAAGCTCAAAATAAGGCCTTAGGTTTGCTTCTCCTCCAACCAAAGCGGTTCTCGTATAAAGGAAAATAGACAGAAGAAGAAATGGAACTATTATGGTATAAGCAAGCGCATTGTTTATATACCCGAAAAATTCTTTTTTTGCCAGTCTTATTATAATAATATGTATTTTCATAATCTTTTCAATTGCTGGTTAATTGCCCAAAGACATCCTCAATTGCTCTTTCTTTTGCAAGCAGTGTAAGCATTGTCCACTTATTCTTGACCGAAAGATTATAAAGCTCCTCGCGGATATCTTTCTTTTTATCAACCTCAAGAACATAATAGTTGTTTCTTCTTTCGTTAACTTCAATAACACTCTTAACTTTCTTAAGCGTTGATAAAACATTTTTTCCTTTTACCTCAATCTCAATTACTTGTGAGGAAATGCCAATCTTTTTCAGGTTGTCAGGCGTGTCATCAGCCACAATTGCCCCCCTATGGATAATTATCATTCTGCTTGCTATTCTGGAAAGTTCACCCAAGACGTGGGAGGAGATAACAATTGTCCGTTTCTTGCCCAAATCTTTTATCAAATTCGCTATATCCTGTCTTTGATTTGGGTCTAAGCCTTCGGTTGGTTCATCAAGGATTAAAATATCGGGTTTAGTTAGAATTGATTGGGAAAAACCGACACGCTGCCTGTACCCTTTTGACAATTCACTAATTGGCCGAAAGTAAACTTCAGCAATACCACAGTGGTCAACGACAAAACCAATCGCTTCCTTTTTTTTACTTTTAGGAATCTGTTTCATATCCGACCAGAAAGACAAATACTCTTCAACAGTCATATCTTCGTACAAGGGGTTGTTTTCAGGCAGAAAGCCTATTCTTTTTTTAAGACGCCAGTCCAGTTCAAGTGCAAGGTTATCTATTTTGACCGTGCCTCTTGTTGGCGGCAATACTCCGGCAATTATCCGAAGCGTGGTAGTTTTTCCTGCTCCATTGGGGCCTAAGAGACCAACAATTTCTCCTTTATTAATTTTCAGATTTATATCATTTAAGACGGTCTGATCGTTAAATTTCTTGGTAATACCATCAAGAGTAATCATATGTTCCATTCATTTTGGCAAGAATTAATTAAATGAAAAACCTCCACGTAAAAGTGGAGGCGTTATTGGAAAAAGTTATGCGTGAAGACGTTTTTTTGTTACCATTTTTTTCATCCTTTGATTTTTACTTTCTTTAGCGTTGGTAGTTTTAGAGCCACTATCGTGCACTTCACGTATTCAATAACCACTATCTACCTGAAATATTTTCTATCAAAATAATTATTTCTTGTCAAGAACTCCGTAAGAGCATCAACCTGCCCCAACTGAACTTCTGCGCCTCCGAAAAGATAGAGCTTCATAAGCTGATTATATCAAAGGCATTATCGAATTCTCTCCAGAGGCGTTTTCCGCTATAATATGGCTACTTGCGGGGTCGTATAACGGTAGTCGCCTCTCCGGCGACCCGCCGATGAGGCGTGTACAGCGGACTCTGCCTGCCCGCCATCGCTGTGACTTGAGCTGGGAGATCGTCTAACGGTAGGACAACGGACTCTGAATCCGTTTATCTTGGTCCGAATCCAAGTCTCCCAGCCCAGGCCCTAGAGGATGGGAATCAGTTTATCTTGGTCCGTTCACTCCGAAAAATTTACCGCGTAAATTTATTCGGAGAATCCAAGCCCCGCAGCCATGAAAAACGCAATCATTCTTTATGATGCTCAATCAAAAAAATAGTATTATGACCCAAAGTTTTCAAGCCAGAGCAATACGCCGCTGAATTTCCGGAGTAATTGTATACTGTGCTCAAAATCTGAAATGAAATCCGGCTACGTTGTGCTTATTGGCAGACCTAATAGCGGCAAATCGACCCTGCTCAATACGCTCGTGGGCCGAAAAGTGTCTATTACTTCTCCCAAGCCCCAAACTACCCGCATGATCATTAATGCAGTCTATGAGGATGACCGCGGCCAGATCGTTTTTGTCGATACCCCCGGTGTGGCTAGCAGCAGACAAAATTTTCTGGGAAAACAGTTAAATCTCGTCCTTTACATCATCGACCATTCCAGAAAAAAGGGGTCCGAGGAGAACTCAGCAATCGGCTTGGTCCGCCAATTTTCCTGTCCGAAAATTCTCGTCATCAATAAAACAGACATCCAGGAACCAGATTATCGTGTGCAGTATAAATTTCTGGAAGACGAACTTGATGAAGTTGTCGAAGTGTCAGCTCTTGTTGGCACGCACGTTTCGACACTGATAGAAAAGATCTTTTCCTATCTTCCTGAAGGTAAGGCTTTGGCTGCTGCAGGAGAACTGCCTCACCCCACACTTAACCTTGACAGTAAAACCTACTTGGCCGAGCTTATCCGCGAAAAAGCATTTCTCTTTTTGCGCCGCGAAGTACCCTATAAGCTCACCGCAATTGTTGATGATGTTGCAGAAAGAGATAATGGGGCGCTCTATATAAAAGCTCGCATTCTAACTTCTGAAGAACGTTACAAAGGCATCATCATCGGCAAAAAAGGATCAATGATCAAAGAAATCGGCATGGCCGCAAGAAAAGAACTCGAGGCCGCAACCAATAAAAAAGTATTCCTCGACTTAACCGTCGAAACCGACCCGCACTGGATAGACTATTTATAAACGCAAAAGCGTTTCTTCTTTGCCGAGTATTTCAAGCGATTCAAGCAGGGGTGGGCCGACGGTTTTGCCTGTAGTGGCGACACGAAGCTCCATAAAAAGATCTTTTGCAGAAATTCCTTCCTTCTCCGCAGAAGCACGGATAGATTTTTCCATCGCCTCATGGGACCAATCTGAAGTTTCAAGTGTAGTTTTTACAAGACTAATAAGTTTTTGATTAAGCGGGTGTTCGTATTCCGTTGGTCTCTTAAAGAAAAATCCTGCAAGGGAGTCAAATTCTTTGAGCGTCTTCATCCGTTCAATAACAAGCGGTAAAATTTTTTCGATTCCGCCCATCGGATATTTCTGCTTATAAAAATTGAATATTTGATATTTGATATTTGATATTTGATATTTCCTCAAGTACTGCCCATTAACCCAACGGAGTTTTTCGACATCAAATACCGGCGCAGTGGTTTGAATGTTCTTTAGATCAAAAAGTTTTATCATATCATCTAAAGAAAAAATGTCTTTTCCCTCTGGGTGAGCCCACGCCAATGTGGCTAGATAATTAAGGATTGCCTCTGGCAAAAATCCCTGCTCCTTATACCAACTCAACCACACAGGATTTTTTCGCTTGGACAATTTGCTTTTGTCCGGGTTGCGAAGGAGCGGCAAGTGGGCATATTTCGGCAGCTCCCAACCGAGAAATTGGTAAAGCAAAACATGTTTCGGCGTTGAAGAAATCCACTCTTCACCGCGAACCACATGAGATATTTCCATAAGATGATCATCAACGACCACTCCCAGGTGATACGTCGGAAATCCGTCAGACTTGAGGATCACCTGATCGTCAATAAGTTTATTTTCAAATGAAATTTCGCCCCGAATAATATCTGTAAACGAAGTCGTCCCCTCATCGGGAACATTTAATCGAACGACGTGTTGCTCTCCATTTTGAATTTTTAATTTTGAATTTTGAATTGAAAGTGCTTTGCACTTTCCGTCATACATTGGCGGCTCGTGTCGGGATTCTTGCTCCTTGCGCATCAATTCCAGCCGTTCGGGAGTACAGAAACAGTAAAATGCATGTCCTTTTTCAACCAGTTCTTCGGCGATGCGCTTGTATTCAGCCAATCGCTCAGACTGTCTATATGGCCCTTCGTCGTAGCCAATGCCAAGCCATTTCAAAGAGTCTAAAATGCGCTCCTCTGATCCCTCGACAGAACGCGTCCTGTCAGTATCTTCTATGCGAATAATAAACTTACCTCCATGTTTTTTGGCAAATACGTAATTGATGAGAGCGGTATAGGCATTGCCGATGTGGAGATCTTCCCCGGTTGGAGATGGAGCGATGCGGGTGCGAACGGTCATGATGTAATTGATTCTATCACCCGCCAACCGTATACTCAAAGAAGAATGGCTACCCTAACTGAGACCGCCTATTATACACGAAGAACCGTCAATTGGCTGATACTTGCAGTCATTTTGTATTTTTTATTACGGATTTTTGGGAGCATGTTTGTTGCTATCTGGCTCTCCTTCTTTCCACCCAAACCACCGCCTCCCAATCATCGGTTTGGCAAGCTTCCAGCTATCGTCTTTCCTCCGCAAGCTTCCTCTTCCGCCGCCCTTGCCTTTCAGCTTGAAACCATAGAGGGTATTGTCCCGAAAGCCTCCGAATCTGCAACCGTTTATTTCATGCCAAAACAGCCTGCAAATTTACTTGCTTTGCCAAAAACACAAGATTTTGCCCATCGGCTCGATCTAGATCCGACCCCGATACAAGAAAGCAAAAATATTTACCGCTTTGACGATCAAGAACTTACCCTGCGCAAACTCAGATACGACATTGTCTCCGGGCACTTTATCCTCCGCTACGCATTTGAACAGGATATTGGTCTATTTTCCGATCATGCATTTTCTAGCGCTGATGCGCTTGTCACCGAATCCATAGGACTCCTACGAGGATTCAATCTATTGGATGAAGACCTGAAAGTAGGTACGCAAAAAGTTACATACCTAAAACTTGTGGGTGACAAATTGGTAACTACGACTAGCCTATCAGCCGCTGATGCGTTAAGAATTGATTTTTTTAGAAAAGATATTTTTGGTAATCGTATATTTCAACCAAATCCAGATGAAGCACCGGTTGCCTTTATATATTCCGGGTCAACGCATCGGAAAAAACAACTGATTCAATTTGCCTACAATCTTTGGCCTATTGATTTTGAAGCCGCAGCAACCTATGCGATCAAACCAACGAGTCAAGCATGGCAGGAATTGCAATCTGGAGAGGGCTATATAGCACGCTCTCCGCGTACCGGCACAACGGTAGTTATACGCAATGTATACCTAGGTTACTACGACTCTTATGATCCCCAAACGTATCTCCAGCCGATTTTTGTTTTTGAAGGGGACAATGGTTTTCTGGCGTACGTACCGGCGGTCGTCAGAGAATGGACCGAGTAAATTCTTTCCACTGGTAATTGCCAAATACCCAGTCGATGAGCTTTGCTGTTTCTCCAAAACGGTCGCTGCTTTTTAAAAGAACGATGATCACCATATGTCCATTGCGCTCAACAAGCGTTACGAGGTTTTCCCCTGCAGCCTCCGTCCATCCGGTTTTTATCCCCCCAACACCGGGAATTTTCCCAAGAAGCTGATTGACGTTGGCAAGCGGATGGAAATAGGTGTGAGTCACGTCAGAAACAGTAATCTGCGGGATGGCTACCATTTTGGCAATCGTTGGGTTAGTTAGAGCAATCGATGACAGGCGCGCCAGATCCATCGGCGTCATCTTGTGATTCGGATCATCGTAGCCCACGGGATTAGTAAAGTGAGTTTTTGTTAAATGTAGATCTGCTGCTTTCTTATTCATCGCTTCCACAAATGCCGAGATGCCTGCAGAGAAGTTGTCAGCTATAACAAAAGCTGCGTCGTTGGCAGACTGGATGAGCGTCCCGTACAAAAGATTTTCAACCGTAAGCCGCTCGCCGAAGACTAGCTTCATGGTTTGCCCGCTATTGACAGTGGCGCGCACCGTCAATACGTCGTCTAGTTTATACTTGTCCAGAGCCACCAAGGCAGTCATGATTTTGGTCGTGGAGGCCGGCGCCAGTTGTTCTTCCTCATTGCGTTTATAAAGATAAACTCCGCTATCTACATCCACAATCACAATCCCCTGCCCTGTAATTTCAGTGCCTGGATAAAGACCTGTGATATTGGTCGGATATGGCGCCGGTGTCGGAACGAGAAATGGAAGTGATCGCAATAGACTTGATGGCTTCTCTGTAATGGCAAAATATTTATTTTGCCCGGGACTCAGTAGTAGAAAAAACCCTATCGCCACCAAAAAAAGTATTTTATCAAGGGATTTTCGCCACCAATTATACCGGTAAAAAACCTTCTTCTTTGCCATTTAAATCAGCGGGAAACGACTTTTATACCTAACTCTTTTAATTGCTCCTCTACTACCTCACTTGGGGCTTCCATCACGCTAATTTGGCCGGAGGCAGAAGCTGGAAATGCCATGACCTCGCGGACACTCGGCTCGCCGAGGACGGCCATCAGAAACCGGTCAATACCCGGCGCAATCCCTCCGTGCGGCGGCACGCCGTAGCCAAATGCGGCGAGCACGTGTTCAAACTGCTTTTTTTGCTCGGCAGTAAATCCAATCAGTTCAAATACTTTTTCTTGAATTTTTGAGTCATGGATCCGCACGCTGCCACCGCCTACTTCATAGCCATTGAGCACCAAATCATGCTGCTGGCCACGAACTTTGAGGGGATCACTGTCTAAAAGCGAAATGTCGTCCAGGTGAGGAGCGGTAAACATGTGATGTGAGGGAGCAAATTTGGCCGACCCGGAGCCATAGTAAAAATCCTCTTTGGTTTGCTCGACAAAGAGCGGAAAATCGACTGTCCAGGAAAACGCCAGTTCATCACGGTTGCTCTTGTCTTTTCGTAAATCCGGCTTATCAGTTCCGTATTTTTCTTTTGCTTCTTTATGGGTAAGCCTAGGCCAGGGCGATTGGCTTATTCTTTTTTTGGGTAACAACTCCTTAACTAAGTTTGTAAAGAGCTCTTCTGTAAGCTGCAAAATATCTTCTTGCGTAATAAACGACATTTCTAAGTCAAGTTGAGTAAATTCTCCATACGCCCGATCCTTACGCGGATCCTCATCACGAAAACAGCGCGCAATCTGAAAGTACCGCTCCATGCCGGAAACCATAAGAAGTTGCTTGTATTGTTGTGGGCTTTGGGGAAGTGCGTAAAATTTGCCCTTCTGGAGCCGAGATGGCACGAGGAAATCTCGCGCGCCTTCAGGTGTGGTTTTGGTCAAGATCGGTGTTTCTATCTCGACAAAATCCCGACCGATTAAAAATTGCCGAATGAAGTTAACTACCTTCGACCGTAGGCGAATGTTACGAGCCATTCTTGGCCGACGCAAATCCAGATAACGGTACTTGTTACGAATTTCCTCATCTATGTCGTAGCCATCAGTCTCTATGGGGAATGGTAGTTCTTTTGCCTTACTTAGTATTTTCAAGCTTCTCACTTCTACTTCAATCGTTCCCGTTTCTAATTTAGGGTTTACCATTTCCTTGGGCCGCTCCTTGACGAGTCCCACAACCTCAACCACATCTTCCGGTCGAGCATCTACTCCCTGCCCCACCATCTGCACTATCCCACTTATATCCCTTAGATCGAGAAACATGATTTTCCCATGATCCCGGCGGCTGTTGACCCAGCCTTTAAGAACCACTTCCTGTCCTATTTTCGTTACCGTTTCTGCAGCAAGAGTTCTCACCATATGGAACAATTGTAGTTTTATTTTGCCCCATTGACAAGCGGCTCTGCTGGGTGCTATAAATGACTTATTCCTGCCAATTTTGGCTATGCAAAGCGCTAAACGATATCTCTTTATCAACCTTATTAACCTCCACGTCTGGAGGGGAGTTCGTTTGGCGACGATGACATAATTTTTTTAAAATAGTCCCAAACGAACCTCCCACAATCGGGAGGTTTTTTGATGGTTCGTTAATGAGTGAATTCGCATTCACGAATTTACGAACCGATCAATCCTCCCAACGTCGCAGCATGAGGCGTGTACGAATAGTACCCAAAGCCGAATGCTAAGACGGGGAGGATTAGTGGAGATGCGAGCAAGTAAACGTAGTACTGGGAGTCATTCGAAACTATGGATCCAGAAAGAAGTGAATACGAAGAACACGAAGGTTTATTTGGTCCGTACCGACCAATCACTGATAAGGATCTAAATGTCCATCCCGATCATGTAGTGAATGATCACATACCTACCCGCATTTACGGTCCAGGATCACATCAGTCGGGTAGTGTCGTGGTGGGAACGTAGGTAAGTCGATCGCTCTTTAACAAACAGATTTGGATTGGATGATGAGCTATGGAATTTCCATATCTTTTTATCCAATCCGAATGGCATTTTCTAAATTCATCACAAGGAGGTGACCCATAAGGGGTTAACTTTTTTTCTTTTTTCCGGAGTCCAAAAATTTCTGGGAGAAGACAAATGCCAATACCTTGCAAGTGCAACAAGGGGAAACACGCAAATGCAGCATGCAGTCAAACGACACACTTCCCGCATACAAGATGCGGTTGGTGTCGAAAACACTGCCAAAAACAGGATAGCAATCCATTGTTTCTCGTTCTGCTGTTCTGCTGCTTCAGCATCGTGCGCGCACAGCCCCGTGCGGTCCGCGCAATGGACGCGCCGTGTCCATGCCGGAATGGTTCTCGCCACCAAATTCCGTGTGGCGTCCCATCCGGATCAGGACCATTATGCGCGGATTGCACAAAACATTGCACGTAAGGACTGAGCCCGGCGCTTGTCATCAGCACGTGGCGCTGGGCTCACCCTTTGGGGTTTCATTCTCGATCTTCGAGAAAATCAATCCCCCAATCACCTCCTCGTTCCACCTGCCCCTTTCTCAGTGGACAAAAAACTTTTGCCCATTGAGCACAAAGGCAGGTGGAATATGACCCATTCGACAAGCTCAGGGTTAACACATAAACCCCTGTATTGACCGGCAATTTGCGCCGCAATCCCCACAAGCGAACGCTTGCGGGGTAAACAATGCGGGGGTTTTGTTGTATTTAATAGGTTGTTGTGGTTCTTCGTTCAACATGAAAAACGTGGAGGACATGCTCTGTCGGATATACTTCGAAAAAGATGCGATATGATCCTACCCGTCACCGCCAGACGTTTGATTCTCCATGGACCTTCTGAATGTCCCCAGCGTACGGATCATTTTGCAACAATTCAATCGTAGATATAATCCGTTGAGCATCTCTTCGGGGAATGCGTTTAAGGGATTTTCCTATTGAAGGATCAACTTGTAAGACCCAGTTTCGCTTTAATTTCATTGAGTGAGAGGTATGCTCCCGCGGATCGGTTCTTTCTGGCTCGCACTAAGGCCTTCTTTTGTAAAACAGTCAATCGCACCGACGGGATAACACGTCGCAATAAATCCTCCAACGTGCGCCTTGAAATGAGAACGAGTTCTTTTTCCTTGATGAGTTCTTGTGGAATACTAAGGATGTTCATGATATTTTTATCCTAACACAAACAAGAGGCTACCGTCAATAAATTTATAGGGAGAAGTCTTTTATTTTCAGCTGTAATTTCGAATTCCCATTCCAGGTGTCGCGGTCGATGGTGTAGGCGATGTCTATAGACTTACCGGTCTGGAGCTTATCGTAGAGTGAACCAAAGTTGAAGGCAATTGCATCAACAAAAAAATTGTTAAATTGTTTCATTGTTACATTGTTAGAAAATAATCGTAGCTTGAGATGTCTTCTTTCTGCTCCTATCAATCTGGCCTCCTTCACGCGTACATCGCGTGTTGCAAAGACTGGTTCGGGGTTGCCGATGCCGAAAGGTTCAAAATGCTGGAGTTTTCTCCAGAGTTCATCGGTGACAAGCTCCAGAGGAATTTCGGCGTCGATTTTAAGTGTGCGCGTGAGTTTCTCCTCAATCAGTTCGGCTTCTGCAAGCTTCTCCAGCCTGTCTTGTAAAATCTCAAGGTGTCTCGTCTCCACCGTAAATCCAGCGGCCATCGGGTGGCCGCCGACGTCAACTAGGATATCGCTCACTTTCCGGATCGCCTCGACAATATTGAAGCCGCTGATGGAACGGGCCGAGGCTTTAGAGTAAATTTCGCCTTTGGAGACGACGATTGCCGGGCGGTAAAATTCTTCAGCGAGCTTTCCTGCTACCAGACCGATGACACCCTGGTTGTAGGACTCGTGAGCTACGAACAGTAATTTTCTTAAGGGGTGGCCTTGCCTCTGCAAGGCCACCCCTTGCAGAGCGTGAGCGGTCGTTTCTTCCGTCAGTTTTTGACGCTCGCGGTTGGTCAAGTCCAATTTAGCCGCCAACTCCTCTGCCCGCTCTTTCCGATGCGTACAAAGGAGACGGAGAGCATCCAGAGCATGCTCGATCCTTCCCGCGGCATTGAGCCGCGGGGCTAAAATGTGGGATATGTCATAAACACTAAGCTCCCCTTTCCTCAGCCCAGCTTCTTGAATAAGGGCATCCAAGCCGACGCGATTGGTTCTATTAATAATTTCTAGTCCATACTTGACAATTGCTCGATTTGGTCCGACCAAGGCGACCATGTCTGCAATAGTGCCGATGGAAGCAAGCGCCAATAGTTCTGAGTTTTTTAGTAGTTCTTTGGCAATAAACCAAGAAATACCGGCGCCAGAAAGCTTGGTTGTGTGGACGATGGTGCATTGGGGAAGCTTTTTCGGTTTGACATGGTGATCGGTGACGATGACGTCAATGCCAATTTTTTTGGCGTATGCTACTTTTTCTTTGGCAGTAATTCCATGATCAACGGTAATAATTAGACTCGGATTATGGAGGTTTTTTACTTTATCAAGTCCATCGATTGATAACCCATACCCCTCCTCCGCACGGTGCGGAATGTATGGCATGACATTGGCTCCCAAGTGGTGAAGCGCCTCCCACATGACTCCCCCGGCACAAATCCCATCCGCGTCGTAGTCAGCATAAACTACAATTGACTGGTTCTTTTTAATCGCTTCCTTAATCCGCTTGACCGCCGCGGCGAGTGATCGCTTATCTATCTCAATGTCTTTAGGGGTTAGGGTGTAGGGATTAGGAGGATTTAGAAACAATTCCTGTTCTTTTTTTGTGCTTAGTCCTCTATTTTGTAATATTAGACTTAGTAGATCTTCAACTTTGAACTTTGAACTTTGAACTTTGAACTTTTCTTTCACAACCCACTTCTTAGTCATACAAGGTATAATATCAGTATGATCAAACTCCCTCAACAAGCTCAACAGACTATCAATGCGCTCAAAAAAGCCGGGTTCGAAGCTTATGCAGTCGGCGGCTCGGTGCGGGATCTCCTAATGGATAAGGAGACAAATGGATGGGACTTCACGACCAATGCCAAACCAGAAGAGATTCTAAAATTATTTCCAGATAGTTTTTATGATAATCAGTTTGGAACAGTAGGAGTGAAAATCAAGTCCAAAATAGAAGACATATATGAAATAACTCCTTTCCGAAAGGAAATCGGTTACACTGACCACCGGCATCCGGATAAAATAATCTGGGGGAAAACGCTTGACGAAGATTTAGCCCGACGTGACTTTACGATAAATTCCATAGCTACCGACGGAAAAACACTCATTGATCCGTTTAGCGGACAAAAAGATATTGAAGCAAAAATTATTCGCGCCGTTGGGGAACCCAACGAACGCTTTAACGAAGATGCTTTGCGTCTAATCCGCGCCGTCCGTATAGCAAGTGAATTAGGATTTCTGATTGAACCGGCTACTGCTCGTGCCATCCGTGCCAATATCTCACTTTTACAAACGATTTCAGCCGAACGCATCCATGACGAGCTACTCAAGCTTCTTGCTGCCCCATTTGCCGCCGATGGTATTCTCCTTATGAAAAACACCGGGCTTCTAAAAGTTGTCCTGCCGGATCTAGATGCCTCTTTCGCAACAGCGCAAAAAAGCCCGCAGCGCCACCATATCTATGACGTCGGCACCCACTCCGTGATGGCAGTCAAACACTGCCCGTCAACCAATCCAATTGTGCGATTTGCCACTCTCCTCCACGACATCGGCAAAGTAAAAACGTTTAGACAAGATGCTAGTAGTGGTCTTATCACCTTCTATAATCATGAAGTAGTAAGCATGAAACTGGCCAAAAACATTCTTGAGCGCCTGCGCTTTTCAAAAAAAGACAGCGAAAAAATTCTCACTCTCGTCCGCTGGCACCAGTTCAGTGTGGACGAGCGACAAACAGATAGCGCTCTCCGACGATTTATTCGAAGAGTTGGAAAAGAAAATCTCGCAGACATGCTGGCGCTACGTATCGGCGACCGCCTCGGTGGCGGAGCGCGCGAGACCTCCTGGAGACTTGAGCTTTACAAAAAACGCCTTGAAGAAGTCCAAAAACAGCCCTTCACCGTCGCCGACCTCAAAATCGACGGCCACGATGTGATGAAAGCATTTAACTGTAAGCCGGGCCCAGTTGTTGGAAAAGTTCTCAATCAACTGTTTACCGAAGTCGAAGCCGGAACGCTCCCCAACGAACGCGACGCCCTATTGGCGCAGCTTTCTCTTCTCCCACCTATCCCACAAAATTAGCATCGGGGTGGCCACAAACGGAGATGAATAGGTTCCCGATATTGTTCCTATCAAAAGCGCCACGGCAAACCAGCGAATAGTTTCTCCGCCCATAAGAACCAGAGCAACGAGCATAAACACAATGGTGAATGAGTTGGTGAGCGACCTTCCCATGGTTTCGGTAATAGCTTGATCACACAAATCCTCAAATGCGCCTTTACTGCCCTTCTTACTGTACTCCCTGATCCGGTCAAACACCACAATCGTATCGTGCACGGAAAAGCTCATGGTGGTAAGAACCGCCGTAACAAATAGCGTATCTACTTCAACTCTGTAAAAATGGCCAAATAAGGAAAACAGTCCCAACACAACAAGTAGATCATGAAAAAGCGCAAGGATTGCCGATATCCCGAACTTTAGGTTTTTAAACGCATATGCAACATAAAGCAGAATGGCAACTATAGCTAGTACGCTAGCAACTGCTGCCTTTTTCAAAAGTTCGGCTCCCAAAATCGGCCCCACTGTTTCATTGCGCAGAATAGTTCCGGTCACAGAAGGTATTCTTTCATCTTTATCAGACTGAAAACGCAGTATTTCTGTACGGCCTCCTTCTCGCACTTCGAGAAGTGTGCCGCCGGTAAAGTCTATCGACGGCCGTAAACCCCAACGGAGAAGCGAGAAAACTCCCGGCACCAAGACTATTGCCGACAAAAGAAAATAAACCCAGATGTATTTTGAGAAACGAATCACAAAAATAACTTTAAACTGTAAACTTTAAAATGAAAACTTTTTAATAGTTTAAAGTTTCAAGTTTTAATTTTTAAGTCTTTTTATAGAACACCCTTATAAACGTTCTTGTTGCCACGATTCCGGTAAATAAGCCCACTAAAACTCCAATAAGCAGTGTTACGGCAAAACCGCGTACGAGTCCGCTCGTCGGTAGAAAATTCCAGTTGCCGGGATTGTATAAGATGAGGCTGACGATAATCGTCGTAAAATTGGCGTCCCTGATGCTGTCCCAGGCTTTGCCAAACCCAAGTTCCATGGCAATTCCAGCCGGTTTCCCCCGACGCAGCTCTTCTTTGAACCGTTCAAAAATGAGGATGTTTGCATCGACTGCCATGCCGACGGAAAGAATAAATCCCGCGATACCAGGAAGGGTTAGCGTAATCGGTATGAGACGGAAAATGGCAAAGGTCATCAGGCCATAGAGAACGAGGGCAAAATCTGCAATCAATCCAAGCCATCCATACTTGGCAACCATAAAAACGGCAACGACAACGAGTCCAGTAACCCCTGCTCGGATGCTTTTTGCAACAGACTCGGCTCCTAATGTGGCACCGACGGTGCGTTTTTCTATCGCCGATACAGGAACCGGAAGGGCGCCGGCAGACAGCTGCAGCGCTAAAATTTTTGCCTGATCTTTGGTAAACCCTCCCGTTATGACTGCCCGCCCGTCGGTGATTGCTTGACGGACCGTAGGCCAGGTCAACGGCAGTTGATCTAAAAGGATCGGTAGGTGTTTGCCCACCAACCGACCCGTAACTTCTCCAAATTTTTTGCCTCCGTCGCTCGTGAATTCTATGGACACCTCCGGCTCGCCTGTTTGACTACTAAACGACAGTGAAGCGCGCGCGAGGTCTTTGCCTGTAATGCCAACCGGCATGGTGTTTGTCGTCGTGGGAATAACAAAAGCCCCCTCAGTGGCTTCTGCCGGGTTACTAAACTCACGAAACTCAAGCTTGGCTGTTTGGCCAATAGTTGAAACCGCCTGCTCTATATCGGAAATACCCGGAAGCTCCACAATTATCCTGTGCTTGCTGCTACTTTGCGACGTCTGAACAACGGGTTCTGTGAGACCAAAAAAATTAACGCGGCGCTCAATGACTTCTCTGGCCGATTCAAGAGCAATGGTGCGATCTTGTGGGGCAACATCCTTCATGTCCGCTTCAAGAACAACGCGTGTGCCACCAGAAAGATCAAGACCAAGGTGCGTTTTGACCAAAAAGTCTTGGGGCAGGTCAATAACAATAAGAACAACTGTCAACAGAATTAATAAAAAAAATACCAGCCTTGATGAACGAAACATATTAACTCACCAGCTCTTCTTCATCTCCTATAATCATCATCCTGGACCCGCCAAGGATATCGGCAACAAATGGGTCGCGGCGGCGTTTGCGGAAACTAAACTCTTCCTCGGTCATGACGGTGTAGTTAATCTCCCTGGCTTGGCGCACTTCCTCAGCCTTCACCAGCTGTGCCAACTCGGGAAGCACCACGATGCCAACAATTAAAAGGTCTACATCGTTACTGTTTTTACGCTGTTGCCCGCGAAAGTATCGTCCTGACATCATAGCAAATTTTATTTTTCCTAATTTCGCTTTGTGCTTGATTATATCCCAACCTAAACCAGAGCACTTGGCGACAAGCTGAAGAAGTTCAAAATACAACGGATAATCTTTACGCATGATGTAAAACAGACGATTGGCTCTCTGTTCTTTGGAAACCATGCCGCAGTTTTCCATGTGGGCAAGTTCACGGCGAACTGCGTTAATTTCTTCATTAATTCTGCGCGCAATATCACGTACATGGAATATCTTGCCGGGATTGGATAAAAACAATGTCAACATTTTCACCCGCACACGTGAGATAACAATGTCTTCTAACATAAACTCCTCTCGAGGGGCAGGAGAAACAGAATTTCGGATTTAGTATTGGATAGTCCTTCCAATTGGCAGGAGCTCAATCCAAATTGGCCCCCTATTGAAAGAAATTTCTTTATCTTTTTCATCAAAGAACGTTGTCCGAGAGAGTCGCTCTTTCTTCTTCCATGTTCCCTTAGTTACCCTTCCATCTTGAAAGATCAAGGCATCTCCGAAACCAATAGTATCGTATAGTAAGTGTGCATGAATATCCACCGGACCAGTCTCTTTTGCATATTGTATAACGATAACTTTCGCATACAGTTGTTTTCCGTTTTCAAGATCTATATGTGCAGTTCCTCCGTTGAATCGTTTGTAACTATTCGTCACACGGTCATACTCCCAGCCGACGCTATATTCTTTTTCCCAACCCTTCCACGCGGTAAAACTAGCTGAAAAAGATGCACCACGATCAGATGCTTTAGCATCGTCTTTTATCTTCCATCGCTGATAGTTTTTATCCCATGCGACACCTTTTGTGTCAACATTGGTCCACCCTCTATCTGCCGCAAGCTTGTAGAGTTTATCGGTAACACAGACCATAGTGTGTTCAGTGGCAACTGGATGTGCAAGTCGATCGTAATTGCGATAACAAGTTGGAAATGAAATGCCGAATTGGTCCATGTCCTTAATCCTATATTGGTCTATCTGACATAACGCCTTTGCTCGCTCATCAACCGTATCGTCATTGCATCGGCCTGCGCCACCAACGTGGTTGTACAAGGCGTCATACTCTAGTACCCATGGGAGAAAATACGTGCGGGCACTTCGGACTGGCGCAATGACAACTGGTCCGCCAGCAATACCGCAGTAAAATATTCCCATAAATCGAGTAACACCTCCTTCTGCAACTGCCTCATATACGACATCAGCATACGAAAGTCCAGATTGAGGTCTGGATTCAGAGTGATTTTCGATCATGACCGCAAGTGGTCGCCGAGCCTCCCAAACCTCTTTTTCCTGTTTTGTGTATAACATGCCGTTTGTCGGGCACGTCTCTGTCCTGGGAATCGAAGGGTCGATGTTAAAAAAACCATCAGTTTTGACAACCAGCGTTTTCGTTGTTGGAATATTTGTTTCGGGCTTCCTCTTTGGACCATACGTGAAGGCGGAAAATGAAACCCCAGTAGATATAAGATAGAAAGCCAGACCAATGAGTGTCGTAGTAATGTATTGTTGCTTTCTCATGTATTTTTTGTTTCAGCTCGACGTATGGCCACCATTTCTTCCTTTGATAGTTCTATTCCCTTTCCTGTCTTGTTTTCTATCTCTTTCACCAACCATCGGTTACCAGTACGAGCATAGAGCGATGTAATCGCGATACCATTGCCTGATCCGTCCAAAAGTGCCATGCTAAAGCTTTGCGATCCGCCTGTGTCAGAAAAAGGATTATAACGAGAGATACCGATTTTAGAGAAATGAAGCTTTCCTTGCTTTTCAAGATATCGAATATCTCTTTCTTGCAATTCAATCTTTTTCTCTTGTGCTTCTTGTTTCGACAATATGGTGTTCAGGACGTCCTTTAATCTCTTTGTGTTTTCACCGCCAGTGAGTCGATTATAATGACTTAGCGACCGATAAAGAATTACTGTCACTGTAAAAAGCCAGACGAAAATAAAAAGAGCAAAAAAGACAATCTCATTGAGCACCATTGGTACTCACAATACTACGATTGATCCAGTCGATTGTCAATCTTGAAAACTGAAGCTAGTTGACAAAGCCAGCGAAGCTGTGTTACGCTCATGCGCACTGAGGCTAATTAGCTTCACAATATGCCAAAGAAAACTAGACGCGAAAAAATCCTAGCGGATCTTCGTCGCTATGCCTCCCCCATACAAACTACACACTATCAATTTCAGCATACTTTTTTACCTAAACCAACTGCGACAAGTCAGGCCATAGAAGTAGACGATTTTGCGGCGATTAAAAAGGATTTAACAAAAACGTTGATTCTTGGTGCAATTGCGATAACTGTTGAGTTTATTCTCTCTGTTGCAACCTGACCAAACTTTTTTGAGAGGAGGTGAACTATATAATGGCAACCATGTATTGTGTAAAATGTCGCGCAAAGCGCGATGACCCAAATGCAGTAAAAGTAACGCTCAAAAACGGCAAACCGGCATTGAAAGGAAAATGCCCGGTCTGCGGCACCGGAATGTTCAAAATCGGTGGCTAAGCATAGTTTTTACTTAAGTGGAAATTCTGCCTAACGAAAACCCCGTTATCATAGCGGGGTTTTCTAATCTATTGTTTTTGTGCTATAATACACCGGCACATTGGAATCCGGACTCTCGGGGGGATATCAAAGGCGTAGCCTTCCATCCCCCAGGAAAGTCCAGACAGCAGAATGCAGGGGATCCCGCGCAAGCGGGACATCGAAAGATCGGGTGCTTTTCAATCGAAAGATTGAAGGGACGACTCCTGAAGTGACAGGATGAGAGAGCCACAGAGACGACCGCTTCCCTACAGCCTGACGGCTAAGGTAAACGTATGAAACGCTTGGCAATCCCACCCGCTGCAACCGGCGACCGGTCCGCTAATACCACGCATTCGGGAGGACCAAAGTTTACGGGCCTAGAGAAATGAGAGTCATCAAACAGAATCTGGCTTACGAGGTTCCAATGTGCTTACCGCCTTTTTCTTGTTTGCCAAGAAAAGTTTCAAACAGGACCTGGATGACTAAAAGAGCAGGTACAGCTAGAAATATCCCCGTGAGTCCTGCAAGCTTGCCGCCTACCATAAATGCCACGATTGCCAGAAGGGGAGACACTCCCACACTCTTTTTCATAACCAGGGGTACAACTACATTATTCTCAATCTGCTGGGTGATAAAATAGAGCGCAACCACAGACAAAGCTAAAAATGGAGACGTCGCAAGTGCAATGACAACCGCCGGAACCGCAGAAATAATTGGCCCGACAATAGGGATTATCTCCAATATTCCAGCCAAGATTGCCAACGGGAGAGCATATTCCACATGAAGAAGGAGTAGGCCGACGTACACAAATACCCCAATGCAGAGCATCAAAAACATCTGTCCGCGAACCCATGCCCCGAGCTTCATCTCAACTGCACGAAGTCCATCCATAACCCGTTGGGCACTGGCTTCACCTACCCAACTGGTCAGCACTCTTTCTGTATTACGTCGTTCCAGCAGAAAGTAAAACGCAAAAACGAGTACTGTCAGGAGCGTAAACACATTGGAAAAAATACTTACCGTCACGCGAACAAGGTTTTCGCCGATCGGGGCTATCTGTTGGGTGATAGACCGGACATCTATATCAAGTTCTGGCAACACACGGGCCGTAATTTCAGGCAATTCTGCCATTAAACGGTTCACTTGAGAAGCAAGCGATGGGACGGCACTAGCAAAGGAAACCCCAAAAAATCCGAATACAACAACGTAAATAAGTAAGATTGAAAATACCCGCGGAATCCGAAACCGCTCAAGAAACTCAATCGGCGGTCGGAGCGCAGTCATGAGAATAAATGCAATAAATAGAAGAAAAAGAATATCCTGGATTTGATTTATAAACCAGATAGCAGCCAAAAATGCAGCAGTAAAAAAGATGGTTTTATGTGAAACCTCAACTTTAGTAATCATGCATTATGCATTATACCATCCGGCAACAAACTCTTCTACTTTTTGCTTCAACTGAGCGTCATCGGCTTCGAACCAATGGATGTCTTTCTCTTTCCGAAACCACGTCATCTGCCTTCTGGCATAGGCATATTCCGCATCCGCCCATTTTTGTATCGTTTCCTCTTTGGAGTTTTGACCGCGCGTATAGGAAAGAAGCGGACCCACTCCAAGGATATCCGGCAGGCCCACGCCAACTTCTTTTGCGGCGCTGTCAAATCTCTCGACAATGCGTTGGGTAATACGGCTTTTAAGAACCGACAGCGCTCCCATAAGGCCGATCCACAATATATCAGATGGTTTTCTTGACCTCGAGCTTATTTTAGTTGCAGCTACCACTTCAATTGCCCGAATAAGCCGTCTTGGATTTTTTTGATCCGAATGATTCATTTTCTTCCACTTCCACGGATCGACCCGTCGTAACTCTTCCTGAAGCTGATATAGAAGCATGAGGTTTAATCTCTTGCGAAGTTGCCTATTCGGCGGTATTGCTATGGTAACAATTGGCCGCGTAAGCGCTCGGATGTAAAACCCGGTCCCGCCAACTACAATCGGCAACTTTCCCGCTGTGTGAATGGAATCAATTGCTGCCCACGCAAGAGGGACAAAGTGTGCAACACTAAAGTCGCGCCCTGGATCCAAAACGTCGTATAGGTGGATGGGAATTTTGTCTGAACGATCTTTGCCGGTAAGGGCATCGAGTCCTTTATACACTTGCCGCGAATCAGCACTCACCAACTCTCCATTAAATTTTTTTGCCAGATGTAAAGCAAGCTTCGTTTTTCCCGTTGCGGTCGGGCCGCAGATAATTAGAAGTTTATCCATGCTTGCATTGTCATTGCGAGCGGAGCGAAGCAATCTCTGGCACAGATCGCCACGGTCGCCTAGGGCGACCTCGCGATGACATTAAAGATATGTACCCGCACGAAGATTGGATTTGTTGATAAGTTCTTCAAGAATTTCCCAGCGGCGCTTTTTTTCCGCGTGCGGGACGTCGTCGCGGTAAACTTTATGTGCTGCAGTCATTGGCCGATCTGAATACATGGCCACATATGCCTTTGTAAAACCAACCTGTTTTGCCAATTTTACAGTATTTTGAAACTGCTCCTCCGTTTCACCGGGAAAACCCACAATAATATCTGTACTTATGGTCAAATTTTCAATTTTCAATTTTAAATTTTCAATTAATTTAAGGTATTGCTCTGCTGTGTACCATCTATTCATTCTTCGCAAAACCTCGCTATCGCCTGATTGGACCGGCAGATGGATGTGGCGGGAGATTTTGGGGGTTTTTGCAATCGTTTCAATGAGTTCATCTGAAAAAATCCAAGGGTTACTCGAGATAAAGTCAATAAGCTCGATTTCATCGATCTTGCAAATCTCCTCAAGAAGTTGTGGAAACAGCGTCGGAATTCTCAGCCGGCCTAAATGTTTGACGTAAGTTACTTTTCTGTTTTTCTCGTTTTTCAAATCTGCTCCATAAGAGTTGACGTTTTGACCAACGAGTGTCACGTGCGCACGACCGCTGACGACAAGTTCTTTGCATTCGCTGATGATGTCTTCAAAGGGACGGCTTATCTCCCGGCCTCGCGTAAACGGCACAACACAAAACGTGCAGAAATTATTGCAACCGTTGGTGATAGGCACCCACGCGTGATGCGGATTGGTCCGGACCGGCGCAAAATCAAACCCAACCTCTTCGATAGGCAGAAACTCATCAACGGCCGGCATTTTCTTTTTGAGGAGAGCTAGCATTCTACCGGTTTTTTCTCTGGCAGCCATACCCACCATGCAACCGGTTACAATAATTTTCAATTTGCAATTTTCAATTTTCAATTTGGATAAATTTTGAACCAACCCATACACCCGGTTCTCCGCCGACTGGCGGATCATGCAGGTGTTGATAACTACGTCGTCTGCTTTGCGCATGGAGGGCGCTGGCGTAAATCCGCGGGCTTGATAATAAGAAGCGATCCGCTCGCTGTCTGCCTCATTAGCCGCACAGCCGAAGGTTTTGATGAAGTATTTCATCGACCCTATTGTACTTCATCGAGGCTATTTTTTCCCAACAATCACCTGTGCATCGAAAGAGGAATCCTCTGTGAGGTCAGCGGAGGCGCTGCCGACGGTATAATTTTCTTCAACGTCTTTGGCAAGTATGGAAAGATAGGCTTCCTTTGCCGGCTTTACTTTTACTACCGTTTCCTCATGGGTAAATTCGTCTGCATTTCTCACGTCGCTAACGGTATAGCCTTTTTCCTCAAGGAAGGCCTTCATCTTTGCCCCGGAGCCGGCGACTCCTCCACCGTTAAGCACTTGTGCGGTAATATCGCTTCGGTTGACTGCTGCGACAGTAGGTGTCGGTGTTGGAGCAGGAGTTGGAGTAGGAGTTGGCTGAGCAAAAACAGGCAACTGCGAACCTCCTTTGACCGCAAAAATCAAAAGGCCGCCGGTGGCAGCGGCGATAACTAGAACCACGATTGCCCACAGAGCAAATGACTTCATGGGACTTTCCTGCTGTATCCCCCCATCTAAAGCTGCCGGGCCGCCACTAAACAACTCATCGACTACTTGTTTCTCCTTTTGGACTGAGTCTTCATCCGTCGCCTCTTCTACAGAAGGAGGCGGTGTGGCCTCCACCTCCTCTCTGACCTCCTCCACAACCTGCGTTACAACGGGAGGCGACTTCTTTTCTTCTGTTTTTATAACCGTTGTCTTACGCCTGGTAGCCATGACCTACTTATAACATACTGTGCAAGTTTTATCTAGCTTGATGCTGAAGTGTATTTTGTCAAAGCATATTTCCAAACGCGAAGGCAAAAAAATAAAAATGCCATACCCAAGCCCAACGAAAAAATTATGCTTTGTAATGAAATAAGACCAAGAAACGCCTTTGCCGGAAACGTCATCATAAGTCCCACGGGAATGACAAAGGTAATAAGGCTGCGTAAAGGCTCTCGGTAGATGTCGACAGGTACTCTCCCCATACTCGTCAAATCCCTATAGATCATAATCGTATGATCAATTTCTGTGGTGACGATGGCTAGTGCCAATACTAAAATGTGAAATCCAGTGGCGATAACAAACCCGTTGAGAAGAAGCAGGACATACAGACCAACGGACGTCCAGCTTTTTATTCCCAAATGCACTCCGACGTAGATAAGGCTACTAACATAAGGAACAAGAGTAAGAAGATCCAGAGGGTCTGCTCCGCCAGCTAGCGCCCGAAAGAGACTATTTATTGGCTTTGTCAGGACAAGATCAAAGTCGCCGTAAACGATGAGGTCGCGAAATCGATAAACTTCCCGAAAGAAAAGTTGCGCGATGGTGTCTAAAACCACAAAACTAAAATAGAAAAACAGAACTTGAAATACATTATAGTCTACCAGTCGATCTGTCTCCCGAAAAAGTATAAGAAGAAACGCAATAAAAAGAACAAATCGTATAAGTTTCCCTGCAAGGAAAATAACCATGTTCCATCGGGTAACAAAAAAAGTGGTAAACGATGCGACGGAAAGCTTAATCCAAAAACGTAGGTATCGCGCTATGGTTTTCATATACAATTCCTAGCGACCGACTGCAGTATAAAGACGCAACCCCTTTGCCCACAAAATTTGTATCATCCACCAAAGGACAACAAGCCACGCCAATCCAAATGCCAAACTGGTCAATATTGTTTGTACGCCCCATTGACCAAGATAGATCTTGATGGGAACAAAAATAAAATATGCAAACGGAAGATGTTGTAAGACTAAGCCCAAGGCTCCTGATACGATATCAAGTGGAAACAGCATGCCAGTGAAAAACTCCAGTATCACGTAAAAGAGGAAACGTGGGGCCCATACATCTGCCGCCCAAAATCCGATCAATCCTATTAAAATTCCGACGAAAGAGTAGATCAGAGCGCCAATAGCTGCGGCAGCCACGGAAAAGACCACATACTCAAACTTCGTTTGGACGGCAAGCTGCGGTTGGAACAATAGAATAAAAAGCCCGATTTCAAAGCATAGAAAAAATACATTCATAAGTTTGTCCGCTATGTCTCTGGCAAAAACAACAGCAAAGATATTTATCGGTCGGACAAGTTGGTTACTTAGCGTCCCGTGGATAATTTGGTTCCCAAGCTCAAAAACCGTCGAGCTCATAGTGACAGTCCGGATTATCAAGGTGAACGTAATGTATGTCAGCATGGTCGCCCCCGTATAGCCCGCAAAGCTCTCTCGGCTGTCAAACATTGCCGACCAGAAAAAGTAAATAACCAGAAGTTGGATCACCATCCGCAGCCGCCACAAGACAAAATTGAGCCGATACTCCATATACTCCGCCCACGTCCCCTTGATGATCTGGAGGTATTTTTTCATCGTGCTACAATTGTACTATGACAGACACAGTCGTGCTCCATTTGAAGGTTCCCTCTGATAACGATAAAGGGCCCCTTGCGATGGAAAGCGTTTTTAACGGACTGGGAGAGTTGTTCCGAAGTGAACAAACCGCTCTTGCCTTTGAAATTGCAGTGCGTAGCGGTTTTCTCTATTTCTTTGTCGCCTGTGATCGACAGGACGTTGATTTAGTCCGCGGCCAACTTTATGCCCAATACCCGCATTTGGCGCTAGAAGAGGTGGTAGACTACACCGATGCGCTTTCCTCTACACCAATATCGATTACTGTAAGACTCGAACGTTCGGATGCCTACCCCTTAAAAACCTATAAAGAGCTGGACGCAGATTTTTTAACCAACCTGTCAGGAATAGCAACGTCGGTAGGCAAGGATGATCTGCTCGGAATGCAAATCATCGTCCAGCCAGTTGATACAAAATCTGCCAACTATAAAGCTAAAGAATTTTTTCGTTCTCTATGGCGCGGCACGCTTCGAAAAAGTTCGCCACATCTTTTCCGCACTACCATTCGTGTCGCTGCCGCTGCCGGCACAAAATCCGAAGTACTAGTGACTTCTTTTGCATCACTGCTTCAACTGCTTGATAATCCCAACCTTAACTCGCTCAAGATTTGGAAAAAAACTCAAGGACAAACCGCAGCCGCTGTCTACAAACAACGAGGTTTTGCCCAAAAAACGTTTGACTTGAGCTCCGACGAGCTAGCGCACTCTACCATCTTCCATATAGTGGTGCCGCCATCGCCCAAGTGGCTGTGTCAAAAACAAAAACCGCCGAGCCACCAATAAACTTACCAGTTAAGCCTGATGTCATTGCCTTTGCCATGACCAACTTCCGAGGCGTACAAACAGAATTTGGCATCAAACGCGATGACCGCAGAAAACACCTCTATATAATCGGAAAAACCGGTGTCGGGAAAAGCAAACTGATTGAACTTTTGGCCCTGGCTGATATCAGAGAAGGAAAAGGATGTGTCGTGATGGATCCCCATGGAGACCTCGCTGAGGAAATGCTGCGCTACATCCCTCGCGAGCGGCTCTATGACGTAGTATATTTCAACCCTGCTGATGTAGACTTTCCGATTAGTTTTAATCCGTTGGAGGGAGTGGGTTCTTTCGAATTTCGGCAAAATGTAGTGGCGGGGTGTCAAGTACCCAATTTTCGTACCAGTAGTCTGGATTTACTAAACGCCTCCGGC
>CAZUOM010000003.1:119178-120600 GCA_964621305.1 uncultured Gammaproteobacteria bacterium | reverse complement strand
CGCCCTAGGGGGCGGCTCGCCATTGTCTATTTTCTCTAAAATCGCCTACAGTCTCTGCCTCGCATCGTCCCGCTTAGCGGGACTCGGCTCTCCGTTATCTGTTTTTCGTTTCGCAGCTCACTGCGGCGGGGTGATCCGCTTTTCGCCCCCGCCGATTTATTTCTACCCTTTTCCTGTTCTACTGGGGCTTGCGCGTCCGCTTATGGTAGTCGCTTCGCTCCTTTTATTTTAGCGCCCTGCGCGGGGATTCTCGATGGGCTCGCCCCGCGTTTTCTTAGAACGAGATAACTCCTCGCGGGGCTCGCTTTTGTCGAGCCGCCTATCCGAAAGGCATTGGTAACTCGTTTGGTTTTCTGACGGCGGCTCTCCTTTAAGCTAGGTAATCCCGAACGGGGCGGGGGCGGCGGAGCCGCCGGTTATTAAAAGTTATTTAAGAAGTCAGGTGCTTTTCAAAAAGATGTTTGACTATATTGTCTGCGAAATTAAAAACTTTGAACACTGTTTCTCGGTCAACAAATCTTTTCGCAATACCCCACATAATTGGGCTATCTTCAGCTGGTAAGTCTAACTCCTCAACCTTCTGTGTATTTATATCAACCTTCTTTACTTTTTTAGCCACAACGTTTTTAGTTATTTTTTTGATATTGTAGTGAAGATAGGGATTTCTCACCGTGTCTTTGAAGTTGATTAGTGCTTCCTCCATCTTTTCATCAATTATGTTATATTTTCTAACTTCTCCTATTGCAGGACCAAGTTCCATATTCTCAACACGATCCCATCCAGTTTTGTTATATGTATCTTCCTGAGTTTTTTTTATAATTGCGTGTTTGAGTGAAAATTCCACAAGAACACAACAAAGAGAAATAGCCGCACCATTTAGGCCAAACAAAATGCATTCTTTTATCTCGTCGTAGAGAAAGCCAATGGTAGGAATAGCTATGCTTGGGGTCACCGGGAATTTGCTAATTACCCCGATAGCAATGCTTTTTCTTTTCTGAAATAGATCATCAATTATCTGTTCTTGAGTTTTTAGAGTTGGGTATCGAATTGTACTCCTCTTTTTTGTAAATCCTCAATTGTTTGCGGATTCGAAATAATATGTGTTGCGTCGTCAGTCAAGTTAGATAAAAAAGCGTTTATATTTTTCATTATTATTAAATAATTTCTGTAAGGATTTTCTTTCTTAAAGTGCTTTTAGAAATCCTCCAAAACTAAATCTTTGCTCATTGGCAAACTTTATAAATACATCTGTAATTTCATATAGATCATAGTTAAAATCTTGTAACTTTTTGGGTTATGTATATCTGGACTAATTGAGTTTCATATACTTGATGCTTGCAGTTATCTTTTCCACTCAATATGTCCGTTAATATTGTATTTTTCGTAAGTTTCCAACACGTCTGCACAAAACTTTTTTAACTC
>CAZUOM010000003.1:0-119168 GCA_964621305.1 uncultured Gammaproteobacteria bacterium | reverse complement strand
ATCGTCGCCTTCGCTTTTCGCCAACTCATAAAGACGAATAAACATCTTTTTGCCGGTTTCGGTTTGTCTCAAATTCTTTTTCATAAAATTATGTTGCGAGCATAATGTTTGGCCGTTTTCAATTGTCGCCTCGCCGCCAAAATCTTTTGGCTTTATATGGTCAATATGCAATTCAACGCCGTCTTTTTTGCCTCTACCGCAAATAACGCACTTATAGCCGTCTCTTTTTAGAATTGCTTCTTTTTGGGCAGCGGTAAAATCTTCTAATTCTCTTTTGTGTGCTTTGTCGGGGTCATATTTATAAATTCCTTTCGCAATTTTTATCAAAAATCCACTTTGGGCTAATTGGCGAATTGCCCTATCGGGATCACGAAAAACCTTTCCCGTTCTTTTCTTATAAGTAGAAACAACCCAATCAACCACTTCGGGGTGTTTAATATCTCGATTTGGGTTTTTCTTGAAAAACTCAATGAGTAAATCTTTTTGCACTAAATTATTATTGTTTTTCATAAAGATTATTTTAATAAACTTGGTTGATTTATTTTTGCTTCTTGTTGTAAACGCCTTATTGCTATATCACAATAATCTTTATCGATATCAACGCCAATTCCCCTTCTGTTGTGTAAATATGAAGCAATAAGTGTTGAGCCGCTACCCAAAAATGGGTCCAGAACAGTATCGCCAACAAAACTAAATAATTTTATGCATCGTCTTGGTAATTCGACAGGAAACGGCGCAGGGTGTCCGCCTGCTCCATTTTTACTTTGGCCAGGAAATGTCCAAACACCATTTGTCCAATCCATAAACTCTTGTTTTGTGATGTCGTTTTCTCTACTCCCGCCAGTTTTTTTCCAACTATCCTTATATAAAACCAGAATCAGTTCTACTGGCGCGATAACATAAGGAGCGGAGGCAGACATAAACGAGCCCCAAGCGGTGCGTCGAGAAATGTTTCCTTCGTTCCAAATAATTGTTGAATGATATTTCCAACCAACATCTTTTGCGATTTTTGTAATATCTGCACCGACAGACTTTTGTCCGCCCTTATTTTTATCAAGTGGAATATTAAGTAAAAATCGCCCCTCGCTTTTTGTTAACTCAAAACATTTTTTGATCCATTTTTGAGTAAATTCTAAATAATATTCATATGTTAAATCGTCAACATGAGAGTTGTAATGAATATCAACATTATAGGGGGGCGAGGTAACAATTAAATCAACAGAATTCTCCGGAATAGCGGTAATTTTTAAAATATCCTCTTTGTATATCAAAATATTCTCCGTTTTAAAATATGAAGAGTCGTCTGTTTTTGCTTTCATAAAATAATTTTATTTTTAAAGTCGTCTGGAAATTTTAATTTACTCATATTCAACCCTTTCTTAATAAGCCAACAAATTTCCCTCTAATTTCAAGGTGTTCTGGTTTAATTTTTATAGGAGGCATTAATGGATTTCTTGTCCTCAGTTCTATAATATCACCTTTCGGGTAAAACGTTTTAGGGTTGCCTTTTCTTCAAAATCTCCTTTTAAAATCGCAACTATTGGATCGCCAATTTCTGCGGTAGCTTGTTGTCTGACTAAAATAATATCACCATCCATTATGCCATCTCCAACCATACTGAAGCCAACAACTCTTAATGCGTAATGGCTATGCCCTGAGTTTATCATTGACACTGGGGACTCTACTAACTCGGGCGCCTGCTCTTCGTGGACAATTATACCTTCTCCAGCAGAAATCGTTCCTAAAAGCGGAACAGATACTGTCATATTTTTAGGCTTTTCTTCTTTGAAGATTAATGAGCGTGGTTTATTCGGATTCCTTCCAATCGCTCCTTTATAGACAAGTGCTGATAAATATCCCTGAGCAGTGGGGATGGAAACCTTAAAATGAGCAGCTATTTCTTTAAGGGATGGGGCAAATCCATTTTTTTCAAAGAAAGAGGTAAGAAACTGTAGAACCCGCGCTTGTTTTTTAGTTAGATTAACTATTGACATGTTACAATAAACTATTGTATCTTGACAGTAAGGAAAGTTTATGGTTAACTATTTTAAGTTTAATAAAATACAATCCTTTTGTCAAGGGGGTATTTTTCCAATAAGGAGGTGAATAGTTTATGTTTCAAAAGTTTAGTGAAGATACAATCCATAAAGTTTGGGTGAAAGGCCAGATAGTACCAGGCTATGACTCAAGCCAATATAGAAAAGATACCTGTGGAGCTTGGATGCAGAGGAATATGTACGGCGATAGATCAAGTCAAAATAATTATGGCTGGGAAATCGATCATATAAAACCAGAGTCCGATGGTGACACTGACGATCTCTCAAACTTAAGACCATTGCAATGGTACAACAATGCGACAAAAAGTGACGATAGATTAACATGTCCTATAAAGTAGCTAATAGGCGAAGGGGGTGAATATTTTGACAAAATTTAGTCGCACAAAAAGTTTTACAAAAGCAAATATTCAAAATGTTCCAGACAATAAAACTGTTGTGTATAAGATTAAAAATGATACTGGAAAGAATTTATACACCGGTATTGCTGGTAGAGGTAGAGTCCGAGAAAGACTATTAGAGCATAAGGAACTTAAGGGAGAATCTATACCTGGAGCTACAAAATTTCAAATTGCTCAAGTCGAAAATAAAGACCGTGCAAAAAAAATAGAAACGCAAATTATAAAAAAAGAGCAGCCTAAGTTTAACGAACAGAATAAGTAGCCAACAATTTTTGAAAAGTTCTTTGAAATTTTTGCGTCTTTCGGCCACTTTATTCTTTTGTCTCCGGCAGCTTTTTTGCCAGTTCAAAAAGGGCTTCGCAGAGGTCTTTTCCTTCGCCCCGCCCCTTCTGCGGGGCTCCGATTCTCTGCAAAATCCAATTTGGTGGACGACGTTGGGTTTGAACCAACGACCTCTTCGATGTCAACGAAGCGCTCTGCCACTGAGCTAGTCGTCCGATATGAGAATCGAGTTGACGATATATATTATATCACCTACACTTTTTGTAGTCTTATGGAAACCATCAAGCGCGCGGTTGCCGCCTTTTTTGATTTTCTCCAAGGGATCGTCGTGGTTCTGGCAATCATGGTTATGATATACCTGTTTGTCATGTCCCCACAGGAAATTAGCGGCGCTTCTATGGAGCCGTATTTTCACAACGGAGAATATATTTTAACCAATAAAATCGCCTATAAATTTGGCAACCCGGAGCGCGGGGATGTGGTTATTTTTAAATCCCCAAGAAATAAAGATATTGACTACATCAAGCGCATCATCGGTAAACCAGGAGATGCTGTGGGCCTGCGCGACAGCTCGATATTTATCAATGGAGAAAAAATCAGCGAGCCATATTTGTCACCGGATATATATATCTTCGGTGGGTCATACCTGCGTGAGGGATCGGAGGTAATCATCCCTCCTGGCCACTATTTTCTGATGGGAGACAATCGGTCGCATAGCTCCGACTCACGGGAATTTGGCCCGATTAGCAAAGAGGATTTTATAGGAAAAGCCATCCTTCGCTACTGGCCCTTCACCAAAACCGGCCTCATCAAGCGACCAATCTATTGAGAGGATTTTTGGCTTATTCGCTCGTGGATGAGCTTGAGGTTTTTACTCGTAGTTTCTAAATTGCCGCGGATAACCATAACCAACCGCGCTTCGACAGAGGACTGGGTAATTTTGACCAAACCGTTTATAGACTCAGCAATATCCTTGGCCATGGTATCAAGAATGTCGCTATGGATCCTTTCGACTTTATGTTTCGGTGATTTTTCGTACTGGGCCTTGAGCCTTCGTGCTAAATCTTCAGCACGGCGCACCGATGCGCTTTCCGATAAAATGGTTTTATACGCATCCACCATAAGCTTTACGTCGCCAAGACCGGCTATCGCGCGAGCATGCCCTTCGGCAATTGCGCCGGAAATAAGACCGTCTTTTATCGCATCTGGAATGGCCAAAAGACGCATGGTATTAGAAACGTACGATTCGCTTTTGCCAACGCGTTTGGCTATTTCTGAAACCTGCAAGCCAAACTCTTCCACCAATCGCTGAAACGCCTGTGCGCGCTCTATGGGATTGAGATCTTCGCGCTGAACGTTTTCGACGATAGCCATCTCCAACATCCCTCGCGCCGAAGTCTCTTTTACCAAAACTGGCACTGTTGTCAGACCCGCAATTTTTCCTGCCCGCCACCGTCGTTCACCGGCAATAATCTGGTAGCCTGCGGGGGTTTGGGCAACAACCAGCGGCTCAATGATGCCGTGCTCGCGGATGGAGTTGACCAGATCGCCGAGCGACTCCGGTGTAATGAGTCCGCGAGGTTGCAGCGGGTTCGGCTCAACGAGGTTAATGTCCAGATGAAGAATGCTTTGTATATCAGCCATCGAATCTAGAGTTGCGGCAGGACCGAAACCGTCTGTTTTCCCGATCTGATTCCGAACTGTACTGTTCCGTCGGTGACAGCGTAAAGGGTAAAATCGTTGCCCATCCTCACTCCAGTGCTGGGCCAGACTTTGGTTCCCCGTTGACGGATGATGATGTTGCCAGCTATAGCCCTCTGGCCGCCGTAAATTTTCACTCCTAAGCGCTTGGAGATGGAATCTTTATTCCCTTTTGCAGTACCGCCTGCTTTAATGTGAGCCATATTTTTGTAATACAAAAAATTTTCTTCTAACTATTGCTTGCGGACGATAATATGCTATCGGTCCTTTTAAAACAGTATACCCATAGATTTCACAGTTGTCAATGACTTTTTTCACAGTAAATATTTGATTATCAATAGAGTATTCCGGCAGTGCAATTACAACTTTTCCACCAGGTTTAAGAACTTTTTTCCAATCCTTAAGACAACCGATATATAATTTATCAAGGCCTTTTATGATATTTTTCACATCTTGAAATTTGGCATTAGTCTCCCCCAAAAAAGGCTCTGTAACAACTGCGTCAACCGATCCCGCAGGAATCTTTTCCGACACGTGTGTAGCGTCAGAAATAAACAGGTTCCATGTTCCGTTTTTAGCCAGCCACTCGAGATTTTTTTTCGCCTTATTGATAACGTCTTCTGACTGATCACTACCAATAACTTCCCAACCACTAAATAGTGCTTCCCCCAATATGGTCGCCATACCGCAAAACGGATCTAGTAAAATGCGCTCTTCTGTTGTCGAGCCTCGGGTCTCGGGAAAAGCTAAGTTGACTGCCATGCGGGCCACTTTGGGAGGTAACATACCGACTTTCGGATCAATGGCAGGTCTGCCGTAGTCTCGTTTGTTCCATTCTGTGAAATCCTGAACCACGACCGTCCGTCCAATGAGCCATCCACCATTTGCTCCCGCAACGACCAACTCCACTAGCTCCTGTTTATCAACGACTACGCTTGAAAGAGCATTACCCTCTCTGGGTATGACAAATCTGCTCGATATCCCTACCCGTATAAGCTCAGCTTTGACGTGCCGCAAAAACGCCGTCAGGACAGAGAAATCCTTGCTATAAGAACTTATGCCAAAGGACAAACGACCAGAAGAAATGTTTTGAAGGTCTCCCGCGATATCTGCCGGGTCAAGAACAGAAGGTCGCGCGATGACTTTGGCAATCTTGACTGTTCCTCCTAATCGTCGGATCCACTGTCTTGGATCTACATAACCTTCTACGTATGCAACCTCTGTAGAAATCAATGTGTAGTCGGGGAAAAAGACAGAAAGTTCCGCTCGGGACAAATCTGGTGTGTTGCCAAAAATGAATAGGTAACCGCTCATGCGGTGATGCTGATAATTTCCAGGGTTGTAACCCGCGGTCGAAACCCAATGTGCTTTCTCTCCCGTACTTTGGACTTGAAACGTCGTATATCAATTTTCTCTCCCTTGCCTTGCGAGACAACTTTTGCCATCACTTTGGCACCATTGACAAACGGTGTGCCGACCTTTGTGGATAATCCGTCAGAGACGAGGCGAACGGAGTCAAACATTAAGGTTTGCCCTTCTTTAACCATAATCTTCGAAACAACAGGAGTATCCCCCTTCGATACTTTATATTGTTTTCCTGAAATATCTACCACAGCAATCATACAAACTATTATACTACGGCCTACTGAGACGCTGCAACACCCACATAAATCCGAACAAGATGCCAATCGACAAAAGCGAACTACCTCCATAAGACACAAACGGCAGGGTAATGCCGGTTATCGGAATGATACCCATGTTCATGCCCGCGTTGATAAATAGCTGTGTCAGGAGCATCATTCCCAGGCCCACAGCGTAAATAAACGGCATAGCGTTACTAACCAAGCCGCGCGAAAGAGGCAGAAAAATTCGCAACAGTATGACCCCATAAACGGCCAACAGAAGGAGTCCTCCTGCTAACCCGAGCTCTTCGGCCAGCGTTGCAAAAATAAAATCTGTGTGGTACTCGGGCAAAAACCGCAGGTGGCTCTGGGTGCCACGGCCCAGTCCCCGGCCGACCAGCTGGCCGGAGCCTACGGCAATCATCGATTGCACCGCACTGTAGCCGGCACCCTTGGGATCAAAGGCAGGGTTGAAAAAAGCTGTGATCCTCAACTTTTGGTAATCATGGAGCCTACCCCAACCAAACGGCGTAAAAACACTTCCGACTATGACAATGACAATAAGCCAGCGGATCGAAAACCCACCGGCTACCATCATAGACAACCAGCTGACCGCGTAGACCAAGCTCGTCCCTAAGTCCGGCTGCTTAAATATCAAAAAAAATGGAATCAAAAAGACGCCACTATGAATTATCACGTTGCGCAGTGTTTTTGGCGGCAGACGAGCAATCAGCCAGGTGCAAGACAAAAGAAACAACGGCTTGACAAGTTCTGACGTTTGCAGTTGTGCCGATCCGATGAGTATCCACCGGCGCGCTCCACGAATGACCGGCCCAACATAAGAAATCAAAAGCAACAAAACGCCCACTACGTATGCAAAGGGCGCAAGCCACACGAGCAAGCCAACGTCTATTAGACTAATCAGTATCATTGCTACAAGCGCCCCACTCAAGTACAACAGTTGTTGTATAAACAAATTGCTGTTTATAGACAAAAGAAGAAACAAACCAAATAAAGCCAGACAAAGAAGAAAAAAAATATCTACAATATGGCTCCGGATTTGTCCGATGACCGATGTAACAAATGTTGGCTTCCCCATAGGATATCCGTCGTTATGGTCTGCCGCTTGACCATTGCCAACAATTCAGCAGAAAGCTTTTGATACTGTCTGGACAATGTGACGCGGATTGGTTCATCTATTCTACACCCTTCTTTTTTACGTAGCACCTGAATCTCCCTCGCCAGTTCCCTAGCCTGTCCTTCATCCGCCAGCTCTGGAGTGATTGTAGTATCAAGCGTAACGGCCAGTTCCCCTATCCCATACTTTACCTCAACCTCTTTAACGTTTAATTCGTCTTTAATAAGCTGGGTGTATTCTTCTTCTATTTGACATTTGACATTTGACATTTGACATTTTCCGAGCGGCTGCCTTACTCGAATTTTCTTCTCTTTCCGTAACGCATGTCCCATCTCACATGCTTTTCTGACTATCCCCATTTTTTCTTCTAAATTTGAAATTTGAAATTTTAAATTTGAAATTTTTGGCCATGCCGCAAGGTGCACGCTTTCTTCCTTGGTCAGATTTCGATACAGCTCCTCGGCAAAAAATGGAATAAAGGGAGCTACGACTTTACAAACGGTTGTAAGAACCGAGTACATTGTTTCGTAACATGCTTGTTTGTTTGCGCCGTCTTCTACCGCTCGCCCCACCCGATCGCGACTCCTTCGCACATACCAGGTTGACAAATTGTCTACGAATTTCTCTATCGTTTTTACCCCGTTAACGGTATCGTATTTTTCCAGCGAATCTGTTACGTCTCCAACCAACCGATCCATCAGACTCATAATCCATTCGTCCAATACGTTTGAACTTTGAACTTTGAACTTTGAACTTGTTGATGGTTGAAAACCATCAACACTGGCGTATGTCACAAAAAAGTTATAGACATTCCATAAGACGAGCATGATACCCCGTACTTGATCTCGATACCGCTCCTCTGATATCCGTATGTCTTCTCCGCTCATCACAGGACTGCCCATGAGATAAAGTCGCAGGGCGTCGCCGCCGTATTTTGAAATCATCTCCTTTGGATCGGGATAGTTACCGTAGTTTTTGCTCATCTTCCGGCCATCGGTGCCCAAAATGACGCCGGAAACGACTACGTTTTTAAACGCGTGCGAGCCAAAGAGAGCCACTGCAATCACGTGCAAGACATAAAACCATGCGCGGATCTGCCCGGTATATTCGACTATAAAATCCGGCGGAAAGAATTCCTCGAGTTTGAGACCTTTCGAAAACGGATAGTGCCGTTCGGCAAAAGAGGCAGAGCCCGCTTCTATCCAACTGTCAAGTACTTCCGAGACGCGTCGGGCTGTCTTGCCGCATTTTTGGCATGTAACAGACACCTCGTCAATTGTCGGTTTATGAAGATCGGTGATTTTTTTACCTGAGGCTTCCTCAAGCTCGGCAATCGAACCAGGCACGAATCGGTGTCCGTTTTCACACTCCCACACCGGCACGGGTGATCCCCAGTAGCGACTCCTGGATATGCACCAGTCGGGAGCAGCTTCAAGACTTTTGAGGTAGCGGCCGTACTTAAAATGTTCAGGGTACCAGTTGACAGCTTCGTTGGTTTCTAACAGTTTCGGTTTGAGTTTCTGCACGTCCACGTACCAGGCATCCTGCGGAGCGTAAATAAGCCGCGTGTGGCAGCGCCAACAGGTCGGCACAGAGTGCGTATACTCATCAACTCGATAGATTAGGTTTCTGGATTTCAAATCTTCGATTACTAAAGGGTCAACGTCCAAATAATATTTCCCAGCCCAATTAGGGACACCTTTTTTAAGAACTCCTTCATCATCAATGTGCATCACCAACTGAATATTATTCGCAAACATCGCAGTCAAATCCTCTACCCCGTAAGCCGCTATTGTCACAATGCCTGTCCCTTCGTCTGCCGTGACAAAGTCACCGCCGACGACGATAAATGCTTTCTTGCCTTCTTCAATCGTGTAAAAATTATAATGAGGTATAAACCGCATGCCTAATAATTTTTTTCCGGGGAATTCCTCGATCATTTTGCAAGACTGTTTGGTAAGCATGTTCATAGTAGATTTGGCAAGAATGTATGTTTCTTTGCCCTGTGCTACTTTCACGTACGAGAGCGTGGGATTGACCGCCAACGCAGGCGTTGCAATTTTGTTCCACGGGGTCGTTGACCACGCCAAAAGGTACGTATCCTTCTCATCGACTAATTGATATTTGTAGACAGCTGTCGGCTCGGTAACCTCTTTATAATTATCCGGATCCATCGCCACTTCAAAATTCGATATGGGGGTGGAACAATGCGTGCAGTAGAGAGATACTCGAAGCCCTTTATAGATGAAGCCTTTTTCGTACATTTGCTTAAATACCCACATGGTCGTCTCCATATACGGCAGGTCCATAGTTTTATACGCGTTGCTAAAGTCCACCCACCGGCCGATGTGGTCCACGTACCATTCCCATTCGCCTGAGACGTTTTGCACATAGAGCTTGCACTCGTCAATAAACTTTGCCACCCCAATTTTTTCTTCTATGTCGCGCTTTCGCTTGATACCAAGTTTTTCCTCAACTTTATTTTCTGCCGGCAAACCGTGGCAGTCCCAACCCCACACTCGCCGTACGCGGTACCCTTTCATGGTCCAATAGCGCGGAAACAAATCCTTGGGGATGCTGGAAAGCAGCGTACCGTAGTGAGGCAAACCCGTAATAAACGGCGGACCATCTAAAAAGGTCCAAGTTTTGTCTGCTGGCCGGCACTCTATGGATTTTTCAAAGATTTCGTTCTTTTTCCAGTACGCAATCACCCCCTCCTCGAGTTCGGGAAAGTTCACATGCGGCGAAACCGGGTTAAAAAAAGGTTTTTTCACTCCTCAAGCATACCAAAGCCCCCATTCCTTGACAACAGAAGATGTAGAGAGGTAGACTTTTAAGAAATTAACTTCTCTGCCGCAAAAATGCCGGGATATCGAATTCGTCTTCTTCGGGAGGCAGTTCGTCACTTGCGGGCGGCGTAACGGAAGTTTTTGTCGGAGCCACTGTGTCATCTGCTTTCTGAAATGACGTTAGTGATTGGGTAAAAACAGTGGGGACAGCAGCAGCCGAAGCAAATCCTGCCATTGCACCCATTCCTTCCCTAGAACGACCAGTAAGCTCACGCAGTCGCTTCTTTGTCTCGTCAAAGCCAGTTGCGATAACGCTAATCTTGACTTGATCAACCATGTGCTCATCTATCGTTGCACCGAAAATAATGTTGGCATCCGGATCCACTGCTGCAGCAATCTGCTTGGCCGCTTCATCCACCTCTGCCATGGTCAAGTCAGGCCCACCGGTAATGTTAAAAAGGACTCCTTTGGCTCCTTCAATAGACATCTCCAAAAGAGGCGAGGAAATTGCGGTACGAGCCGCAGTTGAGGCTCTGTTTTCGCCAACACCGGAGCCAATACCCATGAGAGCTGAACCAGCGCTGGTCATGATGGCGCGAACATCAGCAAAGTCAACATTGATAAGCCCCGGCATGGTGATAAGATCGGCAATCCCCTGAACTCCTTGTGAAAGGACGGAGTCCGCAACCCGGAATGCCTCAAGGAGTGTCATCTTCCGATCAATGACCTCCAACAACCGTTGGTTAGGGATAACAATGAGGGTATCGACGCTATCTTTCAAGCTTAAAATGCCTTCCTCTGCGGTCACCATCCTACGTGTCCCTTCAAAATGAAACGGTTTGGTAACCACGGCAACGGTGAGAACTCCCAATTCTTTTGCGATCTGGGCGATCATAGGTGTGGCTCCTGTTCCTGTGCCGCCACCCTCGCCACAAGTTAAAAATACCATGTCTGTATCGCGGAGATACTCTGATAACTTTTCCCGGGATTCTTCCGCCGCCCTTTTACCCACCTCCGGGTTGCCGCCGGTGCCTAATCCGCGTGTGATATTTTCACCGATCTGTACTTTGGTAGACGCCTGACATGTCAAGAGTGCCTGCGCATCCGTATTGACACCAACAAAATCAACACCAGCAATTTGGGCCATACTGATCATTGAGCTGATAGCGTTACAGCCTGCTCCACCGATTCCGATGACCTTAATTCTTGCAAACCGTGCAATATCTGGCTTTATCAGCATATTTGCTGCTACTGGTGGGGCAGAAGAATAACGGTTTACCCTGGAAAATTAGCAGAATTTTTCAGGGAAGGAATGACTTTATCAGATCAACCACTCTTCCTGCAACACCCGTAATCTTGAACCGATCTTTCATTTTCACCAACTCTGAATAATAGACGGCTGTCTCGGTTTTACCTGACTTTGATCCAAATAAGAGCAGCCCGACGCTTGTGGAAAATGATGACGAGTTGATCTCATCGATAAGTCCGGTCATGTACATAGGCATACCAACACGGACCGGCATAACCAAGTTTCGTCGTGCCGCCTCAACTGCTCCTACGGTGAGTGCTCCTCCACCGGCAATGACTACACCAGAGGGGGTCAGCCCCCCAAAGCTGCTCCGCTTTATCTCGAGGCCCACCATGGTAAATATTTCATTGAGTCTTGGTTTAAGGATGCCTTCCACGAGAGTTTTTTTGGATATCGTCATCAACTCTTCCGGCAACCCCATTCCGCGCAGATCCAAGTCATCCTCCGACTCGCCTTTTTTTAGTTTAGCTTTTCCTTCCGCTTCGGCCGGAAGCGTAGGCAACTTCGCCCCCTGACCGAGGATTAATTTTATTTTTTCAGCACTTTCCAACGACACACGAAGCCCTGCGGCAATGTCTTTGGTGATGTTTATGGCGCCAACAGGAATCACTGAAGAATACGAAAGTGCTCCATCCACAAAAATAGCCACATCTGTAGTCCCGCCGCCTATGTCGATGACGACAACACCCAGTTCCCGTTCCGTTTCAGTTGTCGAAGAAAAGGCAGAGGCAAGTCCACCAAAAACTACAGACGTCACTTCTAACCCGAGTTCTTCGACACATTTATAGAGGTTGCGCACTGCCGTGGCACCGCCCGTTACAAGATGAGTGTCCACTTCCAATCGTACTCCGGTCATACCGCTAGGGTCCACAATGCCTTCTTGTCCGTCAACTATATAGCCGCGTGGCAGGACGTGGAGAATTTCGCGCGATTGCGGCAGCTGAACTGCTTTTGCCGCATCAATAACCCGCTTGACATCATTGGACGTAATTTCTTTATCAGGCTCAGCAACCGCAACAACCCCATGAGAGTTCAATGACGCAATATGGTTGCCGCCGACGGAAATAACAGCTGATGATACGGTGGTTCCTGCCATGCGCTCTGAAGCTTCAAGTGAGGATGATATTGCCGCAGTTGCTTCCTCAATGTTGACGACTTGTCCTTTCCGAAGGCCCCGGCTCGGAACAGTAGAAACGCCAAGCACGTTTACCGACCAGTCTTCATTGACTGATGCAATGAGGGTCGTTATTTTAGAAGTGCCGACGTCTATGCCGGAAACAATTTTATCTCGAGCCATGATTTAAAATGTGACGACCGGTTTATCGAAACGGAGATCGACCCGTGTAGGCAAAGTACCTTTTATTTTAAACCCATCAAAGAGGGTTTGTAAAGTATCTGCTATAGCAACGGTATTGGCATTATGAGTAAATAGTATGTCTGTTGTTTGGGTTCTGGCAACCAGAGACATGCTGTCATTGATAGTGATGCGCTCTATGGGGAGAGCGCCATCGACTTGGGCTAAAAAACCAAGCGCCGCAACGGTCGCAGGATCAGTAATCTTGGAGCCTACGGCTACAGTCGCAACAGGTATTTCCAAAAGCGGTAAGCTAACTGAAGACTCCTTATCTACAACTACTCCATCAAGATCCAGAAGAAGTAATCCGAACGGAGTAGCCATGCTAGCGATGGGCTTGCGCGTTTTTGCAGAAATAACCAACGTATGAGGATAGTGTTTACTCACTTTTATCGACGAAAGTAGCCAATATTCTTCACTCAAGCTTGCCTGAAGCTTATCCGTAGAAAGAAATAAAAGGTTTTTGGATAACTTTTGATCATCAATATTCATGACAAAACCATCACCGATCACTTCAACTGTCGTAAGAGTAAACGCGTGGGTCACCACCCAAAACACAACACCACTAAGAATCAATACTACACCACCTAATACAACATAACGACCAAATTTTCGAAGTACAACCGAAGCACTCATGCGGCAATCGTTGTAACTAGCTCATCAACCATTCGTTTAGCACCATTAGTAGGAATTTCGTGTGTCAATTTTTTTGCAGCGGCTAAAAACTGACTTTTTTGTTCGATCATTTCGTCTACCGTCTGTTTGATTTTTTCAGGTGTGGCATCCTTTTGTTCCAACACTGTCGCAGATCCCTTCGCAACCAACCACCGCGCATTGGCCAGTTGCTCACTTGACGCCGACCATGGTAGTGGAACCAAAAGAGCAATTTTGCCAAGTGCTGCTAACTCCCAAACCGTGTTTGCACCTGCCCGGCAGATAACAAGATCGGCATGCTTATAAATCCATGCAACGTCGGATGATTGGAAATATGGTGCGCTAATATAGGTATCGGTAGGCTCCCTTCTCTCCCAATGGTAGCCTGTCTGATGAATTACGCACCAAGTCGCAGGCAGTGTTTCAATAAACGGAAACAATTTTTCATTTAAAGATGAAGCTCCTGTCGAACCACCGGTAATATAAAGAAACCGTTTCTTGTTGGGAATTGCAAACGAAGGCTTTGCAGGAGGGTGAAATAACTCCTGCCGCACCGGCAGACCAGTTACGACTATTTTTTGCGATTTATCCGTCGGAAAACTGACAAAAATCTTTTTGGCAAAAAATCCGATTATACGATTTGCCAGGCCCAATTGCATGGTCTGCTCATGAGTTACCGTTGGAACACGAAATGCTGTTCCAGCCACGACAATCGGCAGAGCCAGATACCCGCCAAAAGAAATAATGAATCTTGGTCGGCGTGAAGCCACATACCAAAATGCTTGGATAAATCCAAACGGAATCTTAAGCCACGATAAAATAGAAAGCGTCGTTAAGACTCGAGTGAGTCGTCCCGCCATCAAAGTGAGGAATGGTATGCCCATGGCAGATATCTGGTTGTATTCCGCCGATGCATTTATTTCTCCCTCAAGCGCCTGTTTTCTACCAACAAAAACGATTCGCCACGGAAGTTTCCGTTTCCGAATTTCTTCTATGACGGCTATCGCTGGCGTCACGTGACCACCCGTAATAAAAATAGTTTTTTCCATCACTGCTTCCTCTGTCTGGATACATTAAGCAAAATCCCTAACCCAGCAAAAACACTGACTAAACTTGAGCCACCATATGATATCAGAGGCAGCGGAATTCCAGTAAGCGGCAGGAGCGCGACCATGGCGGACAAATTTAGCGTCGTCTGAATGCCTATCCACACTGTTACACCAGAGGCAAGAAGTTGACCAAATCGATCCTGGGCCTTTTTGGCAACCCGGAACCCCCGCCACAACAACAGTATGTATAGACCAATGACGCTCACGCTCCCGATAAAGCCCAGTTCCTCTCCGATAATGGCAAAAATTGCATCAGTGTTTGCCTCCGGCAGATATTCGTACTTTTGACGAGATTGACCCAGGCCTATACCAAACACACCACCCGAACCAAGAGACAAAAGCACTTGTCGAATCTGATATGAAGCCCCCAGTGGATCGTGCTCGCGGTTGAAAAATGACGTAAGGCGTTGCATCCGGTAAGGAGAAACCATAGCCAGCCCGATTAAACCAACTGCTAAGATAGGCAAAAGTGTCCCAAAATGCCATAGCGGGGCGCCGGAAAAAAAGTATAGCGACAGAGCAATTCCTAAGACAACTGCGGCTGTGCCCATGTCCGGCTCAATAATAATTAGGCCAAAAACCATTGCAAGAAGGAGTAAAAATGCAAATAATCTACCTTTTTCCCTTACCGAAAACCAGGCGGCAAGATAGACGATGACGGAAAACTTAGCTAGTTCCGCCGGCTGCATAATAAAAACCCCAAGATTGATCCATCTATGCGCGCCCAACGCGCTGACCCCGATACCTGGAAGAAATACTGCTATAAGGAGTGCTACGGTGACCCCCAAAATTGGGAGAGCCAATTTATACCATTTGTGGTAATCAAACATCGCACAAAAACCACAGACAACCCAACCAATGCCGAGCCAGCGGAGCTGTTCTTTGACAAAATGATATTGATCGGAAAAATCGCGGATGGCAATAGCAACTGATGCAGTATAAACCATCAAAATGCCAAAGAAAGAAAGAACGCCAACAAGTACAATAAGCCAGCGATCCGATGAAGTTTTGCTACCTTTGTGTATTCGCCGTGTCATGCCGGTTTTGTTAGGATCGCCAACCACAATCCAAACAGTGCACACACAACGCCGATGGTCCAAAAACGCATGACGACTTTTGGCTCAGGCCATCCTTTGTGTTGGAGCCATAGGTGGAAAGGAGCCACTGCAAAAAATTTTCGGCCAAAAAGCTTCTTCCATGTTAACTGAACAAACGATGAGGCAAACTCTACAACAAACGGGGCGCCAATAATCAAAAGCGCAGGGGCTTTACCCAAAAGCAGTCCGATGACCGCAAGAGTAGCGCCAAAAGAAAGCGCTCCTACATCACCCAAAAATATACGTGCGGGATAAATATTAAAATACAAAAAAGCTATAATCCCCCCGATCCAAAGCGCGATAAACAACGAAAGTGACGTATCCAAAATGGATGCCGACACGATCCAAAAAGCAGTAAGGGCTATCATGAGAAGTCCCGTTGCCAGCCCGTCCAATCCGTCAGTAATATTGTAGGCATTGGAAAAACCAATAATGGCCAGCACTGCAAAAGGCACGTACCACCAGCCTAAATGAAAAACCCCTAACAGGGGAACGTACAGAATGTCTATTTTTATCTCCGTCAGAAGCCAAATACTGATGATCGTTGCCAGAACGATCTCCAAGACCAATTTATGCCGGAGACGCAAACCAAAAAAATCTTTGTCCTCTAGCGCAAACGTTTTCTTGGCGTCATCCAAAAAACCTAGCAGCCCAAACGAAATAAAGGTAAACAAAATAATTTTTACTTCAGAAAGCAGCGGATAAACCGACGTGATGGGGACCCAAAAATATTTCATCAACAGCAGAATCAACGGAAAAAGCACGGAAGTGAGCATAATGATCAGCAGCCCGCCGCCAACCGGAGTTCCTGCCTTGGCCTGATGGAAAGAATCAAAAATGGGAGTCCGGTTATTGAACGCGTCACGAGTTTGCTGCATCATCCGACGCAGTTTGAGATTGTACAACACGCGGATGAAGGGAATATACAAAAGACTCGACAAAAACCAGGAAAATAAAACAACGCCTAGGAGTATATTCATAGATTATCCGAATACGTACGGCCAAAAGATCAACGCGCCGACGACAAGCGCTCCGATTGCCACAGTTAACATCATGCCAGCAGAAACATCTTTGGCAATTTTTGCTTCTTTCTTCCACTCGGTCGTAACCAAATCCGCAATAGATTCAATCGAGGTGTTTATCATTTCTGCTACCAATCCCAACAAGATGGTAAATACGAGAATAATCAGTTCAATTTTGTTTACGCCGAAAAAATAGGCGGCGCCCACTACCGCCGCAGAAAGGAAAAGGTGTATTCTAAAGTTTGGTTGCGTTGAGAGAGACCAGACAATTCCAGAAAATGCCGCCTTTAGGGAAATATGGTGTTGTCGAAGGAACTGTTTCATTACAATACACTAGTATACGGCATTAATATCCCTTCCGCCACCGCCGCCAAACTTCGATACATCGTGGAATAATGTAATATAGAGAGACAGGTAGATCATAAGCGTGAATAGACTCGTTGACGTGTCCCCCAAATCCAGTTTTAAACAATGTGATGCCCCGCCATGGATGATTTTGTTTATCATGTTGGGCTATTCCCCAAAAATTGTACAGCAAATATCCTCGTTTCTTAGCCTCGCGAATAGCTTCCCACTGAATAAGATACGATACTCCTGTTGTTGACGGAATCGAGGCCCCGTAGTGATAGATTGCCTGTTTGCCGCAAAACATAACGATCGCCGCTGCTTGAATCTTCCCTTGATAAGAGCCCAACAGGAGGAGCGCTTTCCCTTTCTTGGAAAATATACCAAATTCCTCAACGATGCCGCGGTTGGGGATAAAGTCTTGCCGCTTCGTGGTTGTGTCATACAAGGTGAGAAAATGCTTCAGCTCGCCCGGATCAGTAGTTTTTTTGACCGTGACACCCAACCCGAGTGCGCGGCGAATTTCGTAACGGGTTGTTTTTCGCATCCCGGCAAGCAACTCTTCTTCGCTTTTTTCAAGCGGCAGGACCCAGGTATATTCGGCGTCCATTGCATGAATGGCTGCGGGTATAAGACCTAATGAATAAAAAAAGACTTGATTGTCTATTGAATTTTCTATCAGAGGATTAAGACGAATAAACCATGCGCCTTGACTCTTGGCGAGTGTTTTCATCTCTTGGAGAAACCACTGCCACAATTTTTTGTCTTGTCTGTCCAATACCGGGCCATGACGGATCTGAAGGAATACTCCGCGTCTGGCTACTACTTTCACAACCAGTGCTAAACCTTGCAATATCTTACCTTTGTATATGCCGTATCGCCAAACAACTGCCCCGAGCTTATGTTGTACACCCGCCCACAACCAACTTTGAAAAAATGCCGTTGGTCCATGATTGGACAAAAAGGTTTCCCACTCGTTCTCCTGATCGATGGGTGAGAGTACATAGGTCATAGCAACAAAAGAGCATCTTAGTCGGCAAAAAGCTGTGTAAGCATTTTACCCGATGGGCCTCCGTCAATGACGCCGATGCCGACGCGATGAAACTGGTGGTCAAGAATATTTTTGCGGTGTCCTTCGCTGTCCATTAGTCCGGTATGGGCCGTCTCGACGTCCGGTGCGTACGCCAAATTTTCCCCGACTATTTGAAAATCTAAGTTAGCTCTTTGCATGCGCCAGGCAGCATCATGGCCATCAGGATCGTAGTGAGAAAAGTATTTGCGCTCAAACATATCCTTGCTGTGTCCACGTGCAACCACCATCATTGACTCGTCCACTCTTAACTTGTCAACCCCAGCTTTTTCTCTCTCATTATTAACTAAATCAACCATTTGTATTTCGGCGCCGCTATCGGGACTCAAATCTGTTGTCTTCGGAGTAACATCGAGAGCTAAGCGCTCTTTTGACTGCGGTTTGACAGTTAGAAATTTGATCGCTTGTTGAGTCGCTTGATCTAGTGACGATTTGACCGAACCTCCGTATTTTTCTGCTAGAACTACAAGCCTGCTGCCAACTCTTGAGTCTTTAATATCGCCTTTGACGCTGCCTCGCAGAGGCAAAGCCAAAATCAAAAGGAGAATAAATGAGATGACAATAAGGCTGTTGATCGCCGAAACTGCTGCTCCCAACCACTGGCTCAAAGGAGAGGTAAACAATTTCCTGGTCAACCTGCGAGAGGCGATTTGAAATAGTTGAGATAAAACCGCTTCGGCGCTCAAAGCTACGAGTATGTATCCCAAGACAGTTGTCCATAGAGGTGGTAATCCAAATTTATCGCCGAGGAAATTGCCAACCTGAGCATGGTATTTGATTGCCAGCCACAACGAAACCAAAAAAGAGACAAGATTTGATAGAAGGAAAACAATCCCAGTCTCCCAGCCTTCAATAATGTAATAGCCAACAATTACCAAAATGACCCAGTCAACCCAATTAAGTTCCATAACGTTTATTGTATACAATTTATAACTCTCTTAGCTTCTTCTTCAGAAATGCGTGTTGGGAAATTAATGATGTGTTTGGCAGCCTTTTCCGCTTTCGGGCATGAACCCAGTTCATATCTAATCGCCTCATAATCAACGCCGGCCGGATCGATAACATTGTCATACCAGTTTCCTAACAAAATATTTTGTTTCTTAGCCTTTTGAATTAACTCTGGTGCGTCGCCAACAAGAATTGGATATCGCAAGTAGCTTGCGCCGTCAACAAATGGCTTTTTTAAAAAGTTTGAATAATAGCGAGCGTTATCTTTTCGCACCTCGTTGTACATGTCGAGCTTGCTTAGTTGATTGACAATTAAAGCAGCCAGTGCGTTTGGATATTTGGCTGGAAAATCTTTTGGCTTGATGCCTTCCTTTTCTTCAGGATAAACAGGAAATGACAAAAGTCGAAATTTTTGGAGTAAAACTAAAAGAATTTTCCCAATCATGACGTCGTACAATGGCAGGATGATGGAGAAGGCGATTGGGTGTAGGAGCTGCTGAAAAATCCAGAAGTTTGATGGGTAACTCAGCATTTCTTGCATCGCTTTCAATTTTAAATTTTGAATTTTAAATTTTGAATTAATCAATGCTGCTCCTCCCCACACGCTCGACACCGCTTTGTCCCTTCCAAAACTGAAAAAGGCCGCATCGCCGAGTGTACCAATTTTTTTTCCATGATAAGTTGCGCCAAGAGCATGCGCGCAGTCTTCAATGACAAAAAGTTTGTACTTTTTGGCAAGCGAAAGGAGCTTATCTAATTGGGCAGGAATTCCAAATGAATGTTGGACGATAAGCGCTTTTGTTTTTTTGGTAATTTTCTTCTCTGCGTCAACAGGATCCATGTTGTAGGTCTCGTCAATATCAACGTACACAGGTTTTGCGCCGGCCCACAAAACGCTATTTGGCACAGCAACACATGTAAACGCCTGTACAAGCACTCCATCCCCGGCCCCGATACCAAATGCCTGCAAGATGGCCAAAAGAGCAGATCTACCGCTAGTAAAAAAAACCGGCTCTCTTCCGAAGTAACTACTAAACCATCCTCTTAGTTCCCTTTGCTCCTTCCCTTTCTTCCATTTCCATGGAGAAAACAAAGTTTTTAGTGCAAGCACCACATCATCACGTTGGGTATTTGGCGAAAGCGAAGCAGAAATTATTCTCATATCAATCGCAATACCTGTTCAGCTTCTTTCCCCTTAAACAATACTATGTCACCTTTCTTTATCTCCGATCGGATATACAGCGCTGCTTGCCTGGCAGATAAAACGTGAACAATCTTTTTGGGATCAACTGATCGAACGCCCTCAACAAAGTACTCAAGAAAATTATTATTCGTAAGAATAATGTCGTCACAAACAATCGCCGCTTCCGCCCCAACTTCTCTGTGACTGGCCTCGGTATATGACCCGAGTTCGATCATCGGTTGAAAAACGAGAATTTTTCGGCCTTTTGCCATCTTCAGCACCGAAAGCGCGGCTTTTGCCCCATCAGGGTTATTGTTAAATGTATCATTGATAAATAACGAGCCGTTTACTCCCGAAGTTGGCTCAAGAGTTTTGGAAAATGGTTTGATGTAACGGGCGGCTTTTGCGACCTCCTGCAGTGACATGCCAGCTGCGATACTAGCTTTAATCGCTGCAAGAATATTTTCAACCTGATGCTGACCGAGAACTTTGGTTCTGATTCTAGCTTTATCTTTACGAGCTACACAGGTAAATTCTGTTCCATTAAGATCTGATTTCATATTCGTGGCGGTTTTCGAATAAAGCCAAACGTTCAGGCCGTCTTTTTTTGCCCAATCAGCCATTTTTCTCGTATATTCATTATCTCCGTTAAAAATAGCAATCTTTTTACCTACCAGTCCTTGTATCAACTCATATTTTGCTTTCATTGTGGTTTCGATCGTTCCGAATAAGTCTTGGTGTTGTGGGTTAATTGCAGTTACAATTCCTATTTGTGGTTTTACCATCTCCGCCATGCGAGCGATTTCTCCAAGTTTATATGCACCCATTTCAACGACGAATATGTCATGTTCTGGTCGTAGTTTCTCAAGGATAGTCTCGGCAATGCCAATTGGAGAATTCTTGCTAGCTTCCGTCTTTAACACCTTAAACTTTTTACTCAAAATTGTCGCCAGATATTCCTTTGTTGACGTTTTTCCGAAACTTCCAGTTATGCCAATAACCGTCATTGATTTGTGGCTTCGTAGCTTTTGTACCGCAAGATAAATTTTTATCTCGTGGTAAAGCTTCGTTGGTAGATTTAAAAAAGCAACAAGAACTGCAGTTAGTGGAAAAACCAAAATGTCGATGATAAAAAAACGTATGAGCACGTGGAAGGGCAAGAAAAAAATGAAAAGTGCAATGATAATAACGCCCAACAATGTAAGAGTTATTGATTTAGGGCTTATTGGCGGCCTCCGGAGTGGCGGAAACAAAATTTTCTTCCCCTGCTCAGTATGTAAATGTATCCACATCCGATCCCAACGGTACTCTTTTACGTACCACAAGTGGATATAAGAAAGAAGATTAGCTAGTAATCGTACACCCCAACATGTTGCAACCAACGCTATTACTGTTTCCATAAGAACGTTTCAACTGCCTGTGCTACTTCTTCTGGTTTTTTAAAAGGCACTCCGTGGCGAGCGTCGGGAACAACAATGAGTTTGGCACCCGGAATAGTTTGGGCCATTCGCTCTGCAATAGACAAAGGCACAATTCTGTCATCCTCTCCCCAAAGAAGCAGGCAAGGGCACGATATAGATCTCATTGGTTCAACAAGGCTTCCTGTTACTATTTTTTTGAAAGTATCGCGCATGACTTTTTGCGGTCGGAGAAAATCTTTGGCTCCGATGAGGCGATACCAAATTAATCTGGCTCTTTCTTTAAAAAGGAAAAGTGGCGGCAGGCGAAAAAACGCTCCCCCCAGTTTTGTAAACATTAAGCCAATAATCATCGTTAATCTTGATGCAGGAGTGTATCCCGGCGTTCCTGTGAGAATAAGCGCCTTAGATTGTCCTGGAAATTGTTGTTCGAACTTAAGAGCGACCCTACCGCCGAACGAATGTCCAAAGAGTAGCGGCCCTTGTATATCATTCTTTTCCAAATATTCGTCAAGCCACTGAGCGTAGTCTGATAAGCCCCACGGCCTGCTCGGAGCCTCTGCGTTTCCAAATCCAGGAAAATCTGGTGAAAAAACCAGATATCCTCTTTTTTTCAAAGCCGCAACTAACGGTTGAAACGTATCACCGCTTAGCGCCCATCCATGAAGAATGACTATTGGAGGTTTTACCATACTTCATATCTTCTTGCGAAACGTATCGCGCGCTCCTTCTGCAACGCTTTTTTCATTCTTTTTCATCACCAGTTCTGTTTTCCCGTAACAAAATGTATTCTCGGCAATATCGCGGTCAACCACGAGTCCTACACTAATAAAACTGTTTGTCCCGATTTTGACGCCGGGCATGATGCTCGTATTAACGCCGATGCGAACGTTTTTAGCAATGACCGCGCCTAGTTTATTTCGCTTTGTATTGATCCGCTCTCCTTTAACTACGGAATAGATTTCTCCCTCGTCCAGGCGCAGATTTGCAAGGACACTGCCTGACCCCATACTGATGTTGCTTTCAAGGACGCTGTCGCCCACATAGTTACTGTGAAACCAACAATTATCGCCCACGTAACTGCGTATAATGTCCGTATTAAATCCGGTGACGCAGTTGACTCCGATGTGACTTTCGCGGATCATATTGTTATTACCGATGATCGTATTGTCTCCGACATAACAAGGCCCTACAATTTTTGTGTTTTCAAAAATCTTGACATTGTTCCCTATCCACACCGGTCCTTCGAGAATAACGTTCTGTCCAATCTTAACGCCTTTTCCTCTATGATCCTGAATGATATCTAGCTGATGCGCCATATAGTCGAGAACATGCCACGGATATTTCATAGGCACCCAAAATCCATCGTATTTAACAACGCCAAATACTTCTTTGGCTAAAAGTTTGGATAGTGCGCGCTCAAAAACATCGTCCCTATTGCTTGTCGTTTCCTGAAGCAGTTGGAAAAACGGCTCAGGATTAGGAAAAAAATCAAAAACTAAGCTTCCATAATTACTGGGTTCGTTTCCTTTTCTGGGTTTTTCGATAATTTCAATTACCCGATCGCCGTCAAATTTGAAATACCCAGTATCTAAATACTCCTCCATTTTTTTAGCGGCGATAAATGGCTTGCCTTTTAACATCGCTGTTTGCAAATCATCGTAGTATGCCTCATCAACAAGGTCTCCGACGTTTACAATCAAGCAGTGTCTACCGTTCACAAATCTTTTTGCAGCAAGCACGCCGCCAGCCATCCCGTTTGCATCTTTTTGTATGGCAATTGAAATTTTTATTCCCTCCACCCGAATCTCGTTAATTGCTTTTTGATTCTCTGGTCCGGTTACGACAACCGCCTCGCTAATTGTCGATATTTTAAGCCTTTCCAATGTGGTAGCTAGCACCGTTTTTCCAAAAAAGGTAAACAGTGACTTGTAAGTAGTCAACGGCCACCAGCGTCTGCCCGAACCACCAGCAAGAATAACTGCAACAGCCTCCTTCATGATTATTCCTCCTTTACACGCTCGATCTTGGCGCCAAGTTTACTAAGTCTTTCCTCTATTTTCTCATACCCCCTGTCGATTTGCTCGACGCCATGGATATAGCTCGTTCCTTCTGCGGCAAGCGCTGCAAGAACCAAGGTCGCGCCAGCGCGTAGGTCATCAATTTCAAGAACTGCGTTATGGAGTTTAGTCGGGCCATTGATCCGGATTCCTTGATGATATTCGGGCACTCGGTCATTCCAGTTAAAATTGTAAAATTCCTGCGGATTTTTGACATCAGGGTCATAGAATTCTATGTCCGCACCCATCTTTGCAAGTTCCGATACATAAGAAAATCTGCTTTCAAAAACCGTTTCATGAATCGAAGACGAGCCAACAGCCTGAGTCATGAGGACAGACCACGGCGCCTGCCAATCGGTCATAAAACCTGGGAACGGCGCCGTTATAACGTCGATCGGTTTATATTCAAGAGATCCTTGATATTGCGTAGTGTTTTCATCTAGTGTTTTCACTTTTCCACCTGCCTTTATGAAGTACTTAAGAAACGATGTCAGGTGTTGCTCCCGAGAGTTTACTGCCGTAATGGACCCACCTGTAACAGCTGCCGCGATGGCAAAAGTCACTTCCTCATTTCTGTCTGGCATGATAGTGTAATCGGTTCCGTGAAGTTTTCTAACTCCTTCAATAACAATTTCGCGAGCCGTAGTGCGTTTTATCTTTGCTCCCATTTGGTTGAGAAGCCCAATGAGATCATCTATTTCCACTTCCTCCGCGGCATTTTCCAAAACGGTTTCTCCCTCTGCTAGAACGGCCGCCAGAAGTAGTGTTTCAGTTCCGGTATGAGTGTTTTTCCCAAAGCCATAGCGTGTCCCCCGTAACTTTTCCGCCTTCGCATGGAAATATCCGTCTTCTGACTGATACACAATATCAGCTCCCATTGCTCGGAGTCCCTCGATGTGGCGGTCAATCGGCCGGGCGCCGATGCGGCAGCCGCCCGGATTGGGTATTTTTGCGGTTTTGTAGCGAGCAAGAAGTGGCCCCATCACCATTGACGACGTGCGAAGATGAGCGCCCAACTCCAATGGAACTGTGGTAGAAGCAATACGTCCGTTTTTGGCAGTAACTGTGTTTTGAGAAAGATCAACTCTGACTCCAAAAGTTTTCAGAACCTCAATCATGAGTTGGACGTCGCGAATATGAGGAATGTTGCGGATAACAACTTCTTCATCCGTAAGTATAGAGGCAACCAGCGATTTAAGAGCCACATTCTTAGCGCCACCGATTGCTACTTCTCCCTTAAGAGGAATTCCGCCGCTAGTGACAAAAGTGTCCATTAAAATTCTCCTATTCTGACAATTTCTTCTTTCAGTTTAACGCCAAATTTTTCATCCACACTGCTGCACGCTAGTTCTATCAATTTTATTACATCAGAAGCGGCAGCGTGCCCCTTATTGATGATAAAATTGGCGTGATCTTGCGAAATGTAAGCGTCACCCAGCGATACTCCTTTTAATCCTGAGTGATCCACTAAATAGCCAGCCGACGTAGTATGCTCGGGGGTCGCAGCGCTAAGGGCCTCGGCTTTGGAGATATTGCGAAACGTGCATCCCGGAGAAAAAACTCCCTGCGGTTGACTTTGCCGTCGATAACTGACACTTTTGTTAGCTACCTCCCACAATTTTTGTTTGTCAGAGGGCTCCAGTGCAAAAACGACGGTAAGAACAATATCTCCAGTTGTTTGAATACTGCTCCGGTCGTAACCGAAATGGAAATAATTTTTTGGGACCGTCTTAATCTGCCCGTCTTTTGTCAAAATAGTTGCTTGATAAACAACATCACCGACATATGCATCGGGTTTGGTCCATTTGGAGTTCATGTAGATTGCCCCGCCGACGGTTCCGGGTAAACCCAAGTGCATTTCCAACCCTCCAAGTTCTTCTTCAATTGTGTCGCGGACTAATTTATTGATAAGGACTCCGCTGTCTGCTTCCACATAAACTTTTCCTTTAGTTTTCCCTCCTTTGTGTGATCCCTTTGCTCCCCGCATCGAAATAGAATTTGCTGAATTTTTAATAACCAGACCTCGAATGCCTTTATCTCCGATGAGAATGTTAGACCCTCCTCCCAAAACAAAAGTTGGAATGCCAAGTTTTCTCGACGAAGTTATAGCCAAAACCAGCTCATCTATCGTTTTGGCTTCATAAAACAGATCCGCCGGCCCACCAATCTTAAATGTGGTATATCTCGCCATCGGCTCATTTTCTTTTAGTCTCTCTCCTAATAAATCTTTTAATTGCTGCATATTTGTCTCCCCCATTTATAAATATCGCCCGCACCCATAAAAATTACGATATCACCATCAGAAACTTTTGCATCCAGAATTTTTTTTACTTCTTCTTTCCCTTTTGCAAAAAAAGAGTTTCTGTGATTTTGAGCCACTTTTTCAGCAAGCGTTTGTCCCGAAATACCCAGAGTATCATGTTCACGAGTTGAAGCATAAATATCAGTGACTATCGCAAAATCTGCATCACTAAATGACCGAGCAAACTCGTTTAAAAGAGCTTTTGTTCGTGAATATGTATGAGGCTGAAATACTGCAATAATTTTTCGTTTTGGAAACCAGGACCGAGCCGCTGAAAGCGTAGCGCCAATTTCAGCAGGATGATGAGCATAATCATCATAAAAATTTGTTAATCCAATCTCACCAATTTTTTCGAACCTTCGCTTTGCGCCAGTAAATTTTGCCAATCCTTTGGAAATTTCATCCCACGGAACACCTACGTGATTTGCGGCCGCTGCGGCAAGAGCGGCGTTGATGCCGTTATGTCTGCCTGGAACCTGCAGCATAAATTCGGGTAGCGTTACTCCCTCAATGTCCATACGAAAATATGTACTCCCACCAGCAAAGTGAATGTTGGTAATGTGAACGTCGGCTGGGGTAATAATTTCTCCACTTGCTGGAACTTTATCGCGTAATTTTTGGAAGGCCTCTTTTACATCTGCCAAAGATGAGTACACATCGGGATGGTCGAAGTCTATATTGGTAATAACCAAAATCTCCGGTCTCTGCCAAAGGAACCGAGGGGTTGCATCATGCCCCGGATCAGTGACGTATTCGTCTGCCTCAGCAACAAACCAATCGCCTCGGCCACAATGTCCGGGTAACCCAAGACCTCCTATTTCACCGCACCCGATGGCATACGACGGATCATATCCAGCCTGTGTCAAAATAGTGGCAATCATCGCTGCCGTCGTCGTTTTCCCGTGGCTGCCGGCTACAGAAATATGGCGCTTCCCCTCCATAAACAGCCCCAACGCCTGTCCATGCGGTAAAGCGGCAATCCCCGCTTCAATTGCAACAGCCACCTCTGGATTCTTTCTGCCTCCGTGGGCTCCGGTATAGATGACAAGGCGAGACCCTGTCAACTGCATGACGTGATCGCCTGAAAATCCCACGAGTGGTTTAATACCTCCCTTTTTCAACACTTCATCCGACGGAAATTCTTCTTCCACGTCACACCCGCTGACAGCAAATCGTCGCTCTTTGGCATAGACCGCCAAAGCCGCCATGGCTATGCCTTTAACACCGACAAAGTGTATTCTTTTTACTTTAGTTAGATCAATGTTCATATCCGATAACTGCCATCATTTCCCCAAACGTTTCTTTTGAGTCTTTTCGGTAAGAAAAAAAATCGCTGACTTGACACGATGTACATGTGGGAGGAGAGTCAATATGCTCTGGCTTGACTCCTGCTGAGATAAGTTGCAAGTAATTAGCATAGCCCAAATCTACATGCCACGACCCCTCAATCTTTGAGACAACTTTTGGATCGCCATCAAACACATCGAGAAATGTCTTTGCACGATTCTCAAGTACCTCATAACAACACATCCCAATGTAGGGGCCGATAGCTACAAGAATATTTTCCGCCTTTGCGCCGGCTTTCTGCATTGCCTCAATGCTATTGACTGCGATCTTCCCAAGCGTTCCTTTCCATCCGGCATGAATTGCTGAAAGGACTTTGGCTTTTGGATCAACGCATAAGATAGGAGCACAATCAGCAACAAACACTGCTACCGCTGAAGAGACACTGTCTTTCGGCAGCACCAAAGCGTCAACTCCGACTTTGTTGCTATGGAGCTGTTTGACACTAGTTACACTCTCCTCTGGCAAATTAAGTAATTCTAAAAACTTTTTTCTATTTTCTCTATTTTTTTTCATATCCCCAAGGTAACGCGAAGAAAATCCGTGTACAAGACTAGGAACTCCAGCTAGAAGCGTCGATTGGTAAAAATCCGATTGTTGTTTTTGCAGCATTAGACTGTTTTAAGAATTTTTTTTACTTCCTCCTGATCACTCCACGGATATTCAATTTCGCCTCGGCATAAACTCCGTTCGTGTCCTTTGCCGGTAATAATTACAGTGTCGCCCGTTTTGGCCAGTTTGAGAGCAAAGGCAATTGCTTCTTCGCGATTGGGATATTTGTAGAGTTCTTTTTCGGAATGAATTCCTGATACAATAGAATCAATAATTTTATGAACGTCCTCCGTCCGATAATCTTCCTCGGTTAACACAATGACATCCGCAAATTCGCTCGATGCTTTGCCCATCAGCGGCCGCTTGCTGACATCCCGAAGTCCCGCGCTGCCGAATACATGGATGAGCCGATTTTTTGTAACTGGCCGAGCTGTTTTTAGTGCCTGGGTGATTGCATTGGGCGTATGGGCAAAATCGACGATGACACGAAATGGTTTTTCCTGCAAAACTTCCATCCTGCCGGGTACACCGGAAAAAGCTCCCACCGCCCGACGCGCCGCCTGTTTACTCACCCCAAGCGCATATACAGCTGCTAGCGCTGCCAAACAGTTGTACTGGTTGAAGATCCCAGGCAGTTTAGTGGTAAATCGCATGGTCTTGGGAGTGACCAATGCATCACGACGAATACCGTAATTAACAATTTTCTTGTCGCGCAGATGTGGCATCGCTTGGGTATATACATCAGCGTCGTCGCGATTGACAACAGCAATCTTGGATTTTTTAAGCAGTGAAAGTTTGGTTTTGAGGTACTCTTCGTATGTCCCGTGCCAATCAAGATGTTCATGGGTCACGTTGGTGAGGACACCGACGGCAAACTTGACCCCCAACACCCGATGTTGACTAATAGCGTGCGAGGTCACTTCCAAGACAAAGTGGGTATCGCCGTGGGCAACCGCTTCTCGAAGGAATTTTTGCACCCACCAAGCAGTTGGCGTCGTCACATGGAAGCCAGTATCATAAGATTTGTCTGCAATCACGGCGTGAACCGAAGTAATCACAGAGGTTTTAAAGCCCGCAGCCTTGAGTATTTCGTAAATGAGCGTGGTTGTAGTGGTTTTGCCGTCTGTGCCCGTGATACCAACGACCGTAAGTTTCCTGCTCGGAAAGCCAAACCAAATATTGGCAGCGATGGCCACGAGAAGATGATACAGCCCCTTCAGGCTCCGAAGCATGCCCCAATTATACCATTTTATTGCGGCGGGATTCCCCAGTAGCGGAAAATGTCGCGGGCGATGGTAAAAAAGAGGGGGGCAGCGGTTTCTGAACCCCAGGGAGAAGACGTAGGCTCGCGCAGTGTCACGAGCATTACAAATCTCGGCTTATCAGCTGGGGCAAATCCGACGAATGATGCAATTGTCTTTTTTTCATCGTAATGACCGGCCACTGGTATTTGAGCTGTTCCGGTTTTGCCGGCGATCCGATAACCTTTTGGTTTGGCCCATTTGGCTTCACCATTATCTACAGCCGCTACCATCATCTCCGTCATGACGCGGGCCGAAGAGGGATCGACCACTTGTCTAAGTTTTCTTGGCTTGATGACAATACGATTCCCTTTTGAATCAACAATTTCTTTGACCACCTGCGGTTCCATGAGCCACCCATCGTTGGCCAGGGCAGCAACGGCCCGCGACATCTGAATAGGCGTAACTACGATTCCCTGGCCAAATGATGCTGTTGCCAAGTCAATTTCATGCCACTCCTTACTCGGACGCAGATTAGCAAATGCTTCATCTTCCAGATCAATATCTGTAGGAATCCCGAATCCAAATTGATGCAGATACGCAAGCAATCGGTCCTTACCGAGTTTTTTTCCGACAAACACCATGCCGACGTTGGAAGAGTGCTCAAGGACTTTCGTCATTGAAATAGGTCCGTGATACTGATTATTCCAGGTGCGTATCGTGTATTCCCCGATTGTCACCGGTCCGCTCTCATCAAATATCGACGTCGGCGTAATCTCTCTTTCTTGCAGCGCGGCAGTCATGACGAGCGTTTTAAACGTCGAACCTGGCTCATAGCCGCCGGCCACAGCGGGATTTTTGTAGTATTCCTTTTCAAAGCTGCCGAAAGTCGCGGGATCATAGTTGGGATACGAAGCCATTGCCAAAACGCCACCGGTTGCCGGATCCAAAACGACGACTGTTCCCTCTTTGGCACCGTATTTTTCCAAACCCTGTTTGAGGCGCTCTTCAGCCGAATGCTGGATGACCCTGTCCAACCACAACACTAAGCTTCTGCCGTTTTCCGGCTCAACTCGCTTGGCCTCACCGACCAAAATTGGAACTCCCCGTACATCTTTTTCTAGCTGTATTTTGCCATCTTTGCCACGCAATTCGCGGTCATAAAATCCCTCCAGCCCGAAGTATCCTTTATCCTTCCCGTGCTCATCCGAGCCGACGAACCCCAGTATTTGAGCTGCCATGGAGCTTTCTGGGTAATACCGCCGAGACTCTTTCTCAAAACCTAGCCCAATCAAACCTAAACTCTTTAGTTTAACAACGACGTCACTATCTACTTTCCGTGCGAGTGGTACCCAAGCTCGACCAGGTAGAGACAACTGCGACTCAATGACGCTGGCTTCGTCTTTTATATATGTTGCTATTTTTTTCGAAAAGCTGTGTTTATCTGATATTGTCCGTGGCTCAGCATAGACTAGGTAAGCCAGTTGATTCATCACAATCGGTTTGTTGTCCGACGCTAGGATTTCTCCACGGATTGCAGGAATATCAAACTGCACAAAATACTGGCTTGCTGCCTCACGTTGGAGATCAGAAGCTGTCACCACTTGCCACCAGAATAGTCGAGCGATAATCAACCCAAAGGACAGACAAAGAAAAAAGAAGACCAACCAAATACGCGTCATACTTCTATTGCGTGAGGTTGTAGGCCACGTCTGCTGGCAAGAGGGTGATGAATGTTGATCTATGGGTATATCCGAGTGCAACTGCTTTGGCCTCCAATTCATGAAGAGAGGTATGTGTGGCAATTGCTTGGCGCAATCTAATGTTTTCTACACGGATCTCATCAATGGATTTATCCAATGACTGTGTTAATTTCCCCATACCTGCCAGCGAATTGCTCACATAAAGCTGTAAACCAACCAGAATGAACACTACTACGGGAAGAACCGAAGCGATGATGCGTACAATCTTCATATTCTTACAGCTATCCTCAACTTGGCGCTTCTGGCACGCTGATTCCTGGCTATCTCTTCACTTGATGCAATAATCGGATGCTTAGTAGTAGCTCTCCATGACGAGCTGTGCATACACTTTTTTACAATCCTATCCTCCAGTGAGTGGAAAGAAATGACTGCAACCTTGTCTCCAGGTTTTAACAGCCTCTCTGCTCCTTCTAATCCTTCTATAAGGGCGGCGATCTCATCGTTGACGACAATCCGAATGGCTTGAAAAATACGCGACAGCGTTGCTGACAGCTTACTTTTATCCCGTACTAGATGGGATACGATATCGACAAGATCACCGGTGGTAACAAACGGCTTCATACGACGGGAGACGACAAGAGCGTGAGCAACTGGCCGAGCCAGCTGTTCTTCACCAAATCGTGCAAAAATTTCATAAAGCTCCTCCTCGGGGGCTGTGTTGACGATATCTGCTGCTGATAGGTCTTCCGACGGATCATAACGGAGATCAAGAGGTGCTTCCTTAAATCTATAGCTAAACCCTTTTACTCCTGCATCCAACTGATGGCTCGAAACTCCCAGATCAAACAGTATGCCGTCAACAGTGTCAAAATCGTTTTCTTTGGCAATTGTTTCAATGTTACGAAAATTTCCCTGTACTGCGTTCCAATCTTTGTACACACTAAGTTTTTCACTTGCAAAAGCTATTGCATCCGGGTCAGCATCAATTCCCAACAGTCTTCCACCTCGTTTAACTATCTCAATGCCGTGTCCACCTCCTCCCAACGTAGTATCAATATATTTCCCACCTTCTTTTACCCCCAACCCCTCTATCACCTCTCTCAAAAGCACCGGCGTATGGAAACTACTCATACTCCGGTCAGCAAAGCTGCATGGTGTCCCCACTTTGTGTTATCCCAAATTTCAAAGTGATCTCCCGCCCCAATGACGACCACTTCCCGAGCTATTAAGGCGTATTCCTTGAGTAGGGCAGGCAAAAGAATACGACCAAGCTTATCCACTTCTACTTTTTCCGCTCCCGAAAATAAGTATCTGCGTAAGTTCCTTGCCTTTTCGTCCGTTACAGGCGCTTCCAAGTGCTTTGCTGCCTCTTTTTCCCAGCTTCCTCGGTCAAAGCCAAAAATGCACGGATCGAATCCTTTTGCTAGCACCACTTCTCGTTCATCCAGTTCTTCCCTAATCTTTCGAGGGAGCGTCACGCGGCCCCGATCATCTAAAGCATGGTCATATTCCCCAAGGAATAACTTCATTCCCTAACTCTACCATATCTTCCCATCTTTATCCATACTCTCCCATTTTTCACGGGATGTCAAGTGGCGAGTTTTCACGAAAAGGAATCTAGAGGTCGAAGTCGCGGGAGAATTGGCTCTTTTTGCTGGAAGTGGCGGTGAAGACAAGGACCAGAGAGACCTCTTTCACCCCCAAGTGAGGTTTACAGACATTGCGTGAACAGGTGCCAAGATAAATATCATCTCTCGTAAACGAGTCTTTGCCGGCTAATCCCAATGGCTTACTCGTCACCCCCTGAGTGATTCCTTGAGTGTCGTAGCTAATCTCATACGCAAGAGACTCATACTTTCCACCTAGGCCGGAGATAGAAAGAACTAACGTATTGTCTTTTACTCTACTTTTTGTAACCAAAACGGTCACTGACGGATCCAAAGGTTCAAGCTCTTCAGACTGTGGTTCCTCGATGACCATCGGCGCTTCATTTTTCGGCTGCGAAAGCGCCTTAAAACCCAGAAGGCCGAGAATTAAGCCAGCAAGGACAGCACCAATAATTACTTTTTTATCCTTCATGATAATTTCTCGTCAAAATAATTAACCAGCTTGCTTACGTTTACTCTTTCCTGCTCTGTAGTATCTCGATCTCGCACGGTAGCCGTATCATCTTCCAGCGTATCATAGTCAATGGTCACACACCACGGGGTACCGATTTCATCTTGAGAATAGTAGCGCTGGCCAATATTTCCCCGGTCATCCCAAGCAGTCACAAAGCGCTTTTTCAACATTGCATAGACCGCTTTTGCCTTCTCTACAATCTCCAGCTTGTTGGCAACCAGGGGAAACACCGCCATCTTTATGGGCGAAATGGTCGGGTGGAGCTTGAGTATGATTCGCTTATTTTCTTCCTTGTAGGCATCTATGAGGAAAAATAGGGTAGCGCGATCAACTCCACCGGAAGTTTCGATAACCCACGGGGTAAAAGTTTCGTTAGTCTCAGGATCAGTATAGGTAAGCTTATGCCGTGAAAGGTCCCAGTCCCCCCGATGGTGAATCCCTTCTAACTCACTCCAGCCAAATGGCGCGTTATATTCAATGTCTATGGCCTTTCGTGCATAATGGGCTCGCTCAGTATCCTCGTGTGTTCGGGTGCGAAGATTTTTTGCATCAATGCCAAGGTCGCTGTGCCATTTCTTTCGCTCCTCCTGCCAATACACAAACCATTTTTCACCTTCCTGTACATCGGGTTTAATAAAGTATTCAAGTTCCATCTGTTCAAACTCTCGGCTCCTAAAGGTAAAATTTCCTGGCGTAATTTCGTTACGAAATGCCTTTCCGATCTGTGCAATTCCAAAAGGAATCTTAACGCGAGACGAATCAACGACGTTCCTGAAATTAACAAATACGCCCTGGGTGATTTCTCCGCGCAGGTAAGCCGTCTCTTTGGGTTCTGTCACTCCGAGGAGTACTTCTGTCAAGAGATTAAATTTCTTTGGTTCCGTCCACTCAACTTTTCCGTCATGCTCGGCTGCGTGTTGGTCAAGTTGATCCGGTTTATCTGCGCGAAACCGCTTGTGGCAGGTTTTGCACTCGACCAAAGGATCGGTAAAGCCGGAAACGTGGCCTGATGACACCCACACGGCCGGGTTCATAACAATGGCAGCATCAACGCCTACCACATCCTGCCGATCGTACACCATTGTCTTCCACCAAGCTCGCTTGATGTTATTTTTGAGCTCCACCCCCAACGGCCCGTAATCCCAAAAACCGGTAATCCCTCCATAGATTTCGCTCCCGGGGTAAATAAATCCGCGCCGTTTAGCAAGCGCGGAAATATGATCAATTAATCCCATACTCAAAATTGTAGCAGATGAATAGATTGGCAACCAGTAGTGGCCATCACGCCAGTTGACCGGCAATCTTTGGTGTTCGGAGGCGTTTTTCTATAATCTTCTCGATGTAATGGTCAACTTCATTAGTTGCAAGAACTTTGTCAGGCGTGAGATACCCAAGCCGACGCAAGAGTTCAAGGGCGAAAGATTCATTCATGGTGATAATGTTTTCAACATAAGCCTCTTCAATTGCTCTCATAGAGTAAACCAAAAGCGCGTAGACGTCTTCGTGTTCCTGTTTTTCTGGTAACAGGGCGTCAATAAGCTCACACAGGTAGTAAGCGGCGCTTACCTTTCTCAAATTTTTTCTCAAGCTTTCTAAACTACCGAGCGAGGTTGCTTCAGTAACGACATCAATCGTTTTGCCCCGATGAAGCATGAATACACCGCGTGTAAAAACTTCCAAATGTGCTGCCCGACGACTGATTGAACGCCTGATGCCTTTGGCGATTACTCTCAATTTGCCGTACTCTCTAGTAAATAGCGTAATGATACGATCTGCTTCCCCTACGGGGCGGCGCTTGAGAACAATCGCTTCTACTTTGTAGGCGCGGCCGTGGTTGCCCATAGAGGTTACAATTCTAGCTCAGTATCCGTCAGAAGCGGAAACTTTTTGCGCTCGCGGCCACCAATCTTGACCGTATATTCATCATCAATAGTGCCCGGCTGCTTTTGTATAAGCAAACGATATTTTCCATCACTGGCTTTGACCGGCGAAGTATAAGTAAGCTCGAGTTTTGCTGTTCCCAGAGGATTGACGATCAAAAATCCTTCAAACACCGTTTTTCCAAGACTTTCATATGTGTCCATAGATACGGGTTTTCCGTCTTTTGGCGAAAAAGCGCCTTTGCTCTCCGTCAGTTTGCTGCCGGCCGGCGCATAAACGCGCACCCAGTTCCGAAGCGGCGCATTAAGACACAAACCGCCTGATTCCAGCCCGCAGTCGCTTCCGGAATAGGGATTTTTGTAATCGACAGTCAGTTTCGTCGTTATAGTATCGTCGTTATTGACGGTAACGTCTTTTACAACTTTTTGACTCACAAACATGTTTGCCTTGGCGCCAGCCATATTGCTGTTGTTGATGTGAATGTAGTCCCATCCGTTACCTTCTTTATATTGAAGGAGCGTTGCACTCTCGCTTGCTGTCATTATCCGGCCGGCGAGATTGAAGCTTTCTATGGCTTGCTGGGTTGGTACATCGTGCACGTAGGCCAAAACGTGCTTCTGATTAATCTCGATAAGCAGCATCTTAAATAATGCACCCCAGTATTTAGACGGCGATACACCAAGTGCCTTTTGTAGCAGATCGCCTAGAAGTATGCCGATGACGTCTTTGCGGGCCTCGCGGACATATCCGACCGGACGAGTTGCGTAGTCTTCCAGCTCATAAATTGCTTTGGGACAATCGCAACGCTTATCGATATCTGCAGAAAATTCCCGGCCATACACATACATGGGACCCAAAATTCTTAGAGCCTCGACAAACACATGTGTATCAACGGCGATAATGCCATCAATTCGTTCTTTCCCGCCTACATTCTCGTATATGGACTCAAATTGTTGCATCGAAACCTTAAAATCAGGTGAAAGATTGCTATCTCGTATATTGAGGTTGTAGACGCCTTTATGAAATGTTGTAATTTCACGCGGGGCAGGAAACTTCTTTTTAAGTGCAGCATCTAAAGCATAGATATCATCTGATTTCTCAAGTATTGCTTTACCACGTTCAAATCGAAACTGCGCATAAGCAGTCATAAATCCTCCTGTAGCGCGAAGTTCTTTATCATTCTGAAATAAAACTAAATATCGTCGTTCATCCGGCTCTCCCAATAGCTTGGGCAAATTCAAAAGCAATGGCTGTGCATTCACAAATAGGTTTGCAGCATTTTCGATAACTTCTTTGCTTCCAACGAGCTTCGATCGCACGCTCAGATTACCGATTTTTTCTGGATATCGATTCGGATCTATGGCATCAATTTCCTTACGCAGTTTGTCAACGGCTGAGGCAATCTCGTGAACTTTTGGCAATAAAACGGTCATTGTCTTAACTGCCGTTTGTATTCGATCATCAGCCGATCCCTGAACGAATGAGCTTTTGCCCTTAAATCCTAAGAGATCTGCATTAGGCTCGAGAGCTTCCACGGCTTTATCTATAGCATCGAGTCCGGCAAATAGTGCTATAACTGCGTGCTCGCCATCGCCAATATATAAACCTAAAACTGGAACAGGTTTGAGGTATAGAACTTTATTAAATTCATTTTTAAGCGTGATTGCTTTTTTGCGGGTTTCAACAAGCAGCGTTTTTGTGCCAACCAAGTCTTGTTTTTTGACAGCTTCTGCGGTCGCCTTACCCGTCTGGACAACGTCCCTAGCCGCGGCAATGACACCGCGCAATGGTAAAAGTGCAACCACTAACAATAGAACAAGAGCCGTAAAAATTCCCAAAGGAATCAAAAATATTTTCAGTGGGAATATTATTTTTGACTGCACTTGACTGGTGTCTCCTGCGCCGACGTTTGGTGGATCTGTCTCCAAGTCGATCTTTTTCAGTCCTTCGGGCATAACTTATTGTTAAATGTTAGACGTTTATTGTCAATTGTTAATTTTATACTGCGCCTTTGCCGGAAAGCATAGCCCATGGGCTTTTAAGAAGAATCAAAATGTCGAGGAGTATCGAACGCCGAAGTACGTAATTGGCATCCATCTTAATTCGTTTATCAAAGTTTACTTCGCTTCTGCCTGATACCTGCCAGTAACCAGTAATGCCGGGATAAGTCGAAAGAACTACTTTTACCAGTTCTTTTGTGTGTGGATATTTACGCTGCTGTTCAATAAGTTCATCTGGATAATAAGGCCTTGGTCCAACAAGACTCATTTGGCCGCTAAGAATGTTAACGAGCTGCGGTATTTCATCAAGAGAGTGCTTTCGGATGAATCGTCCGACTCGCGTAACCCGCGGATCTTCTTTTAACTTGTAACTGTTACGTTTATATTCTTTATAGAGTTTTCCTAGTTTTGGATCAGTTCGTAAACTTTTGTGAGCATTAACAATCATCGAGCGGAATTTGAAGAGTTTAAACAGCTTCCCGTTTTTGCCCACGCGTTGCGGCGTATCTGCCAGGACTGGCCCCGGCGTGTCAAGCTTTATAGCTATTGCCACCAAAATACAAACTGGCAAAAATAAAATTCCCAGTATAATTGCTCCGCAAGTATCAACAAGGCGCTTAACGTTGTCGTAAAACATATTTCTTTGCACTAAGTGAGGTGTTCGTTATCCGTCCCCGTCATGCTCTCAACCAGTTTTTTTATTTTAGGTACCGACGTTTTTTTACAAACTAAAATGACATCCTCTGTTGCCACTACAAACATTTCCGAAACATCAATGGTTACTAGCATATTATCAGTATAGTTATAAACGAGAGAGTCTTCGGTGTCAGTCAAAAGCACTTTGCCCTGTGTCACATTTTTATCACTGGTTTCCTCTAATGCTTCCTTAAGTGCCTCCCAGGCTCCGATATCACTCCATTCAATATTTTCAGAAACTACCAGCGCGTCGGCTGGGTCAAGTTTTTCTAAAATGGAGTTGTCAAAAGAAATTTTCTCAAGTGTAGGATAAATGCGCTCAAGAGTTTCATGATATTTATTGGTGTGCCATGTGTCGGCTATCTGCGATAACCCCTGATACAAATTTGGTGCAAAACGCTGATACTGTTTCCATAAATAACTTGGGGTCGTAACAAAGTACCCTAAATTCCACGCGTGATGACCGCTAGCCAAATACGTTTCCGCGGTCAGTTTATCCGGTCGATACTGAAAATCAACAAATGAGTGAAAGTTGATGCTACCCGTGGTTTCCCGAGTTTCGCCGAAGTCTATCCAGCCCAAATTAATGCTAGGGAATCTGGGTTTTTGTCCAACAAACACAATCAAACCCGGATTTTTTTTAACTAGACTCCCTGCCGCCTGCAGAATTTTTCGAAAAAGCGCTTCTTTTTTAACCAAGTGATCGCTCCATAGAATAACCATGGGCTCATCAGGCGATTCTTTAACGAGGATCGCCGTTGCCAGTCCTACTGCTGGGCCTACATCACGAACCACTGGCTCACCGATCACATGATCGGGGGGAAGTTTAGTCAGCTGCTCCTGGACAATCGGCACGTAGTCGCGGCCCGTACAAACGTAAACGTCGGCCCATAAAAAATCGGGCTGAAGTCGTTCGGCAGCCAGTTGCAACGTGGATTTGTTGCCGACGATTTTTTCAAACTGCTTGGGAGATTTTTTCCGCGACAGCGGCCATAACCTCGTTCCCACACCACCTGCGAAAATTACCGCTTTCATTTGATATAGTTTTTATAAAGATTATTCACAATATTTTTCATTTCTTTTTTAAATCTTTCTTTCCCAAAACGATTCGCAGCAGATCGACACTCGGTAGAATCAAGTTTTCTTTTTACAAATTGCCTCAAAGCAGAAATAAGGGACTCTTTTGACTGTTGCGGAAAAAGCAAACCTGTTTTTCCATCCTCAATTATTTCCGCTACTCCGCTATCTTTGAAAGAAATAACAGGTTTTCCGTGTGCAAGCGCCTCAACAGCCGTGATGCCAAAGTCCTCGCCTTGCGCCATTACTAAAGCGCGACAATCTCCATAGTAGGCAGAAAGTTCACTGTCTGTCAAATGACTGGAGATGAACGTGATGTTATTGCCTGCTTGCTTCACCAGCTCGTCACGAGCCAAACCATCGCCGATGATAACAAGCGGCCACCGCAGTTCGTTAAAAACATCAATAACTAAATCTACACGTTTATGACCTACCAACCGAGAAACAACGAGAAAGTAGTTTTTTAAGTGGTGGCCTTGCTGAGTTTGTTGCAAGGCCACCCCTTTTGAAATTTCGACAGGCGGATAGATTACTCTCTCAACCTCTCGGTCGTAGTAGCGCTTAATGCGCTCTCTTACGTGCCGGGAAATCGCGAGGTAATAATCCGGCCGTTCTGCGACAATCCGATCCCACTTCCTAAACGTTGGCGCCATGGCTTTCAAAAGCATTCTCATAACACCATCCAAAATACCCATCCCAGGCCGAGCCAGGTAGGTCTCGTACCCACTCCATAAATATCGCGTCGGTGTAAGGCAATAACATATATGGAGAGTTTGAGGCTTATTAATAATACTCTTGGCCTCCGCGGAGGTAACCGAGATAACGACATCAAATTCATCAAATGAAAAAGTTTCAAATGCCATGGAAGTAATCCAGGGGTAAAACTCATGGTACGATTTTGCAAACGGGAAGTACTGGAGAAATGAGGTTTTTATTTCAAATACGGAACTCCAATATGCTCTTTTTGGGTCATAAACAGCCGTGTAAAGCGGCGCTTCCGGCCAGATCTCGTGAAGAGCCAGAAGAACCCGCTCCGCCCCTCCCCACTTATTGACGCGATCATAGACGATGGCGACCTTCATTCTAAACGCTATTATAAGCCGCTAACGTCTGTTCTGCCAATTTTTTCCATGAATAGCTTTTAATCTTCACGAGTCCCCGCTCTATCAAGTTCTTTCGTAATGACCGATTGCTGGTTATTTCAGTAAGCTTCCCGAAAAGGTCATTAGCATCCAGAGGGACAAAATAAAACGCGGCGTATCCGTAAATTTCTCGAAACACCGGAATATTTGAACAAACAACCGGAGTTCCCGCTGCCATTGCCTCAAGGCCAGGTAAGCCAAATCCCTCCATTAGCGACGGAAAAACAAGGGCGATCGCGTTTTTGTAAAGGTTCTGCAGTTGAACATCGCTCGCTTCCCCAAAAAAGATAACATGGTCCTCCCGCGATAACTTTCGGTAAAAATAATCATTCTTTCCTACCAAAACGAGTCTTAAGTTTTCATAAGGGGGCCCCTTGCTTTGCAAGGGGTCCCCTTGAAAAATTTGATGGAACGCTCTAAGTAGCGTCTCCAAATTCTTGTGCGGATACGCATTCCCAACATAAAGAAAATATGGATCTTTAATAATTCGTTTTGAAATTTGAAATTTGAAATTTGAAATTTGAAATTTTTTGTCTACCCCCTCATGCGTTACCACGATCTTTCCTGAATCAATACGGAAGTGATCGATGATTTCCTGTTTTGTCGCTTGAGAGACTGTGATGATTTTTTCTGCTCGCCGGAGTCCCACCGCAAGCGCAAGGTAATAGCCAAATCGACGGAATTTATAAAGCGGCAACGGCAATGTCGTCGCTTTCCCAGTATCAAAGTGCAAAATTGTCAAATCGTGGATTGTAACGATGAATCTGCCCGGATAAAAAATCGGGATATTGAAGTAAGGAATATGCACTAAATCGAGATGCTCTTTTAACAGCAGCCATGGCATGATCAGTTGCTCTGCAACACTGTGCCAGGGGATATCTGCCAGTCGTTTTTCCCATCTATCATTTGGCGTTACGAAATTGTCAAACGATCTTTTCCGCAAAAAAACGATGTAATTATTGTTTTTCTCAATCTCCCCCAGCTCTTTAACGAGATTATTGATATACCTCCCCACCCCGGTCTCATTGATAAGTCGTGCATCGATTCCTATGCGCATAGAAGTAGTACCAATTATAAACCATTGAGGGAAAAAAGTTTATCTAGGCGCTGGCGTTTGGCTAAAATCTGATGCCAAAAAGACTGAGTACTTTTCTAACGAAACTGACAAAGAAGGGCTCAGAGTTTTTTTCGGACACGATAGGCAATGTCGGTAAACCGGTAGCATCTGAAGCGACGGATTTACAGTCAGCCGCACAGGTAAAAGCAGACTCCCCACAGTTGTCTTTCTGACATATGCCGTCGCCACAAGTACACGTACTCAATTGGGCGGAAACCTCGGCCGGTGGTACCGGCGATGGCTGGGTCTTCGACTGACTGGAGCGCCGTGGCGTGGGAGTCAGCGTGGGTTTGGATACACTGCCGCCGCTCCCAATCGTTACGGTTGCCGGAGTTTTCCCGATAATAACATTTGTGTTCTCTCCGATACCGGCAATTTGCGTTGCGTCAGTAAAACTTACTTGTGTTGTCCCTGAGTCTTTTGCCCGAAATATGACGGTTGCAAGCTTTCCGTTTCCCTTTTTAGGAGATGTTGGCGGACTGCCGAGGGTGATGGTCGCTTTACCATCGCCAATAGCTCCGGAGATCAGGACATTCGTCAGAAAGTCGTCGGCTACTATCGATTTGCCCTGCAGTTTATTCTTGTCAAAGGAAATGCTAATGTCGGCGGCGGAAATAGTATTTTCTCCTGTTTCCACTAGTATGCTCACGTCAAATGTGTCGCCGGGATGGACCGAAAGGTTGGCAGGAGAAAATGAAAGGGTGGTGGCCGGTGCGGCTTTCCTTCGGAGTTCCTGTGGCTTTTGCACCGCCGTTACCAACACACCTAAGACAAATGCCAGCACCAAAAATGGCAGAAACGGACGAAGCAATTTCATGGTTTTGTCACAGTAATTGTAATCGGCGAGGCTGCACGAAAGACATTGGTTGATCCGGCGCCCACCGCCGCAATCTTGACGTCAAAAAAACTCATAGCTATGCTCCCCGGCTTGATCAGGCGCATCGTAATGTTTACTAATGTTCCGTCTCCCTGCTTAGGAGTCAAACTGCCGACGGCAAAGTGAAGGGAACTGCCTGACTTTGAGAGAACGTTTGCAAGAACTGTCGGCTTTTCAAAAAAAGATGCAGCGGAGGCTTTCTGAATGCGCGCAACAGAGGAGTCGATGGAAAGTTGAAACTCCGCTCCTGTCAGGGTGTTTTTGCCGGAAGAAACGGCAATGGCAAGAGTTTTGGTCTCGCCGACTTTCCCCGTCAGAGTCGCAGGAACAAACGACAGCGTGGTATCCGCGGCAACCTGCGACACAGATGAAAACGTGGGTAACAAAGGAATCTTTAGTCGCACCACAGCGTATACTCCGAGCACCACCAATGCCACGATGATAAGTGGCATCAGCCAATGATTTTGCCTCTGAGATTTAGCCATAGATCCAGCATACCAAAATTCACTTGCCGAAATTCGTTACGATGATATTGTAGTCAAAAATATCTACTTTGCCGTTGCCGTCAATATCTGCCACATTTGTTCCAGTTCGTCCAAAGTTTGTAACCAGGATATTGTAGTCGTAAATATCCACGTCTCCGTCTCGATCCAGATCTCCCGGCAGTGGCGTTGGGGTAGGCGTGGGCGTTGCAGTGGGAGTAGGTGTCGGGGTTACCGTCGGTCGTGGTGTCGGCGTGGGTGTCACAGTGGGAATGGGGGTTGGCGTAGGCGTGGGTAAAAGGATGGCGATCGTAGCGGGCGTCAGAGATGAGACAACATTGCCTTTCTCATTAAGCGCGGCCACTTTGGTGGCAGAAGTGAAGGTAACGGTGGTTGGCGAACCAGCAGTTTTCGTACGAAATGAAATGGTTGCTACCGATGTTGGATCTTTGACCGGCGACAGCGGAGGCGTACCGACTGTAATACTGGCTTGCCCAGTCGCGTTATTAATGGATGCAGCAGAAAGTATTGCAGAAAAAGCAGACGAGGGTACGATACTTAGCAACTCAACTCTTGCAGGGTCGTACCGAAAATAGAGCTCTGTTGCACTTACAATATTTGTCGCAGGCGTGATTTTGACGTCTAGTGAAACCAGCTGTCCCACGCCAACAGACGCATTCGATGGGTCAAACGACAGAGTGCTTGCCGCCCAGGCCCTGCTGCGAGTTTCCTGTGTATTTTGGGGCCTAGATACCCACCCAGCGGTACCAAGTACCGCAACTGCCAACAGAATAATCCCCAAATATTTTTTCAATGTATTCATTCTAGCAGCACTAGTTCGTTTTCCCAAAATTCCCTACCAGGATATTATAGTCAAAAATATCCACCTTGCAGTTGCCGTCAATATCAGCCACATTGCGGCAAGTGGTGTTGCCAAAGTGCTGGACCAATAAGTTATAATCAAAGATGTCTACTTTGTTGTCTCTGTTGAGATCGCCGGGTAGTAATATAGGCGTTGGCGTTGAAATTGGCGGTGCGGGAAAATTGAATCTTGGACTTCCGAATGCCTGAAATGTGGCGACCAGAGCGCGATAGATACTTGTTTCCGTTCCGTCTGCGTTTAACATTCTATATTCGTCTCCGGGACTGCTTTCATGTCTCCAGGCATAATCACTTGTTCCGATTGCTCCGTTATCCCTGATAAAATTTTGGCGGTTTAATATCTTTGTTTTTATTTCGGCATCCGGGGGAAATGATAAATTCAACTTAATAGCACTTCCATTGCGAACATAAATCTTCACCTTTCCTCCCCATCTATCAACCGCAGTTTTTAAATCTGCTTCCAAGTCATTACCCAACGATAAAATGAGGGCATCGATATAACCGGAATTTACATACCGGTCAATAGCCGAAAGCGTCATGGCTGGATATTTCTCCTGACACCATGAAGGATTATTATGCACATATTCACAGGGAATGACGTCAACCATAATTGGAGCTTGAGAATTTTTTCTGATACCGGCTTTTGTCTTTCTGAGATAAGATAACCAGAAGTCAATAGTGTTCGTACTACCAATCTCATCAACCACCCGAAAACCTATCACATTGGGATGGTTTTTCACCTTCAGTGATAAATCAGTAAACCATTGTTCGACATTTGTAGCGGTACTACTATTGATAATCACTGCCAAGTTTTTCTCCCTAGCTTTTTGAATAACACGTATCAGCCACCTATCCCAATATGCAGGTATGCTGGAAACCACATTGATTGTATTGTAGGCTTTCTTTATTTTCTCCAAGTCTGTCTCCAGTCCAAAGCAATAGCCGGCTCTGGTCCTCAGCGCGTTACAATTTTCAGAGGAATACCCCTGACCCATAATGTCAACGGCGAAAACGAAGGGAACCACGGGCACGCCCGGAGCATCTTGTGCTAAAACGTTGGGGGTAAGCGTTAAAGCGGAAATAAGAAGTATAAAAGTGAGAAGAATAATTTTTTTCATTGTGTCTTCCCAAAATTCCTTACCGCTAAATTATAATCATTATAGTCAAAAATACTTGGCATTATCTTTTATTATCCTGCCAAAGTTACTGACAAAATTATCAAGGACCTGACCATTTTCAATAAAAGGCGAAAGGTCAGTATAGACATCTTTCTTTTCGATTCTTTCTGTTTTATCAAGAATCCTTTCAACAACTTCTTGTTTGCTTTTCACTGTTAATCCCTTAATCAGTCTTTCCCAATTTGGTTTTAAATCGGATTTTTTCGACTTTTCCAGAAACCAGACCAGATCAAACAAATCCCGGCCCTTGAAAGGGAGGGCCTGTTTTTTCCCTTTAAAAAAATCCCTTTTTAGGAAAGCCATAATCTTATTGCTAAAAAGGGTCGGCAGATCATAAGATAAAGAAAAAAAAGAAAATTCCGTGGTAGAAATAGAATTGACTTCGGTTTTAAAAACGCCGATTGTTTCTCTGGAAAAATCGCACCTGACGAAAAGAAACGGCGAATCAGACGGGTTCTTGACCAACCCCAAATCCTTAAAGATGGGAAATTTCAGAAAAACGGATTGTCCGGCGCCGCTTACTTTTACAGCTAGATCTTTATACTGTAGTCCTTTGATAAAATACGCCTTGATACCAGCGGCAAAATTTTTGATCTCAAACCCGTCTATAAAATCAAAATCCAGATCTTCGGAAAGACGGGGCAGACCATAAACTTTTCGTAGACACGTTCCGCCGGTGAAAATCAGCGTTTTATAATCGGCGTCATTGTAGATAAAGTTGAGCACATAATCTTGCAGAGCTTCTTTAAGAGCGCTTCGGATAAAGAGCTTATTAGCATTGGTTTTATATTGATCCAGGACTGATTTTAGTTTGTCAACGATCATAAGATTTTAGCCTTTCTAAGAATAGAAAGAACCAATTTCATCTTTTTTGAGCCGGAGACCTCCGTTAATTGTACCAGTTCCTTTTTGTCGTTCGGTAACATGACATCCCAGTTAAATCTTCCCCCTTCAGTTAAATACTCGCGCATTTCCTCAACCGTAGCGAATTTTTTTAGGTAGACAAAATCGAAAAAAGCCTTGGGAAGGCTGGCAATCTTTATACTTTTTATTCCAAATTCTTTGAATCCGTAACCGGAAAATAGTTCTTGCTTGATGCTGCGGTAGACAAACTTGGTAATTTCTGATTCGTATACGCGGGGCGATTTGACAGTAACAGAAGTAATGGCAAAGGCTGTTTCGGCCAGAAAATTCCGGGAAGACAGAACGTATTCCAAAGAAATGTAAGAAGGAAAACGTAAAAAATTGGCCAAATACTCAAAATAAGCCTCTTTGTTTAAAGGGTTCTGCGAAACAAGATCGAGATAATAAGAAGAAATATAGAAACCCTTTTTCAGGCTGATTAAGGCCTTTTCTTTCAAGAGCTTTTTTATCCAGTAATTTAAACTCTCTCCTTCCTTAGAAAGGGCGAGCGCCAGATTTTGTTTAGTCAGATAGGGCGCCTGTTTTAAAATATTGTTCAGCTTCAGATTATTCATATTTGTTTCGCAAATAGTAAAATATACTACTAATTATGGAATATAAATAGACCATTGTCAAGCGATCTATTTCCCAAAGTTTTGCACCAAGATATTGTAGTCAAAAATATCCACCCTACAGTTGCCGTCAAGATCAGCCACATTGCCACAATTAGTGGCACTAAAGTTTTGGACCATCAAATTATAATCAAAGATATCTACTTTGTTGTCTGCATTGAGATCGCCAGGTGTCGTTGTCAATGTTTTGTTTATATAAGAGTTAGTATCTGTGAGACTGTTCCAAAGCGCTGGTGAACCAAAACTACCAGTTGTAGTTGGCCAGGAGTGAGGTGAGTCTTTAGAGAGGATCCAATTTGTATGCTGGTAGGCGTAGTAAATAACGCCAGTCACCCCTGCCTCAAGCCATTTTTTGGTAATGTTAAGATGTTGCTGCGGGGTCGGTGGACTATCGGTATAGCCTGTATAATTTCCGAACGTATGGACTGCACCCCAAAGAGGCATTTGATATTGTCCGTTTGAATCTTTGGTGGCATCGACGAACTGTTTCGCGTCGGTAGCCAATTTCGGAAGATAATCTTCGTAGCTGGTGTAAATAGTTTTGTAAAAATGCTGTTCATGGGCAAGGATATCGGCTGATGTGAGAAATGATTTTACGCTAGTCGGATCTGATTTTGCCAAGTCAATAAATGTCAGGATATTGGGAAATTCCTGATGGATAGCTTGATTAACTTGGGCAAGAAATGTTGCTGAAGCATGACCATAGTCCGGTTCATCACCAAGAAGCATGCCTAAGAAAAATGGGTATGAATAGACTTTTCTGACCACTTCTTTAGTTTTTCTGATCCTCTCTTCTTCGGATAGGTTTTTATCGTAAAGCACATCCTGTAAGGAGAAAAAAGCCCAGATCTGCTCGTTTGGAGAGGTCCTGTTTTGATTGAATAGGGATAGAGCGTCAAGAACATTCTTACAGGCATTAAAGGCGCTAAGACAATTTATCTTCTCCACCAATAAGTTAAACTTTCTACTTCCAAGTTCTTCAATACGGCTGCTGATAATAGTTGGGTTTGCCAGTTCTCCAAGACTTACTACAAACGGGTTCCAAATGCCTTTGGGAATAAAGGGCTGGTTATTGATGTAGATAGTCTTTTTATTAAGGATTTTTACTTGTAGACGAGAAACAGCTGGATTTGGCCCTTCTTGTGCGAAAACATTGGGAGTGAAAAATACAGTAATAATCAGGAGTATAATATTGAGAAGAAAATTTTTCATTGACTAAAGGATCGTATTTATTACTTCGTTGTCCCGACAGATGCCTGGATTTTCCCTCGATCCCTTTTCCCCTTCGGCTGGTCCTGCCGGAATTTTATACCAGCAAGAAAATCCCTTTTGACAGTTTAGGTCGCTTGTACATAAAGGTCTTTCTCCAGGTGGCTTAAATTTCCCCTTTTCATTAATTCTTTCTTGGGATGATATAAATAGAGTTAGGGAGATTAATCCTGATAGAAGCAACAGGAGAAAAAAGACTAAAAAGAGTTCAACTTTCTTATTTTTCATATACGGGGTACACCCTCATCGCGGTAAAAGTGAGTTTAAGTCTTTATTAATGACTTCGTGTGAAAAAGTTTCCGATCCAGCTTCAATAGTTTATCTATTTTGTACATATATGTACAGTATAATATAACGATCTCGGTTTGTAAGTTTACCTGAATGAATGAAGTTTTATTCCTAAAATAACGAGCGCTGTTACCAGCCACCCGTAGCGGTGTTGGTAATGTTTTTTGTAAAATAGTTGCATTGATTCGGAAAAATGCTCTTGAGTTTCTTTACGGATAACTTCATCCGCGTGGGCTTTTCCGCTTTGCCATTTCTTGTGAAGAACACTCACCTGCGGGTAAAACATTATTTTCCACCCAGCTTGTTTAATACGATAAGCCCAATCAAGATCTTCGCCGTACATAAAAAACTGCTCATCAAGAAGACCAACAGCGTCGATTACCTCTCTCCTGACCATGAAAAAAGCTCCACTTGGGCTATCGATTTCGTGCGCCTCATGTAAATCTTTATATCCTTGATGATATTGTCCAAAAAATCTTAATCTGGGAAACAGTCGCTCGAGCCCGGAAAAATACGTTAGAGAAGCCCATGGAGTTGGAAACCCTCGGTGGCAGGCCGGATCCATAGAACCATCCTCTTGCACAAGCTTACACGTCGCAACTCCGACACCCGGTTGACTCTTGAGAAACTCAAGCGTTTTTTGAATTGATCCAGGTCTTATTTCGGTATCCGAATTAAGAAGCAGGATGTAACGCCCTCCAGATCGTCGAATACCAACGTTATTGCCGACTGAAAAGCCGAGATTGCCGTGTTGATTCATTAGTTTCACCGTTGGAAATTCCTTTTTAATTATTTGAGCCGAACCGTCGGTCGAGGCGTTGTCGACGACAATAATTTCCCATGAGTCTTTTTTTGTTTTGGCGGCAAGGAGTGACGCCAAACACTGTCGCGTGAGGTCTTTGGTATTATAAGAAACTACAATAATGGAAAGTTCAGCGTGATTTTTTTGCGGCATGCTGCCAAACTCCTTCCAATTTTCGGGCAAGCAAATCCCACGAATATCTTTTTTCGACAAGTTTTCGCGCGAAGCTAACCATTTCCTTCCTTAATCGAGGCTCGGCAGTGAGCTTGTTCATAGCGTCTACCGTTGCCGCTGGCGTATCGGCGATCAAAAGTTCTTTTCGATCACTGACCCCCAAACCTTGGGCGCCTTTGGTTGTCGTTATGACTGGCGTGCCACAAGCCATCGCTTCCAATATTTTATATCGCGTTCCACCTCCGATTCTAATCGGAGCCAACAGAAGATCCGCATTATGATATTCAGAAGCAAGATCGCTTACTTCTGAAATGTATTCGCCTTTAAGTTTTTTAGCCAAAGTTTTTGGTAAATTTTTACCTACGACCCGAAGTTTCGCACCCGGAAATTGCACTATTATCTTTGGCCAAATGCTTTCCATTAAATAGGTTAGCGCATCGCGGTTTTGGAGCCAGCCAAAATATCCGACAAACAAAAATATCAGTTCACCTTTATTAATTTTTGGCCGGAATGAATATGTTTCTAAATCCACACCATTTGACACTACGGCTACATTAAGATTAACTTTTTTAATAACAGCTGCATCTTGCTCTGAAACAGCAATTACATGATTTGCCTTTTTCCATATCTGTCGCTCTCCAAACCAAAGCTTAATTACGTCGAAGAACAATAGTGGTCTTGCAAAAATAATCGGAAAACGCCGGACAAACCCGCTATAAACACTCGACTCAATGTTGTGTTCTGTTACAACTGTAGGAATTTTTGTATCTGGTAGCGATGGCCGCACGTAACTTGGCTCAAGATGTATAAGGTCATAACCTCCTGTAGCAAGTTCTCTGGTAATCGTTTGTCGCATCTCCCCGTTTTCATAGGTTGCATAGAGAAGTGGAATATTGGTTAGAGCCGCCCGCAAAATATATTTTGATTGCCAAGCGGAGCCCCGCATAACAGGAATAACCTTTTTGCAAAAGTCCAAGCTCTTAATATGCCCAATCTCATCATTACTCCGAATAAAAGACAGAAGCGTCACGTCGTGATTTTTGGCAACTCGCTTGAGCAGGTTAAACATCCGGACTTGCCCTCCTTGATGGGGAGGGTACGGCAAGAGGGCTGAGACAAAAAGAATTTTCATCTGAGATCGATAATGGCGAATTTGTCGTTGCGAACTAAAACAGTATATTTTTCGGCGAGCTCTTTCGTCTCAAGGTCAGCATCGGTTGGCGACACAGTCACGTAGTGGGTGGCACCCATGGCTATTTTTTTATCGATCTCAAACCCCAGCGGCCAACCAACTCTGTTGATTTGATAAAGGAATGTCGTATCGCCCTGATAGGGAGCGATAACTTTAGCATTTGGAGGCAAATTTTTATCAGCTTCCTTTCCTGCCTCAACAATTTCTGGCCGATTGATCCAATAGTAGGTGCGAACTGTATGCCAGGAAAAGGCGAGCATGAATAAAAAGGTAATAAATGATAAGGGATAAGTGATAAATTTGGAAAAAACAGGAGTAGTTAATAAAAATGCAAATCCTTTTCCAAGATAAACGCTTATTACCGGTAAAAGGAGAATCTGGTAATAATCATGTTGTACGTTACCTCTTGCAACAACCATTAAATACGCCATTGCTCCAATCCCCCACAATCGAAAAAGCCAACCTTCTTTTTTTGACGGAGCTACTAAGAGGCCTAGCGCAAAAGGTATAAGCCCCCAGTAGCCAAGAATTAACTTTCCCAGGCGTTCGGCGAATAACCAATAAAACCACGCGCCTTTTAGTCGAATATTCCCTTCATTAAGAAGCCAACTAAATACCGGTATTCCTTCCGGAAACTGTTGAATCCAGACCCTCCACCACCACAGGGGTAATAAACAAATAAGTAAATAAACAAATAAGTAAATAAGCAAATGCTTTGAAAAAGAAAACTTTCGGAAAAATAAGTACGGTACGGGAAAAAGGAGAAATAGAGCGGTCGGTTTCACCAAAAGGGCAACAGCTGCAGCAAATGCGGAAGGAACAGGAAGCCCGCGAGCAAGGAGAAACACACTCAAAACTGCCCAAAAAACCATAAAAGGCTCCGGCAAGATCGCGCGGCCGTAAAAAATGCTGTATGGCAAAATCGCAAAAGAAAGAAAGGTGATGAAGCCGGCGAGAATTCCAACGCTACGTCGAACGATTACTGCCAAAAGAAGTGCCGTCAGCGATGAGGCAACAACCGTAGTTAGCCGCAAAGCAACCTCCCATGAGAGAGACGGAAAGAGCTTCTTTATCCTGTACCCAACGGATTGATAGAGCGGAAACTCCACCATCCTCCAACCCATCGGATTGTCTTTTCCTGACTGAATGTTGGAAAGGTCAATGCCGCGTGGTCGCAGAGGATCAAATCCAAATATCTCGAAATTGCGGGCTACGGCCGCCGTATCAGCCTGGCGGAAACTATGCCAGTCAGCCATGGGCTGATCGATCCTGTAAAGTCGAACTGCTATTGCGACAGCTAAAAGTATTAAAACTAACAAAAGTTCTTTCTTCATTGCGCGATCTTGACTTTTTTCTGTTCCGTGACGTTACCATCTCTATCGAACATAAATACCCTTTGTGTCTGTGAGTTATAAGAGACTGCGTCGAATGCAGCGAGTAGCGACGGCCACTTATATATTTTCATCTGTTGATTACGAAATATTAAAAAAAGCGCGTCATCAATACCCACGGGAAATACCCACGCCTCGCCCATGCGAATTGGAACGTTAACCAAGTGAATTTCAATTGGTTGAGTAGTCCACTCATCTTCATAGTAGGCCGCTATAGAGTTAATAAACCTTTTAGTTTTTTCACCTGCCTCATACCAGTCGCTATGCAACTGCTGCTGTTGAATAAGTTGAAACAGACTAAACGAGCTTACCGTAATCGTTATTCCTAATAAGGCAATTGCTCGACCATTGCCTAACAAAAACGTATATAGATTTTTGAGAAAAACCACTAACATAAACATTACGCCAATAGCGGCAACATAACCATATCGTGACGACATGTTTCCCAAGCCTAGAAAAGGAAGCAAAGAAGCTAGAAAAAATAACAAACCGAACAAAAATGCTTTTTGGTTGTCTTTTTGAAGTCGAATAAAAAATTGCTTTCCTGTATAAAAAACAGATGGAAGAAGTAGCGCAATTGCACCAACAGCTATTAAAATGTTGTCTCTGAGTAAATTTCTAAGAGAAGAGTAAAATGGAGTCGAAGCCGGACCAAACAGGGCGAGTGAGAAATATCCTAAGGAGTTGCCAACCGCGTTAAAAGGTAATTTAAAGAGATTATAATTGTAATCTCCGCTAAACCAGTGGCTGCCAGCCAAGAATCTCACGATAAGGTAGAGAGGTATAGGTGAAAAAAGAACCTTTGGAACAGCACCGCCTGCTACAAATACGTACACCAAATACAATAAGGGCGTAACAATAGCTAACTCATGAAACAGAAGCGCCAAGACGAAAAATATAAGGGTAGCCGAAAAAAGAAACGTCTTTCTTTTTTCTTGCCACGAGATAAATGCGAGTAAGCTCAAAAGAGAAAAGGCTGTCGCCCAGAGGAATCCTGTCGCAGAGATCCAATGAACTGCCTCAATCGTCCCGCTTGACAGGAGAAACAGAAATGCCACTGCCGCAGAGGCAAGAATCGTTTTGACTATCTTCTTGGCAAGGAAAAAAACTAGGACGCTAACCCCAAAATGTAAAAGCAGTGAAACGACGTGGTAGGCGTTTTGGTTTAGCCAGAACAACCAGTACATAGCTAAAAAATATATTTTTGCTCCTGGCCGGTAAAAAAATCCACTGGCATTAGTAAAAAAATCTTGGATCGTCGAAATAGCAGGAGGGCATCGCTGTACTATCTCGCTGGCACCACAATCAGAAACCCAGCGGAACCAGGTAAAGTCATCGCCGACGAATCCATTTCGGAGTAGTGGAGAATAAATCAAAATTGCAACAACAAACAACGACAAAACCACGGCAACGGAAGAGGAGATGGCAGTTCGAAGCTCCTTGACGAGTTTAACGGTGCTGTCTCGGTAGCCAACAAGTATTCCCATTGCAATTCCTGCCAAAATCCATAACACGAACGCAACTTTCGAAGCTTCAAAAACGTCTATAAATAGCGCGTTAAATGCCAAACCTACCAGCCCTGCACAAAAACCAACCAGAAAACTTTTTTCAAGATGATCTGTGAGACTCGAGAATTTTTTTCTTATCACAATAGCCATGATCAGAAATATTCCGAGAAACGAAGCAAAGCCAAATATCCCTGTCTCTCCGAGCATACGCAGGTAACTGTTGTCAACCGCTAGACCCACCGAACCGTAGCCGCTACCAAAAAACACATTTCGTTTAAAAGCAGCAAGAGTACGCGGCCATCCGCCCTGAAATCTTGTGGTAAATGATAAATCATAGGTTAATACGCGCCTTACCAAAAAATTTCCATTGATTACAAAAACCGGTCCGCCAGCTGCCGGTACAGCCTTTTTGGGTTCATAATAAAAATTTCCGATTTTTCTTTTGATAGGAGAAAGCGATAAGTTGATATAACCTGTTCCGGGTGGTAAATCTTCCCCCGTTGGCGCGCTGGGTTGGGTCAAAAGAACAACGGAGGCGGGAAGATTTTTATAAGGAATGACAACATCTGCAGACGCACTGGCAGTTAGTGAAACATCAGAAATGTCAGTAAGGAACTGCTGATGAATGACCTTATCAACAAAATAGGTATTGGGAACTTCCCGAGGGTGTCCGATTACGCGCTGCGTTTTGGCATCCACAATAACATCGATCTCTTTGACCGTGCTGCCAAAACGCGAAAGAAGCGTCGGCGAGACAATGATTGTCGCTGCTGCTGCAAGAGCCGCTGCCGGTATAGCTACTAAGACAAGTTTACTTTTGTGAAACAGCAATACCAAAGCGATAGCGGCAACCAGCGCAAGAAAAGATATTCTCGATACCGTCATAAACATAGCGATTGCAGAAAGTAGAATAAGAAGTATCAACACCGTTCGTAATAGCCAATGTCGAAACACAAAAAGGACACTGGCTATGATCGGAACCACAAGCACAAGGTAGGCTGCAAAATCGTAGTGGCCGCCAAAAGTAGAAGAAATGCGCGACAGTGGTGAAAGTCGTATCACCCAACCTTTGGCAAATTCTTCGTTCATCGTCAAAAAGGCCGGAAATCCTAAGTACTTTTGACCGATTCCATAGACTGTCACTAAAAACAGTGTGGCTGCCAAAACGGCGATAACATGGCGGATATTGCCCTTCCCCTTCGTCGCGCTAAAGGCCACGAAAAACATGCTCATATACTCGATGCGCCGCAGGAAACTTAGAAACGCAACGTTCTGATAGACATCATGGAGAGTCGGAAATATTAAGAGAACCCCATGGAGGGTCGCGATTGCTCCGGCTATCCAAAAAAGAAAAATTGGAACCGTCAGCGGCGTTCTAAGGGTAATCTTGTTGCGAATTAACGCCACGGCCCACAAAAATAGCACGCCAAAAACCACGAAATCTTCGGCGCGTACATAGACCCAAGTACCCACCACATCGACAAGCGGCAGTTTCGGGTAAAGTGGGATGAAAACCAACAAAAAAAGCGTTCCGATGGCAAGCGCGTTATCGAAAAACCATCCGAAGAGCTTCTTCATATGTAACAAAAAGGTCCTTCCTCCCAATCATACGTCCAATGATGATCGCTGCCAAGGCTTTGGCCACCAATAGAAGTCGAAGTACTCCCAAGGCAAGAGGCCCCCGGTGTTTCCGATAAAAATACAAGAGACCCAGGTAGATATTAACCACCGGTGTCCGTCGCTCGCCGCTACTTGCGGCACCCGTATGGACAAAGTGTGCATTCGGATAGAAAAAGACAGTATACCCTTTCTGTTTGGCTCGGTAAAGAAACTCAATTTCTTCCATGTACATAAATATTCTCTCATCAAAAAGACCCACCTCGACAAACGCCAGCTTTGGACCGATAAGACAGGCACCAGAGACCCAATCTACCGACTGGACTCTCTGTGGAGCGTAACGAGTAATGCCCAAGCGATCGCCTTTGGTAAAAAGCATTAGGAACACGATTGGCAAACTGTACATGGGGCCGCAAGATGGTTGTGAAGTTCCGTCTTCGTTGAAGAGCTTTCCGCCGACAAACGCATTACTTTGCATTGTTGCAAATTGCCAGAGACGTTCTATGCCACTATCAACAACTGAAATATCCGAATTTAAAAGAAGCACGTACTTCCCTTTTGCTTTTTTTATTCCTTGATTATTCGCTTTTCCATAGCCCAAATTATCTTTATTGAAAATTGTTTGTACTCGAGGATATTTCTTCTTCAATAGTTCTACAGAACCATCATCTGACGCGTTATCGACGACTATAATCTCAAAAGATAGTTTTGATACTTTCAGACTGTCATATATTGAGCGTAAACAGCGGTCGAGGAGGCCTCGCGTACCGTAACTGGGAATAATAATGGAAAGATCCACTTTGTTATTGAAACAGTCTCGCGAATTTTAACGTATACCGTAAATTCTTACTTCTATTTCTTATAAACGTCGCCGGAACTCCGCCCACGACCGTGTATGAGGGAACGTCCTTGGTTACGACTGCGCCGCTTGCAACAACTGCTCCTTGACCGATGTGAACTCCTGGCAATATAGTCACCCTCGTACCTATAACAACGTAGTCACCCATGACGACGGGGGCTTCAATTTCTACAAAGTTCGGGTCATCAACATCATGTTGCATCGTATAAATCCTTACTTCACCTGCAATAGACACGTTATTGCCTATCACTAGCGGCCTCACCCGAGGAGAAAAAAAGTCTTTCAGGTAGCTTCCCCCATTGCGTTTATATCTTCCGTCCAGAAATGCGTCGTTGCCGATGACGGTATTGTTCCCGATCGAAACTCCTGCGGGATTGTTAAATCGAGCAAGCCAGTGAATCGAGCTGTCCTTGCCGATTTTAACCCGGAAAAAATTGCGGTACAGGAACAGCCGAATCGTATGACTCGGAATAAAACCGGTTAGCGTACAAAGAAAAACCCAGAAATCGATAAACATTCTCATATGTTTTCAAGGTCTCGCCTTGCCTCGCAAGGCGAGGCCTTCTAACACTTCCAGGGTCTGCTTGGCTGCCGCCTCCCACGTAAATTGTCCGGCTTGCTTTTTTCCTAAGTCAATTCGATTCTTGCCGACTGCTTTTCCCTCTTCCTGTAAAACTTGATCAATGCCGCGGCCTATACTGTCAGTATTGAGCGGATCAACATAAATCCCGGCTTTTCCTGCTACTTCCGGCAAACTTGAACTATTGCTTACCACGACGGGCGTTCCGAGCGCCATTGCCTCCAAAACCGGCAAGCCAAATCCTTCGTATAAACTAGGCAAAACAAAGCACTTCGCACCCTGATAAAGAGCTGGAAGATCTTCGTCTATAACGAAATCTAAAAACTTTACTCTGCCAATAACTCCGTACTTCTTCGGAGCATCCAAAATCTCCTCATACAGCCAACCTTTTTTACCCACAATAACAAGTTCAAAATGAGGATATTTTGGCAACAATTTTGAAAACGCCTCAATAAGTCTCACGAAATTCTTTCTAGGCTGCAACGTGCCTACTGAAAGGATATAGGGGTTTGTGATGCTGTATTTACTCTTATAATTTTGCATTTTGAATTTTGAATTTTTAATTGTTAATCCCGGGTATGTCACCACCACATCTTCCGGCTTCTTTCCGTACTCCTTAATTATAGCATTCTTGCTAAACTGGCTGATTGTAAGGATTTTCTTTGCCTGACGGGCTGAATATCTAGTCCAGTGAACCAATTGATGGAGATCTTTGCGTCTAAACATCTCCGGGTAAACCGCAAAAGAAAGGTCCATAATGGCCATAACCCGCGGTGTGCCAACAAACCGAGGAACGTAATGTGTCGGAGAAAACACGACATCAGCCCGAGGCAAATCAACACTCAACGCAAGCGGCAGGCGAAAGAATGTCCAAAGTCGCTTCGGCGAAAGTACCCGATATCGCCACCAATCGGTCTCCTGGGGCATATCGGCAAGACGCTGGTCGGGAAGATAGATACGAAATTCGTGCCTTGAGCGTAAAAGATGAATATTTTTTAAGATTTCATAGGCGTAGCGTCCAATTCCTACTCGATGGACATCGTTTGCCTCATAACCGTCAATTGCTATCATCATACATTGACTCCTGGGTATACCACATGAAGTCGATCAGTAGGTACGTTTAATAACGTCGCGGTATCTTTTTTCGTTGCTTGGCTGTCGCATAAAATCGCCTGACATTCTTTTGCAACATGCGCCAATCGTCGCGTATGCGCAGCAACAATCCTACGATCAGTCTCGCGGGGAAACCTGACGGCAATAAGGTCGTGAATGGTCGTTATGCCTTTTGCAGATGTTAGCGGAGGCTGCGCCCAGTCGCTGCTCCAAAAAACGTCAATGTTTCCTACAAACCATTCAATTGGCAGCACATGGAGTCGATTCCAAATAATTTCAAGAAGTGTCGGTGGAAAGGGAACAACGACTAATCGAATTTTTTTACTCAAGGTGTTAACAGTTTGGAAGTATTCGAAAAAAACGTGCAGTTTCCGTAGAGACGCGCCAAATAGCACGTACTCATTCTTTTTATCTTGCCCAAGAAGCGCTTTTACCATCTCTCTCACGTATGTAGCCACTCCAGTCCCCTCATGAGCAATCTGACTAATATCTATACCTATGCGCATTTTCAATTTTAAATTTTAAATTTATTCTTTTCCCATTTCCATGCGCTCTCGACAATAGTTTTAAGATCGGAGTATTTCGGCTCCCAGCCTAGGACTTTTTTGACTTTGGTGTTGTCTGCCCAAATGGTAGCTGGGTCTCCGGGTCGCCTGCCAACCACTTTCTTGGGAATCTCGCGGCCGACCACCTGCTCAACCATCTGAATCACCTCTCTATTGCTATAACCCTTCCCTACTCCGAGATTAAATGAGTCTGATGATCCACCCTTCGTAATGTACTCAAGCGCTTTTATGTGGGCGTGGGCTAAATCCGTGGTGTGAATGTAGTCGCGGATACAGGTTCCATCGGGCGTATCATAATCATCACCATTGAATTCAAAGATGCTACGCTTACCTGCCGCTACGGAAAGCGCGATGGGGATGATGTGGGTTTCTGGACGGTGATCTTCTCCTAGGCTACCGTCTAAAAGAGCACCGGCAGCGTTAAAGTAGCGAAGATTTGTAAATCGAATGTCTTTCAACAAAGCGTACCAAGCCAAAATTTCCTCAAAAATCCTTTTGCTGGAGGCGTACACACTCTCTGGATGAATTGGAGCTCCTTCAGTCACGGGAAGTTCTTTTGGTGTGCCGTATACAGCACAGGTAGAGGAAAAAACGATGTATTTACAATTGTGAGCGTTCATTGCCTCTAAAAGATTTATTCCTCCGACAATGTTGTTGTAATAATAGTCAGCCGGGCGCTCCATAGACTCACCGGCTAGAGCTAAAGCTGCAAAGTGGACGACAGCGTCGAACTTATACTGTTGGAAAAGTGCGGAAACGTCAGTTTTTTTTGTCAAATCACCAACAACCAACGGAGTGTCACCAACCGCCTCTTTGTGTCCACACGAAAGATTGTCAAAGATAACTGTCTCAATGCCCTGTTTCCGAAGCAACCAATTGGTAATTGAACCAATATAGCCAGCCCCGCCGGTGATTAAAATTTTCATAAGGCGTAGTTAGTAGTTAGAAAAACTCCTAGCTGCTAGCTACTATCTACTAGCTGCTAATATCCTATTGTACCTTATGTGGTTTGAGGAGAAAAATGAGGATAAAAACAAGAAAAAAAGCTGCCGCATACCACGTCAGTCGCTCTGCGGTAAAAAATGTCCAGGTGGCAAATAGCGGTATTGCAAGGGCGAGGTTTACTAAACCCGCCCAGACAAGAAATCGCGGCTTACGTAAAAACAGAAGAGCAACAAACACTATCAGAAATAGGATGTCCTGCGACTTCATGGGTGGGTCCTATAGTGTTCAATCGTCTTTTGTAAGCCTTCATCAAGGCTAACTTTTGGCTCCCAGCCTAGAAGTTCTTTTGCCTTTGTGATATCGGGCCGTCGCTCCTTTGGATCGTCAGCTGGAAGCGATTTGAATACAATTTCTGAGTGAGCCCCTGTCATTGTTTTTATTTTCGTCGCCAAGTCCAGAATGCGGTACTCCTCGGGACTACCTACATTGATCACCTCTCCCGCAATACCATCGGTAAACATAAGTTTGACTAGGCCTTCGACCATATCCGATACATAACAAAAGGAGCGCGTCTGCGTACCGTCACCGTAGACAGTCAGTGGTTGGTTACCGATGGCCTGGTTAATAAGATTGGACACCACTCGGCCATCATCGGAGCGCATCCGAGGTCCATAGGTGTTAAAAATCCGAGCAATCCGGATATCGAGTTTGTCGCGCCTGAAGTACGTCATCGAAAGCATTTCCCCGAACCGCTTGCTCTCGTCGTAGCACGCCCTCACCCCGTTGGGATTCACGTTCCCCCAGTACGTCTCCTTCTGCGGATGTTCTTGGGGATCTCCGTAGACTTCGGAGGTGGAGGCAAAGAGGAAGCGGGATCCTGTTTCCTGCGCTAGTTGCAAAAGGTTCCTTGTGCCAACCGAATTAACTAGTGCGGTTTCTTCTGGATACTTCTGATAATCTACAACCGACGCGGGTGATGCTAAATGAAAAATGTGCGTCGCTTTGTCAATTTGTTGTTTCGTTAGAAGTTGTATAATGTCGTGCTCGACAAAGGTAAAATTGGGATTTTTGGAAGCATCTGCAAGATTACCTTTGCTGCCGGTAACAAGATTATCAACCGCAACAACCCGATACCCCCTCTTAAGCAATCCGTCCACTAGATGTGAACCGATAAACCCTGCGCCCCCGGTTACAATAACGTTCATAGAGGTATTGTATACCCAACTATGGCTTTTCCAAAACGAGGAGGTAGGAACAATCCGTGGTAAGCCACCGAGGAAACATTTCGATGTCTTCTTCCTGGCTTAGAACATTTAGTGCCCCAAAGCGCCCATACAGTTATTTTACCACCTCATCACCTACCCTATAGAGTGAAAATCCAGAAAAAGGAAGCTTCCTCAACCAAGGAACCTGTGACAGCGTGTGGTCTAACGCTTCCCTTTTCGCATCATCGTAGCGACGATCTGAAATATATATCTCGCCGTGGTAATCAGACGGCACGATTATGTACTTAACCGAAACATCCTCCAACGTCCTACGAGTCTTGCTGTCGCGCAACGATGCGAAAAGGGAAGCGGAGGAAGTCGCCCCCAACAGCGGCTGGGCTTCTACTGCCGGGTGAAGGGAAGAGTTGAACGCAAATCTGCTTTGCCGCGGCACCCAGAGCGTTCGAAAAAATTCTGGTTGAGCTACGAGAAAGTCTTTCAATGCAATATACTCATTCGGAACTGATCGACGAGCAAACGTCCCGCCCAGATTGCCAGATACTGCTTGGCGGTGAACAAACAGCCAGAAAAGAATACATGTGGTCGCCAGTGCCAATCCCGTAATTGTCTCCAGTCTTTTACCAATATAAACCAAGGCAATAGGTATTAGCATAGAATACGAAATTGCCGTCAATACGTAGAATTTGGTCGGGTCGCGAAACATCACAAATCCTGGAAAGTGCTCAAAAAACCACACATATATCCAACCGAACGGTTCCCCCGCTCCTTTAGCTAAAAAAACACCAATCAATCCAAGGAGAGAAAACAGAAGAATGTTCTTATCCTTTCTGCCAAACAGCAAACTTGAAAAAGCCAGTATAGGAAGCACTAAAAACTCCGGCTGCAGAAAATAAGTCTTCCCAAATATATTCTCCGGCCAGTTGGGATGAAGAAACGAAAGGGCGTGGGGAAAGTCCGCAAAACTAAAAAACTTAACCGACCCTACAGACGTGTATGCCGATCCCATGGCATCGATAGGATTAAATCGCAAGACAATCATCGGAACGATCCAAAATGCATTGAAGCCAATGGCAATCGCTAGCGGCAGAAAATAATTCCGTGGTATATTTGATTTTTCATATTTAAAATTTGAAATTAAATATGTTACCACACCGATCATCGTGATATACGCAATTCTGGGATCAATCATTATTTGAAATCCTAAAATAATTCCGGAGAATACAGCTGATTTAATTATGAAACTCGTGATAACTAATGGCGCTACGGAGTAGGCTAATGCCACTCCCATCTGCCCGCCTCCCGTCACCATAAGGATATAGGTATTGGTCGTATAGATAAGACCGGCAAACGCCGCGGGCCACGCCGAGGAGACATCAGGAAATACACGCCGCCACAGCAAAACTGAGCAACCAAACGAAAGTACTAGAAATAAACCAAACCACCCGATTTTATAGACAACCGGCCAGGGCAATCCGAACCATTGTGTCCCGACCACGGCAAGAAACGACTCAAACGCATGGAGCCCCCGTACCGGGTCAATACCCCCCAAACCGTTACTGGCCCAATAAACCCATACGGGCGGGGGAAATGCTTTTTCCTTGACCGTCTCGGCAAAATAATACGGCCAGTCTCCGCCGATAATTTCCGGAGCCAGAAACCAGCCGCGATAAACAACCAAAACAATCAAAAACGTTATAAGGTACGGCATCATGCGTGTAATTGGCGTTGCAAAACAAACATTCCATGAGCCAGTTTTAAAACTAATATCTTACCCAAAGTATATCCTAGCATTTTAACCACAACTGGGGGAAGCCCTCTTTTCCTGGAACTCATTTCAAAATCAGGAATACCTTGCCAGAACTTCTAACAGGGTGACATACAGGAAGCTGTGATATAATTTAAAAGTTACGAGGGGTGCGGATGTGGTTATCTGTCAAGAAAGAATAGATTGGTATGAATGAAGATTTAAAAAGAACCCTAAAGGGTCTTGACGTAGTAATCTCTTCTCACGTCTCTGCAAGTGGTCCGGCTCTTGATCTAGAGGAGTATTTAAAAAACAAAACAGGCAGCCTTCTTTTTATTGGCCACCCGTTTTCCATCATGGAAGGGAAGCCATCTTTTTATCGAACCTATAAGCAGGGAAAATTACTTAGAGAGCACCATGGGCTTAATCTGAAACTCCCTGGGGTATTTACATACTTAAAAGAGGCCGTCTCTACCGTGCTGTGGGTATTGGGAAAAACAGATAAAGTTGACTTATATATTGGTTCAGATGGCCTTCTTGCATACCTTGGCCTATTTCTGAAACGACTGGGAAGAGCTAAAAAAGTAGTTTTCTACACCATCGATTACGTCCCTAAAAGGTTTACCAATAGCTTTTTGAACAAACTTTATCATTTTTTTGATTCGCAATGTGCAAAGAAGGCTGATATGGTGTGGAATCTTTCGGAAAAAATCGTAGAAGCAAGAATAAAACACGAACTGAAAAGAGATAGACTCGCAACTAACATAGTAGTGCCGGTTGGTATCTGGCTTAAGAGAACCCAAAGGCATCGGAAAGTCCAAAAAGAAAAAGATCGAATTGTCTTTTTGGGCCACCTCATAAAAAAACAAGGGCTTCAAGTCGTTATCGATGCAATTACTAAGGTTTCTAAAAAATTTCCGGGAGTACACCTTTATGCTATCGGCACCGGTCCTTATGAACAAGATCTCAGGAGAAGAGTTAAAAAAAACAATTTACAAAATCAGGTTTCCTTTCTTGGTTTTATCAAAAACCATAAAAAAATTGAGGAGGAGTTGGCAAAAAGTACTCTTTCGGTAGCTACTTATGAACCCGCGCCAGACAGTTTTACCTATTTTACAGACCCCGGAAAAATAAAAAGCTATCTTGCCGCAGGCCTCCCTGTAATTTTGACAGACGTACCGCCAATAGCTAAACAATTAGCCAAGAAGAGGTGCGGATTAATAGCCAGATACAACGTAGATTCAGTAGCCCGGAAAATAGAAGAGTTATTAGGAAACAGGTCTAAATTAGACAGCTATTCGGCCAACGCAGTACAATACGCTGTCAACTTCGATTGGAATAAAATTTTTGCAGAGGCACTGGGAAAAACGCTAGGTGTATAACAATGATAAGAGCGCTACTTACCACTTTTGTCGCGACCCCTTTTTATCCTCACTGGCTTGATTTTAGGAACAAGGAGAAGGGAAATAATGAACTGATTAAATATTTTAAGGGAAAAGTTTTGGAAACGGGGGCTGGAAATTGTGAGAAAAAAGAAAGAATATTAGCTAGGAACAAGCGGGTTAGAGAATATATAGCAACAGACTCATCTTCGTGGGATAAGCAATTTAAGACACAAAAGGAGGAGGCGCATAAATTTGGAGTCATCACCGAGATACTATACGGGAGAACTAAGGACCCTCAAAAAATAGACCTAGTTTGTGATGCCCTCACGCTGCCCTTTAAAGATAAAACCTTTGATACTTACGCAAGCTTTGAAGTGGCGGAACATATCTCTGATATTCAAAAATTTTTCCGCGAGGCTGCCAGAGTTCTTAAAAAAGGCGGAAGGTGTTTAACCGTTTCTCCGTTTATTTATCGGGAGCATGGCGGTATCGACAGCGATTTCCAAAGAATAACCAGGGGCGGCTACCGGCAGTTGGCAAGAAAATCCGGATTAAAAGTGAAAAGAATTTACACTTATTCATTTTTTGGGACAACGCTGGCTATACTTGTAAATCAATATATAGTAAGAAAAATACTCGAAGGAAGGGCCATGACAAAAATTGTTTTGCTTTTAGTGTCCCCTTTAATATTTTTCTTGATGAATTGTATGGGGTTTTTATTAGACCGTTTGGATCAAGACGAAAGATTTGCTTCCGCCTACCACGTCGTGATGCAAAAAGTTTAAGACAAGGTTCCCGATGCAAGACTTGTTCGCGGACAGGGGTTGTATATTGGAAATAATCCGGAATTGACCGGCAGGGAAATCCAAAAAATCATCGATGTTTTTATCGATCTATTATGTTAAAAAGAATTTTTAACTCTCCATTTATATACCCGATAGCCATTATACTTACCGGTTTGATTGCTTGGCATCGGACTCTGGATTTTTGGTTTCTTAAAGGTTTTGAAACATCTTGGCTGATGGGGTCAACTCCGCATACTCTTGTAAATCTCATTAAGAGCCACAGTTTTTTATATTATTTGGATTGGAAAATTTTCGGCTGGAATCCCAGCGGCTGGTACCTGACTAGCTTAGTCCTACACATTGTCGCAGCCTTGACTCTCTTTAGGCTCGTGGAAATCCTAACAAAAAATAGACAACTATCTTTTATTTCAAGTCTTATTTTCGTTGCAAACACTGCCTACAACGACGTTCTTACCTGGGGTAGTTTTAATTCCTATTACCCGCTCCTTTTGATTTTTATGTCCTTGGCACTAATTAAATTTATAGATTACAGAAAGAATGGAAGCTCGTGGAACCTATTGTTGTCTATGTTTTTTTCTTTCTTGGCCTTTTTCACCAGGGAAACGGGTTTAGTAATTGTAGCAATTATCACTCTTTATGACTTTATTAATACCAAAGACGCTTTTTCTAAGAAAGTACTTTACAAAATTGTCATAAGACAGTTTCCCTTCTATCTTTCTGTCTTTGCGTTTCTTATGATTCGATCCTGGTACGGAGGCATACCCGGAGACTTTGCTGACAGCAACGTTAAAATGCGCGTAAAGCTCATCGCAGACGGATTGTACTTTGTGTATTTCAAGTCTATTTTGTTAACGATTGGGAAGCTCATATCACCACAAGCAGTTCCCTATCCAATTCTCAATGATGTTAGAGAGAGTTTAAAAACATTTGTGAATGCAAACTTTCTTAACAAGTACTTCTTTCCATTTATAGGGTGGGTGACAATTTCTTTATTAAGCTACGCTCTTTATTTACTGCGTAAAAAGAAGAAAGATATTTGTCTTCCCCTATTGTTTACCGGTTGGGTTGCTTGCTTTATTACATTTGTGGCGATGGCAATACCTTACACGGAAGAATTTCTGTCACGAGATTATAAATTCATCACGATGCGCTATGGCTACTTTGCGTTTGCAGGCACCTCTGTCCTTTTGGCATACTTTCTGATCTTTTTGTCTAAAAAACTTCAAAAGAAAGCGGCAAAAATTGGAACCCATAAAATACTCGCCACAGCAGTCACTTTTTATTTGGGAGTGCAACTTTATCATCTTCATAAAATTCAATCCGAAGCTTACCTGTCAACGTATTCGGAGCCAAAGAGATTTAATTCTCAATTTTCAAAGGAGTTTCCGTCACTGCCGGATGGTGTAGTTTTTTACATCTACCCTCACGCTTCAGGTTTAAATGATTTCTTATATGAGTGGTCCTTTGTGAAAGACAAACAATACCCAAACCTGGCAGATGAGCCTTATCGAATTGAATCTCAAATCGCAGCAGTCTTAAAGAAGGTAAAAGAAGGCAAGCTCGATTTGTCTAGCGTTATCTTTCTAGATTATAACAGCAACGAGGGCATTATTAACAGGACAAAAGAAGCAAGAACCGTACTGGCTAAGCAGGGGACATATTTCCTCGAGCCGGCCGAAAGCGACAGGAGTACCTATATTGCGAAAACTGATGGTGTCCCATTTGTCGAAACTCCCTACTTAGCAGAAATAAATATGAGTTCCAGTTTTGGCATTTTTAAGCAGGGATCTCGACCGGACAGTAAAAAGTTTAGGGCTTTAGTGGATTATTCAATTGACCGCGCCAGGTATTTGAAAACCGCGAAAGTGAACACAGCAAATACTTTGTCTCAAAGACCGGGAGAACCCTTTTTACATGTTTTACCGGAAAACTTAATAGATGGGAACGTTGGCGAAAGATCCTCTTGGATTGTTGACGCAGTACCCGCTTGGATAAAGGTCGACTTAGGTAGAGAGCTAAATGTGGCAGCATTGGCCTGGGGTTCGCAACCGGGTGTGGGCAGAACTCCTTCAACCTATACCTACTCGGCCTCTTTGGATGGAATTAATTGGGAAAAGGTTTTGGAGATTTCAAATAATAAAAAAGATAGCAGGCTTGATATACTAGATGGGCCAATCAGGGCTCGATATATAAAAATGGATCTCCATACAACCCAGACCGGAAACTTCGCCCTCCTCGATGAGTTTGAGGTTATTACTGATGGAGCCAGGGCGGTATTAAATTTGTACATCAGCCGCGACCAGCTTTTAAAAGATTTCTTAGACACATTCTCTTTTATGGCTTCTTATGATGATTTTGCTTATGCAAAAAAGGCTGGTCTGGATACTTTTTGGGCAAAACTTCGCTGGAACACGAACAAAGATAGCCCGAAACAAAACTCGCAGGAGCTGTACTTTCGGTTTAAGGTACAATTGCAACCACAAGAGGTGAGAGTAAAGATTCCCGAAGGAGAAATATTCGCAGCCTCAGGGCAGATGTTTGATAAGTATCTGACCGAAATTTCTCTAGAATTTGGAGAATTACCGCTGAATATTGATGTCTTTCTGATTAAACTAGTGCCGCAATTGTCTCTATGAAAGTCAAATTGGTTATACCCCCAAAGGAGAATTTGAAGAACCTCAACTATGATTATATCGATAGTACTATTGATCAGTACTATCGACCTATACAAGGCTACTTTATGAGAAAACGTCTGGAGATGGCCATTTCTTTGATGAAGCGCCGCAAGGTGGAGAAGATTCTTGATGTGGGTTACGGAGGAGGAACTTTTATACCAACACTTGTAAAGCTTGGCATTCAAATCCATGGTATTGATACCCTGCCCAATCCAAGAACTGTGGAAGAGATACTTAAAAAACAAAATATAAAAGCCAAGTTAGTTACAGGGTCGATTTTTAGAACTCCTTACCGGAAAAATTATTTTGATACTATTGTTTGCATGAGCGTTCTTGAACATTTCACCAAGAAAGAGTTGAGCGTTGCTATTGGCGAAATGTATCGTATTTTGAAACCCGACGGTTATTTAATAATGGGTTTTCCCGCAAAAAATCTACTTACCGATTTTATTATTAAAAACGTATTGGGCTTTACTCCAGACGAGATACATCCTTCAAGCCATAGGCAAATTATCGGTGCGATTAAAAAGAATGTCGTTATTGACAAGACCATTTGGTTTCCTTATTTACTTCCGGTCGATTTGTCTTTATATTGCGTTGTTCGTGCGGTGAAGGGTAAGAAATGAAAAAAGTAGAACAAAAAGTAAGTCTTGTAGTTTTGACTAAAGGCGAAGGGCAGGGAATTGAAAAGATTTTAAAGTCAATAAAAAGATATGGTGATGAGATAGTGGTTATCGATGGACATTCTAACGACGGGACAAAAGAAATTTCTGAAAAACTAGGCGCCAGATTTTTTTTGGATAATAAAAAAGGCAGAGGAGCGGCTTTAAGGATAGGTATCAAAAAAGCCAAAGGGGACATTGTTGTATTTTTTGATGCGGACGGCTCACACGACGAGAAAGACATCCCAAAATTTGTAAACCCGATTAAACAAGGAAGAGCCGATTTGGTTACGGCCTCGAGAAGAACTGGAGGAAGTTATGATATGGATATTAACTTAGGCGGGATAGTTCGTTCTGCGGGCAGCGATCTTTTGGTCGCCTTAGTTAACAGGCGATATGGTACAAATCTGACAGACATACTTTATAGCTTCCGGGCCATAAAAAAATCAGAAGCGCTTAAGCTAGGATTAAAATTCAATGATTTTAGGTCTGAACAGGAAATGGTTGTTAAGGCTTTGAGGTATGGTCTTAAAGTATTAGAGATTCCCAGTCGGGAGAAAGCAAGAGCCTGGGGTGAGTCAAAGCTTAAGACGACCGAGGGGATAAAATTTCTGTTCTCCCTGATAAAAGAGCTTTATTTTTGAAATGACGAAAAACTTTATGTCTAGAAAGCTTTAATGCTTCATCTTATCGGTATACAATACTAGAAAGTTATGGCTTCCCAAAAAGGCTTGGTTTCAATAGTCACCATTAACTTAAATGGTTTAGAAAACTTGAGAGATCTTCTCCCGTCTCTTTTGAAACTTAAATATAAAAACGTTGAGATGATTATTGTTGACCACGGCTCTACCGACGGCTCCATTGAATACATTAAAAGACATTATCCCCGGGTAAAACTTCTAGAGAAAAAAAAGAACCTGGGTTTTGCAAAAGGCAATAATTTGGGGGTAAAGGAAACAAAGGGAGAATATGTTTTGTTGCTAAACGACGACACTGTCGTCCAGCCCAATCTTCTCACTGAACTGGTGGCTGCACTAGAAAAAGAAAAAATTCTTGGCGTGGTTCAGCCAAAAATAATTTTTGTAGACTCTAGGAAGCTCCAAAGCGCAGGGGCATTCTTGACTAGTTCGGGGTTTTTATACCACTTCGGTTATGATAAAAACCCAAAACTTAAAAAATACAATGAATCCTCTGAAATTTTTTCTGCAAATGGCTCCTGCATGCTTATTAAGCGCGAGGTTATAGACAAAGTTGGACTTTTTGACGATGAGTTCTTTTTATATTTTGAGGAGACAGATTTTTGCTGGAGAGTTTGGTTGGCTGGCTACATTATTAAGTACGTGCCGACCACATCGATATTCCACAAAGGAGGCAGTACCACTAGAAAGCTTCCCACCGCTTTCATTAATTTTCATTCCTTTAAGAATAGGATCAGCGCAATTATCAAAAACCTCGGGCTATGGGAGCTTATTAAGACGCTTCCCATCCATCTACTCTTAACCCAGGCCGTAGTGTTTTCCTTTCTCTTACGAGGTAGAGTTGGAGTTGCAATCTCAATCCAACAGGCTGTCTTTTGGAATCTGACTCATCTGGGGAAAACCTTGAACAACAGAAAAAAAGTCCAGGAGAAGTTACGAAAGATCAGCGACAAAAAACTTATGAAACGGGTAAAGAAAAAGGTTCGGCTGTTGTATTACTATTATTTGTTTACAGAGTTAGAAAACTATAAAGATTAATATTTGAGGCAGTTATTTTATGAATCAGGGTATTTTACTTCTCTTATGGCACCCAGATCAGCCCGTTCCTACTTCTGGTGGTTTAGTCCGAACCAAAGAATTTTTGAGATTTTTTCCGCAAGATTTTCACGTAACTGTTCTAGACAAGTACCCAACGATTCTTGCCGATTTAAAATTCAACGGAAGGGTTGTTGAATATAAACTACCTAGTATCGTTGACAGAATTTATAACTGGAGCTTCCTTTGGGGAAGAATACTAGAATGGAGTTTGATTGCGGTCATCCTAACAATTAAGGGTTGGCAAGAATTAAAGACAAAAAGATATAAAGTAATTTATGCACCGATAGGGGAAGCTTTACACATTTTTCTACCCGCTGTTATCTTAAAAAAACTTTTTCCTTCTGTCTCAGTAATTATTGACGTTCTTAACTTTGAAATTCCAGAGGGAGGGTTTTGGCAATATTATAAATCGCTAAGAAGTAACAAGATTGGAAGATCTCGTTCATTTGTTTCGCCCCTTGGTATTGTAATTAGTTTGCTTCTGATGAAAAGATTAATACGAAATGTTAACTATGTTGTTACTGTTAGCCCTCACGTTAAAAGAAAATTAGCACCTTACTACCATTCATCAAAAATAAGTGTAACTCCTTCAGGCGTTTCAATAGGAACCATAAACAGTGTTAGCTATAAGAAGATTTTACCAAAATATGATGGGGTTTTTGTTGGCCGTCATACTTCGGAAAAAGGGATCTTTGATTTGGTAAAAGTTTGGGAAAATGTGACAAAAATAAAAAAGGGTGCAAAGCTCATCATGATTGGCCCTTGCGACAGAGAAACAAAGTTGAAACTAGAGGGAGAAATTGAGAAAAAGAAATTAAAAAAGAATATCTTTATTCTTGGAGTTTTATCTGAAGAGGAAAAATTTCAAAGATTGAGAGAATCGAGAGTTTTTATCCATTTAGCTCATTTTGAACCTCTGGTTCCTGTTATTACTATTCTTGAAGCCTTATCTTGCGGTCTTCCAGTCGTACACTACAACGTAGCAGCTTTGAAAGATTATCCAGAACTTTATAATCATCCATCTTTTTATCTAGTAGAAAATAAAAACATTAGAAAAGCAACAAAGAAAGTATTGGCGTTTCTTTTTCTTCGGCCGGAAGAAGTAAAACGTATTTCTTCTGAGGCAAGAAAGTATGCCAGAAGGTTTGCTTGGAGGAAAATCGCCCAAGATGAGGCAAAAATAATCAAAAAATTTTGTAAGATGACAGTAAAATGAAGCGGTTTTTTCTAATTCTACCCACCCTAATAATTTTTTTTGCCATAATTGGAACCTTCCAGGATCTTCCAAGAACCTTTTATCAACAAGATGAATGGCAAGGTTTAGGCCACATGATGGTTGAGGGGATAGAGCAGCACATTACTGGTGGTTTTACACCTTTACAGATTTTTTTTGGCGAGGGACGGATTTTAACACGGTTTATTAGCCTTCCTCTTTTTAAAATATCAAGATTTAATATCGTTCCACTGGTAATCTTTTCAATTATGATCCATTTTTTAAATGCGATTTTAGTATTTACTCTAGCCAAAAAAATATTTACAAATCGTCTGATTGCATTGATCCCTGCCTTATTTTTTTCTCTAAATAGTGTTTCACACCAACCTGTTACATGGTTTGGTACTTCAACCGGAACGCTTCCAGCCACAACATTTATTCTTTTGGCTATTATTTCTTATTTTATCTATTGTAAAAATGATAAAAAGAGGTTTTTGTATTTTTCATTTTTGTTTACTATCATTTCTTTCTGGTTTAAAGAGATAGGCCTTTTTCTTTTTCTATTTCTACCCCTCATGTACATCATCTTTAAAAAAGCAAACGTTCTTCGAGCTGTTAAGATACATCTATCACTGCTTGTCTATGGTTTGGGACTTATTCTCTTCCGACTTTTTGAACTTTTTTCTCAAAAGGAGCAGGTGGGAGTTTTTGTAGCCGGTGGTGATAATTTTTTAAAAACCATTACTGTTCGTCTGATCCTTTATCCAACTACGAGTTTTTCTCAAGTTTTTATTCCCCCCTTAACTCTTTCTTCTTGGGCTAGCGAAATAACTAAAATCCAGTACCCGTTCCTTGAAGGCAATCCCATTATTGGATTAGTATCACAGACAATAACAGCTGACCTTCTTTCGATTTTCATTTCAGCTTCTTTACTCTTGACTCTTCTCTTCCTTTATAGAAAAAGTGAAGATGCTAAAATTGTTTTGCTTGCCGTTGCTTTAGTTTTTCTAAGTTTTCTTCCTTACATAGTTTTAGATCGCACTTTTACCTATCTTGAATCCCGTTACTATTATATTGCCTCGGCAGGTGCCGGTATTATCCTGGCCTCGGTTATTAGATGGATTTCTCAAAAAGCGGGATTATTAAAAATAATGGGGTTATTTGTATTTCTAATTTTTTTATTTCACCACGCTAGTATTATTAGGGCAGAGATTGCAAGACAAGTAATTTTAGCAGGCGACAGAAAAGCGATTTTATCCCAAATAAAGAAGAACTATCCTACACTTGGTAGCAAAAATATTTTTTATATTACAGGAAATAAGAGCTTCTATATAGAAAATCTTCCTCTTCCCCTACAACAAGGACCAGGATATACACTAATGGTTTGGTACAACGATACTGGGATTATTCCTAAAGAACTTTTGGTAGATAATTTTTTGTGGGGAATGACAGAGCAAGGATATAGAGAGGTAGGTGAGGCTGGCTTTGGTTATTTTTGGGATTTTGAGGAAATGAGGGAGACAGTAAAAGAAAATATTCTTGAACCGGAGAATGTTTATGCCTTTTTCTACGATGGCCAAACGAAAACATTAGAAGATATTACCTCCGAGACAAGAGTAAGGTTAGGGAAAGTGGGGACATGGAGAAAACAATAAAAAATTATTGTAGGGGTTAATTATTCGTTAAGAAGTAATTATGAAATTTAGGATAAATTTTTTAAATACAAAAACACTCGAAATTTTATTTATTTTCTTGTTGTCTCTTACACCACTTCTCTGGTTTAAAGGAGGAGAAGTTGTTTTGGGGCACGACTCTGGATTTAGATTGCTTTCGATGTCCCACCTTAAAAGTCTTTTTTATTCTTGGAATCCAACTATTGGTTTTGGTGTCGATTGGGCTATCAATAAAGGTTTCCTCGTCAACCAACTACCCGAAGTTCTGGGCAACTATCTGACAGGTTCCCTTTCTATCGCCCAAAGATTTTCCTTTGTTCTCTGGTTTTTCGTTATGGTGATATCCATGTATATTTTTGTTCGCAACTTCTTTCCAGAAAAAAAATATTGGATATTGAGAATATTTTCTAGCACCTTCTATGTTTACAACTTTTTTATCTTGCAGGGCTGGTTTATAGGCGAGAGGGCAAAATTTTCCCTTTATGCAGCCCTTCCTCTTGCAATTTTAATTACATATAAAACTCTTAAGACGGACTATTCTATTTTGAAGGGAGCAATCTTTTTTTCTTTTCTTTTTTTCTTTTTAAATGGCGGAGGTTCCGCCCCCCTCTATGGCTCGGTCCTTTTGGCTGTTCTTGTGGCTTTTGCATACTTGGCGTTTACCGCTATATACAAATATGGCTTAAAAGGTATTTTACGGCCGGCCGTAACTGGCTTAACTTTTGTATTTACCTTTTTGGTCACTAATGCCTATTGGGTTTTTCCCCAATCTTACTTATTTTTCAACACTTATAAATCGGAGCTCTCGTCCATGGGAGGAATATTGGGGGCGCTTCGGTGGGAAGAGAATGTTAGTCAGTATTCAAGTCTTATAAACCTTTTCAGGCTGCAAGGAATTCCTGATTGGTATAGCGGCCACCATCCTTACTCACAGCCCTTTATGGGAAACCCCATCCTTATTATGGCCAGCTTTATTCCCACTCTCCTCGTTTTGGTCGGAATGTGGTCTTATTTCGCAAGTAAAGAAAACCAAAAGAGGGAGGTCGTTTTCTTTCTTCTGCTTCTTTTCCTGGTCGGATTGGTCTTTACGGCAGGTTCACATCCTCCGTTCGGTTTTATCTATGTTTTTCTTATTAAGTATCTTCCTGGATTTGCCATATTCAGGACCGCTTTTTACAAGTTTGCTCCCGCCGCCTGGTTTCCAGCAGTTCTCCTGACAGGATTTTTCTTGAATTTTTTGATTCAGAGATTCATTGCTTCCGGTAAGAAAAAAATTGTTGCTGGAGTCTTATCGATAGTTTTTATTCTTTCATATCACTACCCGTATTTTTCCAACAGATTTTTTGACTGGAATCCGCCATTTAGCACAAAAGTAACAGTTCCCTCCTATGTCAGGGATATGTCAAACTACATCGATAACCTTAAAGACAAGGAAGCAAGAATACTTATGATCCCACCCATGGATTCCCAGTTCAACTCCGACAGCTACGAATGGGGTTATTGGAGTTTAGATCTTCTTCCCAGGATTTCCACCACCAAATCGTTTTTGGCCAACGACACCAAAAGGGAGAAATTAGTCGACGCTCTGTACAAAGCAATTGAGAGGGGGGACGAAAACGATTTTATATATTTCGTAAAACTGTCGGGGGTAAAGAAGGTTCTCTGGAGAGACGATATCTTGTACAACAATAAAATAAATAAAAGCCAAGACGCCTTGTTTTGGGAGGAGAACTTAAAAAGCTTTAGGGGAGTATTCTTGGAAAGGGAAGAGGGCGCTTGGAGACTATATGGCCTAGACAAAGCCATCTATGATCTGGCCCAAGTTGGTACGGTAAGGACTTTTTCCTACATTCAATCTGATAAGCAGCCTACAGAGGAGACGTTTAAGGCAATCAGCGGGTCTGGTAAGCACCTTGTCAGCTCCTTGGACACAGAAGGAAAAGACGTAGGAAAAATTCTTATTTATTCCGACGCCTTGGGAATTGAGGCAACTTGTGTATATTGCAAACAAGGAGAATATATGCAATTCGTTGAAGAGTTATCTCTTCCCTATATTAACTTTTTGCCCGGTTCTCTTCTCTACAGCTTTATTGACAAGAGAGAGGCTGGTGTTCTTAAGGAAGTTGAAGATCTCCCGGCCCGGAGAATCGACGCCAACCTTGGTATTGCCAGCAAAAGATTGGGGGAAGCGGCGCTTCTAACAGAAAGAGCCGGAAGCCAAAATCCAAAAGAGAGAGAGCTCACAGCCGGGTTAATAGAGGATAGTCTTTCTCGCTATCAAAAGAATCTGGAAGACGCCATGTCCCAGTTTTCGAATCTTAATTTATCAGACAAGAATGCCTATGGGCTAAAAATTTTGGGCTATCTGACGATGCACAAGAGGTCTCTTTCGGCAGTAGAGAACCAATACAACTTAGCCCCCGATGCTTTTAACCAGCTTTTTGGGTTTATAAACGACGGGGTTTCAGTTCTTGAGAAACAAGTCTGGGTAACACAGGAAGAAACGAAAAAAAGGTATTTGGTCGTCATAAGCGAGCCGGGAATTTACCGGCTGGAAATTGTAGAACAAGTTACAGAACCAGTTTCTCTATATCTTAATGGACAAAAAGTTAGTAACAGGCGCCAGATATCATTAGCAGAAGGTACACATCGAGTTGAGCTTATATATCCCGAGCCCGTGAATCTATTAGAACCACCTCCTGGGGAGCTTATTGATATTTCGAAAAACGAGAGCAGCAGGCTAAAAATTAATGATTACTCATATTCGGATTCGTACGCAGTTTCTTTCGAATATCGGGCTAGCAAAAATACCAACCCCCGCTTAATTATCTTTCAGGACAATGATAGACCGAATATTTTAGGAAAAGCAGACAGAGTTAAAAAAGACTTAAAAACTTCCAGGGTTCCGAGAACCTTTAGCTTTACCATTGACCCTAATTTTTTGGCGAGGGAAGGTTATCTAGGGTTTGAATATCAAGGTTTTAACAGCTTTATAGATGAAAAGTATTTTGAGGTCAGTAGCCCCAGGATCTATAGAACTTATAGTCCCAAAGTTTTTTTTACCAAGGAACTCGCGGGGGAAAAATTGTCCACCCCACAAATTACCAGTGAAATGGTCTCGCCTACCGAATACAAACTAAAGGTCAGCGGGGCAGACTCCGGTTTTATTCTTAACTTCTTGCAGTCTTTCAATAACGGTTGGAAAGCTTACTTCGTGGAGGAAGATGTTAAATCGACCTTTTTGGCCAAAATCTTACCGGGAAAATTTTTCAGTCAAGTTGACCCATCTGTCCATTTTAGTCTTGACGGTTACTCGAATGCCTGGCTAGTCCAAAATACAGGAGATTTTGAAATGAGGATTGTCTATGCTCCACAGAGCTTTTTCTATATAGGTCTTCTGATTACGTCTGTGACCCTGCCAACATTCGTCCTGTTACTAGTTTTTCTGAGAAAAAGAAAATATGTGGCAGAAGATTAAAGAGTTTATCAGTCAAAACAGCGGGAAATTACTTGCTTTTACCTTGAGCTATTTCGTTGTGGACCTTTTGTCTATTCTTCCCTACTCAAGCCTTGTCTTTACGACTAGGAATAAGATTTTTATCATGATAATTCTTGCAACCATTATCCTCAAATTTAGAACCAGGGCTTATTTGGTTATTGCCATTTTTTTTCTCTTCCTCTCAATCCTTGCCGTTCTTTTTTCCAGACACGATATAGCCGAAAATCTTGGCACTCTGTTATATTTACTCATGTGGGCGATTTTTATAATTAATGTTAAAGTCAAATTTTAGCCACCCGGAAATTACACTGTCAGAAAATTAGCGACGCTATGCTCACTAAATGAGAGGTTTACAACTTGAGGCTCTAACCTACACCCTTTTGATAGTCTTCTGGTACCACATGATGGTTTTTTCCAACCCCTCATCGAGTCTTGTCTTGGCTACAAAACCGATATTTTCTTTCGCTTTCGTGTTATCGCTATTCCTTCTGGGGCTACCGTCCGGTTTGGTGGTGTCAAAAACTACCGTGGGCGATTTTCCGCTTAACCGCACAATCTTTTCTACAAGCTCTCTAATAGTTACTTCCTCGTCCGTACCAAGATTAACCGGATCCGGCTTTGGATAGTGCTCAATTGCTTCGATCATTCCTCGAGCCAAATCGTCAACATAGAGGAAGGCCCTCGTCTGCTTACCGCTTCCCCATACCACCAACGGATTTTCTCCATCAAAAACTCGCTTGATAAGCGCGGCAATGACATGCGAAACAGCAGGGTCGAAGTGGTCTCGTGGGCCATACGCGTTGTATGGCCGGACAATTGCTACCTTCATCCCAAACTCCTCTGCATAATACATGCCCAGTTTTTCCGCCATACGCTTGGCCCAGCCATATCCGCCGTTGGTTGGTTCCGGCTCATCCACAAATCCCTCGGACTCTGGTGTGGGCATCGAACAGGTCCGTGGATATACACAGGCAGAGGAGACCACGAGATATCGCTCGACACCGGCGCGTCTTGCCGCCTCCATCATCGTCGTGGCAATGGTGAGGTTGTCGCGGAGCATCGTCGCCTGGTGCGTTCGGTTATATTCGATGCCTCCGACGCGCGCAGCAAGATTCATAACCACCTCCTGATTTTTACATGCAGCTAACGCGTCTTTTATATCCGCGCAATTCCCCTTGATGAATCGAACGCGATCCTTCAACGATGAGATGTTTTTAATTTTGCCGTTTTGTAAATTGTCAAGAACTGTTACCTTTGCTCTCATTTCGACCAGTTTTTCCACGACGTGGCTACCGATAAACCCGGTGCCTCCGGTGACTAAGACCTTTTTACTTTTCCAAAAAGCACTCATAGGTCGGTAAATACGTGAACGATCGTGTCCATCTCTTTTTTGGTCAATTCAGGGTTGTTGCCGAAGTACAACCCCTGCTCGTGGATAAGCCGGGCATTCGGACAGGCGGTGTCGATGTGCTTCCCCATGTACTTTTTGAAAAACGGCTGGCTTGTCATGTCTCCGCCCACAACGGGTCGGATCTCAACCTTCCCGTCACAGCGTGCCGCCAGTGCATCTCGAATCTTCTGCGAGCGGCATACCAGCGGAACCGCAAAATTTGAAACACGATCAATGTGATTGTAGCGCAGCGGAAAGTAGAGGTCATCTCTTCGCATGATGCGACTGGTCATGGAGAAAAAATTTTTCTCTCTTTTTTTTACAATCTCATCAATATAGCCAAGTTGCGTATTGCCAAGAAACCCTTGTATCTCATTCACGCGCAAGTTATAGCCCAAATCATAAAAAGTATAGCGTGAATAAAATGTTTCATTCACGCCATGACGTACCCGAATTTTTAGCTGCTTTTGCTCGGTTAAATTTCGGTCCCATCCGTGTGCTCGCACAAGCTGGAGCATTGTTTCAAGCTGACCATTGTTGGTACAGATGGCACCGCCCTCTACGGTAGACATGTGGTGTCCCACGTAAAAGGAAAATGTACTTGCTAGTCCCCAATTCCCGAGCTTTTTATTTTTATACACAGAGCCTAAGGCCTCGCAATTGTCCTCCAAAAAGAGAATACCTTTGGACTTACAAATGTCGCTAATTGTCTCAATGTCATCGCAAAATCCCAAGAGGTTGGTAAGGAACACTGCCTTCGGCGTGTGTTTTTTTGTTGCCGCAAGAAGCGATTTACTTGATACATTTAATGTATCAAGTTCCACATCAATAGGTATTGGCATAAGACCCAATTGAATAAGCGGCATCACGTTTGTGGACCAGGTGAGTGAGGAAAACCCAACGCTATCACCTTTTTTAAGTCTACCAAGGTTGAGGAGCGCTTGAATCAAAGCAAGATTGGCGCTGCTGCCGCTATTGACAAAAACACAGTGGGCTCGTCCTTGGTATTTGGCAAAGTTTTCTTCAAATCGTCGGCACTGGTCACCTATGCTCAACTTTTTAGCCGATTGTATGAATTGACACAGCTTTCGTTTGGTCTGGGTTTCATGGTAAAACGTCGATTTAATAAGCGGGATCATACGGCGCATTATAGAGGGTTCCTGCGATACCACGCAACGGTGCGCTGTAGCCCCTCATCAAGAGATATCCGCGGCCTCCACCCCAACACACGCCGGGCCTTCTCCCAGGAGACATACTGCTCGGCTATCTCCCCTTCTCTCTCTTTTCGGATGTGCTTGATCCGCACGGAATGCCCTACAACTTTCCCAATGCGCCGGACAAGTTCTACAACCGTCACTGGTCTGCCCGACCCGAAATTGAAGATGCGATTTTTCTCCAACTTATCCTCTAACATGGTGGCAAGGAGAAGATAGGCATTGATCGCATCATCAATGTAGATATACTCTCTTTTTGCCTTCCCGCCCCACATCGGCAGGGGCTTGCCACGAAGGATATGGTACATGGTTTTTGGGATAAGCCTTGTCATATTTGCATCGCCCGGGCCATAAATGTTGACAAACCTAGGGATAACCACGGGTAAACGAAAACTGTCGGCATATGACTGGGCCAAGAGATCCGTTGCGGTTTTACTCGTCTCATACGGCCGAGAAGGGCGTGGCGGATCGTCTTCGGTATACGGCGGTTGTCCGGCGCCGTAGACGTGAGCCGTGGAAGCGATGATGATCCTTGCGACCTTAGTCAAGCGGCAGAGTTCCAGAACGTTAAGCGTGGCCATCACGTTTGTACGGAATGTCTCGTAGGGAGCCTTCTGCCCCCGCTCTACCAGAGCCTCACCAGCTAGGTGAAACACCACGGACGGATTTTTTTCAAACATCGGGGCAACATCCTCCCTACGGGTAATATCGACTCCGTCATTCTTTCGAGCAAGTGTCATGACGTTTGCACGAAGTGCCACAAGTGTTTCTCTCAGGTGCGATCCGACAAAACCGCCCGCGCCCGTCACCAAAACTCGCCTATTTCGCCAAAAGTTTTTTTCCAACTGCAAGACCATATATCGCAACGAAACTTAGACACAATACCGGATGGAGAAACCACGCCCTGTCCTTCACTTTTCTCCACCCGCGAATACTATCATACAGCGGAACAACGAGCGTTGCACACGCGATAATCGCCCAGAGAAGATGCCACTTGTCTTTCCCTGATAACTTTCCGTATCGGCGTAATTTTTGCACACGCGCCACTTCCCTCCCAAATCGATATTGGGTCAAAAACAACAATCTGCGTTTCAAAAAATTCGAAACGCTGCCATAACCTGTAAGGTGCAAAATCGAATCTTTCACAAATGCATATGTGTTAAATCCCTTTTTGATCAAGTCAACATTTACATCCATATCAAAATACTTGCGCGGCGCCACATTAGCGTTTTTCATAAGCACGTCTCTTCTAACTAGGAACCCATTCGCTCCTATGGTCGTCATGGTATCAGGACGAAACTGTACTAAATAGTACGCGCCGCAATCCTTCGCCGCGCCTTTAAGCGCGTAGCTGTCATAGATGTACGAAAGTCTATCGGCTTTTCCCATATACCACACCAATGGATCCCCAGCGCCAAAAAGCGAAAAGTATCTATCGAGAAGCGACACCCGCGGATCATAGTGATACCGAAGTGTCTCGACACCGACGACCTCTTTATGCTTGGCAAGCGGCGCCACCATATTCTGAAGCCACCTGACGTGTGGCAATACATTGTCGTGATCAATCATCGCGATAATCTCATGGCTTGCTGCCGCAATACCCGTCGCCTTGTTGTACTCGGCGTTTTGACGGGCAGAAGGGACGTCAATCCATCGCACGATGTGGCCTAAAGCAATCTCTTTCGTCGTATCGGTGGAAGCGCCGTCGGTGATAATAATCTCGACCTTCTCCTGCGGGTAGTGCTGCTGCCGGATGCTTTTGAGGCAGCGCCCGATTGTTCGCGACGAGTTATATGTAGCGATCACGACACTTATGGTTGGAAGGTTAGTTTTTCTCATGCGCCTTGACCAATACGGAAAGTGCAACCAGCGCCGTATTGCCCCAGTTCATAGATAACGCTCGTTTTTTTCCAGCTGTCTGGTACCGTTTGTATCTGGCACGATCTTCCCATAGTTTCAGTGTTTCTAACGCCAATTCCTCTATGTTTCCGGGCGGCACAAGAACTCCGGTCTTTCCATCAACGATGACATCGGCAATACCGGCTGTGCGGTAGCCAACCGCCGGAGTCCCCACGTGCGCTGCTTCAGCCACCACCAACCCCCACCCCTCGTGTACCGACGGTACCAATAAGAGGTGTCCCGCGGCTAAGAGCTCAAATTTTCTTCGCTCGGATACGTGTCCAAAAAATGTTACCGAAGATGCGAGTGCGAGTGAGTGAATCTGTGTATCGAGCTGTTTTTTGTAGCGACTTTGACCCTCTCCAACAATCCACAGTTTTGCAGAAGGGAGCTTTTTTCGAATCAACGCAAACGCATCGATGGCATCACGTGCGCCCTTTAGTGGATGCAGACGACCGAGGAAGAGAATCGTCGGGTGCATACTTTTTTTCAACCTAGAAGCGGTCTTTGGCACAGTAACTCCCATGGGCAAGATGGTAATCTGACCTGCATCTATGCCCTCGGCGACAAGATCGCGCTTGGTCGATGGGGAGATTGCCATAACCGGTGTGCTCCGATAGATAAAAAGGTAGATCTTCTCCAACCATCGTCCAAGAAGCGCAAGTGGGTATGGCAAAAGCTGAAAAAATAATCGGTTGGCAACTTCGCAGGCCAAAAGAACTGTCTTGTGTCGCGCATACAGTACGCTAAAAAAAGGATACCAGTGGACTTCATCCACCACCACATCGACCAAGCTTCGGAAGTGCAACAGATAATAGAAAAAAGCCAATCCGTGCACACTCCACCATCTCCCCCGCCGAATAACCGTGACTCCATCGATAGCATCGTCAGCCTTTGCACCGGAAAATCCTGAGGTAAATAAGGTTACTGTGTGTCCATGTTTCTTCCATCGTTTTGCAAGCTCGTGGGTGAGGAGCTCTGCTCCACCAGCCTGCGGATTTTTTATATCCCGCCAGTTAAAAACAAGAATTCGCATGGGTTATCAGACGTTTACGCGAAAATTAAGTTCAGGGTCGAAACGCCATTTCCGTTTGTTTGCGTTATCGTAGTAGCATAAAATCTTCAACCTATAAAACACGGCCAACGTATCCCACAGCGTGTGTAAAACTACTTTCCAAAAACTAGTAGAGGTGATACTGGATGCGCCGGTGAAATCAAGCTCTACCGGCGCCTCAAAGATCCGCCGGTACCCCAATTGATGCGCGACAGCCAAAATCTCGATATCAAAGGCAAACTGCTTCACCAAAAGTCGCGGGAGTACATCCTCCAACACATCCCGACGGTAGAGCTTGAACCCCACCTGGGTGTCGCGGATGTTAAGGCCAAAAAGAAGCCGCACAATAAGTTGGTATCCGAGAGAGAGAATCTTGCGACCGAGTGGGTAGTAAACTTTTGAGACTGGATGTCGTTTACTCCCCACGATGATGTCGGCATTGTACCAACGAAAATGTTCCAACATCATTGTTAACCCCGTCTCATCGATATCCCCGCCAGAATCAAGAAATCCGATGATGTCACCGTGACTTTTTGCCATCCCAAACCGCACCGCGTAGCCCTTTCCTTTATTCGTTTTATACCCAACAACCGATAGATGTTGTGAGGATACCTTTTTTGCTTCCTCCATGCTTTTGTCGGTTGCTCCGTCGACGACGACAATAATTTCGTATGGATGCGTTAGCTGCTCGAGTGCCGCAACAATATTGCGAAGGTTTTTCGCGATGGTTTTCTCCTGATTGTAGACTGGAATGATAAGAGAAAGGAGCTTACGTGCGCCGGATAACATAGAGGTAGTATAGCAGAAGTAGAGCGGCCAGGGCCGCCGAAACAGCCGTGTTGATTGCAATGACCCTCTGTAAGCTCGTATGAGACAGCACGATCAACGTGGCCTGGGTGGTGGCTGCGGCAACGCTCATAACCCACACGCGCCGTGCATCCAGGGCCAAAAGTATCGTCACGAGGATGTTGGCCAAAGAAAAAAATGAAATGAACAACGCAAAACTTCCTAAGTACGGTACTGCATCTTTATACGCAGCCCCAAATGGAATAATCACCCAGGACGGGAAACGCGTGTACAAAGCGGTAACGGCCAAACCTGTGGCTCCAATAAACGAAAGTCCAACGAACACAATCCGCCTATGGTCTCGGCGTTGCTCTTTGCGCTCCGCCAAGACCGGATAGAGAACAAACGTTACCGCAAACGATGCGTAATAGACCACTTTACCAAGTATCGAAAGTGCACTATATATGCCGGCCTCAAAGGGCAAAAAGTAGTGTTTGACGAGTATGACATCGACGGAAAACAGGGCGACAACACCGACTGTTGCCAAAAGAGCAGATAAACTAAAACCCAGCGCCTGCTCCTTTGTGATGGCAACCGCCACCGGTTTTTGGCGAAAGAGAAATTGCATCGGAACAAACATGAGGAGGTAGCTGGTTACGTTTGATGCGATGTTGGCAACCAAGGTCCAACCAACCCCGAAAAGCGCCGCAGGGATACTGACTATCAGTCGCAGAATCACCCCCAGGTTGGTAAATATGCTGACGGCCACAAATCGCTGGTACCCCTGGAGGAGACTGGTGTTCACCACCGATACGATGAACGTTGCAAAAATGAGGTAGAGAAAGACGAAATACCAGCGGTTATCAATATGGAGAAATGACGCCAGCGTAGGCACCAAGAAGGATGCGATCACCCCGACTACGACAAGAGCCGCAATCAAAAAAATAGTTACGCGTTCAAATAAGTGCCTCGCTCCGCCGGTATCACCACGAGCCTTAAGAACCGAAAAGAACTTGACGAGAATCGTCTGGAGCACAACAGAAGGAACATTGACCAGGTAAAACAGTGACAAGAGAGCAGCCAGCTCTCCATAGGCCTCTGCGCCCAAAATACGACCAACCAGGACATGGTAGCCCCAGGCAGCCACATTGGCCACCATCGATCCTGCATACACCACGCCACCAGCGCGCAGCAGTTTGTTGGATAAAAGTGACTCCCAGTGCATATTAGGGGAAAAAACGATACACGAGAAGCGTCCAGATTGCCATCACTCCATCTTTCCATGTCAACTTCTTCCCTTCAGAAAACTTCCTTCCAAAGTACGAGATGGGTACTTCGTATATCTGATAGCCAGCTTTGAGTAGCTTAACCGTAACTTCCGGTTCAAAATCAAATCGTTTGGCCCGCAGTGTCATTGCCGCAAGTACCTTGTGTCGGAACACCTTGTATCCGGTTTCAACATCTGTGATATTGGTGTTAAACAGAAGGTTCGTTACAAAAGTGATGAATTTGTTCCCCACCTCATACACAAACATAGTAGTCAGATGCGGCCCCAGGAAGCGCGATCCGTACACCACGTGTATCCGTGTATCGTCAAAGGGCGCAAGAAGTGTGGGGTAGTCTTGCGGATTATATTCAAGGTCAGCGTCCTGAATAAGCACGATATCCCCGGTAACACGCAAAAGCCCGGCAGTTATGGCTGACCCCTTGCCTTGATTTTTTTTCTGGAAGATAACAATCGCTTTCCCCTCCCACCGTTTCAAGGCTGCCCTCGTCCCGTCTGTTGACCCATCATCCACAACAATGACTTCCTTCTTCCATCCGGCAATCCTCACAGCAAATACCCGCCGCAGTATCTCGGAAACGGTTGCTTCCTCATTATAGACCGGCATGATGACCGATAATGTTTTCATATTTCTTACGAAACGAAGTGCCCTCTCAAAAATGCACTCGAAACGACAGCTTGCACAAGTAAAAACACCAATGCTACCACGACTTTGGTCCTTCCACTAATATTCGCCAATACCCAAAAAAGAGGAAATGCTGCGAGAAAGTACCGCGGGAATGATGAGAGCGTACCGGTGAGTGTTGGGGTAATAACAATGGCCATCGAGTACAAAAGATAGGCCAGCGGCAGTTTTCTCAAATACCCCTGCCACAAGAGAAACAGGGCCAAGATGAGGGTCAAAAGTTCAAAACCCGCGACAAAGTACTGAACGGTATTGGCGGATGCAGTCAAGAGAATCTTGGCATAGCGCCACAATACCTGTGGCAAAAGAATAATCTCCCCGCCACTTCTGCCTGCACCAAAAGACGGCTGCACGTGGATGAATGCGAGCGGGTCCCCCATTGACCACCAGAGGTATATCATGTACCCAACCAGTCCCAACGGCATAACGAAGATGGCCAATACCCACTTCTTATCCTTCTTGTCCCCCTTATTTTTCTTCTTCTCCTCCTCCTCCTTCCACGCCAAAAGAGCGGCCGGAAAGAGAAACGCGCCAAAGAGCCAGCTCCCGCTTGCAGCCGCACCAACAATTCCAGCCAGAAGATGCTGTCGGTGTAGCAAGAGAAGAAACACCCCTGCCCCAAGGAGTAGGTAGAGACTGGCAGTGTAGGCTGCGCCAAAGAAAAAACTCGTTGGGAACAAAAGGAGCAAAACGACTGCCCAGACAGCCTGCTGCGGCACTACCCTTCGAGCCAAAGCGTAAAACACCAAAAGTGCCGGAAGGAATAGGATGCGAGAGATAACGATCGCGATTGTCTCGGCTAAAATATTCGGAAATAATTCAGAAAACGCACGGATAAGCAGTGGATAACCGGGAAAGAACGCTTGCTGGTACGGGTGGTAGCCGTCAGTGCCAATGGTGACGTAGTGCATGCCGTCAAAGTTCGCCCAAGGAATAACTCCCACGTACTCCTCACGCAAAAGAAATAACGCCGGGGCTAGGCGCTCAACGAACACCATACCAGCCAACCAAAGCATGTATAAGAACACAACTGGTCTATTTGTTTGCCAAAACTTTTTCATAGGCCTTCATGGTTAGGGCCGCAACATTCCTCCAGGTAAACTGTTTTGCCCATTGTCGCTGGTCACCTATCAGCTTATTTCTCTGCTCTTTAGACAAGGACAACACGCGCAAAATGCCTGAAGCGATGTTGGCGGGGTCGTCGGGATCGATAGAAATGGCCGGCCCGCCAATCTCACGAAGGCTGGCAACGTACGAACACACCACTGGGCACCCGCATGCCATCGCCTCCAGAACCGGCAGCCCAAAACCTTCATAAAACGACGGTTGGATGTAAACGCTTGCAAGCGAATAAATAGCCGGTAAATCTTCATCCGGCACAAAACCCAGTTTCATTACATCGTCAGTTACGTTTAATGAATGGATATGGTTGTCGATATCCTTCGTTTCAGCAAGTAAACTATTTTTAAAAGCGGCACCAACGAAAACTAATTTAGTTTTGAGTTTTGAGTTTTGAGTTTTGAGATTTCGGAATGCTTCAAGCATTCCGTGGATGTTTTTGTTCCAATTGACATCTCCCACGTAGAGAATGAAGTGCTCGGGTAAGTGGTGCTTTGCCTTCACCCGTTCTATTCCCCTCTGATTCATCTTATCCTTCTTATCCATCTTTCGAAATCTTTCCCCTGGGGCAAGGTGCACCACGTCGATACGCTCATGCGAAACTCCAGAGTAACGCGCGATATCCTGCGCAGACTGGGCTGAGTCAGCGATGATACGATCGGCTCCCAAGAGAGACAACCGCTGCAACTGCCATTTCAGTAAACCTCTTAATCCGGCTGGAAATTTATCTGGAAATACCAATGGAATAAGGTCATGGACCGTAACCGCAACAGGCTTTGGTTTCAAAAGCGGCAGCGTTGGGAAAAATGGATCAAAATAGGGATAATGGACTAAGTCTGCATTTTTGGGTACCAAATCTCCTCGAGTAAAAAAAAGGTACGAATGTCTCTTTTTGTACTTCTGTAACGCATCAATTAAATTTCTTGTATAAAATCCGGTACCACGAACCTTGTGGTTGCTTGAAAGTGGGGAGATGTCGATGGCGACGCGCATTAATATCGAGTATAACCGAAAAAATCAGCCATAACAAACTCGCCAATGAAAGAACATCCGCGGCTTTTCGCAAAGGTGTCTCTGCGAAACTAACCGTTACCTTATTTTCTCCGACAGTGATGGGGAAGGTGATGGTCCCATCATTTTGGTAGTCAATCGGCACGAGCTCACCATCGACCCACACCTTCCAGCCAGGGTAATACAGTGTGTTAACACGGATGCGACTTTCAGATTTCGCCTGAAGTAAAAACTTATAGCGGATGGATGAAGTTGTCAATATGGTTGCTCTAGCTTCTCCATTGACAACTTCAACTTTGTTTCTCGGTCTTTTGCCCTTCCACTGGCTCCATCGAGTAGAAAACGTATTCCCGAGAGACGATGTGCCGTCGGTAAAATTCGGCCGGGAGAGGTAGTAAACGTCTGAACGCGGCTCGTAGGTAACAGGTCGGATGTAGGGAACTGTCACCACAACCGCAACCAGCACGAGTGTTGCTCCGACGAACAAGCCTTTCTTCATAACCAGATACCCTGTGAGGTACGCCGCTCCCGGCAGAAAGACAGATAACAGCCGCCAGGGATATTGAACGTATTGCAAAAACGACAAAAATTCCCATATCCAAAGCGATGTTTCCTGCATCAATAAAAACCCAACTCCGCAAATAAAAAGAAAAAATAAAGCCAGTACGTTTTTCATATGCTTTAGAAACAAAATCAAAGACGCAAACAACACCATTAACGGTACGACACCGATCTGAAACGACATTTCGTCTGCGTTTTGCCCTGGTTGAGAAAAACCGGTCCCCCAGGAGGGAAAAAGGGTCTGGGTCAGAGCCGGAAAATGGTCACGGAAATTGACAGAATTAAGTCCAACAACGTAGTCCCGCTCCAAAAGCGCAGGAATCCAAAAATAAGATGCAAGCCCAATGCCGACAAAGAATGCGACAATCGCAGACCGACGACGCGCGATCAGATACAAAAATAATATTGGAAGAAATAAAATTGCCATGATATTGTGACTAGCGATAAGGAGCCCGATAGAAACTGCAACGCCTACTTTCCACCCGCGTTCGATACATGCAAAGGCAAGCATCACCCAAGCAAGTGCTAAAACTTCCCCGACAACGCCACGAACATAGAGATCAACAAACCAGTAGGGAACGAGCGAAAACACAATCGTACCAATGGCTGCTACCCTCCTCTTAAACAGCGCCGACAGCCAAAGGAAACAAAAAGCCACCGCAGTCAAGTAACCCGTGACAAGGACAAGTTTTACCGAATCAGCCAAACTCGCCCCTAAAAAGTGAAAGAGTGAACCGAAGTAGTTTGGAAACGGGTAGTGGAAGTTAAACAGCGGCACGCCATACCCGCTGTTAAGATTCGGCGCCCAACGGGGAAACAGCGAACCACTTTTGAGCATGGTTTCAAATTCGTGGAAACGGATAAGGTGATATTCTCCGTCGTGAGTAGGAATGAATCCCGGCGCAAGTAGGGCCCGCGCGGCAAATATCGCGGGCAATAATGCCACCAGAAGCCACTTAAACATATTTTTTAAGCCCCTTCCAGACAACATATAAAGCAGCGGGTACTAATGTGATTATTATTCGCCAAAAAGGACCCGTTCCCCCGTACTCGCGCGTGATGACGTACGGGAGATGACGAAAAACCAACCCCAGAGAGAGTGCAATTGCGATCCCATGGATGAGTGGCGCTTTTCCTTTTGGCAGAAGTGCAGCAAAGGTCAAGAACCACACAGCGTACCAGGGGTAGAGTTCCTCGCGAAAAGGAGTAAGCAGAAATATACCCAACATAAGGAAAAACCCAACTCGCCATACCTTCTCAATCGGCATGCGGACAAAGAATAGTGGGACAAGCACTATCGTGGCTGCCTTGACAAAAACCGAAGCAAGAAACAATGCATATCCGAAAAACCGATTCCTAGCCTGTTCATCTTTCGCCAGCACCAGTCCTCCAACTGCCAAAACCATCATGACTATGTCGTTGTGACCATTGACGAGGACTTCGGATAAGACGAGTGGATTGAGTCCAAAAAAAACGACGTTCCACCAATGATTGGTAAGGCGAAAAATAAGCCATAACATCAAGCCGTAAAAGGCTACCACGAACGATTTAAAAGCAATTAGCGAAAGCCAAATATTTCCAAATCCGGCAAGGGAAGGAAAAAACGACGCAACAATCCACGTGGGTCCGTAAAGAGCAAGCTTGTTGGCGGCCCGCGTGAAAGCAAGATTGGGCTCGTTGGGTATTTCAATGGGCATGACTACGTAGGGATTCTCTTTCCAGAAAAACGTCACTTTGGCAGTGGTGATATAGTTGAAAAGATCATAGGAAAATGCCGGGAAGGAAAAAAGAAGGATGGCGGCAACGGCAAGAATTGTTCGACGGAATAGCGTACCGTTGGTTAGTCGCGACAACCACCGGAGTGAAAAACCATAGAAGATCCACCAGAGACTGAAAAAGGCCACAAGTAATATACCGTTCAACGGTCGCTCTTCGTAGAGTAAACGCGAAAGAGGGCTATGAATGGCCAAATACCATGTGTGGGTGCTTAAGCTTACATTGGGATCAACAAAGGCATACGAGTAGAAAGCGAATATTACCGACAGAACCACATACGCCGGAAAAAGAAATCTCATACCTTCTCACTTTCTCATCTCCAAAGCAACGCTCTGGCGAAGCTTGTTTGTCTCAGTCAAAAGCTGCTGGAGGCCAAGCTCTACCGGTTGCTTTTTTTCCTCCCTCCAGTTAAATGTTTTTGGCACAAGTCGTGCCAACCCATCGATGACCCCCATATGCGCTGCAGCCGCCTTTTGAATTTGTTGATTAAATATTCGCATATCCTTTCCTTCGTTTTTTGCCCGGATAAGGTATTGAGGAAGCTCTCGGAAGTTTTCATTGGAGCGCGCGAGCGCATCCCTTGCCAAAAGATATTGTTTGTATTCAAAAAGCGTCTTGGCTTCTACCAAGTATTTGTCAGAAAGACCAAGATGATATTTAAAACTCGCAATCGACCCCCAGTACCAATATTTCTTTAACTCGCCAACCAGTCTTGAAATTTTATACACCTTATTTCCCGGCATATACGACGGATATGGCAAAACATACTCTGCAAATGAAGTGTGAGTATTGCTTAAAAAAATGACCGCCATAAGCAGAATGAAATAATATTTTCCCATGCCTCATCAATATTAAAAAAGTAGAGCGAATTTATTTTTGCATCGTTGCGTTTTTCCAAAATGCGATTGGATGATGAAGAGCGGAAAAGAGGGAAAAGAGAAAGCCGTAGATACCATCGAGGAATCCTTTGTGGCGCAGAAATAGACTGAGTAATGTCATGGTCGGTTTCAATAGATTGTACTCAACGTATGTAAAAATATTCAAAGCAAGCTCGCTTTGTTTAAACTCCTGGGCCTCCAACGAAGTATAGGCACGTGCCTTTTTCCAGTAATCGCCGAGTGTTCTAGATGTGTAATGTAATAATGGATTTTTAAGATAACCGACATTGCCGTCAATTTCGATTTGTTCATGCACGCTTTTACTCGGAAATTTTCCCTTCCCCCGCCGAAATAAACGTATGACGTAGTCAGGATACTGCCCGCCCTTTCTCAGCCAGTGGCCGAGAAAAAAGTTTTTACGTGGAACATAATGACCGTTGCGTCGAGTGTCGAGTGTCGAGTGTCGAGTGTTAGAAACAATTTCTTGAATTTCATTTGCAAGCTCTAGAGTCACGACTTCGTCGGCGTCGAGTTGAAAAATCCAGTCCCCAGTGCATGTGTCAACGGCTTTTTGTTTATTAATATGAAAAATCGGTGGATTATCGCTAGCGATGACTTTCGCTTTATATCGTTTTGCAATCTCCACGGTTTTATCCGTCGACTCACCATCAACCACAACGATCTCATCTACCCAAGAGCGTACCGAATCCAAACACGCTCGTATATTTTGCTCTTCGTTGTATGTAGCGATTGCTACCGAGATTTTAGCCATACCCAAGGTTTCCCAATGGTAACAGTCCCAACGAGGAGGAGCAACCCGAATACGCTTACGCTATCTGCAAAACGGCGCAGTTTCGTTTCCCGAAATTCGAGTGTAACCGTGTGCTTCCCCTTCTCTAGCCAAAAGTTAATAAGTCCCCGATACTGGGGGTCCTGGAACCAGATGTCCAATGGAGGTAGCGTTTTCCCGTCGACTAGCACTGTCCATCCGGGAAAGTAGAGTGTATTATCAACAATTCTGGATTTCTTTTTTGCATCGACAGAAAAGACGTGCTTAGTCGTACTGCGAGAGATCTGGGCAATTGCTGCCTCGCCTTCGATGACCTCGTAGGGTGCTTTCGCTTCTTGTTCCATAAACCGCACTGACCAGATGGGGCTGCTTTCGCCGGTATCGGTAGTACCAGGGTAGACCCCCGTGTAAAACGATTCAGGTTTTACAAGATAGTCTTTCGGACCCCACATAGTGTTGGTCGTAACCAATAACGTCAATGGAACAAAAAAGCACGTAAATAAAGCGAATTGTTTTGGTAGTTTGGAGATTACGATTGTCCCCAATATGGAAGAAAGAAAAACAGAAACACTCAAAAGCCGCCAGGGGAACTGAAATTTCTGGAGAATGGTGATGCTATCCCAGATGACCCTTGCATAACTTGTCATAAGAAACAGCAAGAAGAAAAACAGAGTCAGCAAGCTTACTATTGCGACACGAAATTTTTTCTCTTTTGTTTTGAAAAAAACGAGTACTGACCCAACCACACCCAACCACTGAAGAAGCCCTAGTTCTTTGCTAAACTCATCGCCCCCACCATAATTCCAAGTTGAAGAAAGAAACCACTGCCAAGAAACAAAGCGAGTGGCGTACTCACCTTTGGTGACAATATCTCGCAGGGTATATTTGCCCTCAAAAAAAGCAGGAGCCCAAAAAAATGCAGCGAGCAAAAAGCCAAGAACTAAGTACCAAGAACCAAGCATAAAAAACTGCAGACGGTTCTTTGCTCCAAAGAAACCGAGGTAGACGAAGTAGAGAACAACGAACGGCAGAAACATCACGCTTAATGCGTTATGGGAAAGAAGCAATCCCGCGGTTCCCAAAGATACAAGAAGGGCTGAGCGAAAGGGTCGTTCTCTGCGGGCCAACAGGTGCAATCCCCAACAAATGAGCGGCGGAAAAACGAATGCTACATGCTCGCCTATCGCCCCACGCACAGAGAGATCAACAAACCGGTAGGGTGCAAAACCATAGAGGGCGGCGCCAACAAACGCGGGAGCTCTACCATACCAGCACGATAACCACAGGTACATCGCCAACACGCTCGCAACAAAACTCAATCCAAAAACCAACTTAGTCGCGTCAACCAAAGAAAATCCAATCCAATGAAAAAACGAGGCAACGTAGGAAGGAAACGGATAAAGAAACATCAAAATCGGGTGTCCGTATCCCCAATTGAGATTCCCCGCCCAACGCGGGATTGCGTTGCCCTCCAAAATTGACTGGTAAAAGTTGGCAATCCGAGCCACGTGATCCTGACCGTCATGTGTGAGGGGCAGGCCTGGATGCGCAAGATTCAGGATGGGCACCAAGGTCAGCAAAAACAAAACAACCCAAATAAGTTTTTTCATGTTGAGGGAAACACTCTCTTTTCGAGAATGAAACCGCTCGGCAGTTCCTTGGTCCAGATAACTTCTCCGTCTTTGATAACCGTCTCAAGCCACCCCTGGTGACGCCAGGGTTTCTCGTTGTCCGGCTCGATCAGGAGATACACGGTCCCGCGCTTATCTTGATATGGTACATACTGATACTTCCGTTGCCCGTACCACCAGGTGAGGTAATCATATGCCCAGGTATAAATCGGCGGGGTAAAAACCAACAAACCGAACGGTATGCTCCCTGCATCTTGATAGATTGTGTCCAAAGCGGCAAGTTTTCCCTTTATTTTGTGGACCCCACCGTAATCGCGGATGTCATAGGAGTAGAACTCAGCCGTCTTCTTGGCGTAGGTGGAAAAAAACAGAAGGAGTACGGCTACTGCCGCCCATATCCAACGTTTTTCCCGTAACCAAAAGGCGAGCAGGAAACCGACGAGAAAACTCAAAATAACACTTACGTCATAGAGCCACCACTCCCACAGGTGATTTCGATAGAACAAAAAAACAGCAAATAGCGCCACCGGAAATGTACCAAGAAAAAATACGTACGCGCGCTGTGTGTGGGGAATCCTCTGATTTCGCAAGTACAGACACCAACCCACAACCATAAGAAGGATGAGCGCTCCTAGTGCCTCTGGTGGGATGGGAAGTGTTTGGGAGACGATTCTGCTAAAAATCTCGCGATGGTTGGCGAGGATATTTTCATAAGAAAACGGCGGGAGGTTTTTGGACACAAATAAATTTACGATACCCCTGGTATTGAGAAAATCGTGCCGCAGATCAAATAAAAGCATGGGCAAAAAAGAAAAAAGCGCAGAACAACCTGCGGCAATAAGTATTTTGCCGTCTATGATCCGCCTTCGCCACGCAAGCGGCGCATAAAGAGCCAAGGCAAGGAGAAGTGTCGCTGCTGTCGCAACTTCAAAGTGGTACATGCTGCCGACCAAAAAAGTTGCCATCGGGAAATAATATTTCTTTCCATTAATTCCCTGCCACAAGCAGACCAGAACCAACGAAGTGAGCGACGGTATAACAAACGGCGGCCAGATGAACCGGGCGTGCTTGGTAAGCTCCGGGGAAAGCGCCAGGACCCAGGCGACCAGAATGGCCACAATAGCCCCGGGTGATTTTTTAAAGGCAAGAATAGGCAGCAGTATTACTACAAGCGAAAGCAAGAACATAAGGACCATTGCTGCGTATGGATCACCTCGGCTTACTGCAAAGGGAATCGCAAGGAGCCAGTACCACCCGGGGCCTTGAAAGAGTCCACCGATGCCGCCGCTTTCTGTCCCGATGAGGGTGGGCTTGCCGTCTATCACAATCCGCTTGACAGCCATAAAGTGCTCCCCCTGGTCAAAGCCGAAAAGATAGTTATGGTTGATAAGCTCAATTGCCCGGGGAAGTGCAGCCAGAACCAATATAGCTCCTCCTAACCACCAGAAATATTTAGTAAGTACTTTCATAAGCATGGATCAACTATGCCGATGGCAGGAACTGCGTCCAGGTTATTCACAACGCGTGTTACTCCTCGATCTTTAGGAATAGTCTCAATAGTATCAAGATAAAGATTTCCACACACGATTTTTTCCCTTATCCAATCAATCGGCCGAAAAAGATATTTTCCAATCCGATGCGTCTCCGCGTAACCCCCCGAAACCGTCCCGCCGAAACGCTGGTACGTTGCCGGATCAAAACCGCTAAAAAATAAGTAAAACATGTATGATTGGTAAAGGGCGGCGCTATTGGAAACAATAATGCTTCGATAGCTATGATCGCGCTCCATAGAGTATTGAAGTGAGTGTGCCAACGCGTATTGGAAGGAGGAGGAGTGTTGTCGTCGAAAAACGTCAAAGTACTGCCTCATAAAATAGCCAACACTGACTGAGATCACGATACTTGCTAAAAGCCAGAGATACTCTCTTCTAACTCTTTTGGCGGCTACAACAAAAAATGTCACGAGGCCAAATGCACCAAAGAGCTGCCAGATAGGCAGAAACGTAAATGCGCGCATAGCATGCGGCACCTGATTGCTGATGGCTGCAGGAAGAGGAGCAGACAGAAACCAGACCAGAAGAAATGCTTTCATGCGACGATCAAGCGCACTTCTTAAAAATGCTGCAGCGCCCAGAAGAATAAACGGCGCCTCCCAAAACCACAGGGGCCCAAGCCCTGGCACTTTGTGGCTTTCGGCTGCCCCACCTGTAAACAGCCAGCCAGGGGAAAAGTGTGTCAGATATTGTGATGCTAAAATACCAACCTTTGTTACTAACCTCGTGTCGGCTGCCGAAGAAAAAACCGATGTAGCGCGTAAGCGGATCAGGCCCTCCGGCGAAAGTGATGCGATAACTGCAGGAAGGGAAATAACCAACCCAACAATTACTGCGGCGAGTGTATATTTTTTAACCTTCCAAAACTCTTTGAAAAAGAGCAACGTCGCGGCAACGACGAGCATTGGCACCACCAATTTCTCGCTTTGGTAGGTATAGAACGAAAGCGCAAACGCCACTGCTGCACCAATAATCCACTTGGATTGCTTTGCTCCCAAAAACTTGATAAGGAAGTATCCACCAAGAACTACGGTAAACAGTCCGGCGTTCACCTCATGACCAAGCCGCGAAAGGTAAATGTGCCAAGGTGAAATTGCAACGAGCAGTGCGACAATCAATGCAATAGCCTCCCCTTCTTTCTGTTTTTGAAACAGTTTACTAAACCACACATACACCAACCAAATAGTCACGACAGACATGATGACCGACGGCAAGCGTACTGCTTTGACTGTTAAACCCAGTAACCCAACGAAGGGTAGCGTCAAATATGCGTAGCCTGCCGGTCGCCAGTCATCGTAGGCACGAAGGAGGATAGGAAACCGATAGCCGTACTCATCATTGCCAGTTTTGAGAATGGAGTAGGCGTTGTAACCGATTGATGCCTCATCCAACGAAGGGCTCGGCGGGACCGAGGACAACCTATACGTGCGCAAAAATGTCGCAAGAACCAAAATAAGCAAAATGAATTTCTTCATTTGGCGATACGGATAGCCTCCGTTCCATCCACGTTAAATATTGCGGCAAGAAGGTCTCCATGGATTTCTTTAAACGTTCCGATGTAAAGCGTCGTGCCGTCGCGTTCCTCTTTATCCCACCGGATTGGCCGAAATTCAAATTTGTCAAACTTATTGTTTGCCTCAGCAAAGCCTCCGGATGCGGTGCCACCTTCTGCCAGGTACTTTTTCGGGTCATACGGCAGAAAGAAAAGGAAAAACATGTGCGGCTGCTCGAGTTTGGTCGATACTACGATTTTTTGATACTCTTCGTAATGCGCTTTGGCGTACGCGACCGCCTGCTCATAACCGTACTGCCAAAACTTCGAAAACTCGCCATTCTGGTGTCCGAAGTACATGTGGAAATAATATGAAATATTAAGTATCAAAAATAAAATAGTAAGCACGCTGACCCCGTACGCTAATAATTTTTGATATTTGATATGTATATTTGATATTTGATATTTGATATTTGATATCGCAGCAATAATTCCTACTGCCGTAAAAATCTGAAAAATAGGAAGAAATACGATGGAGCGAATTGCATGCGGTACTTCCGTCGTCGGTGACGCAGCAAGGGGCGCAATCAGAAACCAAACCCCAAGAAGTTTACCAAGACGACCGCCTATCTTCATAAACACGACGTACATGCCCAAAAGAAGAAATGGGAGCTCCACGAGGTACAAAAGCGCATTATCTGGCGCATGGTGGCGATCGTTATCTCCGGTAACAAACAGCCACCGAAACGAGTAGTGCGTCAAGTACCCCTCTAGAAGTTTTTTTGCATAGACGATGCGCCGATTTTCCAACAAAGCACCCAACCGATCGCCACTAGCCAGATCTTCCTGTAACTTACGGGCACTGTTGGCAAGCAGTCCTGTTTTATCTGAAAGAGAACCGGTTCCTTTAAGACGCATAAAAGACGTGTGATCAAAGATAACTGGTGCAAGAGGCGCAACCACCAAAACCCCCACAACAACAGCGGCAGCAACCGACCGTCGATGTATAAACAATTCACGCCGATAAAGAACAGCCACGGTTAACGCCAAGAGAGGTAAAAAGATCCGTTCGCTATGATAGGCATAGAGGCCAAGGCCAAAGAGCAGTGCACTAACAAGAAGCCACCCGCGATCGCGTAACCCCTTAAAGAATAAATAGAGGACCCATATGTTGATGCCGATAGCAATGTTTGCCTCAAATGCGATCCTGGAGAATTGGATATGCCAGGGAGAGAGGGCAAGCAAGAGTGCGCTTACCAGCGCGAGTGTCGGGTTTCGAGTGTCGGGTTTCGAGTGTCGAGATGAGAAATTAAAAAACAGTTCTCTCACCAAAAAAAACGTGCCCAATACCGCAAGCGTACCGACAATAGCCGATGGGAGTCGTACTGACCAAACAGTAAGGCCAAAGACTGCAACCGATGGAATTGCCAAGTACGCATAGAGAGGCGGCTTGTAATCGTCAAACGAACGAAGCACGCGTGGCAGAAACGTTCCGTATTCATCCTTTCCAGTTTTTAGAATAGAGTAGGCATTGTACCCCAACGCCGCCTCGTCCCAATCCGGACTAGGCGGCACCTTCCCCAACTGCCACAGCCGGATACTTGCTGCAAGGATCACGATGCACACGATAAAAACTTTCTGAATGTGTTTACTATTTTTCATTTAGTCAAATACCACAAGTGCGTGTTCCCCGTTCAACCGCTTCACACTGGCAAGTATGCGCGCGTCAGCGGGTACTTCATGTGGAGGAAGAACATACAAAACTCGACCTTTGTATTTTCCTTCTTCCACACCGACGCGGGTGAAACGATACTTGTCAAAGCCAAAAACAAGATAAAATCCACTAGCATCAAATGTTGAGTTCTTTGTATCCCAATATGTTTTTGGGTCAGTCCGCTCGTAAAACAGGACATACGCGTAGGGCCTGCCAATGCTTTCGGAAATAACAATCGTGTCGTATTGATCTTTTATTCCGGATACAAAACTGATGGCCTCCCGATATCCATACTGCCATTCTCCGGAATAATCCTTCGGGTAATGGGCCATATAATGGTGCCAAAAGTACAAAAAGTTAAATAGGTAAGCTCCAATAATCAATATCCTCATTGAATTTTTCTTCCAATTTGAAATTTGAAATTTGAAATTTGAAATTATCGCAAACGCTATTATAATCTGCCACGTCGGCAAGCTATTCTCTATCCGCAGCGCATGCGGAGTCTGCCGAGCAACTGCTGCGGGCACAATAGCTGCCAGCAGCCAAAACAAAAGAAGTGTTGCTATACCTTTGTTGGAGCGAAACAGCAAAAATATCCCAACCAAAAGCAAAGGTGCTTCCACCCAATAGAGCTGGCCAACCTCCTGGATGGAAAACTTTGGATTGCCATCTCCGGCAATAAACAAAAACCGCGGCTCGAGATGATCAAAAAAGTGGGTAAGGTAACTTCGCATATAGCCAATTCTCCGGTTGTGTAGGATCCTCCCCCACCACGGACTACCGTCTACCGCCGCTCGCTCATTTGATCGCAAAATTAACTCCAGCTCGTTGAAAATGCTCACTTCGTCAAAACGAAGACGTGACTCTTTGGAAACCAGGTGCGGTGCAATCGGAAGAAGTGCTATTAATGCAACTAGAGCTCCCGTAACTAGTTGTCGTTTGTTTTTGAGAAATTGGTGACGGCAGAAAACAACCAGTCCCGCCGCCATAAGAAGGACGAAGTAACGTGTGCTGTTGAAGGTGTAAACCCCTGCAACAAATGGCAACCAACAAAAATGAATGAGCCTTGGGTCGTCTCGTGCGCGCAAAACGAGATACACACCGACGACGACGAAAAATAATGCGATGTTTGCTTCAAAACCGGCACGTGAGAGAAGAATATGCCAGGGAGAGATGGCCAACAACAGCGAAGCTGTTATTGGAATGCCAAATGACCAATGCCAAATGTCAAATAAATCTTTTTTATTACGAAAAAGTTCCTTTACTAAAAAAAACGTTATGAAAACTGTTAGTGTTCCTGCGATAACGGAGGGTAATCGTACGGCAAGTTCGTTGAGTCCCAGTAGTGCAACAAATGGTACAGTAGCATAGATTGACAGTGGTGGCTTGTAATCTCCGTAGGCAACAAAGGTGTCCAGCGGAAGAAATCTCCCGTGCTCGTCGCGGCCACTTTTGAGGATGCTGTAGGCGTTGTAACCAATAGACACTTCATCCCACGATAGAGACGGCGGGTTCTCTGTTACCTTGTAAAAACGAAGAAAAAAAGAGAGAAGGACAATCGCAACGAGCAATATTTTCGTTGACCTAGTCATGGTGTTCCTCGTCGAATATCTTTAATCCGCCGAGGGCGAACACGGTTGATAGATATCCCAGGTGACTGTTATTAAAGTATCGGCTCATGTACCACATGACAGAGAGGAAAAGTGCGTAGGCAACCAGTAAGCGGCCGCTGGTCGGTTTTTGACGGAACCAACGGAGAAGTACGAAAAGCCATGGCAATCCAAAAACTATCTGCCAGATGATGAACGGGTAATAGCCGTGAATATCTTTAATTACGCCTAGTTGGGTAAGCAGCATCCCCAGCCCATAACCAGATACGGGATAACTCCCAGCTGCTGCCCCAGAAAGATACAGAACGGTGCTGTCAATGAATGCATTCGCATCCCAGAGAATAAAGGGCGCTGCCAGAATTAGCACAACCATAGCAACCACGCCAACAGCTGTTACAACTTGTTTTGTTGAGCGTTTACTAAATACCAAAAGTGCCAGGTACACTGGCGCGGCAAACCAGATCGTCTGCTTGCTCATGAGCGCTAATCCAAACATAATGGCAGAGGACCAAATCCGGTTTCGGTCAAGTAGGTAAAGCGCCCATACGAACCAAAAGAGGGCAAATATGTCACTTCTGCCTTCAATGGCAAAATGCACGGTTGCCGGTGAAAGTACCGCGGTGACAATGGCAAGGCTGGCAATTTCCCGATTGCGAAACCATCTCCAAACTACCAAAAGCAATCCAAAGGCCGCAACAAGAAGAGCCATTCGTCCATCGAAGTATCCCAGGATTGGTGTAGTTAAAAAATAAATCCCTATGGGGAATAAGAGATACCAAGGCGGCATGACGAAGTGAAAGAGTGCCGGATTGATAGCCTCGGTGTTTCCCGGCTCATCATAATTAAACTGTTCAACCGGTGTCCCAAAGTACTTTTCTTTATACGGATTTTTACCGGCCAAGAGATATCGCATAGCTGCTTCCTGCTGGAGAATAATGTCATGGACGCCATACACCGGTGCAACGCGCGACCGATCGACAACTGCAGTCCATGTTGCTCCCCCCAAAACGATGGAAACGCAAGCCGCAAGAAGGGCTAATCGTACTTTTTGAGTTTTCAACCAGGTGGGAAGCAATGTTGGAGATAGGTAAATCACAAGGTTCCACATGAGGAACAAAAAGAGAAAGCCAAAGAGCCAATAGGGTGTTCCCTCAATCGGAGCTATCCGATAGGCCGTAACCACCGGAATGGAAAAAACGGCAAGGAGTAGCGAAGATATCATCCCCCAGCCCATACAAATCCATTGTATCGAAAAAGTGGTGTCGCCGCCAACTGATGATGTAGTATAGGGACATGAAATTAATTCTCTTCCTTTCATCTGTCCCTCTCATTAGCTTCTTCGTAACTTCCGATCTCCCACATACTCACGACGGGCCGGTGCATCTGGCGCGGATGGCGGCATACTACAAGGCTCTCGTTGACTGGCAGATCCTACCCCGCTGGGCAGGGGACCTCAACTACGGTTACGGACTGCCACTATTTAACTTCATCTATCACACGCCGTATTTGGTCTCCTCACTGTTTCTTGCCCTCGGGGTGGGGCTCGTGACCACATTCAAGCTGGTTATGGCAATAAGCTACCTTGCCGCTGGCGTTTTTATGTACCAATTTGCCAAAGCGTTTTTCAAAAACGAAAACGTTGCACTTGTCACAACCGTTCTGTATCAATTTGCGCCATTTAGACTGGTGGAACTTGCCGTACGCGGAAGCTTCGGCGAGCTTTTTACCTATACTTTTCTTCCGTTAACGCTCCTGGGCATCACTCGCCTTATGGAAAGTTTTCTCCCTAGGTATCTCCTTTTGACCGCGGTTGGAAGTTTTCTTCTTATTATTTCCCACAACTCAGTGAGCCTGGTTTATTTTGGTATTTGCATAGCTTTCTCCCTCTTTTTTGCCAAAAAGAAGCGCGTGTTTGTAATTGCCGCAACAGCGCTCCTCGTTGGACTTCTTCTCTCTTCCTTCTATTGGCTACCGGCTCTTTTCGAACACAAGTACACCTACGGAAACCTCTTCATGAAAGACCTGTATAAAACACACTTCGTGCCCCTCGCTCCTCTTCTTTTCCCAAACATTACTAACGACCCTGCGTTTCATGTCGGTGGGGTTTCTGTGCAAATTGGACTTGCCCAGACTGTTGCGCTAGCAGCGACAGTTCTTTTCTTTTTTCGGAAGAAAAAAGATAAAGTCCTTCGACGACTTTTTGCCTTCTGTCTTTTGCTTTTTGCCGGTTCAGTTGTTTTCATGACTGAAATATCCAGATCCGCCTGGGAGAATATCGCATTCCTTCGCCAATTTCAGTTCCCCTGGCGATTTTTATCAGTCGTTTTATTGCTAAGTGCGCTTTCAGCACGGTTCCTGTTTGAATTCAAGTGGTTTCAAAAAAGTTTTCCTATTTTCCTAGGTCTAGCCGTCCTTGCAACTGTCGCCTTTTGGAAGCCACCGCTTGGATATGATCGCCTCACCAATGAGGCGCAATTCTGGAACTATCCCCTCAACACGACCTACTTCGGCGAAACTGATCTCATCTGGTCAGCCGGCCCGGCCAAGAGGTACCCGAACGCGCCAGCAGAAATCGTTGAAGGAAAAGGCCAGGTCGAAAATATTATGAAGCGCTCAAACCTCCACACCTACACAGTTCGCGCCGCAAGCGGCGTGCGTCTCGTGGATCACACCCAGTATTTTCCAGGCTGGCGAGTATATGTCGATCGCGTAAAAGTGCCGATCGAATTCCAAGATCAAAATTGGCGCGGGTTGATCACGTATATCGTTCCTGAAGGATCTCACCGCGTAAAGGTCTCTTTTGAAAAAAGCAAGGTCCAACTCCTGGGTGAGCTTCTTTCCGCAACCACTCTGGCTGCGCTAGCACTCTTATGGATTTTCCGAAAAAGAAAAATATGAAACGATTTGTCCCAGTCGCGATTATTTGTGCCGCAATCGCCATATTTTTTTACAAAACGTTCCTCTTTGGTCATCTACCGTTTCCGGGTGATCTTCTTATCTCTGAGTATCGGCCGTGGAGAAACTATTCTTTCCTGGGCTACAATCCTGGCTCCTACCCACACAAGGCACAATATTTTGACGTGCTTCGACAGCTCTACCCATGGAGGTCGCTTTCTGTACATTTGCTTAAAGAAGGCAAACTACCACTTTGGAATCCATACAATTTTTCCGGCAGCCCACTGCTTGCCAACTTCCAATCCGCCGCACTCTATCCACTTAACATCCTTTTCTTTTTCTTCCCTGATCCCCTCGCCTGGTCCATCCTGGTTGTCGTGCAGCCTACTCTGGCGTTGGTATTCCTTTATCTTTATTGTCGAAAAATTAGACTGTCGCCGCCTGCTTCATGGTTATCTGCGCTTTCTTACGCCTTCGGGTCATTTATGACCGTCTGGATCGAGTACAACACCATAGGCCACGTTGTCGCCTGGTTGCCTTTGTTGCTTTTGGCAATCGAAGGAATAAGGGAGCAAACAGTAACGAAATGGTGGGCAATCCTAGCCATCGGATTAACTTTTTCACTTTTGGCTGGACATCCGCAGTTGGCCTTTTACGCATTCCTCTTTACCGCAATCTATGCCTGGTTCAGGCTACCGGCACTAAAGCAGAGTGCAAAGGTACTAGTCTTTATGATCTTATCAATTGGAGTTGCTGCAGTGCAGTTAATTCCAGGTATTGAGCTTATTCTTTACTCGGCAAGGACTCCACTGGATGTCAACGAAATATTGAACAAAGTTCTTATTCAACCATGGCAGCTTATCATGCTCCTGGTGCAAGATTTATTTGGAAACCCGGCAACCCGCTCCTATTGGCCATCCGACACGTATGTGGGAAAAGTTACCAACATCGGTTTGATTCCACTCATTTTTGTTTGTCTGCTCCTTTTTCAGAAGTTGGATCGGCTAGCTAAATTTTTTCTTGTAGCCAGCGGGGTCATCCTTATCTTTATCACCCGAAATCCGGCAACTGAGTTAGTCTATCGACTTAACCTCCCAATTCTTTCGTCTGGCAGCCCAACGCTTGTGGTATTCCTTTTTCAGTTATCTCTTGCACTAGCTGCGGGTTTCGGCCTTGATGCATGGATGAAAAATCGGCTAAAGGTCGCTAGCGTGCTTACTGCGGGAACCCCTCTGGTCGTCATCACGACCCTTCTCTGGATTGTCGTCGCAACTGGTCCGAAATTACTCCAAATAAATCCACTTCTTATAACCTCAACCATTCTGGTTACATCCATTTTTCTCCTTCTGCTTTGGTCCAAGAAACCAAAATACGCACCAGTGATTTTAGGAATGCTCCTTCTAGTCCATGTTGTACAGTTGTGGCAATCGTTCCAAAAATTCAACCCCTTTGTGCCAAAAGAGCTCGTCTTTCCATTGGTTCCTATTTTAAAAACCATAAGGGAAAAAACTGGCATCGACCGCTTTTGGTCGTTCGGTAGCGCGACCATCGAGGCAAATTTCCCAACCCAGTACCGAATCTTTTCTGCCGAGGGGTATGACCCCCTCTACCCGCGCTGGTACGGCGAGTTTATTCACGCTAGCGATGACGGCAGACTTCTTGAGCGTTTCAGCCGGGATACGCGCTCTGATGCGCGCCTTGCTCCAACGGACGGTGGCGATCTTGCTGTCAATCACTATCGCCTGCGAATCCTTAACCTTTTAGGTACTCGCTTTCTCTTAGATCACGTGGAAAATAACAATTCAGAGAAAACCATCCCTCCCTCACAATTTACTGTTACAGAGGGGTCTAGTGGATGGATTTTGTATAAAAATATAAACGCGCTCCCTAGAGCGTTTCTTTCCGGCAAGTATGAAACATACCAGTCTAAGGAGGAGTTCTCCCATCGTTTTTTTGACCCCTCCTTTTCCCCCAAGGATACTATCCTCCTGTCTTCTGTCATCGAAAAACCAGTCGAGCCGGGAACGCGAAAAGATGTGAAAGTTTCTCACTACTCTCCGACAAAAGTTGATATAGAAACGGAAGACGTGGCACCGCAACTGTTGTTTCTCTCCGATAGCTTCTATCCGGGCTGGAAAGCCACCATCGACGGAACCCAAACACCGATTCTTAGGGCTGACTTCGCTTTTCGCGCGGTTTATGTACCGGCTGGAAAACATTCGATTTTTTTCATCTACGACCCGCTTTCGGTAAAAATTGGGAAGGTGGTAACTCTCGTAAGCATCGTGATAACGCTTATTGTTTTACGCAAGCTGCGATATAAAAGAAACGCATGAAATCAAAATTTATTCTCTCCCTTCTTTTTGTCATAACGCTAGTAGCGTCCTTCCTTCGTCTCTATAAGCTTGACACGATCCCACCCGGAGTCAATCGCGACGAAGCATCCATCGGCTACAGCGCATATTCGCTTATCACAACCGGCAAAGATGAATACGGCAGGTCATGGCCAATCTCCTTTCAATCTTTCGGCGACTGGAAGCTCCCGCTCTATATCTATACCACCATGCCGTTTGTAGCGATATTCGGTTTAACTGAACTCGCCGTCCGCCTTCCATCTGCAATTGCCGGAACACTTACTGTATTCATAACGTTTTTTTTAGTAAAGGAACTTTTTCGTAATAAAAAAGATTTATTTGACATTTGGCATTGGTCATTTGGCATTCCAATAACAGCTTCGCTGTTGTTGGCCATCTCCCCCTGGCACCTCCACCTCTCACGAGTTGAGTCTGAGTCCAACGTCGCCGTTTTTTTGACTACTGTCGGACTTCTCCTGTTCTTCAAAGGACTCAAACAACATAGGGTGCTTCCGTTCTCTGCTTTGTTTCTCACACTGCCGTACTTCACCTACCACGGCAACCACGTTGCAAGTTCTCTCCTTATTGCAGGACTTGTAGTTTTGTTCAGGAGTCAAATACCGCGGAATCGTTTTTCCCTAGTTGCTCTCATCATCCTCGTAACCTTACCAGCCGGGATCCTCTCTAAAACTTTCCATAATGCGGATAGGACGAAGCTTGCTGGTATAAGTATCTTTGGCGATCCGTCCGTCATTCACGCAAAAATTGAACTACCGAGGCTCTCAAGCGGCAACCCAAATGCGTTAATAACACGACTGCGATATAACCGCGTAACCTACGTCATCCAAACAGTAACCAGAAACTACCTTGCCTCCTTTGGACCCACGTTCCTATTTCTCCGTGGCGGCACCAATCGCGCGCACAATATCGAAGGCATGGGAAACCTTTACGTGGTTGAGGCAGTATTCTTTTACCTTGGGATTCTTATCCTTATACAGAAAAGAAAAAAACTTCCTTACACGTTTCTCCTCTGGTGGATTTTCATAAGTCCGATAGCGGCAAGCATCACCAAGGATGCACCCCACACCAATCGTATGTTCCCCATCTACCCACTACCACCGATTCTCACTGCCATCGGCATCATGACGCTACTAAAGACGCTGCAAAAGCCACAGATCCAAAAGGCCGGTATCATCATTGTCAGCATCGTGTTTCTTCTCAACATTAGCTACTACCTAAACCAGTATTTCGTCAACTTCCCCAAAAATGAAGCCAGTCACTGGGGAGCCCCGTATAAAAAATTGACGGATCTGATTTTGCAAGAAGAATATCGACAAAAACCAGTCGTTATCACACACCCGGAGTACTCACCGTATATATTTCTCCTGTTTTACACGAGCTACCCACCACATCTGTATCAACAAAGCGCAGTTCGCTACCCGCTTACGGCAGATGCCTTTTATCACGTCAAAAGCTTTGATCGCTTTACCTTCCGTCCCATAGATTGGACGAGTGAGATGGGCCAAACGCGCTCCCTCTTGGTTGATTTTTTCGACGATATTCCCCAGTCAATTCGATCAACCGAAAAACTGGCACATTTTGGTATCGTCAACGCATCACGGTAAGCGTATGAAACCAGCATAGTTAGTTCTCGCCGTCGCTCTCGTCCATCTTTTCTTCCTTAAACCGCTCTTTGAGCCCGGCTTCTACCGTAGTCACGATGGCGAAAACCACGTCGCGCGATTTGCTGCATATCGACAAGCGTTTGCCGACGGCCACTTCCCGCCACGCTGGGCGGGGAACATCAATTATCGCTATGGCACCCCTGTGTTTAATTTTTTCTATCCCTTACCCGGCTACATCGCCGGGGCAATTTCTTTTTTGCCTATCGAATATGAAACTGTATTCAAAATACTTATCGGTTTTGCTTTCATACTCTCTGGTACAGGAATGTACCTCTGGTTGCTTCGGCATGTCGATACTTTGTCAGCACTTGCGGCAGGCATCGCGTACGGGCTTGCACCCTATCACTTTCTCAACCTCTATGTACGAGGAGACATCGGTGAGTTAGTTGCACTAGCCATCCTTCCGTGGTTGTTTTTCAGTCTTGAATCGTCCACTGTCCAAACGTCTGTAACCGCAAAACTCCGGACGGCAATACTCTGGAGTTTTTTGATTCTGTCTCATAACGGTATAGCCCTGGTATCGACACCAGTGTTATTTTTTTACGGTGTTTACGTAAACAAAAAGAGGGTAAGGGGCGTTTTATTTCCGATGGTCGTGGCACTTGCGATTTCATCATTTTTTTGGATACCTGCCCTCTTTGAACAACGGTATCTTCAAGCAGCACGTTTCATTGGCACGATGTATAAAGATCATTTCCCGTCCTTGCACCAGCTTCTCTGGTCACCTTGGGGATTTGGCCCCGATGTGAACGTAGCCGGCGGCCTCTCACCACAAATTGGACCTCTTGCGACTGCCGCCGTTGTCGTTGCGGTTTTCTTTATAGTATTTGCAAAATCACTCTCCGTTAGGTACGTTCACTCCGGCCTGTGGTTTTGACTAGCGCATTTCTTTTCTGGGGAACCAGCCTATTTTTTTATCAAGCTCCTCGCTCCTTTCTGCCACTATTTGTTCCTTTCCTCATTATTCTCTATAGAAAAGAAATACAGGACAAAAAATACGTGATCTTACTAGTGCTCGCAACTATAATTCTGCCGGTTTTCCTCATTCTGCGCTCCAGTACGCTCTCACTTCGCCTTTCATCGGTAAGTATCGTTGCAACTCCCGAGTCAGAGCTTGCTTTGACCGAACGCATTCTTTTGGGTATTGCCCAATTACCTCGTTTAAACAAGCGCGTACTGGCAGTCTTTTGTGGTTGGATTACTTTAGTCCCGGTGGGTAGCACCCTGGCATTTGATGATATCCCCAATCTCCAGCGGACGCTGGCCATGGTGCCAGCGATAACTACGATTGCTTCCGTCGGGTTCTTTGCTCTATGGCGGACAAAGACTATTATCCGCGCCACATTGTTGTTTTGGCTACTTGCCTGTTTAGTTTCCTATCTCCACGGCTACTACGTCCATCAACTCTATCACCGACCGTGGTATCGCCACGAAGGATATGAGGAACTTACGAAGAAACTCACCTCCCTCTCACCATCCTATCAGCGCATCATCGTCACCAACCACGAGTCTGCGCCATCCTTATTCGTCGCCTACTTTAGTAACCTTGATCCGGCTATCTACCAAAATACCTACCTCACACGTCGCGTCCACATAAACCGCGTGCCGTTTGGCAACTTTGAATTTCCGGAGGTTGACTGTCCGACGAAGGAATTTACCCAAAGTGAGCCTTCCAAGACACTCTTTGTCGATGCCGCCACATGTGAGAAACCGCTAGAGGCGGGATTCCTTCTCCTCGAGGAAATCAAACGCAACGACGGAACCGTGGTCTTTCGCCTGTATCAAGCTGGGTAGGATGATCACTTCTTCAAAAACCACCCTTGTACCGACTCGTAAATCTGTTGAGGGTTAATCGGCCCCCAGCCCAAGAACTGAAGCTCTCCATTGGGTGTTGCATTAAGGTCATACACCCTAAACCCATCGATTTCTTTTACTATCTGGGGGTGGTGGACAAACTTCATATTATCGTATCCCAGCCCAATCAGCCGTCCCTCGTCGGAAATGCGATCTTGGGCGTAAAGAGTCAGAAGCAATGGAAGGCTCCGACCGGTGGTCGTATATTTGTAGTCAAAGAGCGTAAAGGTTTCCCCTGGATACCGTTCTTCCAACACGCGCGTCCATCTGTACGCGCTCTCTGCTGCTTTATTTTCTGCACTCACAATGCCTTTTTGCGCAACCGCAATATTGGCTCCCACCAATAATATTAGGAGGACAACGCCCAGGGGGGCCACCTTTTTACTTACAAAAAACACTAAATACCCAGAAAGCAGAATGATAAAAGGATGTAAAAAGAAGGTAAAGCTCTCATAGAGGGGAGTGTGGGTATAACGGACGATGGTAAGCATGAGAGCCAACTCAAAGGCGGTAATAAAAATTGGCAAGGAGATTTTGCCGGTTAACGTTTGTAATCCAACCAACGCTCCCGTAGACACAGCAACCGGGGTACTTACGCTGATCATCCCCGAGACCGCATCCGACCAGATTCTCGGAGTCGTTTGGGTGGCAAATGTGAGCCAGCGACGTCCCAACAGTTCAAACGGCACTTTGTCTTTTCCAAACATGTAGGTGAGCATCGATTTCGTGTTAAAGAACCCGTGTCGCGCCTCCGCAATAAATACGGAAACCCAAGGAATAAGGAAACCTGCAACAGCCGCTATTGCCGCCGGCAGAGTAAATTGCATACCAACCAGAAACGTTATGGCAACCACAGGTAGCAATGCAAACCCCTGCGCGTGTGTCGCGCTTCCGACTCCCACTGCCATAGACGTGAGAAATAAATAAACCATCTTACTTCGTTGCCAATACAACAGCTGAAAGAATATGGCCAACGTTGCAAAAAACGGCAACGGAGTCTGATTGGTTAAATTCGTCGCTTGCAAAACGCCAAACGGGGAAGTAGCAGCAAGTAAACCAACGGAGGCAGAAAACCACCGATTCGGTATCATCTTCCATGCAATCAGCATCAAAAGCGGGGTGACCGATGCGGATAATATGGTAAGAAATACCCAAGGCGAAACTACTGCCGGAGGAAAAAGTGCAGTCCCCACCATCACCAGCCAATACCAAATACCTCCGGTTTGAAACGGTCCGGCAGAAGAAAATGGACCAAATGCCGGCAGCTGGTGCGTTTCTAAAGCGTAGCGGGCGCCTATTGCAAATGAGGCCTGGTCGTGGGCCAGGCCCCAACGTGTGTCAAAGCGATAAAATCGAAGGAATATAGAAAACACAATGATTCCAACGAGCACCAAAAGAAATAACGTGTCTTTTTGTTTTCGCATTACGGGCTATGATACCATACACCGGGCAACCCTCATGAAGAATTTTTTACTCGTAGCCGTCTTCTGTATCGGATTTTTTCTTCGATTTTGGCAACTTGACCAAGTTCCGCCTTCTCTTTCTCATGACGAAGTCGCCATTGGCTACAACAGCTACTCACTCCTCAAAACCGGAAAAGACGAGTATGACCAACCCTTTCCTCTCCTTTTTCGCTCATTCGACGATTACAAACTCCCCGGCATGGTCTATGCAACGATCCCATCTGTTGCCACTTTCGGCCTCAACGAGTGGGGGGTGCGTATCCCATCGGCCCTCTTCGGGTCGCTTGCGGTCATCGTCATCTACTTTCTTGCTCGTGAGCTTGTAAGAAACTCAGTTAACCTGTTACCGTTGGTTACTGCTTTTTTATTTGCAGTTAACCCCTGGGCCATCAATTTTTCCCGTCAATCATTTGAATCCAACGGCGCCACATTTTTTTTCCTTTTAGGAACAACGCTGCTTCTGTCTTGGCAACGAAAGCCGCATCTCATCCTCTCATCCGCGCTGGCATTTGCAACGTCAATCTATTTTTACTACTCTGCCCGTGTTGCTCTCCTGGTGGTACTTCTTACCTTCTTAGTTGTCTATAGAAAAATTCTGGGCAAACACCTCGGCGTCGTTTTGACGGCAGGAGCGCTTGGACTGTTTGCTTTACTCCCAATCATTCCCTCGCTTCTATCAACAGAAGGGTTTGCGCGTATCGGGATGGTGAGTGTCGTCAATGATCCTAGCTACCGTAGCCGAGTGGCCCAACAATCCAAAAAAATCGCAAACAATCCTACGCTGGTCAATCGATTAATCTACAACCGGCGCATTGCGCTGGCTCAAACTGTTGCCGAAAATTACCTCAAAAACATCCACCCCTCGCATCTTTTCGCTACCGCAACTAGAGGCTATGGTTTGTTTCACCCAATGGAAGCGGTATTTTTACTTATAGGGATTGTGGTGCTCGTAAGGTTGGCAGATAGCAGAAAGTGGATAGTCATCGCTTGGCTTATGTCTGCACCTCTGGTTGGGGCACTTACCGTACAACAGCCAAACGCTTTGCGCACTCTCATCGGCGCTCCGGCATTTGTGCTCGTATCCGGCCTCGGTGCAGCGGTAGTCCTCGCGCGTTTAAAGCATCAAAAGGTTTTGCTGGGAATTCTTGGTATCATCTTTGCCATACAGTTAGTATCTTTTCTAAAAAGTTACTTCGTTACAATCCCCAAAGAAAGTGCCCTAGCCTTCGGCGACGGCTACAAACAAATGGTTGCCTACGTATCAATGGTAGAGGAAAGCTATGACACCATCTACATCACCGGCAACTATTGGCGACCCTACATCTTCATGCTTTTTTGGAAACGATACGAGCCCTTACGGTATCAAAGGGGTGGGCGGCCGGAGAAGTTTGAGAAGTACATCTTCGGGAAAGCTCCGTGGGATACCTCGGGGTTATCCTTGGCTGGTGCTGGTTTCGCATCATCAATTCGCAAGGAGAAAGCTGGACGAACGCTCGTTATATTTTCACCTTCTGAATGGCAACAGCAAAAAAATCAATTTACCGAGCTTTCCACCATAAACGGACGGTTTACCCCTGCTATATTTGTTTCGGCTTCTTTTTAGAGATTTGTTCAATCAATCCTTTTTCTTCCAGCTCTTTGAGGATTTCATCTTTTCGCAAGAGATCAAAGTTAAAGTCTCCGTCGAGGTCAAAATGAGCCGTGTTGCCCGTCTTCCATTTATACTCAACATCGGCAAGTGTGCTACTGAGCGTAAACAGTCGAAAATAGTATTTGTCTAGATAATCTGCCAGAAAATAGTTAAACGTATAGGGGTTTCCTCCCCACGGCGCATAGGTTCGCTTAAAGACCACCACTTTGGGTTTGCGCTTTTGGAAATCAGCAATGAGTTCGTCTTTGATTTTGGACCGTGCAGCGTGGTCTAAAAACCAGTGGTACTTTGTCGGCATCTTGGCATGGGTGAGGTAAAAGACCTCCTCAAACTCAAACGGTCCGATCCAAGCATAGTCATTTTTTGTCGTGATTTTGTTGATGATGGGTGCAACTTCAGGATCGTCATAAATAATTGGGAGGGTTCCCATATATTTGGGGTAAAACGTCTGCTCAAACTTCAAAAGCACAAAAAACGCCGTGAAAAACCAATAGACCGCGAGGAGAACCAAAAGCGTTGATCGAAAAAGCTTTTGGAGGAAGTCAAGAGTATTCATCGTCAACGATTTGGATAAAGCAAAAAGTGTCCATAGTCCATGGAGAAACCCGCTCGTGATGTAGACGGCTGACTGGTAGTCTGTGGGCTTTAACGCCTGCGCATTGGAGCGTGCACTTCCAAAAACGACGAGGATAAAAAATGGGAAGAGGAATCGCCAGTTTCGCGACAAAAGAATGTAGACGAAAAATGCCGCGTGCGATAGTGCCACGGTTACTTGCAACGGATCAAGAAGTGGAAATGAAGGGAAACCCGCAAGCGCTGGCGCGTAGTTATTAAAGAATTGGTCTGTAAGAATCACCGCGTACCGGATGGGGTTAAAGCGAGCTCCCGGTGGACGCGGGTAGTTGTAGATATAAAATTCTTGATTGTACGTGACATTGGCAAAGTAGTAGTCTTTGATAGATCCCACGGCTCCCAAAAATCCAAAAAATAAAAGGTACGGAATAATCGCGATCACTACCGCCTTTTTCGCGCCGTTAATTATTCCGGCAACACTGCGCCGCACTGATGCAAGGAAGCGGAACAGTGCATAAACACCTAATCCTACGACCACATAGGTGTAGGTCATGGAGGTAAACCAGGTGAAGAACAGGAGCAAGGTGACGATGGTAAAGTCTTTGATGTCAAACCTATCCTTTACTTCTGACGCAACAAGGTAGGCGTAGGCAGGAATGAGGAAGTAAGCTGCCAAGGTATCCGCAAGGAGCATGTGGCCCCAAAAATAAGTAGCAGAAACAGCTAAAACCGCCAAATACGCCAAGTACCAGGGCAACCCGTCACGCGGGAACCTTTTTCGCAGAAGTAGGTATAGCCCGACGTTGATTGCAAAAAAAGCAATCGCAAGCCCAACACGGAACTTAACAAACGACAAACCAGCAAACGGCAAAATGAAAGCAGCAAGAAGGTATGCTCCCGGCTGATGGTGCTGGAACCAATCTTTATATGGAACCTTAAGCTGCAAAATAAACTTTCCTCCGGAGATACTATCAAACTCGTCCGGATACGACTCGTGGAAAGCATTGACCAAGAAAAATACAAAAATCAGTCCAAAAAAGAAATAGAGCCACTTTTTCATGTCGATAACGGGAGTATAGCACGGTCTCCCTTTTTCCAGAAACGCGAGACATGATCCCGTCTAACCAGAAGAGTAGGGAGCTTAAGGAGAGCGAGCCAGTAACCCATGAACATAGGGATATCTGCTCGAAAAATCGATTGGAGTAATCGAATTGGTGTCCAGACTATGTGTTCGACCCACAACCAAACGTCACTAATATTTTTCCAGATAAAGAGAAATTGGTTGCGGTAGGCAATGGTTTTTATTCGAAGCTGTGAATACTCCTGGGCAATTACTCCTCGCGCATGTTCGTGGGTGACGACTGACGCCGGTTCAAAGAGGATTTTGTAACCAGCTTTCAGCGCCCGATATGAGATATCAATATCTTCCCAGTAAAATGGGTTAAAAATCGGGTCCATGCCGCCTAGTTTATCCCAAATCGTTTTTCGAAAAGCTCCGCTACCTCCGGAGACCCAAGCTGTATCAGTTTTATCAATCTCTCCGCGCGAGTGTATATACATTCCTTTCTCCCACCTGGCCACCCCTCTACCCCTCAATACAACTTTTTCTCCTTCAATACTTTTGTCCATGCACCCCACCGCAAAAATCTGGGGGTCAGAAAAGTGTTTAAGAAGAGGCGCCAGAAAATTTTTTTCCGGTCGAACGTCGCTGTTGAGAAGAACAATAACGTCACCCTTCGCTTGAGTAATACCAAAATCCACCGTACTTGGGTATCCTTCATGACGATCTTTCTTTATAATCTTCACTGAAGGAAATTCTTTTATCACCGCGGAAATCGAATCATCTGTCGACGCGTCATCAACAACCATAACCTCGGCGGATTTCCCAGCCGCCAAAACTGCTGGCAGGTTTTTTTGCAAGAGTTTTACTCCGTTTCTGTTGGGAATCACTATGGAAACCTTCATAAAAAAGAATAAGTTAACGCGACTGTGTGGTAACCCGCTGGAACCACGACGCCTTGTAATACATAATTCGTTCTTAACACTTTCGCCATTGTACCATCGACTGTAGCTTTCCAGCGCGGATTCCATGCATTAGCAATGACCAGTAGTCGCGGCACCCGTGAATTTACTGAAATGGCAACTCGCGAGTTTCCATAAGAAGTAATTTTTGCTGTCTCGTCTTTAGATAAAGGTACAGAGGCAACGGAGGGGGGTTCTTCCACTACGGCGGTTTTCCTCGGTTCAAACGCCGGATCGAATAATGCGTCCATAATTTTCTGTTTATCAGTTACCACTCGTACTCCCTCGACTAAATATATTCTCGGCAAAGCCCTAAAATCTTCATACACGCGCGTTTCCCCCTCTTGAAATACTTTAACTAAGTACGGCTCTGTCCTCTCGGTCAATGAAAGGACATAGTTAACATTAAGAAGCGGTATCAATGGCGAGTCAATTCGCTCAGTCGCCAAAATCCGGTTAAATCCAAACGGCTTGGTGATATCGGGTTTACCTCGGGCAAGAGCCGCAAAGAATTCCTCGAAGCGCGCGTCAACAATCGGGTCATAGACCTCGATGGTCTCCAGTCCGTACATAGTTGAAACATTGGGTGGCAGAACTTCTTTGTTGAGGTTTACGATTCTAAACGGCTTTGGTTTATTTTGAAGAAACTCGATAACTTTAGTCTTTGGAAAAAAGTACTCTTGTGGAGTAAAGGGTGTAAATTTTCTTGCAAAACGCAACTGGTCGATAGCCGAGAGTCCTACAAGAACCAGAAGTATGCTAGGGCCAAAAAGTTTTCTGTGAAATTTTTCTCTGAGCACAAGAAGCGCCAGGCATCCAAGAAAAATGCTGATGGGAAAAACCAAGTTTCTCTGACTTATCTCTAACTGGTGAAATTTAGCAAAGAGCCACAAAAGTCCGAGTAAAGATCCTACTCCGAAAACGGCCCACCACTTTTTCTTATCAACTGACTTTTGCCACGCATCAAAGCCGTAACCAGCCAAAACTGCAAGAATTAAGTCAACTATGACAGTAAGCCGCGTCGGCTGGAGTAAAGAAAAGATTGGCACATTGAGCTGATAGGGTAACTTCCCAATGGGAGTCGGCAAAAGAAATAAAAACGTCACCCCGAGCGCAGCGATCCAGAAAATCAATTCCTTTTTCTTCCACTGAAGCAGAGCATAGAGGGCAAATACCAATCCGACGACGCCAATATATCCCACTAATTCCCCATAATTCCACTCTCCCCAATAATTGCCCGTCGCCGGATTTCCAAAAAAGTCCGGTGCCAAATATTGCACCACATGTTGCCACGGAAGGAACCAGCCCGCCTTGGTCCACGAAGCTGCATCCAGTAAACGACTGCTTTGCATTGTTGCAGCCAGGAGCAGAACCCATTGCACTGAGGTGATAGCGACGAACAGCAAAAAGCCTAATAAGAACTTTAATCGAAACCTCCGAAGCGCATAAGCGGCGGCAATAAGTACTACGTAAAGCGACACTTGCGCGTGCCCGGCAAAGAACTGCATGCAAAGAGCTGCCACAAGAACTACGAACCACCATCTTGATTCAGTTAGCTTATCTAATGCAAGCAGAATAAGCGGAAGCCAAAGGGCTACGTGCACGATCGTCCCCCACGTCAACCACGCCACAGAAAAGCCGGAGAAACTCCACGAAACCGCCCCCAGTAAACTTCCTAATTCGGAAACCTGCTTATGTCGCAAGAATATATACATAAATAAGCCCGCAAGAGAGGGCGCAAGCATGATAAGGATAGTCCAGGCCACCGGAAAATCGAAAAGAAAAAATAAAATATTTAAGGGATAAAAAACCGCCGCTTGGATATTGCCAACCATAGACGCCGGTACTTTTCCTTTTTTCCAATCATCTATTACTATTTTTCGCCAAGGAATTTGCTGACGAATCGGATCGGTGATGAGAAAGTTTTTGAAAGGAATACCACGAGGATATTCTTTAGCATATAAATCTCTCCAAGGATGATATAGCCCGACTAGAGCGTCAGAAGGGACAGGCAGTTTCCCCTCAAAGAGGGTTTGCCGGAAAAAAACACCGACTATCAACAATAAAAAACTAATTGCGATGATGTCTAATTTTTTAGATTTCATGAAGAAGTTTGTCAAACTCATCGCAAAATCGCCGGACGGAAAATTGTCTGCTCCTCTCAATCGCTTGCTGCCCGAGTCTTTGTGCGAGAGACGTATTTGCAATTACTTTATTTGTTTTTTCGAGAAGTTCACCAATAGTCCGCCAAAGAAATCCATTCTTATTTTCATCGACAATCTCCTGCTGCCCCCCGCCGGCATACACAATCGGTACAGCACCCGCGGACATAGCCTCAACGGTAGTGATCCCGAAGTGTTCCATGCCAGCAGGGTTGCGCTCTTGATCTTCTCCATATCCGGCGGCGTGCCAATAAATAGCAGCTTTCTCATAAAGAGATACGAGATGCTTAAACGAAACGTTTGGTAATATATCAACTGATAAGCCTCTCGCTTCTTGCCGAACGCGGTCAAAATAGGAACGGTCTTCCCCTAGTAATCCACCCGCTAACACAAGCTTCCATCCCCCATGCGTTTGCTGTAATTGACGGAAAAATCGCACTATTTCAATCTGTTTCTTGTTGATGAAATATGCGCTAAATCGACCCACGGAGAGAATAATTTTCTCTTTTTTGCCAGGTTTCAATGCTTCAACAGGAACCGGCGGATAAATAACCATGGAGTCTACACCATATTCTTCATCAATAAAGCGTTTGGTAAATTTGGAATTACACACCACCGTCTGATACCTATTCATCTTGAACGTATTAAAGAAACTTCTTCCTTTTGCGTGTATGAACGGGCATTGAAAATGAAGTATATTGTTCCGCGCCCAGGTATTTGGGATACTGCCATCGCTTAATACAAAAGTAAGGTCATATTGACTGGAAAAAAGTAACCTTTTGAATACATGAATTCCTCGAAAAATATTTCGAGTAATTTTTACCCTCGAAAGATCTATATTGAGTCTCTTCTTCACTTCTTCTTTAATACATAAATCATCCCAAAAGAGATCAACTACGTTGCCCTTCGACCAATGTGACGCAAGCGTAAGAACGTATCGTTCTCCGCCACCAAAACTATCAAGATATGGAGAATAAAAACCTATCTTTAATTTCTTCATATTGGCCAATATACCATGCGCACGTTGTGTTCGCCGGGAGGAACGGCTACTGCGCGAAATGCATAATCTGCCCTGTAAAGAGTCGTGGAAGATCCGTCAATAATTGCCTGCCAACCCGGATCGTACGTATCAGAGAGAAATAAAAGCTTCGGAACCGACGTGTTGACATTAAAAATGACTTCATTCGGCGAATATTTTGTGATCGATACATTCCCATGTCCTTTTTGGGGCTGTAGAGTAGGCTCTTTCTCTAACACAACGAAGTCTTCTGGGTTCTTAGCAGAAAATAAGGCGTCAATTATTCGCTGATCATCTGTTTCAATTTTATAAGTTGAAGTTAAAAACGCACGCGGCAAAACTTTGGTATTTTCATAGACTTCGAAGTATTCATCAGTATAAACTGGCTTGTAGTGAGAAAAATTCCAGAAAGGATACGCCCAGACGTTACGGCCGTCACTTTTTTTATGAACGTAATATTTGACGCCGAGTAGTTGCAGTATCTTCTCGGTGTAGGCTCCAGCTTTTCCAATCTGAACAACCGATCGCTCCGGAGTCCCTATTTTCCCGTTGCCAAGCGCAGAGATAAACTCTCCGTAGCGCAATTGGTAGACTGCGTCATATCCCTCAAGTGAAGGCAAGAAAAAGCCCGAGGCCATTTCATTGCCGAAATTACCAAACATACGATTGTTTCCAATGTTGTCTTGCAAGTATTTGATAACGTTCATCTGTGGATACACGAAATCTTTCGGATCAAAAGGCATCCACTTGGCGGCAAAGCGCAGGATATCAGCTGCAGTTAAAAAAATAAGTCCACTTACGATAGCCAACCGAGTAATTTTGTTTTTGAAAAATCCTACATAAGCAAAGGCAACGGCAATTAAGGCTAAAACTGAAGGTAAAATAAAATTTCTTTTAGCAACAATCAATTTATCTATGGGTAAAGGTTTGAAAAAAAGAAGCGCTCCCCAAACAAATAAAAGAAAAATTATCAGTGCACTACCTAACCACTTAATTGCTTTTCGTCGATTATCGCGCCAATCTTGGTTAAGCCCATCAAAACCCGCTGCAGCAAGTGAACTAAGAGAAAAACTTAAAAGAACAATAATTCTCCCTGCTGCGCTGGTAGACAGAACTGGAATTTTTGCTTGATAGAGCAGGTTTGTTAATATAGAAGGGGTTGCAAGAAGCAATGTTGCACCCGCAATGAGCCAAAAGAACCATTCTTCTTTGCTTTTTTTACGAAAAATTGTATAAACAGCCAAAAGAAGCGGAGCCACACCGATAAAACTCGCCCACTCCGCGTAATGTCCAAACCAGTCGTTTCGAGTTACTGGATTGCCAAAAAAATCTGGCGCAAAGACGGTTATAAGATAGTTCCACGGTATAATCTCGCCTGCTTGAAACAGCGAACTCCTCACCGATGACATATATGCATTGTATGCGGGCAATAGCTGTGGCAGAGCTATAAGTAAACCTAAACCTAAGAACAAATAGAGTTTTATATCTTTCTTAAAAAGAATAAAAACCGTTGCCAGCCCAAAAACATATAGGCTCATCTGGAAATGGCCTGAATAAAGCGAAAGTGCGACCGCTATGGATAAAAGTAGTTTCCTTTGAGTCTGAATGGAGTAAAGAACCAGCGGTAACCACAAAACTGCATACCCAAGCGTCCCGTATGCCATCCAAACCACCATGAATCCACAAAACATAAAGGCAAAGCTTCCTGTCAAGCTCGCGGGGTAAGATCGGGCAAGACTTCGCAGAAACAAGTACATAAAAATCCCTGCCAGAATCGGTTGCAGAAGAATGAGGATGCTCCATGCGTCAATTTCCGGTAGAATAAAAAACAAAAGATTAAAGGGGGTGAATACCGCGGACTGGTAATTGCCAGCGAGCGGCGTCCCCGCAAAACTATACGGATTCCACAAAGGCACCTGCCACATTTTCCATGAATCGATTGTCACCCGCTTCCATGGATAAATCTGCGTTATCACATCGGGCATCGCGTTGTTGCCTACCGGCATACCGTACTGTGCACTCCACGGAGGAAAAAAAGTAACTAGGTATTTACTCGGAAATGGCACAAGTCCTTTGAGAAAATATGGATGTGCAAAAGCAAACCAGACAGAAAAAATAAAAAGTAATGGCCAAAATCGCATGAAAAAATTTTTCATGGTAAAAAGTTCTTTTTTGTAACTATTGACCTGCCAAGGCGTTTTTCCAGATTTCTCCTGGCGCCCCCCGCAATTTCGCCGCCGGCTTTGGCATCGGATTTAAGTTCGTATCCGACGCGCGCAAGCCACCTCTTGAATGGTTCGGCCTTGGGAGATGGGATGGATTGGATTATGCGGAAAATACCTTCCGTGTTGGCACAGATCATCTTTTGCATACCGCCCAAAGTTTCAATAGCAAGGGTATGTACAATTTGTACCCACCCTTTGGACAATTCTGGGTCGCGGGATTTCATCCTCTGAATGTATTGTTTCGGATCAGAAGAATCTATAAGCGCCAAGACCACATCTTCCACTACAAACCACCATTCTCCTTGATACAATGTTCTCCGTATCTTTCTTCCTTTAAATAATGCAATTTTTGTTGTGTCAGCTGCATGTTTTTTCATATTTAAGCGTACTTAACTTGTCATATTTGTTATATTTGACAAAACGTGTATAATGATAAGGAATCCTGTTTTTTGAGTAACCCATCCAGCAACACGTGCGAAGTTCGCACTTCCCGAAAGGGATAGCTAGAGTGGGTTGCTCCGAGAATAGGATTTTTTATTAAAAATATCCTGAATGTATCCAATCCTTTCTTTAATTATTTCGTATAATTCTCTCCTTTTATGCTCAAATACCTGAAAAATTGCATACGCGACATAGTCAGCTAATTGGAGGCCACCGTGAGTATAATGAGGATTATGATAATACCTGACAACAGTTTTTGGATCGAAAGTATGGTCCTGCGCAAAATTTATACGCATCGCATCAATAACATAATTCAATCTCTCTCTCGTCTTCAAAGATGCATCGCGCCTGGAAAAAATTACTTCAACATCTTCTGCTGTATGAAGAAATCGTTTTAAAAGTTGTCCTGCTATAGTGGTATAAAACCGTCCAGCATCGCGCTGCAACTGAGGGTATGCTTTAAGTTTGTCAGCGACTATGACGGAAATTTTCAAATCTAACGGACTATCGCGCAGCCATTCATAAAACCTCTTTCTTACTTCCGGATAATCGGTTTGAGCATGAAATGCATTAAGAGAGTACTGCGGTGAAAAAGTTTGGATGAGTGTTTCATCTTTAAGCGAATTAAGCCGGCATTCGGTTACCGCTTGTTGAAGTGCTAAATGATTCATGGTCCTTACCGCTGCAATGACCAAAAATTTTGAGGCCGTCCCTGCGTCAACCAGATTCGTTCCTTTTGCAGAAAAAACCTCCGGTTTCCCAGACTCATCGAGAAACACATACGATTTTGGATCCTTTTGAGCTTTCATAGCCTAATCCAGAGTTGTTGCTATGTGCAAATCACAGAGTTTTCCCTTCAAATAACGCAATTTTTTCGTGTCGGTGATGTGTTTTTTCATTGCTTTTTATTCTGGAGTTCCCAAAGTTTTGCGTATGTAATAAACATGCTGAAAGCTTGGTAGATGCTTTCGATGAGGCCGATGGTTCCGGCGCGCCAGCCCCCTTGTTTGATAAATGAATCAAAAAAAGCAGTTGCCATAACGCGCAATAGGCGCCACCTAACAATGGGCGGGTGGTGGGCGTCCAGGCGGAGCCTGGCTTCAACATCTGACCACTCGTTTGTTTTGGCGACCATCTCCTCGAGCGTGCGGTGCGTGTAGTGAAGGAGCGGGTTTTTCAATTGACCAGTTTTTCCTTCGATGTTTGGCGATTCGTGCAGCTCTCCGTACCAGTTCTTGAGCGCCGATTTCCTAAACAGTCGCAGAATATTTTCTTGAAACGGCCATTCACTGCCAAGATAATAATTCTTTCGTCGAACAAAATAGGCCGATACATGAGTGTTAATTTTTTTTATTTCTTGCGCAAGCTCTTTGGTTACAATTTCGTCAGCATCGACATAGAAAATCCAGTCATATTTGGCTTCTTTGAGACCGATGTTTCTAAGCTCGGCAAAACTTGAAGAATCGTTATCTACTACCTTTACTCCGTGTTTTTTAGTTATCTTGACTGTTTCATCAGTCGATCCGTTGTCAACGACGATTCGCTCGTGTGCCCATACTAGCGACTCCAGACATCTGCCGATGCGCGCTTCTTCGTTCCTAGCGAGGATAATTACAGTAATTTTCATTTTCACAAGGTCTCTCCTTGCCTCGCAAGGAGAGACCTTAAAAAACCTAGCACTGCTTTTC